>DASVDC010000021.1:0-18470 GCA_036381275.1 Pseudomonadales bacterium | reverse complement strand
GGAAGCGTTCGGCGTTCGGTGACACCAACCAGCACGGCACCGAAGGCGTGCGCTTCTACACCAGGATCAAGACCGTCACCCAGCGATGGCCGGAAGGCGAAGCCCCCGAACGCAGCTTCGTGATCCCGACCATGGGGTAGCTACTCGACTGCTGTTGGAGCGGCCTCCGGCCGCGAACGCTCCGGGATGCCGTTCCCGTCCACCTCCGCCACACGCGCGTCGAGCTCCCGTCGGATCGCTTCGTGGCGTGCCCGATCGAGCGGATAGCGGATCAGCGCCGCGTACGCGGCGAACAGGCCGAGCCCGGTGCCGAGCACGTAGGTCCAGAGCAGCCCGTTCAGCACGGCGGGCGAATTGCCGGAGCCGGGTACGAAGCCCACCACCCCTTCGAGCACCGCGAAGCCGACGCCCACCGCCAGCGCGTGGCCGAGCTTGTTGGTCGTGGTCAGCAGCGCGAAGAACAGGCCGGCCCGGTTCTCTCCGGAGCGCAGCTCGTCGTCGTCCGTCAGGTCCGCCATCATCGAGCGCAGCAGCGTCGGTGCGGCCCCGAAGGCCACCCCGTAGAGCACGGTGAACGTCCACAGCACCGGCACGTTGCCGGGCTCCGCGAGCACGAGCAGCAGGAACATCATCGCGCCGCCGTAGACGAGCGCGATCTTCAGCGCACGGTCCTTGCCCACCCGGTAGGCGAGCTTCAGCCACAGCGGCATCGCGAGGAAGCCCGCGAGGAAATAGAACAGCAGCGCCAGGCTCGCGTGCTCCGGCAGCTCGAACACGTACGTGGCGACGAAGATGTACATCGCGCCGGCGATCCCGGTGCCGAAGCCCGAGGTGAGGTCCGCCGCCAGCACGCGCCACAGCAGGCCGTTGCGGACCAGAAGCCCGAACGCCTCCCGCCAGGCAATGCGCTTGCCCGACGGGCGGTGGGTGTCAGGGACGAACAGCAAGGTCGGCAGCACCGTGAGCGGAAACAGGATCAGACAGAACCAGCCCATGCTGGCGACCTTGCTGCTCTGATCGTCGCGCCCGGTGAGCTCGATCAGCGCCGGCATCGCGAGTACCAGCGTCATGCCGCCGATCACGAAGATCTCACGCCAGCCGAACAGCCGCGAGCGGTCGTCGTACGTCACGGCCAGCGCGGCACCCCAGGACTGATGCGCGATCGCGAGCATCGTGAAGCCCACGTACAGCATCAGCATCCAGAACAGCAGGTAACCGCCGGAGACGGACTCGGGGTTCGGCATGAACACCGCCCAGACCGATACCAGCAGGATCGGGATGGACAGCGCGATCCAGTGCTTGCGCCGCCCCCAGGGCGAGTCGAAACGATCGACGATGAGCCCCATCAGCGGATCGGTGATCACGTCCCAGACGCGCGCGAGGGTGAACACGGTGCCCACGGTCAGCAGACTCAGCCCGAGGCCGTCCGAGTAGAACGGCGGCAGGTAGACCGCGATCGGCATGCCCAACGCGGCCATCGGAATCGTCACGCCCGAGTAGGCGGCCAGCACCCGCGGCGTCAGCGCGCTCACGTTCGCCCCCTCCCCCGGCCACCCCTCACGCGCCGGCCTCACTGAGCTCCCGATCCAGTTGCTCGGCGGCTGCCGCACGCGGCTTCGAGAAGCGCGCCAGCGCCTGATAGACGACCGGAGTCAGGTACAGCGTGAAAACCGCCGCGAGCCCGAGACCGGCGAACACCACCCAGCCGATCGCGCTGCGCGCTTCCGAGCCGGGGCCGCCCGACAGGATCAGCGGCAGCGCGCCGAGCACCGTCGAGGCCAGCGTCATTACGATCGGCCGAAGGCGCACCCGCGACGCCTCCACCACCGCCTCCCGCACCGACACGCCGCGATCACGAAGCTGGTCCGCGAACTCGACCAGCAGGATACCGTTCTTCGCCATCAGGCCGACCAGCATCACCAGGCCCACCTGCGAGTACACGTTCAGCGACGTTCCGGTCATGAACAGCGCGAACACCGCCGTGCACAGCCCGAACGGCACGATGGCCATCACCACCAGCGCGCTGGTCAGGCTCTCGAACTGCGCCACCAGCACCAGCAACACCACCAGCAGCGCGATCGCGTAGGTGATCATCGCGTCGCGATTCGCCTCCTGCAGCGTCGCGGCTTCGCCGAGCGGGATCAGCGTGATCCCGGACGGCAGGATGCGGTCGGCCAGCCGGAAGATGTCGTCGAGGGCGCTCTGCAGCGGCACCCCGGTCGCCACCTCGGCGTCGATCTCGATGCCGCGCCGCTGCGCGTACCGGTCGAGCTGCGCGGCGACGCCCTCCTCCTTCAGCGTCACCAGGCTCGACAGCGGCACCAGGCTCGAATCGCCCGCGCGCACGAACAGGTTCACCAGATCGTTCGGCTCGTCGATCGCGCTGCTCGGCGCCTCGAGGAAGATCGGCACGGCTTCGTCGTCGACGTTCAGGTCGACCAGCTCCTGACCGTCGATCATCGAGCGCAGCGTAGCCGCCAGATCGTCCAGCGGCACGCCGAGGTCCGCCGCACGGCGGCGGTCCACCTCCACCGAGAGCTGCGGCTGGGTGGGCTGATACGAGATGCGCGGCTGCACGACGCTGTCGAGCTCGGTCTCCATCGCGAACGCCAGCTCCTGCGCCGCCGCGTGGATGCGTTCGTAGTCGGTGCCGAGCAGCGCGACGGCCACTCCGCCGCTGTCGCGGAGCCCGAGGCTGTTGGGGCTGGAAATGCGCACGGTGACGCCGGGCATGCTCGCGAGCAGCGGCTCGATCTCGGCCTCGATCTGCTGCTGCGTGCGCCGCTCGCCCCACGGCGCGAGCTGCGCGAGCACGTGGGCGATGTTCGGATCGAAGCGCCCGACCGTGGTGTAGAGCGCAGTGGCCTCACCGGATTCGAGCAGTGGACGCAGCACGCTCTCCAGCCGATCCGCCTGGCGTTCGGTATAGTCGAGGCCGACCCCGTCGGGACCCGTGCCGAACACGAACAGCGTGCCGCGATCCTCCGGCGGCAGCAGCTCGCGGTCGAGCAGCGGGAACAGCGCGAGAGCCGCGGCGCCGGCGGCGAGCGCCGCCAGCCCGGTCAGCGCCGGATGACGCAGCGCGCCGGCCAGCGTCCGGTGGTAGGCGTCCACCGCGCGATTGCCGAAACGCGCGAGCCAGCCTTGCCGCGGCCCGGAATCGTCCGCGGCGAAACCGGCGAGCGCGGCCGGCACCAGCGACAAGGCGACGAACCCGGAGATCATCACCGCCACCGCGAGCGTCAGACCGAACTCCCGGAACAGCCGCCCCGCGGTGCCGGGCAGGAACGCGATCGGCACGAACGCGGCCACCAGCACCGCCGTGGTCGCCACCACCGCGAAGAACACCTGGCGTGTGCCGAGTACCGCTGCGGCCCGGGCGCCGAGGCCCTCCTGACGGCGCCGCTGCACGTTCTCCAGAACGATGATGGAGTCGTCGACGATCAGCCCGGTGGCGAGCACCAGCGCCAGCAGCGTCAGGATGTTGACCGAGAAGCCCATCACCCAGATGCCGCCGAGCGTGCCCATCAGCGCCACCGGGATCACCAGGCTCGGCACGACGGTGATCCGGGTGGAGCCCGTGAACAGGCGAATCACCGTGATCACGATCGCGGTGGCGAGCAGCAACGTGAGCACCACCTCGAACACCGAGCCGCGGATGAACTCGGCGTTGTCGGAGATCTTCACCAGCTTCACGTCGTCGAAGCGCTCTGCGATGCGCTCGAGTGCCTCGTCCACCGCCTCGGAGATCTCGATGGTGTTCGATCCCGCCTGGCGCACCACCTCGAGCCCCAGCACCCGCCGGCCGTTCAGGCGGCTGAACGATTCGGCATCCTCGGGCGCGAAGATCACGCTGGCGACATCGGCAATGCGGACGTTGTCCCGCACCACCAGATCGGCGATCTGCTGCTCGGTGATCGCCGACGCGTCCGCCCGCACCAGCAGGTCCTGATCGCTCGAGCGGAAGCTGCCGACCGGCACGTCCAGCGCGGCGCGGCGCAGCACGTTGGCGACGTCGGTGATGCTGAGGCCGTGGCTCGACATCCGCAGCGGATCGACGATCACCCGCAGGAAGCGCTGCCGCTGCCCGAACAGCGGAACGTCGGCCACGCCTTCGATGGAGATCAGCTCCGGGACGATGTCCTTCTCCACCGTGCGCGTCAGCTCCGCCTCGTCCAGCACGTCGCTGTACGCGGCGAGCACGACGATCGGCTCGGCGTCCTCGTCGGCCTTGAACACGGTGAGCTGCTCGATGTCGTCCGGCAGCTCACGGGTGACGCGGCTCACCGCTTCGCGCACGTCGGCGGCCGCGGTGTCGAGATCGACCCCGGGCTGGAACTCGACGCGGATCCGTGAGTTGTTCTCCTCCGACGCCGACTCGATCGTGCGCACGCCGGACACGCGCGCGACGGCACCCTCGAGGATGCTCGTGACTTCGCTGTCCATCGTCTCCGGCGACGCGCCGAGGTATTGGGCACGTACGCTGACGATGGGCCGGTCGACGTCCGGCAGCTCCCGCACTTCGATGCCGAGCAGCGCCGCGAGCCCGGCGATCACGATCAGCAGATTCAGCACCGTCACCAGCCACGGGCGTCTCACGCCCAGGGCCGGCAGGTCGACCCGCGGCGCGTTCACGAGCCGCCGCCTTCCCGCGTCGCGACCGATTCGGCGCGGAGCGCAGTGCGCCGCTCCGCCTCCTCGATCAGCACGCTGCGCGTGTCGCGGGCGAGCGCCTCGGGATCGAGCAGACGCACCGGCACCCCTTCGCGCATCCGCTGCACGCCTTCCACGACGACCCGGTCCTGCGCGTCGAGCTCGGCATCCACCAGCACCCGCCCCTGCCGCCGCTGGACGACCCCCGCCGCCACCCGCTCCGCCTGCCCTTCCCGCACGGCCCAGACGTAGGCACCGTTTGCACCCCACTGCAGCGCCACCTCCGGAACCGACGGCCAGACGGCGCCGTCCAGGTTCAGCAACACGCGGAAGCTCATGCCCGGCCGCAGGCGGTCCTCGTCGTTCGGGATACGGGCGCGCACCGTGAACGAGCGGGTGGCCGGATCGATGCGGCTGCCGAGCGTCACCACCGGGCCCGTCGCGAGCAGCCTATCCGCCGTCCAGCTTTGCACCTCGATCGGGTCGCCGATCGCGAGCCTGCCGACGAACGCTTCCGGAACCTCGAAATACACCAGGAGCGCCGTGCGGTCGTCGATGGTGGCGATCGGTGTGCTGGGGTCGATCCGATCGCCGGGATCGACGTCGGTCATGCCGATCACGCCGTCGAACGGCGCGCGGACGAATCGCCGGTCCAGCGCGACCTCGGCGCGGCTGAGCGCGATGCGCGCGCTCTCGAGCGCGGTGCGGGCGGCATCGAGGGTGGCCGGCGGCACCGCCTCACCGGCGCGCGCCTGCTGGTAGCGCTCGAACTCGCGGCGCGCATCGGCGAGCGCCACCTTGGCGAGCTCCACCGCGAGCACCTCGTCGCGGGCATCCATCGCCAGCAGCAGCTGGTCCTTGCGGACGGACTCGCCGCCGGTGAAATTCACCTCCACGACTTCACCGGCGGTTTCCGGGAACAGCTCCACCGAGCGCACCGCCCGCGACGTCCCGACCGCGACGATCTGGTTCGATTCGGCTTCGAAGCGCACCGGCATCGCGACGACGGGAATGGCCGCCGGGAAGTGGCCGCCCGCACGGTCCGCCGGCGTATCGGCCGGCTCCGAGCAGCCGCCGAGCCCCAGGCCGACGATCAGCAGCACCGCCCCGACGGAGCGACGCGCCGGATGCTCCGCCGCTCGGGTGCGCGTCCCTCGAAAGGTCGTCAGGCTCGGTGCCCTTTGCTGCAAACGGCTGCTCCACCCCGATCCCGGCCGGGCGCGGCCACGGATCTTACGACCCCGGTTCGTGGAAAAAGTTGATCACGCCGGCGCATAAGCCGCGCCGCCGTCGATCTTCAGGATCGCGCCGGTCGTGTAGCTCGAGGCCGCGCTCGCGAAATACAGCGCGGCGCCGATCACCTCGTCCGGCTGGCCGCCGCGCCGCAGCGGTATCGCCTCGCGGGCCCGCTTCTCGAACGCCTGCATGTCCCACGCCTTGCTGATGTCGGTGAGGAACGGTCCCGGCATGATGCAGTTCACCCGTACCTTCGGCGCATAGGCCCGGGCGAGCCCGAGGGTCAGCGCGTTCAGCCCGGCCTTGGCCATCCCGTACGGCAGCTCGTTCGGCGTCGGCTGCACCGCGGCGATGCTGCTGACGTTGATGATGGAGCCGCCGTCACCGGCCGCCATGCGCTCGCCGATCAGCGCCGACAGCCGGAACGGGCCGCGCAGGTTCACGCTGAGCACCTTGTCGTAGAGCTCCTCGGAAACGGCCGTCAGCGCTTCGTAGAGCGGCGACATCCCGGCGTTGTTGACCAGCACGTCCACGCGGCCGAACTCCCGGTAGGCGAGCTCCGCGAGCCGATCGCTGTCCTCCCAACGTCCGGCGTGATAGGCCGCGCCGAGGCAGCGTTGGCCGGTCTCCTCGGCGATCCGGGTGGCCGCGGCATCGCAGGCGTCCTGCTTGCGGCTCGCGATCAGCACACTGGCGCCCGCGCGGGCGAACGCCCGGGACATCTCGAGCCCGAGCCCGCGACTGCCCCCGGTGACGACGGCGACCTTACCCGACAGATCGAACAGCGTATCGGACGTGCTCATGGCGTAACCTCCCTCATCTCGGAAATCGTTCTATCGCTTGCGCGATGTAGCGTTTCGCGGCGTCGGCATCGCCCCAGCCGCGCATCTTGACCCATTTGCCGCGCTCGAGGTCCTTGTAGTGGGTGAAGAAGTGCTCGATCGTGTGCACGAGCCCCTCCGGAAGGTCGCTCGCGGCCTCCACGTGCTCGTAGATGCGCGTCACCTTGGTGATCGGCACCGCGACGATCTTGGCGTCGTCGCCGGCCTCGTCCTCCATGTCCATCACCCCGACCGGCCGGCAGGTGATCACCGTGCCGGCGAGCAACGGATGCGGTGTCACGACCAGCACGTCCAGCGGATCGCCGTCTTCGGCCAGGGATTCGGGCACGTAGCCGTAGTTGCAGGGATAGAACATCGCGGTGGCCATGAACCGGTCGACCCAGACGGCGCCCGACTTCTTGTCCACCTCGTACTTGACCGGCCCGGTGTGGGCCGGAATCTCCACGATGACGTTGATTTCGTGCGGCGCGTTGTCACCCGGCCCCACCAGTTTGAGACTCATGCGGAAGTACCTCCATCCATCACCAGTATCGAACCGTTGCAATAGGTGGCCAGAGCGAGGAAGCGGATGGCGTCGGCGGCTTCGTCCGGCGTGCCCATCCGCCCGAGCGGGCACAGCCCGGCCGCTGCCACGGGATCGGCCAGCATCGTCTCGAACGTCTGCCGGTACGGCTCGATCATGCCGGTATCGATCACGCCGGGAGCCAGGCAATTGCAGCGGATCTGCTGCGGCCCGTAGGTGCGCGCGAGCGACCGGGTCAGGTTGATCACGCCGGCCTTCGCGGCGGCGTAGGCGTGCGCGTCGGCCATCCCGCGGGTGCCGCCCACCGACGCGACGTTGACGATCGCGCCGCCGCCGCGGCGGATCAGCTCCGGCAGCGCGAAATGACACATCAGGTGCACGGACTCGAGGTTGATCCGCACCACCTCGCGCCAGGCCGCGGGCGGTGCATCGGCGGTGGCCGCCATGCTGCCGGGCCGCACCTGCTCGTAGGACCAGCCGACGCTGGCGTTGTTGACCAGGATATCGAGCCCGCCGTAGCGCCGTGCCGTGTGCTCGACGGCGAGCCGCGCGCCCGCCTCGGTGCTGACGTCGGCGACCACGTATTCGGCCTCGCCGCCGGCCTCGCGCGCCTCGGCCACCGCGTCCTGCAGCGTCGCCTCGGTACGGCCGACGCCCACGGTGCGCGCACCGGCGGCCGCGAACTGCCTGAGCGCGGCGCGGCCCATGCCGGTGCCGGCCCCGGTGATCAGCACCACCTTGCCCTTCGGATCATCCATCGCTCGAGGTTCTCCTCGTTCGGTTCGCGGGAGCGGCCTGCGGCCGCGAATCCGGGATCCGGAAGTTCGCGGCCGCAGGCCGCCCCCACAGACGGCAAACAAATGGGCGCACGCGCGCCGTCAGTTGACGTTGCGCTCCATCCCTTCCCAATAGGGCTTGCGCAGCTCGCGTTTCAGGATCTTGCCCGACGGATTGCGCGGCAGCTCGTCGACGAAGTCCACCGACTTCGGCAGCTTGTAGCCGGCGATGCGGGTGCGGGCGAAACCGATCAGCTCGTCGGGACTCACCTCCGCGCCGGGCTTCAGCACCACGACCGCCTTCACCGCCTCACCCCAGCGGTCGTCCGGAACGCCGATCACGGCGACGTCGGCCACCGCCGGATGACCGAACAGCGCGTTCTCCACCTCCGCCGGATAGATGTTCTCGCCGCCGGAGACGATCATGTCCTTGACGCGGTCGTGCACGTAGACGTAGCCGTCCTCGTCGAGATAGCCGGCATCGCCGGTGTGCACGAACCCGTCCACCAGCGTGCTCGCGGTGGCTTCCGGCAGGTTCCAGTAGCCGAGCATGTTCACCGGCGAGGCGATGCAGATTTCGCCCACCTGGCGCGGCGGCAGCTCACGGCCCTGCTCGTCCACCACCTTGAGACGCACGCCCGGGAATGGCTTACCCGCCGAGCGCATGCGCTCGTTGCCCGCGGGGTCGTGGTCCTCGGGCGGCAGGTACGTGGCCGAGCCGCAGGTTTCCGTCATGCCGTAGAGCTGCACGAAGCCGCAGCGGAACACCTCGATGGCTTCGCGCAGCAGATCCAGCGGGATCGGCGACGCACCGTAGCAGATGAACGCGAGCGACGAGTAGTCGACCTCCCGGGCACGCGGGTGCTGCAGCACCATGCGGATCGCCGCCGGCACCATGAACAGCTTGGTGATCCGGTGCTCGGCGATCATGCGCAGCGTGACGTCGGGCGAGAACTCCCGCACCACCACGTTGCGCGCACCCACCCGGAGACCCATGATGCCCCAGCCCACGCCGCCGATGTGGTAACCGGGCATCGCCACCAGGCTCACGTCGTGGTCGTCCCACTCGTTGAACGCCATGTCCGGGCGCGCCGGCTGACGCCACAGGTCGAAGAAGCAGCGGTGCATGAGCTGCACGCCCTTCGGATGACCGGTGGTGCCGCTGGTGTACATCTGCACCGCGACGTCGTCGGTGCGGACCGTCACTTCCGGATCGGCGGAGGACTGCGCATCGCGCCACTCGCGGACGCTCTGCCAGCGCTCGTGACCCTCCTCCATCGCCACGACCCGTACCAGGCTCGGCACCTGATCGACCACCTCGGCGGCGAGCCCGTAGAACTCCGGCCCGACGAACAGCACCCGCGCCGCGCTGTCGTTCAGCACGTAGGCGACTTCGGGCGCGGCAAGACGCCAGTTCACCCCGACGGATACCGCATTCGCCTTCGCGCAGCCGAGCACGATCTCGAAGAACGCGTCCGAGTTCTTGTCGAGGACGGCAACCCGCCCACCCGGTTCGATCCCGTCGGCCAACAGACCGTTCGCGATCTGGCTGGTATGCCGGTCCAGCTCACGGTACGAGGTCGACCGGCCCTCGAACCAGAGCGCTTCACGCTCGCCGCGTCGGCTGGCGTGAAACCGCACCAGGTCACCCAGCGTGGCGACCTCCTCCAGATTCCCGGGAACTCCCATGCTCACGACTCCTTCGAAGCAGTTGCCGGCGACTCCGTCCGCACCTGCGCCGCCGCCCAGCGGTAGTCGGCCTTGCCGGACGGCGAGCGCACGATCTCGTCGCGGAATACGATCGCCTTCGGCAACTTGTAGCGCGCGAGGTGCGCGCTGCAGGCCTCGATCAGCTCCGCCTCGCCGACGCGGGCGCCGTCCACGAGCCGCACCACGGCGACCACTTCGCTGCCCCAGCGCTCGCTCGGCCGCCCGGTGACCACCGCATCGTACACCGCCGCATGCTGCTTCAGCGCGTGCTCCACCTCCTCGGCGAAGATCTTCTCGCCGCCGGAATTGATCGTCACCGAGTCGCGGCCGTGCAGCTCGACCGTGCCGTCGGTGAGGTGACGGGCCCGATCACCGGGCACCGCATGGCGCACGCCGTCGATCGTGACGAACGTGCGCTCGGTCTTCTCGCGATCACCGAGGTAGCCGAGCGGGACCCGGCCGCGCTTGGCCCACCAGCCGAGACCCTCGTGACCGGGCGGCAGCACCCGCGTCAGCGTCTCGTCGACGATCACGTTGTCCGGACCCGGGTTGAAACGCCCGGTCGCAGCGCCCGTTTCACGGTTCGAAACGTGCGCGCCCTGCCCGCCGGTCTCGGAGGAGCCGAGGCCGTCGATGATGCTGAGCTCCGGCAGCCGCTCCAGGAACTGCGCCTTCAGGGATGCGTTCAGCGGCGCACCGCCCGAGAGCAGGATCCTGAGCGCACCGAGGTCGTAGCGGCCGCGCGCGAGCTCATCGAGCAGCGGCCGGCCGAACGCGTCGCCGACGATCTGCAGGAAGTCGACGCGTTCGCGTTCGCAGACGCGCCAGATGTCGGCCGGATCGAGACGCTCGACCCGATCCTGCACGATGCAGGTGTGGCCGCCGTGCAGCGCGCTGAGCGCAATCCAGTGGCCGGCGCCGTGCATGAACGGCGCCGCTGGCAGCATGCGCATGCCGCCCGCGCGCGCGGCGTCCACCAGGCTCTCGAGCGATGGGTGAGCGCCGCCGCCGAGTGCCGAGAAAAGGATGTCGGATTGCCGCCACAGCACGCCCTTCGGCATCCCCGTCGTGCCGCCGGTATAGAGGATGTACAGATCGTCCGGCGAGACGTCGTCGCAGCGCGTCGCCGGCGACGCGGCCAGCGCGGCCTCGTACGGCACCGCGCCGGGCAGCAGGGCGTTGCCGCTGGCGTCGTCCACCTGAATCAGATGCTCGAGCGTCGGCACGCGCTCGCGCACCTCGGCGACCCGGGGGGCGAACTGCGCGTGATAGACGATCGCTCGAGCCCGCGCGTCGTTCAGCAGGTAGACGAGCTCGTCGTCGACGTAGCGGTAGTTGACGTTGAACGGCGCGACTCGGGCCTTGTAGGCCCCGACCATCCCCTCGAGGTACTCGTTGCCGTTGTAGAGATACAACGCCAGGTGGTCCTGACCGGATTCCCAGCCGGCGAGACGCGCGCGGTCGGTGTGACAGCCGAGACCGAGCCCGCGCAGATAATTGCCGAAGCGCCGGGTCCGGTCATTCCACTCGGCGAAGGTGAAGCGCCGGTCGCGAAACACCAGTGCCTCGCGCTCGGGCAGCGCCTCCGCGAGCGCCTCGTGCACCTCCGCGATGCTCAGCTCCGGCCGCATGACGACACCTCTCCCCAACCGTCGCTCAAGTCGACTTCAACTGATTTCGACAACATGTATACCTTTTAAAACAGAGGGTTATATTATCTTATTGATAAGCAATCTTGAAAAATACGATTGCGCTTCGTCCGGGAGCGCCGAATGGCGTGACAGGGTAACGGATTAGCGGGATTCCGAGAAACGAATGCGCCGCGCCGACGGCTTCAGGACAGCAGGCTCCTCAGCTCCTGAATCTGACTGCGGGCTTCGTCGAGCACCAGGAGGCTGAGCTGCGGCGACAGCAGACCGACCGCGAGTCGCCCGAACGCCGGCGTCTCGTCGATCCTCGGCAGACGATGGAAGGTACGTTCGCGGACCAGCCGATGCAGGTGGGCGACCACCAGCACGTCGGTGTAGTCGGGGCCGCCGTCGTGATCACGAAACCAGTTGCCGCGGTTCAGCGCCGCGTCACGGAACGCATCGGGCATGCCCCACTGCTCCAGCACCCGGACCGAGGTCTCCGGGGTCATCGCGCCGAGGATCTCGTCCAGCACCGCCGGTTCCCGTTCCAGGTCGGGAAAGTCCTCCGCCAGTCGAAGGATCGGCAGCGCACCGACTTCGTGCAGCAGCCCGACCAGCAGCCCGCGATCGCCGTCCAGTCCCGGTGTCAGCCGCGCCAGCACGGCGGCCAGGGCAGCGAGATCGATCGCGCGCCGCCACGCGGCCAGCATCCGCTCCTTCAGAAACGCGGACCCGGTGTTGAACAGCTCGCGGGTCGAGATGGCCAGCACCAGGTTGTGCGCGCGCTCGACGCCGAGACGAACCAGCGCCGCCTGCAGGGTCTCGCAGGGGCTCCGGCCGGCGAACGCGGCGCTGTTGGCGATGCGGATCAGGCGCCCGGCAATGCCGGGATCGGCGCCGATGATGGCCGCGATCTCGCTCATCTGCGAATTCTCGCGGACCAGCGCCCGGCGAATGCGCGACGCGATGCCGGGCATCGTCGGAATCGGGAGGTCGCCGTTGCGCAGCCGCCGCGTGAGCGCGAGCTGCAACGGGTGGCAGCGCCAGCTTCCGCCCACCGACGACTCGCTGACGACGAACCGTGCCGACCCGCGGCGGGCCTGCACGCGGCGCAGTCGGCTGCCTTCGATACGGATCAGGCGCGTGCCGGACGCGGCGGTGACCCGATACCGGCTCGGCCGCAGGTGCGCGATCGGGAATCCGGCATCCAGTTCCCCGGCACGCACGAGCCGGCGCTGGCCGGCGGCATCCTCCAGGGTGACCTCACCCGAGAGCAGCAGGTAGGTAAAGGGATCCATCGCGTCTCGCTCCAGCACCACCGACGCGGCCGGAGCCTCGACGAGCTGGCAGAAGCCGTCGACCGTCTTCAGGCGATCGACGTCCCAGCCCGCGAAGAACGGGTGTCCGGCCGTGACGCGGCGCAGCGTGCCGATCTTCACCGGGCTGATGGTGAGCCTGGGCTTCACAAGCGCATCGACACCGCAGATGACCTGACTTCACTGCAGTATAGGATGCGCCCCGCGGGCCGTGGGCGGCGCGCAGCCCGGGCCGCCCGCCGCTACGCCCCGGCAACTACCGGCCGGCTCACTCGCCGACCCACTTCGACAGCAGGTGCTGGAAGTGCCGGATCTTCGTTTCCTGGTAGCGGGCGAAGACCACGTGATCGTACGGCGCTGCCATCAGCCCCTTCTGCACGTTCGGCAGGTTGTAACTGTCCTGCTGGAAGACCTTCGCCAACAGCCCGAGCTCGGGGGCTTCGGTCCAGTCCTGATCTTCGTCGAGCAGATGGAGCGGCGCCGGATCCGGGCGCTCGCCTCGGAACGGGCTCAGGAAATAGCACTCCATCAGCGACTTGTCGAAGCGGTTCTGCCACGGCCGGAAGCGATAGACGATCCGGTTGTAGCCGCCCCACGGGTGGAAGTTGGGAAACAGCGTATAGTAGATGCTGTCCGACACTTCGGCATCCGACAGCACGACGTCCTCACCAACCACCGGCTGCAGCGCTTCGCGGCTCGCGGCGGCGAGCATCGTTCTGGCGCGCTGACCCTCCGCCACCTCCGGGCCGGGCGGATCGTCCAGCTTGCGCATCGCGACCGAGTCGAACATCTCCTGCTCCGTCGGCTGCCGGCGCAGGTGGGGGCTCGGGGTGCCGTTCGGCGTGATCGCGCGGGAGAAGTTGCCCCAGGCGTCGTACTGGCTGTTCTCGTCGCCCATCCCCGTGAGGATCTGCGGGTGCGTCGCGATCACGTGGAAGGCTTCCATGAACGCTTCCTGGCAGACCTTCCAGTTGCAGTTCATCACCTTGCCGACGTGGGCCTCGATGTAGCGCTCTTCGGGCTTCCAGATCTCGAAGTGCGCCGGCAGATCACCGATGAAGTCCTCGAACGGCTCGGCGTCGAGATCCATGTTGATGAACACCCAGCCGCCCCAGGTTCCCACCTTGACCGGTTTCAGACCGAAGTCGCCCTTGTCGATCTGCGGGAAATCCCATTCGGACGTGACGCTGCGGCAGGAGCCGTCGAGGTTCCAGCTGAAGCCGTGGAACGGGCAGATGAAGCTCGCGACGTGACCGTCGTAGTCGCACAGGCGCCGGCCGCGATGGCGACAGACGTTGTGATGTGCCTTGATCCCCTCGCTCGTGCGAACCACGAGGATCGAGTAGTGGCCGATCTCGTAGACGATGTAGTCGCCGACGCTCGGAATCTCCTCCTCGCGGCAGGCCATCTGCCAGACCCGGGGCCAGAGCCTCTGCATTTCCAGGTCGTGGTACTGCTGCGTGGTGTACCGCGCGATCGGCACCGACAGCAGGTCGCCTTCGAACGGGTTCTCCAGGGTCAACACCCTGGGCGGCGGCACCGCATCCTGAGCGATGAGCTCCTGATAGCTGAGTCCGGAGGATCGTGCGGCGATTTTTCTGGCAGGCGTCGACATGGTTCTCAAGCGCTCCTGAAAATGAGTGATGCTGATCGGCGTTCAGCCTCGGTGACGGCGCGCAGCACCTTCCGGAAGCTGCGGTCCCGCGAGCCACAACAGAAAGTGCGGATCCGCCTGCCGCAGCTCGCCGGAGCAGTAGCGGCCGTCGTAGTGGAACACGCCGCGCTTGCCGTTGTTGTCCACCTCCACGAGACCGTCGTCGCGCAGCGTGTAGATGGCGCCGGTCAGCGGGTGTTTCATGACGGGCATGGCTCCTCCTCCGATTCTCACACGGCGGGAAGTTAACCGACCGGCAAATAACCGTCAATCGATCCGGTTTTGCCGACGGCTACGTGAATTCCCCTATGGCCGGAGGGGCGAGTTGACGCGTTCGGATCGATTGGCTTAAAACCATCCGAATTGTCGGTTTTGGGCGGCGGCGCACCGGGAGGGCGAATGGGACTGGATCGGACCGCGTTGCGGTGCGGCTGCAAGCGCGGCTGCAAATGGGGCCGCAAGCGCGCAGGCGCGGTGCGGCCGGAGCTCCATCGATGAGCTTTCCGTCGTCGCCGGATCAGTTGACCGGCGCCTGGCTCGGCCGCGTGCTCGGCCGCCGCGTCGACGATTTCCGGGTCGAACCGCTCGGCGCCGGTACCGGCATCATCGGCCTGGTCACGCGCATCCATCTGTCGGGTCCCGGTGCGCCGAGCAGCATCATCGCCAAGTTTCCGTCGCCGTCCGCGGACAATCGGGCCGTGGCGGCGACCTACGACATGTACGGGCGCGAAGTCGTCTTCTACCGCTCCGTCGCACCGGAGATCACGTTGCGCGTGCCGGCCTGCTATCACGCCGAGCTCGATCGCGATACCTACGACTTCGTTCTGCTGCTGGAAGATCTCGGCCACCTGCGGGTCGGCGATCAGGTTCAGGGCTGCACGGCCGACGAGGCGCATCGGGTGATCCAGGGTATCGCCAGGCTGCACGCCAGCACCTGGGGCAAGCCGTTCGCCGGTACGCTGCTCTGTCACGACAACGCCGCGCAACGCGACGGCATGATGGCCGGCTTCCGGCTCGGCTGGCCGGTGGTGAAGGAACAGTTCGCCGATCTCCTGCCGCCCGGTACCGACTTCCTCGGCGAGGCCATGCCGAATGCCGTGCCCGGCTTGCTCGCCCGCATGTGCCGGCCGCCGATGAGCGTCGCGCACGCCGACGTGCGGCTCGACAACGTCCTGTTCGACGACCGGGCGATCGCGCTGGTCGACTGGCAATCGGTCTGCACGTCGGCGCCGGAGCAGGACCTCGCCTACTTCGTCACCCAGAGCCTGCCGGAGCCGGTGCGGCGCGCCGAGGACTGGGTGGCCGTCTACCACGACGCGCTGCGCCGCGAGGGAATCGATTGCGAACTCGCCGCGTGCCGTCAACGCTTCCGCATCAGCGCGCTGTATCTGCTCTGCTACGCGGTGGTCATCGCCGGCACGCTGGACCTCGGCAACGAACGCGGCCGCCGGCTCGGCCGCACCCTGCTCGGCAACTGCCTCGGATCGCTCGCGGAGCTCGACGCATTCGACCTCGCTCGGGAGATGGCATGACTCGACTCGAAGATCGTGTGGTGGTGGTCACCGGCGGCAGCCGCGGCATCGGCGCCGGGATCGTCAAGGCCTTCCTCGCGTCCGGCGCGAAGGTCGCGTTCAACGGCCGCGACGCCGCGAAGGGAGAAGCGCTGGTTCGCGAGCTCGGCGCGCCGGATGGGCTCTGGTATCACCAGGGCTCCGTCACCTGCACGGCGGACGTGCACGCGCTGATCGACGGGGCGGCCGAACGGTTCGGCCGGCTCGACGTGCTGGTGAACAACGCCGGCGGCAGCGGCGCGCTGGCGCCGGTGGCGGAGCTGGAAGAAGCCGCCTGGGAAGCGGATCTGCGTCTCAACCTGACGTCGGTGTTCCTGGCCACCAAGGCGGCGCTGCGCCATATGCTGCCCGCGCGCCGCGGCACGATCATCAACATCTCGTCGGTGGAAGGCAAAGTGGCGGCGCCGTCGATGGCCGCCTACGTCGCGACCAAGCACGGCGTGAACGGCTTCACCAAGGCGGTGGCCGCCGAAGTCGGCCGGTCGGGCATCACCGTCAACGCGATCTGCCCGGGCCTCATTCTCACCGACGCGGTGCGCAACGGCGGTCCCGATCTCGCCGCGTCGCTCGGTATGAGCTTCGACGAGATGGTGGACAAGGTCTTCCGCAGCAAGACGCTGACCGGAGAGCTCAATACCGTCGAACAGGTCGCCGAGACGGCGCTGTTTCTCGCATCCGAGGCCGGACGCGGGATCACCGGCGCCACCCTGTCCGTCGACGCCGGCATCGCACCCTATTGATCCCGGCGCGGCCGCGGGATCGGCGTTCAGCGGTTCGACCGGGGAGTTGGATGAGCCAACCAGCGAATTCTGCGGCCGGCGACGCCGGCAGGTTCGACGACCGGCTGGCGCGCGGGCGGCTCGCCGCACTGGCGGCGCCCGCCGTGCCGCTGTCGGCGATGGGTCTCCCGCTCGCGATCTTCGTTCCGCCGTTCTACGCGTCGCTGTTCCAGGCGAACGGCATGAGCGCAGCGGCCGCGCTGGCCGTCGTCGGGACCACGTTCATGCTGGTACGGGTCTTCGACCTGGTCACCGATCCGATCATGGGCGTCGTCGGCGATCACTTCGAGAGCCGCTGGGGCCGACGCCGGCACTGGTGCGTACTGGCCACGCCGGTGATCATGCTGGGCGTCCTGCTGGTGTTCATCGTGCCGGTCCCTGCCGCCGTGACACCGGCGTATCTGCTGGTGTCGATGGTGATCTTCTACACCGGCTCGACGATGTACACCATCTCCCACTACGCCTGGGGCGCCGAGATCTCCCGCGACTACCACGAACGCTCGCGCGTCACCGGCTTCATCCACCTCGCATCGCTGCTCGGCAGTCTCACGGTGCTGGTGCCGCCGGCGTACATGGAATACGTCGTCGGCGAAACCGCCGGCGGCCGAATGGCAGTGCTCGCTTTCGGGCTGTACGTGATTGCGCTGCTCCCGATCGCCACCGGCATCGCCGTGACGCTCGTGCCCGAGCGGCGGACCGCGCCCGCGCCGAAGATCTCGTTCTGGCAAGGCGGCCGGCTGGTGCTGAGCAACCGGCACATGCGGCGCATCCTGCTCGCCGACCTGATGGTCGGGATTCCGGGACCGGTGATGGCCTCGGTGTTCATCTTCTTTCTGCGCGACGTCGTCGGCGGCGACAAATGGAACAGCATCATCCTGATCTTCTTCTACGGCGTCACCGTCGCCGGGGTGCCGTTCTGGCTGCGCGTGTCGCGCCGTCTCGGCAAGCACCGGGCCTTCGCGATCTCGTGCATCGCGCACATGGTGTTCATCGCGCTGTTCCTGACGTGCGGACCCGGTGACGTGCTTGGCTTCGCGCTGCTGGTGCTGGCCTGCGGGTTCGTCCACGCCGGGCAGCCGATGCTGCTGCGCTCGATGACGGCGGACGTGGTGGATTCCGACAACGTCGAGAGCGGCGGACAGCGCACCGGGCTGTACTTCTCGCTGATCACGATGACTCAGAAGGTCGGCGGTGCGCTCGCGATCGGCATCGCCTACCCGCTGCTCGGCTGGCTCGGCTTCAGCCCGGGCGCGGCGAGCCAGACCGAGCAGGCGATGGACGCGATCCGCTACATCTATACTTTCCTGCCGGCGTCGGCCCTGATCGTCGCGATCGTGGCGATCTGGGGCTTTCGCCTGACCCGGGAGGAACAGGAGCGGCTGCGCGCGCTGCTCGAAGAGCGCGACGCGGCCGCCCGCGCGAGCGGCGATCGCGGCCCGGTGTGGGAGCGGCCTCCGGCCGCGATCGCGGCCGAAGGCCGTTCCGAAGGTGACGCAGGCGGCTAGGAGTCTGGGCGGTAGAACGGTAGGTCGGTAGGATACGGTGATGCCTACGACCTTTCGCCCCTACGCTCCGGATCAGGAATTGCTGCTGCCGACGTCGTTGCGGGAGTGGCTGCCTGAAGACCACCTGGCCTACTTCATCAGTGATGCGGTGGACGCGCTCGATCTGAGCGCGTTCTACGCGCGCTACGAAGGCGACGGTCGTCGCCGCGCCCCGTTCGAGCCGGTGATGATGGTGAAGGTGCTGGTGTACGGCTATGCCACGGGCGTGTTCTCC
>DASVDC010000020.1:0-16603 GCA_036381275.1 Pseudomonadales bacterium | reverse complement strand
GATCAGCGACACGGCGACGCCCAGCAGCAGGACGGACGCGATCGAGAACCAGAAGTTCGCCGTCAGAGCGATCGAAAGACCGGGATCGAGCAGGTGAATCGCGTCATTGGTGATCTCCGTCAGAATACCGTCGAGCGGCTTCCGTCTCCTGTCGAACGCGTTGGCGGCGCTCACGCTGGTACCGCTGATCGTGATCGGCTGTCAACGCGGAATCCGCACGTTGCGCCGCGCGACGGTCCGCGAGCGCGTAGAGGCCGTCGCGCTGCTGACGGGTATCTGCACGACCTCGGCCGTTGCCTTTCTGTCGCCGGCCGACACGATCGGTCTCGACATCCTGGTACATGCTCCGTTGCCATTCCTGATGTGGGCCGCGGTTCGGCAAGGTGTCGGCAGCGTCAGCCTCGGCGCGAGCCTGATGGCGCTGTTCGCGATCGTCGGCGTGGTGCAGGGCCGCGGCCCGTTCGCGACGACCGAATACTCCGCAATGGCCGTACAGGCTTTCCTCCTGATCATCGTCTCCTCGCTGATGCTGCTCGCCGCGTCGCTCACTGAGCTGCGCCTCGCCAGGAGAGCGGCATTACGACAGGAAGAGAGCCTCAACCTCGCGCTCCGGGCCGCCCGGATGAAGGCCTGGGACTGGGATCTCAGATCGGATCGCATGAGGTGGCGCCCGACGTCGAAGGGAGGTGTCGTCGGTCTGGACGGCTCGAAATCGATGGGTGCGCTGTTCGAGCGGATCCATCCCGACGATCGCGGGATGGTCAGGCGGGCGATCGACGCCGCGCTCGATACGGGCGCCGAGGGGGAAGTCGAGCTCGAATATCGGATCGTCGATGCCGACCGTACTGTTCGCTGGATCACCAGTAAAGGCAAGATCACGGTCGACTCCCGGGGCCGGCCGACGCGCATGATCGGGGTGCACATCGATACGACGGAACGAAAGCGCCACGAGACCGAAGTCCGAATCCATCGGGAGCAGCTCACTCATTTGAGCCGGGTTTCCACGCTGGGGGAGCTGTCGGGTGCCATCGCGCACGAGCTGAACCAGCCGCTGACGGCGATTCTGAACAATGCCCAGGCGGCTCAGTGGCTGCTGGCGGACTCGGCGCCGGATCTCGGGGACGTTGCCGAGATTCTTCGTGAAATCATATCGGAAGACCGGCGCGCCGGTGAAATGATCCGTACGCTTCGGGCGCTGTTCGTGCGAGGCGCCGTACAGCGCGATCTGGTGGACATCAACCAGTCCATCCGGGAATCGCTCATGATTCAACACAGCGATCTGGTGGTGCGCAACGTGTTCGTCGACACGGAGCTGGGCCGGGACATTCCGCTCGTCAACGGCGATCGTGTGGAGCTGCAGCAGGTATTGATGAACCTGATCGCCAACGCCTGCGATGCGATGGCGGATAATGCGCACGGGGACAGACGCCTGCGGATCGTCAGCGCAGCCAACGACGCCGGTGGGATCGACGTCGAGGTAACCGACAACGGCCACGGTATCCGCGACGTCGCGGCGATCTTCGAGCCGTTTCATACCAGCAAGGACGGTGGCATCGGGCTGGGCCTCTCGATCTGCCGCACGATCATTACGGCGCACAATGGCCGCATCTGGGCTACGAACAACGCGAGCCGCGGCGCCACGTTTCATATCACGATTCCGGCAAAGCCTGGGGAGTCCGCCCGGTTCTCTGCGAGCAAGAGCATCGATTCCGATTCCAGGAGCGCGTCTCGCGGTCGGAAAGACGGAGAGGCTCGCCGCCCCTGACGAACCGGCGGCTCACGCCGCTTCACCGGGCCGAGGCACACCGGCAACGCCGGCGACATCCAGTGCCCGTGCGGGCAACGCGAAAGCGATCCCCTGGTCGCGGAAGCACCGGTAGAGCGCGAGATTGATCCGGTGCTGCAATTCGCGCTGGAGGCGCGCTTCGGGCGACAGAACGTGGTACACGATGTCGTGGATCAGCGCGAAATCGCCGTAGCGCGAGAAGTGGGCGAATTCGAACCGCACGTCCCGCTCGGCCTCGATCACGGCGCGAACGATCGCCGGAATCCGCTGGAGCACATCCGGATGCGTGCCGTATGCCACGCCGATCGAGAACGCCACGCGGCGCTCGGTCATGCGCTGGAAGTTCCGGATGCGGCTGTCCAGCAGGTCGGTATTCGAGAAGATGAGCTGCTCTCCCGACGTGCTCCTCAATCGGGTGGTCTTGAGGCCGACTCGTTCCACTCGCCCGGTGAAATCGTCGATGCCCAGCGCGTCGCCCACGACGAACGGTCGATCCAGCACGATCGACAAAGAAGCAAACAGGTCGCCGAGCACGTTCTGGGCCGCCAGCGCAACGGCGATGCCACCGATACCCAGACCGGCGACGAGCGCCGTTACGTTGATACCGAGGCTGTCCAGCGTCACGATCAGGACCACCGTCCACACGACGACCCGCACCATCACACGGAGCAGATCCGTGGCGGCGACCTCGCTCGGATCGGCGACGATCTGGCGCCGTCGCCGCAGGGTCAGCCAGGCATCCAGCGCCGCCGCGGCCCAGAGACCGACCTGGAGCATCAGGCCGATCGTGAAGACGGTGGCAGAGAGAGTTGCCAGATCGGGAGGCGAGACGAGAAGCCGCAAGCCGACGAACAGTGCCAGCAACGGCGCGAACCAGGGCTGCGTCCGCGCGGTGATCTGGGAGAAGACGAAGACGGGACCCGAGCGGTTGCGTTCCACCGCTGCGCGCAGCCGCTCGGAAATCAGCCGATGCAGGATCGCCAGCAAAGCCCAGAGCGCAAGAAAGGTACCGAGGCCAGTGGCCCAGGTGAGCACCGTGTTGCCCACTATCTGGTGGTCGAGCCAGTCGAGCGTCATGCGCGTGTCTCGATGGATCGAGAGCGTCGACCTCAGTGCGGCCTCTGAATGCTAGCTGGAGTCCGCTCCCGTGGAACCTGGATCAAGGTCCTACGCCGGGCCGGGCCAGGTGGGGCCAAAGGGCAATTGCACGATCTTCGCCGCGCTGCGCACGATGCGTCGGTAGCGAGATCGGAAATCCATTTTCGGGGAACGGTGATGCTGGTTCTGACCCGGCACGGCGGCGAGTCGATCATGATCGACGACGAGATCGAGCTCAAGGTACTGAAAATTCGCGGCAGCCAGGTTCATCTGGGGATCGAAGCCCCCGAAAACCTGTCCGTGCACAGAAAGGAAATCTGGATCCGAATTCACGGTGAGTCCGAGGGCGCAGCGGAAGCCGCGAAGGAGCGGGAAACGGTTCGTCGCCGGCCCGCTCGTGCACCGCGCTCCGGAAACAACCGCTCGAACACGAAGCGTCGGGCCGGCTGAACACCCTTTGCTCTCTCCGTCCGAACGCGTTATAACGCGTTATACAGAGAGCGGAGAGGGCACGGAAGGTAGTGAGCAGCGACGCCGCGTTCGCCCGTGATCGGCTGGAGATCACGAACCTCATCCACAGTTATGCCCACCACGCCGATGCCGGCGATCTGGACGCCTTCCTCGACCTGTTCGCCGAGGACGCGGCGGTCGACATCGGCATCCCCGGTGTGCGCGACAAAGCGAGCCTGTCGCGGGCGATGCGCGCGCGGCCGCCGGCCGCCGATATGAAGTCGCGGCACGTGATGACCAACCTGATGTTCCGCGAGCAGAACGCCGACTCGGCGACCGGGTCGCTGTACTTCACGCTGATGAGCAGCGCCGCCGGCAAGGTGGCGCCGGCCGCCACCGGGCAGTACACGTTCACCGTCGGGCGCGCCGACGGCCGTTGGCGGATACGCCGGTGGCGCGCCGAGGTCGATGGCGCGGGCCCGGGCGCGACAGGTGAGGCCGCGCAATGACCGAACATTCCACGACGACCGCGGCCGCCGCGGTGCCGGAGCGGCTGCCGCTCGATGCGCTGCCGTCGCGCGACTGGGCCGCGGCGTCGGCGACGCTGCGCGAAGACGGCGTGGTGTTCCTGCGCGGCGCGCTGACCCCGGGCGCGCTCGCCGAGTTGGAATCGGCCGTGGAGGCGAGCTTCGCGAACCCCGGCGAAGGGGCCGTGAACTTCTATCCCGAGGAGGACGCGCGATTCTTCCAGCATCGCGGACAGGCCTTTCTGCCGCTGGTGCGCCGCATCGGGCTCGACACCCTGGTTGCGACGTTGTGGGGCGAGCCGCGCCTGTGGTACCTCGGTGAGCAGCTCTTCCTGAAGGACGGCGGCTACAGCCGCCGCACGCCGTGGCATCAGGACACTTCCTATCTGCGCATGCGCGGCGAGCAAATGGTGGCGTGCTGGATCAGCCTCGATCCGCTGCCGCAGGAGCATTGCCTCGAGTTCGTGCGCGGTTCCCATCGCGGGGTGCTGTACAACGGCTCGTCGTTCGCGGCGCACGACGACACCGACCCGCTCTACGAGGATTCGCCGCTGCCGAGGCTGCCCGACATCCAGGCCAACCGCGGCGACTACGACATCGTGTCCTGGCCGATCTCGCCGGGCGACGTGATCGTGTTTCACCTCGGCATCCTGCACGGCGGCGGCGGGACCGAGCCGGGTATGCGGCGGCGTACGGCCTCGTTGCGGTTCATGGGGCCGGACGTCGTCTACGACGCGCGGGTGCGCGACCGGCGCGGCGCGCAGGCCGGCAACGACGCGGCGCTCGCCGGAATCTACGCGCAGCTTCGGGACGGCCAGCCGTTCCACACGCTGAACCTGTTCGTGCCGGTGTGAACAGGGCGGGCGAGGAGGCGATGGATGACCTTCAACACAGTGGACTACCAGGTTGCCGACGGGGTCTGCCGGATCACGCTGAACCGGCCCGAGAAGCACAACGCGCTGAATCACGCGCTGCTCGATGACCTCGACGGTGCGTTCGAGCGGGCGGAGCGCGACGATTCGGTACGCGTCGTCGTGCTCGCGGGGGCCGGACCGTCGTTCTGCGCCGGCTACGACCTCGGCAGCAGCTACTACACACAGCCGCCGGAGCGGGACGGGCGCTGGACCCTCTCCAACGCATTGCTGACGCTGCGCGACATCGAGCGACGTTACCAACGCATCTGGAACTGTCCGAAGCCGACCATCGCCCGCGTGCACGGCCACGCGCTGGCCGGCGGCTGCTATCTGCAGCTCCTCTGCGACATCTCGGTGGCAGCGGAAGATGCCAATCTCGGGCATCCGGCCATTCGGATGGGCGGCGTCAGCAGCATGCCGCTCTGGCAGGTGGTGCTCGGGGTCAGGGTCGCGCGCTACCTGCTGCTGACCGGGCGCACGGTGAGCGGTGTCGAAGCGGCCCGGTTCGGGCTGGTGACGCTGGCCGTGCCGGCCGAGGAACTCGATGCGACCGTCGACGGCATCGTCGCGGACTGCCTCAAGGTGCCGTTCGCCGGCGCGCTGCACGCCAAGGAGGCACTGAATACCGCCCTCGAGATCCAGGGTGTCGGCGCGTTGTTCCGCTACCACGGGCAGATGAACGCGCTGGGCCGCCTCGACCCGCAGCGTTAGACGCAAGCGCCGCCGACCGGCGCGTAGAATTGACCGACGGCCGTCGTGGTTGCGCGCCCTTCTGCGGCCGCGGGTGAGGTGGGCCCGAACTTGCAGTACGGGCGGCACCGTTGCCAGAGGTCGGAGCAATCATGAGAATTGCCCAAGTGGCTCCTTTGTACGAGACGGTTCCTCCGCGGTTCTATGGCGGAACGGAACGGATCGTCGGTTACTTGTCGGATGCGCTGGTCGAGCTGGGGCACCACGTCACGTTGTTCGCCGCCGCCGGTCGGCCCGGCCTGGCCGAGCTGGTGCCGACACGGGATCAGGCGATCCGTCTCGATCCGTTCCCGCTGAAATCGGATCTCGCGGCCCATCTGGTGATGCTGGACGAAGTTCGCAGACGCGCTGACGAGTTCGACGTGATTCACTTCCACATCGACATGCTGCACTTCCCGCTGTTCGAGAAGATCGCCGGGCGCACCCTGACGACGATGCACGGGCGCCTCGACCTGAAGGACCTGCCGGGCGTGTACACGCGCTGGTGGCAGTTTCCGCTGGTCTCCATATCGGATCATCAGCGCCGGCCGCTGGAGGGCGCCAACTGGATAGCCACGTCGCATCACGGGCTTCCTCCCGACCTGTATGCGCCGGCCACGCAGCCGGACAACGGCTACCTCGTGTTCCTCGGACGCATCTGCCCGGAAAAGCGGCCGGATCGGGCCATCGAGATCGCCCGCCGAGCCGGGATTCCGCTCAAGATCGCCGCCAAGGTCGATCCGGTCGACGTCGGCTGGTTCGAGCAGGCCATCGAGCCGCTGCTCGACGACCCGCTGATCGAGTTTCTCGGCGAGGTCGATGATCTGCGGAAGGGGGAGCTGCTCGCCAACGCCCGGGCGACGCTGTTCCCGATCGACTGGCCCGAGCCGTTCGGCCTCGTGATGATCGAATCGATGGCGTGCGGCACGCCGGTGATCGGCTGGAACTGCGGCTCGGTGCCGGAGGTGCTCGAGGACGGTCTGACCGGCGCGGTGGTGACGTCCGTGGACGCTGCGGTGGAAGCGATCGGCCGGGTGGGCGAGCTCGATCGGGCGCGCATCCGTCACGAGTTCGAGCGACGTTTCTCGGCGCCCATCATGGCCGGCCGCTACGTCGACCTGTACGAGCGGCTGCTCGAGAACGAACGGGCCGCCGGCCGGCGGCTGGAAGCCGTCTGAGCGCGCGCGATGACGCTGGAGATTGCGGTGCCCGGTGCGTCCCGCGCCTTCGTGCTGAAGGACGCCGACGCGTTCATGATCTGCGACGCGCGCGGTGACGTCGGCGTCGGCGACGATGGGCTGTTCATCGATGACATGCGCTGGCTGTCGCGCTGGCGGATCACCGTGGCCGGACACCCGCCGGCGCTGCTCTCGGCCGCGGTGAGCCGCGACAACGTGTTCTTCTCCGCCAGCATGACCATCGACCCGTTGCCGGTGCTCGGCGGGCCGAGCCCGCCGACGGGCGTGATCCACCTCGAGCGGGAACGCTTCCTTCACCACGACCGCGTCCACGAGCGCCTGGTCTTCACGAGCTACGCCGACGAAGCCGTGTCCATACCGCTCGAGATCGCCTTCGACGCGGACTTCCACGACATGTTCGAGGTGCGCGGCAAGCAGCGGTCACGACGCGGGCAGCGCCACCCGGCCGAGGTCGGTGCCGCGCACGTGCGCTTCCGGTACGAAGGGCTGGACGATCGCGTGAGGCTGCTGCGGATTGCGTTCAACCCCGAGCCGGTGACCCTCGACGGTGAGCACGCGCGCTTCCTGATCCAGCTCGAGGCGCACCGGAGCCAGGTGCTGTACATCGAGCTCGGCCCCGACACGGACGCCGCGCCGGACCGGGCGAGGTACAGGGCCGCCGCCGCGCGCGCCCGCCGGGCAATGCGCAGCCGCGGGCGGCGCGGCGCCCGGATCGTCAGCTCGGGACGGCTGTTCAACGAGTGGCTGCGAAAGTCGCGCGCCGACCTGGCGCTGCTGACGACCACCCTCGACACGGGACCGTATCCCTATGCCGGGATACCCTGGTTCTCGACGCCGTTCGGGCGCGACGCGATCATAACAAGTTTGCAGACGCTATGGCTGGATCCGTCGCTCGCGAAGGGCGTGCTCAGCTATCTCGCCCGTCACCAGGCGCAGGAGGTGTCGAGCTTTCGGGATTCGGCGCCGGGCAAGATCATGCACGAGACCCGCAAGGACGAGATGTCGGCTCTGCAGGAGGTGCCGTTCGAGCGCTACTACGGCGGGGTCGACACGACGCCGCTGTTCGTGATGCTGGCCGGCGCCTATGCGGCGCGCACCGGCGAGCTCGAGTTCGTCGACTCGCTGTGGCCGGCGCTGGTGGCGGCGACCGGGTGGATCGAATCGGCGATGGAGGAGACGCCGAATCCGTTTCTCACCTATCAGCGCGGCGAGGACAGCGGCCTCATCAACCAGGGCTGGAAGGACAGTGAGGATTCGGTCTTCCACGAGAACGGCGAGCTCGCGCGCGGCGCCATCGCGATGGTCGAGGTGCAGGGCTACGTCCATGCTGCGCTCAGGACCATGTCCACCCTCGCGAAGCGCCGCGGTGACGCGGCCGCCGCGGAACGCTGGCGCGCGAAGGCCGGCGAGCTGCGCCAGGCGATCGAGAACGTGTTCTGGATGCCGGATCGGCAGTTCTACGGACTCGCGCTCGACGGCGACAACCGGTTGTGCCGGGTGCTGTCGTCCAATCCGGGGCATCTGCTCTATGCGGGGGTGCCGCGCCAGAGCCGCGCCCGCGCCGTGATCGACAAGCTGCTCTCCGCGCCGTTCAACGCCGGGTGGGGAATACGGACGATCGCGCTCGGTGAGTCACGCTACAACCCGATGTCGTACCACAACGGTACCATCTGGCCGCACGATACCGCGCTCGCGGCAGCGGGCATGGCGCGCTACGGAGAGCGCGACGGGATCGTGCGGCTGCTGGCCGGTCTGTTCGAGGCGGCCAACCAGTTCGGCATGCGCCTGCCGGAGCTGTTCTGCGGCTTCTCGCGTCATCCGGGTGAGCCGCCCACGGCGTATCCGGTGGCGTGCCTGCCGCAGGCGTGGTCGGCCGGGTCCGCGTTCATGATGCTCCAGGCGTGCCTCGGTGTGACCATCGAGGGCCGGCGCGGCGTCGTACACGTCGACCGGCCGCGTCTGCCGATCGGCATCGATCAGCTCCGGGTGCGCGGCCTTCAGGTGGGCGCGAGCCGGATCGACCTGGTGTTCTTCCGCGTCGGCGGACGGGTTGCGGTGCACGCCGACGGACCGGACGCCGATTCGGTGCCGATCATGGTGCGGGCGGCCTGAGAAGTGCAGTGGGAGCGGTCTCCGGCCGCGAACTCCGGCCGTGGGAGCGATCTCGAGATCGCGATTCCGGGGCGCCGATTCGCGGCCGGAGGCCGCTCCCACAGAGGCGCTCAGACGCCCGCGCGCTGCATGTGCTCCTGGACCATCTGGTCGTGCTCGCGCGACATCTGATCCGCGTCCGCTTCGTTCAGGAGCTGCTGCGCGATCGGAAAGATCCGGCTCTCTTCGTGCTGCACGTGCTCGAGAACGGCTCGCTCCAGCCGACCGATCGCCGTCATGAACTCGTTCGAGGCGGGTTCCATCTGCTCGATCTCGTCGAGCATCTGTTCGACCTCTTCGTGCTCCTCGAACGCCGCCTCGACCTCCGGACCGCCCTCCGGGCTGCCTTCGCGCAGCGCGGGGTAGAACACCTCCTCTTCGAACTCCGAGTGGGCCATCAGCTCGTGCCGGATCTGCCGGCAGAGCGACGCACGGGTCGCTGGTGCGCCGCCGCCGGTTTCCTTCAGCTCGCCGATGAGCTGACTGACTTTCTGGTGATCCTGGTGCAGGGTGTCGGTGATGTGTGTCATACGGCTTGCTCCTTCTGTGGCGTGGGGCTCTGCAATGCACGTGCCCACGCGATCAGGGGCCGCCGGCGTCTTCGTCCCGGAAGGTGACGCGTGCCGAGGTGCGCACCGCCACCGGCTCGCCGCGGTGGAGCACCGGCGCGAAGCGCCAGTCCCGCACCGCGTGCTTCGTCGCCCGCAGGAAGTACATGGGCGGGTTGCCGAGAACCTCCACGTCGCGCACCAGGCCGGTCTCGGTGATGGTCATCTCCACCTCCACCGTTCCTTCGGCGCCCGCCGGCGCGTGCCGAGGGTACTCGGGCGGATCCTGGCGGATCGCGGTGAGCTCGGTGATCGGAAACAGGATGCCGGGCCGACCGGTTTTCGCGTCCAGCAGCCGTTGACGGTACTCCGCCTCCTCGCGCAGCTCGGCCAGTATCGCCGGCTCGACGCCGGCGACCGCCGCATCCTCCAACGACTCCATCGCGGCGCCCGGATCGTCTTCGGCCAGCGCGGTGCGCACCCGACCGATCAACTGCTCGCGTATCGACCGAATGCCGATGCGCGCGATCTCGGCATCCGGATCCGAGCTGAGCACCCGGCTGTACAACGCGTAAGCGCTCGCGTCGGGCGGGGCCACCAACCGGCCGCGCTCCAGCGCCTCGGCGGCGGCGCGCAACGTCCGCTCGTTCTCGAGCCGTACCGCGTCGACACGCATCCGTTCGGCCTGCCCGGTGTCGACCTGGAACGACGCGAGCTCGATGGGCTCGGGCTCGGCCGATGCGGGCGCCGGCCCGGCGGGGGCGGGCTCGCGGCGTTCCGGGGGTACCGGCATCGGCTTGCGGGGCGTCGGCGGCACCAGCACCAGCTCGATGGCCGTGCGTGCGGCCGGTCGTTGCGCCGCGGCCTCGGCGGGCAGCGGTGCGGCAGACGCCGCGGCGCGGGGCCCCTCCGTCACGCTCCGGCTTGGCTGCGGCTCGGCCAGACGCCGGTTGATCGCGAGCAGGCGCTGACGAATCCGCGGGTCGTCCGGCGCGACGGCGAGCAACGCTTCGAGCGAGTTCGCGAGCGCGGTCAGGGCCGCCGGAGCGGGCTCCTGCGCGTCGGCCAGCAGCGCGTCCACCGCAGCCAGCGCCTGAGTCAGAGCCGGCAGTTCCGGCGCCGCGCCGGCGTTCGGCCGGGGCGGTCGCTGTTCGCCGGGCGGCGCCGCGGCGTCCGGCATCGGGGCGGGCTCGTCCATCCGGACGAGCCGGCTCAGCGGCCAGACCGCGGCCGCCGCCACGATCGCGGCCAGCGCGATCGCGCGGTTGCGCGTCCGGTGCGCGCCTCGGGCCGGGCGGTCGGCGGTGGGCGGCGGATCGGACACGGCAACCGGCCCGGGCGGGGGGTGCCGGGCGGGATAGTGTAAGACATGCGGATCGGGACGGCTGTCCGCCGCGGCTTCCGATTCGCGAACCTCCAGCGCCGTCGGGACGGGTTCGGCAGTCGGCACTTCGGCGGGATTCGGCACCACGGTGATGCGGTCGACGTCCCCGGGCTCATCGCCGTTGACGGCAGCAGGCTCCGCCGTCAGGGTGGCTTCCGTGAAGTCGCTGGCGAGCGCGATCACGTTGTGCGTGAGCACGACCTGCGCTCGGGAGCCGCGCGGGAGATCGATCCGGGATCGCTGCGCACCCTCGCCGAGCTCCAGCGCGCGGTGGGGGCAGGCCATGATCTCGAGACTGCCGTCGTCGGCGACGTTCAGCGCCACCTCGGGATCGGGCGGGTCGACGATCAGCTCGCCGGCGTCGTCCTCGCCGAGCCGCATGCCGGAACGCACGCGGAGCAGCAGATGACCGGCCCGGACAGCCAGGTACCAGGCGTCGGCGTCCTGCAGGCAATCGGCCTCGTTTCCCAGCATTCCCCCGTCCTTCGTCCTGAACGCGGCTCCGGGGTACGTCTACGGATACTAAAGAGGGCGGCCGAAGCCCGTCCATCCCACTTTGTCGGGGGGACGTAAGCCGCGGCGATCAGCGCAGCAATCGTAGTGAGGAAGCCGCGGCCGGGACGAGTTGCTCGCGCGTACACTGGCGTGGCGCTTTGTCGGGCCGCCAGCGGACCAGGCGTGTGCCGTGGCGGAAGCGTCCGCCGCTCACGTGGTCGAACGCCACCTCGACCACCAGCTCGTGCGGCAGCGGCTCCCACTCTGCGCTGCGTGCGCTCGCCCAGCGGCTGGGTCCGCCGGGTGCGTTGCCGGTGAACCCGACCGGCTCACCGCCGCGGCGTTGCAGGTCGCGCAGGCGGCGCGTCAGCGCGGCGCGCTCGGCGGCGCGGATGCCGGACGTGAAACCGACGTGATCGAGCCGTCCCCGCTCGTCGTAGAGCCCGAGCAGCAGCGAGCCGACCAGGCGCGGTTCGGCGCTGGTCCAGCGGAAGCCGCCCACCACGCAGTCCGCGGTGCGGGTGTGTTTGATCTTCTGCATACCGGTACGTTCGCCCGGCTGGTAGGGCAGGTCGCGGCGCTTCGCGACGATGCCGTCGAGACCGCCGCCGGTTTCCTCGAACCAGCGCAGCGCATCGGCCACGTCCGTCGAGCAGGGCGACAGGGCGAGGCCCGAAACCCCTCGGGCGCAGCGCTCGTAGAACGACTCGAGCTGCGGGCGCCGTGAGGCCAGAGGCTGCTCGTGGACGTACCGGCCGTCGGCATCGACCAGCAGGTCGAACACCACGTACAGTGCCGGGTGCTCGGCCGCGAGCTTGTCGATGCGGCTCTTTGCCGGGTGGATGCGTTGCAACAAGTCGTCGAACGACAGTTGTCCGTCGAGCGGCACCACCAGCTCGCCGTCGAGAACGAAGCGGTCCGCCGGTATCTCGAGCAGGTTCTCGACCACCTCGGGGAAGTAGCGGGACAGCGATTTGCCCGACTTCGATTGCAGCTCGACCGCCTCACCCCGGCGCAGCGCGATGCAGCGGAAGCCGTCCCATTTCGGTTCGTACTGCCAGTCGTCACCACGCGGAATGTCGGCGACCGTTCGCGCTTCCATCGGCAGGAACGGCAGCTCGAGCGGCAGCGTCACGTGCGCGCCTCGATGGCCCGGAGCAACGGCTCCAGCCGGATCGCGGCGGAGCCGTCCACCACCGGCTGCCACAGATCGCCGAGGCGGGCGATCCGCTCCGGTACGTTGCCGATGTGGAAGTCGTCCGTGTGGACGCCGTCCTCGATCTCCCGCCAGGCCACCGGCGTGGAGACGCTGGCTTCGGCCCGGGGCCTGACGCTGTAGATGGACGCCAGTGTTCTGCCCCAGGCGTTCTGGTTGTAGTCGACGACGACGCGTCCGGCGGGGCGTTTCGCGATGCGATATTCCGCGGTCAGCCGCTCCGGTTGGCGCTGTGCCAACGCCAGCGCGAAGAGCTTCGCGAAGGTCCACACCTGCTTCTGCGTGGGTCCGCGCTCGATGGGAACGTAGACGTGGATCCCGCGCGAACCGGTGGTCTTCGCGAAGCAGTCGATGCCGAGCTCGGCCAGTGCGTCGCGCACCAGCAGTGCCGCCTCGCGGACCCGGCCGAAGTCCACCGGCTCGTCTTTCGGCGGGTCGAGATCGAAGTGCAGGAAGTCCGGCCGGTCGACGTCGTCGCAGCGGGCGTACCAGGGGTTCAGGTCGATACAGCCGAGGTTGACCACCCAGAGCAGGGCGGCGAGCCCGTCGACCACCGGAAAGTCGATCACGCTGCCGGAGCCGTGCTCGATCGCGCAGGTGACGAGCCAGTCCGGCGCGTTCGGCGGCGTGCGCTTCATGAAGAAATGCTCGCCGCGCCAGCCGTCGGGGTAGCGCTTCATCACCATCGCGCGGCCCCGGACGTGCGGCAGCAACGCATCGGCGACGTCGGCGTAGTACTGCAGCAGGTCGCGCTTGGTCAGGCCGAGCTCCGGCCAGAACGGCTTGTCGAGATTGGTCAGACGCACCTCGCACGCACGGCCGTCCGCACCCGGCACCCGCAGGGTCACGTCACCGGCCTGGGGCAACCGGATGACATGCGAGCGTCTCCGAGCCTTCTTCATGTCGCCATATCGCGTGGGGCTGGCGGCGGCAGGCGGCCGAAGATCAACCGCCCGCCGGCAGCACCCGATTCACCTCGACCTCGACGTCGCTCGCGTCCTGATCGAGCTCGCCGATCAGGACGACTCGCCGGTTCGGATCGATCTGACCGTTCCAGATGTCATCGTCGATTTCTACCCGCATCGTGCCGGTGTGGTCGCGGAACTCGTACTCCTCGTCTCCCAACGATCGTACGATGCGGCCCTCGACCCGGACGTGCGTGTCGTCGGGCAGGTCCGAGGCTTCGGCTGCCGTGACGGTGCGGACGTTCTGCGGGTCGTCCCCTTGCGCGTTCGCGTGGCCGGCGGCTGATGCAGCGGCCAGCGCCAGCACGGCGAGAAGCGTCCGATTGCTCATGATCGCCTGCCTCCGTCTACATCCGTCCGATTCTGGCACCGCCCGGACCGGTGGGCGTTGACGAAACGCAGGCGCGTGCAACGGCGCGCGCTGGCACCGATCTTGCCCCGTCCGTGGACGGTTCCGAGACGAAGGCCGCGCGATGCAAATGCCCCTGGAGATCACGTTCACCAGCACCCGGGCGAGTAACGCCGTGAAAGCGCTCGTCGCGCAGGAGGCGGCGAAGCTCGATCGTGTGTGCGACCACATCGGCAGTTGCCGGGTGGCGATCGAAAAGCAGCCCCGGCCGCAGCGCAGCGGCAACCCCTATCGAGTCCGGATCGAGATCCACGTGCCGCCGAGACATACGCTGGTCGCCGTGCGGGAGCCGACGGACAGCGGGATGCACGATCCGCTTCCGGTCGTGATCAAGGGCGCGTTCCATTCGATGCGCGGCCAGCTCCGCAAGCTGGTGGAGAAGCGGCAGGGACACGTGAAGGTTCATGCCGAGGTTGGAACGATGGTGCGGTCCGAAGAATCCGAGGGCGAGGCGGGGCCGCAGGCGTCGGCGGTGCGGGTCGTGGACGAGCCCGTCGTGCGGAGAACGGATGACGCGCAGGCGCCGCCGCCGCTCGGCTGGGAAAGCGGTGAAGGCGGCGAGCACACCGAAGACGGCGAAGACGATCGTTAGCCCGTTCGCCGTCCGTGGTCAGCCGAGGTCGTCGAGCCAGTCCTCGGCGGCCTCCAGCGCGGCCCGGACGGTGGGTTCGCCGGCGCGGAAGCAGGTCTTCCATTCCGACGATTTGCTCTCGTAGCGCGGATCGGCGAAGCGCATCAGACCGTAGCGCTCGACCAGCTCCGCGTCGAAGTCCACCTCGCCGCAGGCGTCGACGAACGCCCGCAGGCGCCGCTTGATCAGCTCGTTGGGGTCCTCGGGCAGCTCTTCGCTCCAGCGCCTGCGCGCCTGTTCGAACGCGCCGGCGTCGGCGGCACGCTGCATTTCGATGCCCTGGCGCTGCAGATCGATCAGCTTGGGATCGCGATACTGCGCCGCCATGGCCTCCAGACTCTCCAGCAGCGACGCCCGCTCGTTCTCGGGCAGCATCGGAATCACCTCGCGGCGGGTCTGTTCGATCTGAGCGAGGCCTTCCTCGATCTGGCGCTCCACTTCCTGCTCCACCGAGGTCGCGTACGACGGTGGTTGCGGCTCGCTGACCCGGCGGTGCTCGGCGTAGGCGGAGCGGAACAGATCCGACTCCGCGTAACGCCGCGCCCAGCGTGCCAGCGACTCGACCACGGCCACCCGATCGTCGTCGGCGAGTGCCTTGAACGGACGCCCGGCCGTGGCCATCCAACCGTAGGGCTGACCGGTGGCGAGCGCATCGAGCGCATAGCGCTCGGCATCGGCCTCGGCGAGCCCGAGGCGATCCAGTCCGGAGGTATCCGCGGGGCCGGGGCCATCGGCGCCGCAGGCACAGAGCAGCAGGGCCAGGCCGACGAACAGGGTGCCACGGCGCAGCGACATGATCGGGATTCCTGATGCGGGAAGGGTGGGCGGTAAGCTTAGCGTGTCGCCTATCCGCGCAGAAGAGGGGGTGCTGCGTGTCGACGGCTCCGGCCGCGGCCGGCTACCATCGCGGCATGCGAGGGTTCATGGTCCGGTTCGCCCTGGTGGCGCTCACCGCATCGGGTGCGGTTCCGGCCGTGTTCGCGAAGGCGAGCGAAGCCGAGCTCGACTGCCTCGCGCACACGCTCTACTGGGAAGCGAAGAGCGAAGGCCGCGAAGGCATGGTGGCCGTCGGTTGGGTGGTGCTGAACCGGCAGCAGAGCCCGGAGTTCCCGGACGGGCTGTGCGAGGTGGTGTATCAGGGCGGTGAGACGCCGCCCTGCCAGTTCTCCTGGTGGTGCGACGGCAAGAGCGACCGCCCGCGCGAAGCCGACAACTGGGCGCTGGCACGAGAGGTGGCGGCACGGCTGCTCGACGAGCCGCCTCCCGATCCGACCGATGGGGCGCTGTTCTTCCACCGGAGCGGCATCGAGACCCCCTGGCGGATCCCGCGAACGCGCACGGCCCGGATCGGCGGGCACGTGTTCTACCGCTGATCGTCGGCCTCCGGGCCGGCCGGGGTTTCGAACAGCACCGCGTACAGCCGCCCGCGCCAGTCCTCCGGTCCGCGTACGAGCCGGAATCCCGCCCGCGTGACCTCGTCGACCACGGTCTGCTTCGGCGTGCCGTGACCGCCGTGACGCGCGCCGGTCTCCCGCGGCGCGATCCGGTCGAGCGTGCCGCCCGGCTCGAAGTCGATCACCAGCAGCCGGCCTCCCGGGCGGAGCGCGCGGCGTATGTCGGCGTTGATCGCCGCGGGCTCGGTCAGATGGTGGTAGACGTTGCGGCTGTAGACGGCGTCGCAGCAGTCGTCCGGCAGGTTCGTGGCGGCGACCGCGCCTTCGACGACGGTCACGTTGTCGAACCCGCGGCGCGCGCTCGCGTCGCGCATCTCCTCGAGCCGGTCCGGATCGATCTCCGTGGCGTACACGTGACCGTCCGCACCGACCCGCTCGGCGAGCGCGAACGCGTAGTAGCCGTCGCCGGCGCCGATGTCGGCCACCCGGTCGCCGGATTCGATCTCGAGCCATTCCACGAGCTGGCGGACCTCGTCGGCGTCGCTGCCGTGTACGAGCGGCAGGTACGGCAGGCCGGACAGCGCGATCACCAGCACGATGCCGATCAGGATCGACGCTGCCGCGATCCAGCGGCGGATCCGTCGTGCCATCGTCGCTCCTCCCGCTCGGTCGACTCGGGGCCCAGCCTACTACGACCGGCCACCACC
>DASVDC010000019.1:0-35045 GCA_036381275.1 Pseudomonadales bacterium | reverse complement strand
CCCGCAGGCCGAAGCCTTTTAGCTTGTCGTCCCAGTGGATCTTGTAGCCCTTGTCGGGTGAGGATGCCTTGTCAACGTAGTTCTTCGTTAGGTTCGCCATCACGTCTCCTAGAGTGCTCGCTTAGCCAGTTTTTAGCGTATTGTTAGCAATCTAGGCAATGTTAGGACAAGCTACGCCAAACAAACAACGACGATAAGTCGTTGAATTACAAAGGTGCAGCAAGCTAGGCGGGGTTGGGCCAAACTAGGTAAAATCAGCCCCCACAAAACTTGAAAACCGGCGAGGGGCAACCCTCCGTGGGTTCGAATCCCACCCCTTCCGCCAGGCACGGTGGGCCGGGCGTGCGCCGGATCAGCCGGCGACCGGCCGTCGCTGCTCCGCGAGGTGCCGCTCGATCTCGGCGATCGGCATTTCCTGCACGGTGCGCTGGGCGTTCAGCGCCTTGACCCGCAGCGACTCCGGCCGCTCCCCAGGCTCGGTCAATACCAGATACGACGTTCCTTCCGAGCTGAAGATGCGGCCTTTCAGATGGGTGTGCACGGGGTTGTTCCCACGGTGGCTGAGGCGCGCATTATCGGCGATTCCCCATCCGAAGGCGCGAACAATCCGCAACGGGATGTAATCGAGTCTTCCTTTGCGCTGCACGGGCTCCTCTTCCTATCATGGGCGCTCGACCGGAGCATCACGATCGGATGAAGTTCGCCCTCGCCGTCCACGGCGCCCCCTACTCGTCCCAATCGGCCGCCACGGCCCTGCGCTTCGCACGGGCGGCGCTCGCGGCCGGGCACACGATCCCGCGAGTATTCTTCTATCACGACGGCGTGCACTCCGCGTGCGCGCTGGCGGTTCCGCCGCAGGACGAGCCGTCGCCGCAGGCCGGCTGGGTGGCGCTCGCGGAGCAGCACGGCATCGAGCTCGCCGTCTGCATCGCCGCGTCGCTGAAGCGGGGGGTGGTGGACGCCGGCGAGCAACACCGCTACGACCTCCCGGCGAGCAACGTGCACCCGGCGTTCACCGTCGTCGGGCTCGGGCAGCTCCTCGAGGCGATCATGAGCAGCGACCGGTTCGTCACCTTCGCCGCCTGAGGCCGGGAGCGCCGATGGAAGCCAAGCACATCCTGTTTCTGCTGCGTCAGCCGCCCTACGCCACCAGCCACGCGCTCGAGGCGCTCGAGGCCGTGCTGGTGGCCGGCGTGTTCGATCAGGTGGTGAGCGTGCTGTTCAGCGGCGACGGGGTATGGCAGCTCGTCGACGGCCAGGACGGCGCCCCGCTCGGCCAGCGCACCGTCGCGAAGGTCGCGCAGGCGCTGCCGCAGTACGACGTGACGAACCTGTACGTCTGCGCGCGGTCGCTCGAGCAGCGCGGGCTCGACGTCGGGGACTTGGCCCTGCCGGTGCAGGTGCTCGACGCGGTCGAACAACGCACGCTGATCGCCGCGCAGCACGCGGTGGTGAACGACTGATGGCGGTGCTCCACCTGGTGAACCGCGCCGCCGCGCTCGATGCGTGCCTCGCGGCCGCCCGCGACGAAGACGCCGTGCTGCTGCTCGAGGACGGCGTCTATGCGGCGGTCGCCGCGCTGGCGCCGGCGCGTCCGCTCCACGCGCTCGAGCCCGACGTGCGGGCGCGCGGTCTCAGCGCTCGTCTGGCCGATCACGTGACCGTCGTCGACGACGCGGCCTTCGTGCGCCTGGTCGAGCAGCACCAGCCGGTGGTGAGCTGGCGCTGATGCTGCCGCCGCGGGACAAGGAAGGGTATCTGCTGAACCTCGGCGACTGGGACGAGTCCGTCGCCGCGGCGCTCGCGCGCGAGGAAGGGATCGAGCTCGGCGAGGAGCACTGGACGCTGATCCGCCTGGTGCGGGATTTCTACCGCACCTACGAGGTCGCTCCGGCGATGCGCGTGCTGGTCAAGCACGTGCGGGAGACGCTCGGCGAGGAGCGCGGCAACAGCCTGTACCTGCTGAAGCTCTTTCCCGGCAGCCCCGCGAAGCGCCTCGCGAAGATCGCCGGGCTGCCGCGCCCGACCAACTGCCTGTGACGACGCTTCAGGCGCGGCGGTAGGCCACCACCCGGCCGACGATGGCCGTCGTCGGCCCGCGGACGCCGGCGCGCTGCACGCGCTCGGACAGATCGGACACGGTGCCTACCAGGACCCGCTGCTCGGGCAACGTCGCTTTCTCGACCAGCGCGGCCGGCGTGTCCGGCGGCAGCCCGTGCTCGACCAGGCGCGAGAGGATCTCCTCGAGGCCCGGCAGGCCCATGTAGATCACCAGCGTCTGATCCGGGCGCGCGAGCTCCGGCCAGTCGAGGTTGATGGCGCCGTCCTTTCGGTGCCCGGTGACGAAACGCACCGACTGCGACACGTCCCGATGGGTGAGCGGGATGCCGGCATAGCCGGCGGCGCCGATGCCGGCGGTGATGCCCGGCACCACGACGCAATCGATGCCCTCGCCGGCGAGCGCTTCGACCTCCTCCCCGCCGCGGCCGAAGATGAACGGGTCTCCGCCCTTCAGCCGCACCACGCGGCGGCCGGCTTTCGCATGCTGCACCAGCAGCGCGTTGATGCCTTCCTGGCGGACGCCGTGGAATGCGCGGCGCTTGCCGACGTAGACGAGCTCGGCATCGCGGCGCGCGTAGTCGAGGATCGCCCGGTTCACCAGGTTGTCGTACAGCACCACGTCGGCCTCGTGCAGCAGGCGCAGTGCTTTCAGCGTGAGCAGCTCCGGATCACCCGGCCCCGCGCCGATCAGCGCCACCAACCCCTTCGTTGCCTCGTTGGCGGATTCCGTGAGCGCGGCCTCGAAGGCGGCTTCGGCCCCCGCGTCATCGCCCCGATAGACGTGCTCGGCCACCGGACCTTCGATCACCCGTTGCCAGAAGCGCTGCCGTTCGGGCAGCGTCGCAAGCGCCCGCTTCGCCGCTTCACGGCGCTCGCCGATGAAACGCGCCAGCGTCCCGAGCCGCGCCGGCAGCCGAGCCTCGATCCAGCGGCGCACCAGGCGCGCGAGCGTCGGCGAGCTGCCGCCGGTCGAGACGGCGACCAGCACCGGCTCGCGGTCGACGATCGCCGGGAAGATCGCGCTGGACGCGTCCGGCTGATCGACGCTGTTGACGAGCACCTGCCGTGCCTCGGCGGCGCGATACACCGCGGCGTTCACGTCCCGGTCGTTGGTGGCTGCGATCACCAGCCAGCGGCCGGCCACATCGTCGCTGCGGAACGGGCGCGCGTGCACGGACAACTCGTGCTGCTCGGCGAGTGCGCGGGTCCCTTCCGACAAGGCGGGCGCGACGATCTCGACCCGGGCGCCGGCGCGCAGCAGCAGCTCGAGCTTGCGCCGGGCGACTTCGCCACCGCCGACCAGCAGGCAGGGCCGGTCGCGCAGGTCGACGAAGAGTGGCAGATGGTCCATGAAGCGGCCGTACTACTTCGGGGTTCGCGGCCGGAGGCCGCTCCCACAATGGAGATCCACTACGGCTTCGCCGCCGAGGTACGGACGCAGCGCATCCGGCACGTGCACGCGGCCGTCACTGTCCTGGAAGTTCTCGAGCAGCGCCACCAGCGTGCGGCCGACCGCGAGCCCCGAGCCGTTCAGCGTGTGCAGCAGCTCCGGCTTGCCGCTGTCCGGGTCGCGGTAGCGGGCCTGCAGGCGCCGGGCCTGGAAGTCCAGGAAGTTGCTGCACGAGGAGATCTCCCGGTAGGTGTTCTGCCCCGGAAGCCAGACCTCCAGGTCGATGGTCTTCGCCGCCGCAAAACCGAGATCGCCGCCGCAAAGCACGACCGCACGGTACGGCAGCTCGAGCTTCTTCAGGATCGCTTCGGCGTGGCCGGTGAGCTCTTCGAGCGCGTCCCAGGAGGTCTCCGGATGCACGAGCTGCACCAGCTCGACCTTTTCGAACTGGTGCTGGCGAATCATGCCGCGGGTGTCCTTGCCGTAGCTGCCCGCTTCGCTGCGGAAGCACGGCGTGTGCGCCACGTGCCGCACCGGCAGCGCATCCGCGGCCAGGATGGTGTCGCGGTAGATGTTCGTGACCGGCACCTCGGCCGTCGGCGCGAGGTAGTAATCGTCGTCGCCGGCAATGCGGAACTGATCTCCGGCGAACTTCGGCAACTGCCCGGTACCGAACAGCGAACGCGCGTGGACGATGTACGGCACGTACACTTCCTGATAGCCGTGCTCGGTCACGTGGGTGTCGAGCATGAGCTGGGTCAGCGCCCGTTGCAGCCGTGCGGCCGCGCCGCGGAGCACCACGAAGCGGCTGCCGGTGATCTTCGCCGCGGTTTCGAAGTCGAGCGCTCCGTCGGCGCCGAGGTCGACGTGGTCCTTCGGCTCGAAGTTGAACTGCGGCGGCGTGCCCCAGCGGCGCAGCTCCACGTTGTCGCGCTCGTCACGGCCGGGCGGGACCGACTCGTGCGGCAGGTTCGGCAAGCCTTCGACGAACGCCTGGTAGCGTGTCTGCAGCGCATCGAACTCGGCCTTCGCCGCGTCCAGCCGCTCGCCGAGATCTTTCACGGCCGCCAGGAGCGGCTGGATGTCCTCGCCCCGCGCCTTCGCCTGGCCGATCTCCTTCGATTTCACGTTGCGCTCGTTCTGCAGCCGTTCGGTTTCGGTCTGCAGGCGCCGGCGGTCTTCTTCCAGAGCGGCGAACGCCGCGACGTCGAGGGTGAAGCCTTTCACGGCGAGGCGCCGTGCGACGCCTTCCGGGTCCTGGCGCAGAATCTTCGTGTCCAGCATGGTGTGCTTCCCGAGCTGCTCAGGTGGCGAGCCGCTGCCCCAGCAGCGTCATCACGATGCAGGCGACGACACTGGCCGAGGCATAGCCGAAGGCCTGCAGGTGGCGGCCGGTCTCGATGAGCGTCACGGTCTCGAGCGAAAAGGCCGAGAACGTGGTGAATCCGCCGAGCACACCGACCACCAGCAGAGGCCGTCCCCAGCTCTCGAACCAGGGCTGACCCTGGCCGAGGCTCCAGAGGACGCCGATGGCGAACGAGCCGGCGATGTTAATGGCTAACGTAGCCCAGGGAAACTGCCCGGGCGCGAACAGCCAGGTCGACACGAGAAACCGCGCGACGGCGCCGACACTGCCCCCGGCAGCAACCCAGGCGAGCGCGTCAATCGTCACGGCGATCGAGTGATCTGAGGCGCTCGAGCCGGGCGCGGATCTTCGCCTCCAGCCCGCGGTCGGTGGGCTCGTAGTAGCGGACGGGCTCGAGGTCGTCCGGCCAGTACGACTCGCCGGCCGCAAAAGCTTCCGGCTCGTCGTGCGCATAACGGTAGTCGCGCCCGTAGCCGAGCCGCTTCATCAGTCCCGTGGGTGCGTTGCGCAGGTGCAGCGGCACCGGATGGGACGGCGTACCCGCCACGTGCTCGCGGGCGCTGTTGTAGGCGCGGTAGGCGGCATTGCTCTTCGGTACCGCGGCGAGGTACAGCACCGCCTGCGCGAGCGCGAGCTCGCCCTCGGGAGAGCCCAGCCGGTCGAACGCGTCCCACGCGGCGAGACAAAGCTGCAGCCCGCGCGGATCGGCGTTGCCGATGTCCTCGCTCGCCATCCGCACCATCCGCCGGGCGATGTAGTGCGGATCGCACCCCCCGTCCAGCATCCGGCAGAACCAGTACAGCGCCGCGTCGGGATCGCTGCCGCGTACCGCCTTGTGCAGCGCCGAGATCTGTTCGTAGAACACGTCGCCGCCCTTGTCGAAGCGGCGGTAACGGCTGCCGGCGGCTTCCAGCACCAGCCCTTCGTCGGCCTCGTCTTCGGCGAGCTGCGCGATCACGTCGAGCAGGTTCAGCGCACGCCGGGCGTCGCCGTCGGCCAGATCGATCAGCGTGTCCATCGCGGCGGGCGTCAGTCGGATCGGCACTTCTCGCTCGAGCGCACGTTCGATGACGACGCGCAGCTCGTCGGCGGCGAGCGGCTTCAGCACGTACACGCGGGCGCGTGACAAGAGCGCCGCGTTGACCTCGAACGACGGATTCTCGGTGGTGGCGCCGATGAACGTGATCGTGCCCTTCTCCACGTGCGGCAGGAACGCGTCCTGCTGCGCCTTGTTGAAGCGGTGCACCTCGTCGATGAACAGCACCGTGGCTTCGCCGCGCTCCCGCGCGGTCTCGGCCTCGGCGATGGCGGCGCGCACTTCCTTCACCCCCGACAGCACCGCCGACTGGCTGATCCAGCGCGATCCGGTGCTGGCCGCGAGCAGCCGCGCGAGCGTGGTCTTGCCGGTACCCGGCGGGCCCCAGAGCAACATCGAGTGCAAGTTGCCGGATTCGGCTACGCGAGCGAGCGGCTTGCCGGGGGCCAGGAGGTGCCGCTGCCCGACGAACTCGTCGAGGCGCGTTGGCCGCATCCGTTCCGCCAGCGGCGTGCCGACGGCCGGGGCGGTGTCATCCACCGACGACATCGGTGCCCGGCGGCACCTCCAGTGTGAAGGTCCCCGGCGCGATCACCGCATCCGGCTGCGCGCGGAAACGGATCTCGGTGCGTTGGCCGAGATGATCGAGGATGTCGAGGCCGCGGAGCCCCCCGCCCTCGAAGTGCAGCACGATCTCCCGGTACAGCGTCTCCTCGGAGTTCGGCTGCACGATGAACGAATCGCCCCCCGCATCGGCGATGTGCATCACCTGGAAGTCGTCCGCGATCTCCACCGCATCGCGCGTCAGCAGCGACACCGGCGTATCTTTGAGGGCTTCCGCGAGCGGCCGCACCGTGAGCTGCTCGAGGTCCGGATCGTACAGCTTCAGCTTGGCGCCCTCGGTCACCAGCACCTGCGGATACGGCTCCTCCACCTCCCACTTGAACCGCGGCCGCTCGAGCCACACCCGCCCCTGCGACTCCTCCAGGATCTCGCCCCGTACCCCGAACACCGTCTGCGTGAACGTCGCCACATACCGCTCGATCGTCTGCAACCGCTCCGCCAACGCCTCCCGATCCGCCGCAAACGCCGACGTCGCCGCCGGCTCCGGCTCGGCGGCCACGACGGTGGGTCCGAGCACGAGGGAAGCAAAGGCAACCGCGAGCACGGCTGCTGATCGAGGCGAGGCGGTTCGGTATACGGTTGCGCTGGAGGTTTGCTGCCACAGACGGTGGTAGAGACGAGGCGTCGAAGGATGCGTCGCTCGGTGGCGGAGGCCCACTCGGCTGCGCATTTGAGCGACGCCGAGGAGGTCGGATTGACTCGCGCAGTCTGCGAGGCAACTCCGGCCGACGAGGGGACCGCGGAGCGGCTGCGCGTGCCCGGCCAGGCGCGCTCCCCGCTCCCGCCGACACACCCTCGACAGAAACGACAATCAATCAGCGGCAAGAAGAGGGACGCGATCCGGAGCGGAACAGCGTGAGAATTCGCGGCCGGAGGCCGCTCCCACAGCAGTGGGCGGCTGTCGGTGGCCTGCGGCTACTGGAAGACGGCGCGTTCGAGGGCGGTCCACTGCTCGTCCCAGCCGGCGGTGGGGAGGGCGCGGAACTCGCTGCGGACGAACTGGTTGATGCGGCCTTCGGAGGCCGAGAGGAGGAGGTTGGCGCAGGCACTGGCGCCGAGGGCGGGGGCGGGTACGCGGGTGGCGGACCACTCGCGGAGCACGCTGCGGAGTTGGGTTTCGAGGCGATCGAAGAGCTGGCGGATGCGGTTGCGGAGGCGCTCGGACTCGCCGAGCAGCGCATCGCCCACCAGGAGGCGCGACATGCCGGGGTTGCGTTCGGCGAACGACAGGAGCAGCCACAGGATCATCCGGCAGCGAGCCTCGGCGGACGGCTCCTCGCTCAGGATGCGGCCGATGCGGCTGAACAGGCTCTCCTCGATGAACTCGATCAGCCCCTCCAGCATCTTCGCCTTGCTCGGGAAGTGCCGGTACAGGGCCGCTTCCGAGACACCGACCTCGGCGGCGAGCGCGGCGGTGGTGATCCGGCTGCCGGGCCGGGTTTCCAGCATCAGCGCGAACGCCTGGAGGATTTCCTGACGACGGTTCGAACGCGCCTGCATGGTCAGCGAGCCGCTCCCTGTACCGGCTCCGGCTCCAGCGTGATCTTCGTGCCGATGCCGGCGTCGGTGAAGATCTCGACCAGCAGCGAATGCGGGATCGTTCCGTCGATGATCTGCACGCTGCCGACGCCGCCGCGCAGCGCCGCGAGCGCGCACTCGGTCTTCGGCAGCATGCCCTCGTTGATGGTGCCGTCCTGCACCAGCGCTTCCACTTCGGCCGCGGTCAGCGACGGCAGGCGCTCGCCGTGCTTGTCCAGGATGCCCGGTCGATTGGTCAGCAGGATCAGCTTCTCGGCCCGAAGCGCCTCGGCGAGCCGCCCGGCCACCAGGTCCGCGTTGATGTTGTACGACTCGCCCTCGGCACCGACACCGATCGGCGCGATCACCGGGATGAACGCGTCGTCGGTGAGCGAGGTGACCACGCTCACGTCGACGGCCACGACCTCGCCGACGTGGCCGATGTCGATGATCTCCGGCGCCGACAGCGACGGGTCGGAACGGGTCAGGGTCATCTTGCGGGCGCGGATCAGGCCGCCGTCCTTGCCGGTGATGCCCACCGCGCGGCCGCCGTGCTGGTTGATCAGCGAAACGATCTGCTGATTCAAGAGCCCGCCGAGCACCATCTCGACCACGTCCATCGTCTCGGCGTCGGTGACCCTGAGCCCGTCGACGAAGCGGCTCTCGATGTTCAGGCGCTTCAGCAGCTGGCCGATCTGCGGCCCGCCGCCGTGCACGACCACCGGGTTCATGCCGACGAGCTTCAGCAGCACGATGTCACGCGCGAACGTGTTCTGCAGCCGCTCCTCGACCATCGCGTTGCCGCCGTATTTGATCACCAGCGTGGTGCCGTGATACCGGCGGATGTACGGCAACGCCTCGGTCAGGACGCTGGCGATGTTACGGGCCTGATCGTCCGAAATTCGCTTCATCTCAGCGGAACCTGAGGGAGGGGTCGATCGCGCGAAGCTGCGCCTGGAACAGGTCCTGGATCCGGTCGAGCGCCTCCTGTCCGTCGGCCTCGAAGCGCAGCGACAGCACGGGGCTCGTGTTCGACGGGCGGATCAGCCCCCAGCCGTCCGGATAGTCGACCCGCAGGCCGTCGATCGTGGTGACGGTGCCGTCGCCGAAGTCGCCGTCGATCGCGAGGCGCTGGATGATCTCGAACTTGGCTTGCTCGGTGGTCTGGATCTTCAGCTCCGGCGTGCTGTAGGTGACCGGGAACTGCGCGAACAGCTCGTCCGCGTCGGCATCGCTCGCGCCGAGAATCTCGAGCAGCCGCGCGGCCGAGTACAGCGCGTCGTCGAAGCCGTACCAGCGCTCGCCGAAGCAGATGTGGCCGCTGAACTCGCCGGCGAGCAGCGCGCCGGTCTCCTTCAGCTTCGCTTTCACGTGCGAATGGCCGGTCTTCCACATGATCGGCCGGCCGCCGAGATCGCTGATCAGGTTGTTCAGGTGCCGGCTGCACTTCACGTCGTAGATGATGTCGGCGCCGGGATTGCGGCCGACGATGTCCTGCGCGTAGAGCATCAGCAGCTTGTCGGGCCAGATGATCTCGCCCCTTCCGGTGACCACGCCGAGCCGGTCGCCGTCGCCGTCGAACGCGAGGCCGATGTCGGCCTGCTCCGCCTTCACCACGGTGATCAGATCCTCGAGGTTCTTCGGTTCTGCCGGATCCGGATGGTGGTTCGGGAAGTCACCGTCGACGTCACAGTACAGCGGCACCACGTCGCAGCCGAGCTGACGGATCAGCTCCGGCGCGAGCACGCCGGCGACGCCGTTGCCGCAGTCGACGACCACCTTGAGGGGCTGTGCCACCACCACGTCACCGACGATACGCTCGAGATACTGCGCGGCGACGTCCACCTCCTCGATTTCGCCTTCGCCCTCCGACAGCCGGTTCTCCTCGAGCCGCGCGCGCAGACCCTGGATGCGTTTCTCGGCCAGCGTTTCGCCGCCGATCATCATCTTCAGGCCGTTGTAGTCGGGCGGATTGTGCGAGCCGGTGATCATCACGCCGGTGCCGGTGCCGAGCACGTGGGTCGCGAAGTACAGCACCGGAGTGGGCACGCGGCCGATGTCGAGCACGTCCACGCCCCCTTCGGTGAGCCCGCGTGTCAGCGCGTCCCGGAGCGGCGCCGAAGAGTGGCGGCCGTCACGGCCGACCGCGACGCGCTGCTGCCCGCAATCCCGGGCTTCTGCCGCGAACGCGCGGCCGATCCAGTACACCACGTCTTCCGTCAGATTCTTCGTGGTGATGCCGCGGATGTCGTACGCGCGGAAGATCTCCGGCTCGAGCGTGAGGCCCATCGCGAGGGGCGACGTGTCCTCGGTGACCTCGATGCCGAAATTGTCGTCGGGACCGCTGCTGCGCACGTCGAGAAAGTCGTCGGAAGCCGCGCGCTTGCGCGGGCCGGGGCGCTCGTGTTCGTCGTCGAGAAGATCGTTCACTTCCGTCTCCTTGCTCCGCTCCTCGGGTCGATCGCCTTCCCCGCTGGACGACGCCCGGCTCCGCCCGGCGGCCGCCGGGCGCGCGGGCGCGGGTTCGGGAACGCTCACCGGTCGGGCCAGTCGGCCGATCTCGCGAGCGAGGTCCTGAAACAGCGCCAGCTTGTAGCGATGCGGAGGTTGCCGCCGACCGCGCAGAGCGGAACTGACCTGCTCCATGAGGCCGTCGGCATCCTGCCGCAGCCGCCTCGACAGGCTGGAAAAGGCGAACAGCACGCCTGCAAGGAGCAGGCCAAGGGCCGGAGCCAGAGACACCAGCAGATCGCCGATCCGCGCCACGGGCGGCAGAGCGGCCTCGTTGGGATCGAACACGACGTGCCAGTGCGGTACCGACAGCGTACGGGTCTTCTGGACGCTGACCGGTGACGCGGTGCCGGGCTCGCCCCACTGCAGCAACGCGACCGGCGCCGTGCCGGAGAACTCCTGCCGCAACGTGAGCTGTCCGATCGCCGGGTCGAACGGTTCGAGCGCATCGAGCAGAAACTCGGCCGACAGCGCGACGAACAACACGCCGGTCACCGTGCCGCGGTCGAGCACCGGGCGCGCCGCGTAGAACAGCGGCGCGCGGTTGTCGAGCGGCATGCCCTCCGGGCCGCTGAACGGCTCGGTCTCGGCCCGCTCGATCAGCTTCAGCGCCGCGAACGAGATCGGTACCGGCGCGTCGCGATCGAGCCGCGCCTCGCCCGGCGCGAAGAGCTCCACGCGGACGGCGTACGGCATCACCGCGGCGAGCGCCGTCTCCGCACGGTCCCGCGCGGCCGGATCGTCGCTCGTCAGCGCGCGCAGCGATTCGGGGGCCGCGGCGGCCGATTCCAGGGTGCGCTGGAGGTCGAGGATGCGGGCATCGAGGAGCGCCGCGAGGTCGTCCGCGCGGGCATCGGTGAGCCGGGTGGCATCCGCCTCGTTGGTTTGCTCGACGAGCTGCAGCCACAACACAGCGGCGGACACGGCGAGCCCGGCGACGGCGAGCGCAATGACCACCACCGCGCCGGCCCATACGCCCTGGCCGGTGCGGCGCTGTCGGGCGGGCGTGATCAGGCCGCCGGCGTCCTCGCTCGCGTCATCCAATGCAGTCGGTCCTCAGTCCCGTATGAATGGTAGTTGTCCCACCCGCCGGTATCCAGCGAGCTCAGCGGCCGGCGAGGCGCTCGGCGATCAACGCGAGCAGCGCGTTCGCGACCTCCTCCTTGCTCGCGCGGTCGATCCGCCGTTCGCCGCCCTCCCAGATCAGGGTCAGCGCATTGCGGTCGCTTTCGAAGCCGATGGTCGGATCCGACACGTCGTTGACCGCGATCAGGTCGAGCTGCTTGCGCGCGCGCTTCTCCCGCGCGTTCTCGAGCGCGTTCTCGGTCTCGGCGGCGAAGCCGACCACGAATGGCCGCTCGGGATGGCGCGCGACCGCCGCGATGATGTCGGGGTTCTCCACCAGCGACAGCGTCATGCCGCCCGAGCGGCCGGCCGTCTTCTTCAGCTTCTGGGGTGCGACGTCGGCAGGCCGGTAGTCGGCCACCGCCGCGACGCCGATGAACACGTCGCAGTCGGCGACTCGCTCGAGCACCGCGTCGTGCATCTCCTGCGCGGTGGTGACCCGGATGGTTTCGACGCCCGCCGGCGGCGACAGCGCCACGGGACCGCTCACCAAGGTCACGCGGGCACCCGCGGCGCGCGCCGCCGCGGCGAGCGCGTAGCCCTGCTTGCCCGAGCTGTGATTGCTGACGTAGCGCACCGGATCGATCGGCTCCCGGGTCGGACCGGCGGTGATCAGCACGTGCCGCCCGTCGAGCCTCGGCCGCTCGCCGGTGGCGAAGTGCCGGACGATCCGCTCGAGCAGCGCCTCGGGCTCCGCCATCCGCCCCGGGCCGAACTCGCCGCAGGCCATCGGTCCCTCGTCCGGACCGACGAACAGGCAGCCGTCGCGGCGCAGCGTCTCGACGTTGCGCTGCGTCGCCGGATGCTCCCACATCGCGACATTCATCGCCGGCGCGATCAGCACCGGCGACCGGGTCGCGAGGCGCAGCGTGCAGAGCAGGGCGTCGGCACGGCCGGCAGCCAGCCGGGCGAGGAGGTCCGCCGTCGCGGGCGCGAGCACCACGAGCTCGGCCCAGCGCGCGAGCTCGATGTGGCCCATCGCGGCCTCGGCGGCTTCGTCCCAGAGGTCGCTGCGCACCGGCCGACCGGATACCGCCTGCAGCGTGGTGCGGGTCACGAACCGTTCGGCGTTCGCGGTGGTCACCACCTGAACCTCCGCGCCTTCGTCGCGCAGTCGTCGCACAAGCAGCGGCGCTTTGTAGGCTGCAATGCCGCCGCTCACCCCCAATAAGATGCGACGACCGGCCAGGCGCCCGCGGCCGTTGGAGACGGTGCCTTCGCTGATGCCTTCACTCATCGGGGTGTCCGGGCGTGCGTGGGCGGCAACCATACCACCAAGCAGGCAGGCTGACTAAGCGTGGACGACGCAACGACTTCCAGAGCCGGAGCACCGATCGCCGCCGACGCGGCGCCCGGCGTCGAGCCCGGCGCGCGGGCGTCGGAAGAGCGGCCGCGGGAGCGCCTGCTGAAGCACGGTGCCGCGGTGCTCTCCGACGCCGAGCTCCTCGCCGTCTGCCTCGGCACCGGCGACGGCAAGAGCGACGTGCTCACGTTCGCACACCGGCTGCTCGACACGTTCGGCGGGCTGCGCGGGTTGCTGCGCGCCGCGCCCGTGCAGCTCGCCGCGGTGCGCGGGATGGGCCCGGCGCGCATCGCGCTGCTGAAGGCGGCGCTCGCGCTCGGCGAGCGCCACGCCGAGGCGGGCATCGTCGACCGCCCGCTGCTCTCCGATACCCGGGCGGTCCGTCACTACCTGCAGCACAAGCTCGCCGGCTACGAGCGCGAGGTGTTCGCCTGCCTGTTCCTCGACGCGCGCCATCGGCTGATCGGCTTCGAGAGCCTGTTCCTCGGCTCGGTGGATCGCGCCAGCGTGCACCCGCGCGAGGTGCTGAAGCGCGCGCTCGCGCTGAACGCCGCCGCGCTGATCCTCGCGCACAACCACCCATCGGGGCATCCGGAGCCGAGCCCGAGCGACGTGCGATTGACGGAGGAGCTGCGGGCACTGCTGATGCAGATCGACGTCCGCGTCATCGACCACGTCATCGTCGGGCACGGCGCTACGGTGTCTCTGGCCGAACGCGGCCTTCTCTAGTCGAGGAAAGGGCGCCGGCCACCGGCGTATCGGCCAGCGGATCACACCACGGCATTACGCCGCGCCGCCTCCTCGAACCACCGCGCGCTGAGCTTCGGCGTGCGCTTCTGTGTCTCGAAGTCCACGTGCACGATCCCGAAGCGGTCGCCGTAACCGTTGATCCACTCGAAATTGTCCATCGCGCTCCAGACGAAACTCCCCTTGAGCGGAATGCCTTCGGCGGTGGCACGCTGCTGCCACATCATGCCGTTTCTCAAATACGTCAGCCGATCCGAGTCGTAGATGTTGCCATCGGCCGCCACCTCGTCCCTCGCCGCGCACCCGTTCTCGGTGATGTAGATCTCCTTCGGCTGCCAGATCGAATGCAAGAGCCTGGGTGCCCAATATTGGGACTCCGGCGTGAGCCGATGCCAGGCCGAGAACATCTTCGGGTGCGAGACGCTGAACGGCACCTCCCGGTAACCCGGCGGCTCATCCGACGCCATCACGAGTAGCAGCGGGATGTAGACATTGATGCCGACGAAGTCCACCGGCGCGCCGATGATCCTCATCTCGTCGTCGGTGAATCTCGGCGCGTCCTTTCCGGCCGCCGTCAGGTAGGCGTCGCCGTACCGGCCCTCGAGCATGGGTCCGAGAAAGTAGATGTTCAGAGCCCTGGTGGCCGCCTCGGCGGCTTCGACGTGTTCGGGCGAGTCGATGATCGGGAGGGCGTGACCCATGTTTTCGGCGGGCCCGACTTTCGTGCCGGCGCGGCCCATCGTGCGGATCGCCTGCACGGCAAGGCCGTGCCCCAGCACCGCGTGGTGTCGCACCTGATTGAGCGGCCCGTCTTGGAGCAGGATGCCGGGAGCCCCCATCAGGCGAACCGGCTTGCCCTGCACATGCAGCTCGACCCCGCGGTACGCCGTTTCCGTCACCTGCCTGAACTCGTTGATGGTGAAGAAGTATCCGACCCGGTCGCTGAGTACCTTCGCGACCACGCCGGCGTACTCGCCGAACGCTTTCGCGGTCTCGGCGGACTGCCAGCCGCCGTATCTGTCCTGCAGGGCCTGCGGCAGGTCCCAGTGGTAGAGCGTTGCGAACGGCTCGATACCGGCTGCCTTCAGCTCGTCCACGAGCCGATCGTAGAAGTCGAGCCCCTTTCGATTGAGCCGTCCAGTGCCGTCCGGAAAGATGCGCGGCCAGGAAATCGAGAACCGATAGGCCTTCGCGCCGATGTCCTTCATCAGCGCAACGTCTTCCTTGTAACGGTGATAGTGGTCGATGGCGACATCGCCGGTGTCGCCGTTTCGGATCTTGCCCGGCGTATGGGCAAAGCGGTCCCAGATCGACTCGCCCTTGCCGTCCTCGTTCCACGCGCCTTCGATCTGGTAGGCCGCGGTGGCGATGCCCCAGTAGAAGCCGTCGGGGAACGTTCGCGCCGCGGCGGGTGCCGCGCTCGACCGGGTGCTGCTCGACTGCGCGGATGCCTCACTGCCGAGTGTCGCGACCGACAAGCCAGTCGCCGCAGCACCGGCCGCCTTGAGTAAGTCGCGCCTGGTGAGTTCGATATCGTGGGATTTCATGCTTGCCTCCTTTCAACCGAACGTGGCGGCGGAAGGAACCGCGTGATCGTCGACACCCGGCGTCTGCCGAGGTGGGCGAATCTCGTGCTGAACGGGGTGAAGGTGGTGAACGGCTTCAGCTCGCCGCCCGCGTCGACGGAACTCGAACGAAGAACGTCGAGGCACGCGAACGACATCTCATCCTCCCGACAGGGGGAGAGCGGTCGTGCGCAAATCCGCCGACCGCGTATGAGCTGTTTCCAGAGGGGATTGCGTCCAGCGAAACCGGCGCGGGACCGGAACCGCCTCTATCCGTGTGCCGCCCCCTCCTCCCAACCATTCTTGCTCCCTGCAGGAACGAATTCAACGAGTCGAAGAGCAGGCCACCCGGATGCAAATTCCCTTGTTGCGACGCCCCGCCACCGCCGACACACCCTCCAATCGAACCGAATCCACCCCATCGATCCGAAGCAGGCCGTGCGCACACAACCGGGGGTGAGCTTGCCGAGAACCGCCCGCCGAGTATAATGGCGCGCTCATTTTTTCCTGGGCTCGGAAAATGTCCCAAGTCTGCCAGGTGACCGGCAAGCGGCCGATGACGGGTAACAACGTCAGCCACTCCCAGATCAAGACCCGGCGGCGCTTCTCGCCGAACCTCCACTACCACCGGTTCTGGGTGGAGAGCGAGAAGCGGTTCGTCCGCCTGCGCGTCTCCTCGGCGGGCATGCGGATCATCGACAAGAAGGGCATCGATGCGGTGCTGGCGGAGATCCGTCAGCGCGGCGAGAAGGTCTGACGGCGAGCGGAGGTCGACATGAGAGAGAAGATCAAACTGGTCTCGAGCGCCGGCACCGGCCACTTCTATACCACCGACAAGAACAAGCGCAACACGCCGGACAAGCTCGAGTTCAAGAAATACGACCCGGTGGTACGCAAGCACGTGATCTACACGGAAGCCAAGATCAAGTGAGTCCGCGCCGGGCGGCGCGTGGCTTCGTCCGCGTCCGCCCGGGCACCGTTCCTCCCGCCTCCCCCGCCCCCGCCGGTACCCGACGTGCCGGAGCTCCCTGAAGTCGAAACCACCCGGCGCGGAATCGAGCCGCATCTGCTCGGCCGGCGCATCGTGCGCTGGGAGCTGCGCAATCCGTCGCTGCGCTGGCCGGTGGAGCTGCCGGCGGGGCTCGCGGGTCAGCGGGTGCACGCGGTGGAGCGGCGCGCCAAGTACCTGCTGGTGCGCCTCGAAGAGGGGACGCTGATCGTGCACCTCGGGATGTCCGGGAGCCTCCGGGTGCTGCCGGCCGATGCGGAGGTGCGCAAGCACGATCACGTGGACTTCCTGCTCGATTCCGGCCGGGCGCTGCGGCTGAACGATCCGCGCCGGTTCGGCAGTATCCACTGGCAGCCGGCCGGCAGCGAGCACTGGCTGCTCGCGAACCTGGGAGTGGAGCCGCTGTCGGACGCGTTCGACGGCGCCTATCTGAAGCACGCGGCCCGCGGGCGGCGCGTAGCGGTGAAGAACCTGCTGATGGACGGCCGGGTGGTGGTCGGGGTCGGCAACATCTACGCGAACGAGGCGCTGTTCCTGGCCGGCATCCGGCCGAGCCTGCCCGCCGGACGGGTCACGCGGGCGAGCTACGACCGGCTGGCCGCGGCCGTGAAGCGCGTGCTCGGCGACGCCATCGCGCTCGGCGGCACGACGCTGCGCGACTTCGTGAACGCCGACGGCGACCCCGGCTACTTCCGCCAGTCGCTCTACGTCTACGGCCGCGAGGGCCTGCCGTGCCGGCGCTGCCAGAGCGAGCTCCGGGGACTGCGGCTCGGCCAGCGGGCCACCGTTTTCTGCCCGAATTGCCAACGTGGCCAAGGTTTCGCGGCCCGCGGGTGCTAGACTCCACCCCGGGTATCGAGAGTGTGCCACTCCCCCGGCATCTAGGAACGGAAGCTGTGGACATGAAGCATCAGGATGGATCCCGCGGCGCGGGCACTTCCCGTCTGGTCCGGCTGCTCGCGTGCGCGGCGCTGACCGGGCTGCTGGCGCTGCCCGCCCACGCGGCGCGCGAGGAGGAGCCGTCGGCGGCGGAGATGACCGCGGACGTGCTGATCGCGCGCCCGCTCGGCATCGTCGCCACCGTGCTCGGCTCGGCCGTGTTCGTGGTGAGCCTGCCGTTCAGCGCGGCGGGCGGTAACGTCGATCAGGCCGCGGACGCGCTGGTGATGGGGCCGGTGCGGGAGACGTTCCTGCGCTGCCTCGGCTGCCGCGCGGGCCGCTACCAGTCCCCGCGGTCGGCGAACTGACGTCGGGCGGCAGCGGCCGGAGCGCGGTCCCGGGCCCTGCCGCTCACGCGCTCCGGCGCGCCTGCGCGTAGGCGCGCACCACCGCCGGGTGAACGAACTGGGAGATGTCGCCGCCGAGCGCGGAGATCTCCCGCACCAGCGTCGACGAGATGAACGAGCAGTCCTTCGAGGTCGGCAGGAACACGTACTCGATCGTCGGATCGAGGGACTGGTTCATCTCCGCCATCTGGAATTCGTAGTCGAAGTCGGTGACCGTGCGGAGCCCCCGCAGGATGTAGCGGGTGTTGCGGCTGCGCACGTAGTCCACCAGCAGCGTGTTGAAGCCCTCCACCGAGACGCGGTCGCCGAAATCGGCGAGCACTTCCCGGCAGAGCTCGATGCGGTCCTTCAGGTCGACCTTGGGGTCCTTCTGCGCCGAGGTGCCGATCGCGACGATCACGTGGTCGAAGAGGTTCAGCGCCCGTTTCACCAGGTCCATGTGACCCTTCGTGATGGGGTTGAACGAGCCCGGATAAACTACCACCCGCATGAAGGACTCCCCCGGAAAGGGCCGGATGGTAGCGGGGCGGTCAGGGGGTCGCAAGGAGCGCGAACCGCGTGTCGCCGGCGAGGCCCTCGCGGATCGTGCGCCACTCACCGGTCGTCAGCGGCTCGCGCCGGGGCGCTTCGACGTAGACGAGTCCCTCCTCGGCGAGCGCGCCGGTCTCCAGGATCAGCGCGAGCATCTCGCCGAGGCGGGCCTGCTGGAACGGCGGGTCGAGGAAGATCACGTCCCACGGCCCGCCGCCCCGGCGCAGCACCCGTTCCGCGCGGTCGCAGATCACCCGGACGTTGACGGCGCCGAACCGCGCGACGTTCTCCTTCAGGCGCGCGGCCACCTTGCGGTCGCTCTCCACCAGCGTGACCGAGGCGGCGCCGCGGGAGGCCGCTTCGAGGCCGAGCGCGCCGCTGCCGGCGAACAGATCGAGGCAACGGCTGCCCGGGATGTCGGCGGCGAGCCAGTTGAACAGCGTTTCACGCACCCGGCCGAGGGTCGGGCGCAGATCGCGGCGCTCCGGAAAGACGAGCTTTCGCCCTCTGAAGTTACCGCCGATAATGCGCACCTCGTTGCTGGCCATCGCTGTCGCACATCGTCACCGGCGGATCCGCCGCGAATGGTGGGGCACCGCAGGCCGGTGTACAAGCCATCTCACGTGAGAGAACGCGCAGTACGGTGAGCGAAGCGAAACAGGACAGCGGGCGGGGCGGGCTCTGGCGCCGCCTGAAGACCAGCCTCTCGAAGACCCGCGATCAGCTCGCGAGCGGCGTCGGCAACCTGCTGCTCGGCGAGAAGGAAATCGACGACTCGGTGATGGAGGAGCTGGAGACGGCGCTGCTCGTCACCGACGTCGGCATCGACACCACGCGCAGCATCATGGCCGATCTCGCCCAGCGGGTGAAACGCCGGGAGCTGAACGACACGGTCGCGCTGCACGGGGCGCTCTCGGCGCTGCTGGTGGATCAGCTCCGGCCGCTCGAGCAGCCGTTCGTCGTGCCCGCCGACCAGCGCCCGCACGTCGTGTTCTTCGTCGGCGTCAACGGTGTCGGCAAGACCACCACCATCGGCAAGCTGGCGCACCGGCTGCGCAGCGAAGGACGTTCGGTGCTGCTCGCCGCGGGCGATACGTTTCGCGCTGCCGCGGTCGAGCAGCTTCAGCGCTGGGGCGAGCGCGCCGGCGTTCCGGTGATCGCGCAGAAGCAGGGGGCGGACAGCGCGTCGGTGGTCTACGACGCGGTCCAGGCCGCGATGGCCCGGGGGGTCGACGTGCTGCTCGCGGACACCGCCGGGCGGCTGCAGGCGAAGACCAACCTGATGGAGGAGCTGAAGAAGGTCAAGCGCGTGGTCGGCCGGCTCGACGAGCGCGCGCCGCATCAGGTGCTGCTGGTTCTCGATGCGAGCATCGGGCAGAACGCACTCTCTCAGGTGCGCGAGTTCGACGCCGCCGTCGGCGTGACGGGGCTGGTGGTGACCAAGCTCGACGGCACCGCCAAGGCCGGGGTGCTGTTCGCGATCGCGCGGCAGATTGCGAAGCCCGTGCACTTCATCGGCATCGGCGAGGGCGTGGACGATCTGCGGCCGTTCTCCGCGGAGGACTTCGTGCGGGCGCTGCTGGCGCGGGAGTCGGATGAGTAGCGCCCCGGTTCGGACGATGCGCTGATGGCCCAGGTGGAGCTCCACCAGGTCAGCCGCCGCTTCGACAGCGGCCAGGAAGCGCTGAAGGATCTGACGGTGAGCTTCGAGCCGGGCTCGATGACCTTCCTGACCGGCCATTCCGGCGCCGGCAAGAGCACGTTCCTGCGGCTGCTCCTCTGCCTCGATCGCCCTACCCGCGGCAGCATCCTCGTGAACGGGGTGAACGTGACCCGGCTGTCGCCGCGGCGGCTCGCCCACTACCGGCGCCACCTCGGCGTGGTGTTCCAGGACCACCACCTGCTGCCGCAGCGCAGCATCTACGACAACGTCGCGCTGCCGCTGCGGGTCGCGGGCTTCCGGGAACGGGACGTCGCGCGCCGGGTGCGCGCCGCGCTGTCGCGCGTGGGCCTGCTCGAGAAGGAGGCGCTGTTTCCGCGCCACCTCTCCACCGGGGAACAGCAGCGGGTCGGCATCGCCCGGGCCGTGGTGACCCGGCCGAAGATCCTGCTCGCCGACGAGCCCACGGGCAACCTCGACCCCGAGCTGTCCCGGGACATCATGCAGCTCTTCCGGCAGTTCCATCAGGTCGGCACGACGGTGATCGTCGCCAGCCACGACCGCGACCTGATCGAATCGATGGGCATGCGCATCATCGAGCTGTCCGAGGGGAGCCTCGTGAGCGACCGGCCGGGCCGCTCGGACGATGCGGCGCCGGTGCCGGAGCCGGCCGGTGAGGTCGATGGCGCGGTCTAGGACGCCGAAGGAGCCTTGGCCGCGCCAGCGCGCCGGCCTCGCCGCGCTGCTGCGTGATCACGTCAGGATCCTCAGGGATACCGGCCGGTTCGCCGCGGAGCGGATCGGCACGAGCCTGCTGGTGTGGCTGCTGGTCGGCATCGCGCTGGCGTTGCCGGCGGGACTCTACCTGCTGCAGGTGAACCTGACCGCGCTGACCGCGGACTGGGAGGGCCGGCCGGGGCTGTCGGTGTACTTCGAGCTCGGCGCGCCGGAGGCCTCGGTCACGGCGCTCGCGGAGCGCCTGCGCGCGGATCCGGCCGTGGCCGACGTGACCGTGATCAGCGCCGAGCAGGCGCTCGAAGAGTTCCGCGGCCAGGCCGAGCTCGGCGACGCGCTCGAGCTGCTCGACCACAACCCCCTGCCGGCGTCGCTGCGTGCGGTGCTGAAGCCCGGCGCCGACGCGGACGCGCTCGACGCGGTGGCGAAGGCCGCCGCCGATGCGGACGCGGTGGACGAGGTCGTCGTGGAACGCGCCTGGCTCGAGCGTGTCTCACAGGTCACCCGCGTGGTGACGCGGCTCGCCCTGATGCTCGCGGTGCTGTTCGGGCTCGGCGCGGTGCTGATTACCGCCACGTCGGTACGACTCGCGATCGAGGCGCGGCTCGAGGAGGTGCGGGTGATGAAGCTGGTCGGCGCGAGCCAGTCGCAGATGCGCCGTCCGTTCCTGTACTTCGGTGCGTTCTACGGGCTCGGCGGAGGGCTCGTGGCCGCGATGCTGATCAGCCTGGGCCTGCTGATCATCGAGGCCCCGCTGTCGGAGCTGGTGGGCAGCTACGGCCGGGAGCCGGTGCTCGCCGGCTTCGATCTCGGGTTCGTCGGTACGCTCTTTGCTGCCGCTCTGGTGCTCGGGGTCGCGGGCGCGCTGATCGCCGTACGGCAGCGCCTCGCCAGCCTGGAAATCTCTTGAGGATCAAGATCTTATAAGTTCCTGACTCGAGCCTCCGCGGAACCCGCCGGGGGCTTAGCAGTCTAACGCGACGAGTGCTAAACTCCCCCACCAGGTGTTACCGGAGGTATCACATGACCACGAGTGTGCTGTCGCTGAACAGCCTGTCGCCCGGCCGCGATCTGGACGCGTACGTTCGGACCGTGAGCGCTTTCCCGGTGCTGTCCGCGGAGGAAGAGCGGGAGCTGGCGCTGCGGTTCTACCACGAGAACGATCTCGACGCCGCCCGGCAGCTCGTGTTGTCGCACTTGCGTTTCGTGGTCCACCTGGCGAGGTCCTACCAGGGCTACGGTCTGCCCCAGGCCGACCTGATCCAGGAAGGCAACGTCGGGCTGATGAAGGCGGTGAAGCGCTTCAACCCCGAGATCGGCGTGCGGCTGATCTCGTTCGCCGTGCACTGGATCAAGGCGGAGATCCACGAGTTCATTCTGCGCAACTGGCGCATCGTCAAGGTGGCGACCACCAAGGCGCAACGCAAGCTGTTCTTCAACCTGCGCAGTGCCAAGCGCCGGCTCGCGTGGCTGACCCGCGACGAGACCCGGGCGATGGCCGAGGAGCTCGGTGTCCCGGAAGAGGAAGTGGCGCGGATGGAAGGCCGCATGGCCGCGAGCGACCTGTCCTTCGACGGCTTCGACGAGGACGACGACCAGGACGCGGCGTACTTCGCCCCCGCGCACTACCTGGAGCAGGAGGGCGGTAATCCCGAGGACCTGATCGTCGAGGAGGACTGGCAGGAGTCGGCGACCGAGAAGCTCGGTGCCGCGCTGTCGACGCTCGACGAGCGCAGCCGCGACATCATCCAGAGCCGTTGGCTTTCCGAGCAGAAAGCGACCCTGCACGACCTGGCCGCCCGCTACGACGTTTCCGCCGAGCGGATCCGGCAGATCGAGAAGAACGCGATGAAGAAGCTGCAGGCGGCCGTGGCGTCCTGAGCGCCGTGCCCGCCGGCAGCCTGTTCCTGCTGATCGCCGCCGTCTACGGGGCCTCGGGCGTCGCGCTCGGCGCGTTCGGCGCGCACGGGCTGAAGGATCAGCTGGGTCCGACCGGGCTCTCCACCTGGCAGACGGCCGTCACCTACCATCTGGTCCACGCGCTCGCGCTGCTCGCGACCGGGCTCTGGCTTCGATTCGCCGGCGGCCTCGGCACCGGCCTGCCGCTGCAGATGGCCGGCTGGGCGTTCGTGGTCGGCGTGCTGCTGTTCTCGGGCAGTCTGTACGCGCTCTCGCTCGGCGGTCCGCGCGTGCTCGGCCCGGTGACGCCGCTCGGCGGAATCGCGTTCATCGTCGGCTGGATCGCGCTGATCTGGGCGGCGCTGCGCACCGCCGGCCCTTGAGCGGCGCCGACGACAAGCCCGCGCACGCGCCGCGCCTGTACCTGCGCCGCCGCGGCCGCCGTACCCGTGCCCAGGCGCGCGCGCTCGACACCCTCGCGCCCCGCTACTGCCTCGAGCCCGGCGCGCCGATCGAGCCGGCCGCGGTGTTCGGCCGCGCGGCGCCGTTCGGCGTCGAGATCGGCTTCGGCATGGGCCAGGCGCTGATCGACTGGGCGCTCGCCTGCCCGGACTGGAACCTGCTCGGCGTCGAGGTGTACGAGCCCGGCATCGGCTCGGCGCTGCTCGGGATCGAGCGCCACGGGCTCGGCAACGTGCGGCTGGTCGAAGGTGACGCCGAGCAGGTGCTCGAGCGGTGCCTCGCGCCCGACTCGGTGGACGAGGTGCGCATCTTCTTCCCGGATCCGTGGCCGAAGAAGCGCCACCACAAGCGCCGTCTGGTGCAGCCGGCGTTCGTCGCGCTGCTGGCGCGCCGTCTGCGGCCCGGCGGGCTGGTCTGGCTCGCCACGGATTGGGAAGAGTACGCGCAGTGGATCGCCGCGGTATTCGATGCGGAGACGGCGTTCGAAGCGCTGCGTCCGCCGCAGGTCGAGAGCGATCAGCCCGACGCGGAACGTCCGCGCACCCGGTTCGAGGCGCGCGGCCGGCGCCTCGGCCACGCCGTCTGGGATCTGCGCTACGTCAGGAAGCGCTGAAGCACGCCGTCGAGGTAGCGCAGGCCCCGCGGCGTCGTCGCGATCCGGTCGCGGCGCAGCAGCCCCTCCGCGACGAGTTGCGACCATTCGGGCTCGAGCGCGTCGATCGGCAGCCCCGTGGCGGCGGGGAACCGCTCGTGCGGGACGCCGTCCACCAGGCGCAGCACGTTCAGCAGGAACTCGAAACGGCGCTCGCCGTCCGTGACCGGCACCGTCTCGGTGGCGGTGGGATCGGCGAGATACCGGCGCGGCTGGCTCGGCTTGCGGGTGCGCTCGATGGCGAGCCGGCCGGCGCGGCACTGGCTGCGCTTGCCGTGTGCGCCGGCGCCGGCACCGACGTAGTCGCCGAATTGCCAGTAGGTCAGGTTGTGGCGGCACGCGCGTCCGTTGCGCGCGAACGCCGAGACTTCGTAGCGCCGGTAGCCGGCTTCGGCGAGGTACGCGAGCCCCCCGCGTTCCATGTCGGCGATCCGATCGTGGTCGGGGAGCGGCGGCGGTCGGCGCGCGAACTCGGTCTTCGGCTCCAGCGTGAGCTGGTACCAGGACAGGTGCTCCGGGCCGAGCGCGATCGCCTGCTCGAGGTCGCCGAGCGCCTCGGCGACGCTCTGCTCCGGCAGGCCGTACATCAGATCCAGATTGACGTTGTCGAAGCCGGCGCGGCGCGCCTTCTCGTAGGCGCGCACCGTATCGTCCGGCCCGTGGATGCGGCCGAGCCGCATGAGCTTTTCCGCGGAGAACGACTGGGCGCCGAGCGAGAGCCGGTTGATGCCGGCGCGGCGGTAGCCGGCGAAGTCGTGGTGCTCCACCGTGCCGGGGTTCGCCTCCATCGTGATCTCGGCGTCGGCGGCGAGCCACGGCGCGAGCTGCTCGATCAGCCGGGCGAACGTCTCCGGCGGAAACAGGCTCGGCGTGCCGCCGCCGCAGAAGACGCTCGTCAGGGCGCCCGCCGGCACGTCCGCGAGCTGGGCGGCGAGATCCGCCTCGAGCGCCTCGAGATAAGCTTCGTGCTGCAGCGCATCGCGCAGCGGATGCGAGTTGAAATCGCAGTACGGGCATTTGCGCACGCACCACGGAAAGTGCAGGTACAGCCCGAGCCCGCTCATCGAAGCGCGTCGCGCAGCTCGGCGGCGAGCGCCGCGAGCGCGCGCCCCCGGTGGCTCAGCCGGTTCTTCTCGGAGCGTTCGAGCTCGGCCGCGGTGCAGCCGAGCTCGGGCAGGTAGAAGTGCGGGTCGTAGCCGAAGCCGCCGGTGCCGAGCGGCTCGCGCACGATCACCCCGTGCCAGCGCGCCGTTGCGAGCACCGGCGCGGGGTCTTCCGGGTGGCGCAGGAACACCAGCGCGCAGTAGTAGTGCGCCGCCGGCCGATCGACGCCCTCGAGCGCCGCGATCAGCTTGGCATTGTTCGCGCGATCGTCGGCGTCGGGGCCCGCGTAGCGCGCGGAACGGATGCCCGGTGCGCCCCCGAGCGCCGGCACCACCAGACCCGAGTCGTCGGCGAGCGCCGGCAGACCCGAGTGGCGGCTCGCGTGGCGCGCCTTGTCGAGCGCGTTCTCGACGAACGTGAGCCGCTCCTCCGCCGCCGGCGGGATGCCGAGGGCGCTCTGGCTCTCGATCTCGAGGCCGAGGGGCGCGAGCAGCGCGCCGAGCTCGGCGAGCTTCCCGGGGTTGCTGCTCGCGAGCACGATCTTCACGGCTCTTCCCAGTACAGCTTCTGCTGGAACGCGAAGCTGCGGCTCACGCCGTCCGGCGTGCGCACGTCGATCGTGAAGCGCAGCACCTCCTGGTCGGCATGGCGGATCTCGGCCAGATAGTAGACGGCTTCTCCTTCGAGCACCTCGCGGAACCCGATCGGGCTCGGCTGACCGAGCAGATCGCGTACCACGCCCGAGACCTCCGCCTGCACCGGCTTGCCGTCGGCGTCTAGGATCGTGACGTTCAGCAGCGCGCGATCCCGGCCGCGGGCGATGCCGTAGTTGCCGGCCACGTCCGGCGAGAGCATCAGCGTCGGGACCAGGCTGTAGTGGGCCTCGAACGGGCCGAGCCGCTCCATCCGTTCGGCCCACGCCGGCAGCGTGAGCAGCGCGCCGAGCACCGCGGCGCCGATCAGCCGTCGCGCGGGGGCGCTCATGCCGTCCGCCCGGGGCGACCCAGCCGATAGAACGCGTAGGTGCCGAAGAAGTTCGGGAACCGGTTGATCAGCGGCCGGTCGCTGTGGTTCGCGTCCACCACGAAGCGCTCGATGATCGCGAGGCGCTTATCCTGACACAGCTTCTCGAAGTCGTCGAAGGTGCACAGGTGGATGTTCGGCGTGTCGAACCAGTTGTGCGGCAGGTGGCGGGCGACCGGCATGCGCCCCTTCAGCGTGAGCTGCGCGCGGCACCGCCAGTGGCCGAAGTTCGGGAACGTCACGACGCACTCCGCGCCGATGCGCAGCATCTCGTCGAGCAGCGCGTGCGGCTCGCGAACCGACTGCAGCGTCTCGGTCATCACCACCATGTCGAAGCTGTCGTCGGGGAAGTTGGCGAGGCCCTGATCGAGGTCCTGCTCGATCACGTTCACGCCCTTCGCGAGGCACGTCGTGATGTTGTCCGGATCGATCTCGAGCCCGTAGCCGTTGACGCGCTTGTGGTCCTGCAGATACGCGAGCAGGTCGCCGGTACCGCAGCCGAGGTCGAGCACCCGCGCGCCGGGATTGACCAGCTCGGCGATGATCCGGAGGTCAGCGCGCATTCGCCGCCTCCGGGCGCACGAGCGGGGCCGGCCCGGCATCCGCGGATGCCTCGGCGTCCACTTCGTCGGCGAGCCGGCCGAGGTAGGTGCGCAGCACCGTCACGTATCGGGGCACCGGCAGCAGGAACGCGTCGTGCCCGTGCTCGGTCTCGATGATCGCGCTGGCGACGTTCTTGCGGGCTTCCACCAGCGCATTGACCAGCTCGCGCGAACGCTCCACCGAGAAGCGCCAGTCGGTGGTGAACGAGATCACCAGAAAACGGCATTGCGCCGGTGCGAGCGCCGCCACCAGATCGTCGCCGTGCTCACCGGCCGGGTCGAAGAAATCCAGCGCCTTGGTCATCAGCAGGTACGTGTTCGCGTCGAAGCTCTTCGAGAACGAGCGGCCCTGGTGGTGCAGGTAGCTCTCGACCTGGAACTCGACGTCGCGCGCCGCGCGCAGGTCGCCGGACTTCAGCTCGCGGCCGAATTTCTGGCGCATCCCGTCGTCGGAGAGGTAGGTCACGTGGCCCACCATCCGCGCGAGCATCAGCCCGAGATCGGGATTGACGCCCTTGGCACGATAGTGGCCGCCGTGGAAGCGCGGGTCGTTCAGGATCGCCTGGCGGGCGATCTCGTTGAACGCGATGTTCTGCGCGGACAGGCGCGAAGCCGATGCGATCAGCACCGCCGCGCGGACGCGCTCCGGGAACTCGATCGACCACTGCAGCGCCTGCATGCCGCCGAGCGAACCGCCAATCACGGCGGCGAAGCGCTCGATACCGAGGTGATCGGCGAGCATCGCCTGGCTGCGCACCCAGTCGCGCACGGTCACCGTGGGGAAGTCCGGCCCGTACGGCGCGCCGGTTTCCGGGTTGATCGAGATCGGCCCGGTGCTGCCGTGGCAGCCGCCGAGGTTGTTCAGGCTCACCACGAAGAAACGGTCGGTGTCGATGGGCTTGCCGGGGCCGATGCAGGCGTCCCACCAGCCGGGCTTGCGGTCCGTCGGCGAATGGTAGCCGGCGGCGTGGTGGTGGCCGGAGAGCGCATGGCAGATCAGCACCGCGTTGCTGCGCGCGGCGTTCAACCGGCCGTAGGTTTCGTAGACCAGCTCGAAACCGGGCAGGGTCCGGCCGCACTGCAGCGTGAACGGCTCGCGGCAGACGAAGGTTCGGGGGGTGACGAGCCCCACCGAGTCGGCAGGCAGCGCATCCGGCATCGGGCTCCGCTCCGCTACAGCATCGACGCGAACAGCTGGGGGAGGATGCGCTCGATGACCCCGAGGATCAGGAAGACCACGATCGGCGAGAAGTCGAGCCCACCCAGCGGCGGCAGCAGGCGCCGAGCGGGCGCGAGCAGCGGCTCGGTGATCTGCTGCAGCAGCGCGAGCGCCGGGTGGTAGCTGCCCGGCGCGATCCAGCCCGCGATGATCACGATCAGGATCGACCACCAGAAGATCTGGATCACGAGCAGGATCACGCGCAGCACGGCCTGCGCGATCAGCGTGACGACGCTGCCCACGTAGCCGCCGTAGAGGGCCGACAGCGACATGATCAGCAGTATCTGCACGAGCACCGCGGCGAGGAACGCCGCGAAGTCGAGGTTGCGGTAGCCGGGCAGCACCATGCGCACCGGGCGCAGCACCGGATCGGTCGCCTTTACCAGGCCCTGGGAGATCGGGTTGTAGAAGTCCACGCGGCAGGCCTGGAGCAGGAAGCGCGCCACGAACACGAAGGTGACCACCTCCAGGATGAAGGTGATGACGAAGTTGAGGGCGTCATTCATGGTCGGCCGAGCTCCTCCGCAAGTTCCCTGGCGCGGGCCGCGGCGCCGGCCACGGCCTGACGAACGGTGTCCCGGACGCCGGCGGCGTCCAGTATAGACAGCGCGCGCTCGGTGGTCCCGCCGGGTGAGGTCACGTTGGCGCGCAGCACCGCTGGGGGCTCGCCGCCCTCCCGGGCCATCCGCGCGGCGCCGTACGCGGTCTCGAGGGTGAGGGTCACGGCGGTGTCGTGGTCGAGGCCGAGCGCCTCCCCGGCTTCGATCATCGCTTCCATCAGATAAAAGAAATACGCGGGCCCGCTGCCGGAGACCGCGGTCACCGCATCGAGCGCCGACTCCTCGGGCACCCACAGCGTGCGCCCCGCGGCGGAAAGGATCCGTTCGGCCGCGTCCTTCTGCTCCGGCGTCACCGCGGCGTTGGCGAACAGCCCCGTGATGCCGGCGCCGAGCAGCGCCGGCGTATTCGGCATGCAGCGCACGATCGCGGTGCCGGCGGGCGTCCACGCCTCGAGCGCCGACAGCGGCAGGCCGGCGGCGATCGAGATCACGAGCTGCCCGGTGGCAATCGGCAGCGGCCGCAGCACCGCCGCCATCACCTGCGGCTTCACGGCCAGCACCACGACGTCGGCGCCGCCGATCGCCACCGCGTTGTCCTCGAGTACCGGAACGCCGAGCGCAGCGAGCTGCTCGCGCTGAGCCGCGTCGGGATCGGCCGCGCACAGCCGCTCGGGCGGCGTACCCGACGCGAGCAGCCCGCGGATCAGGCTGCGAGCCATGTTGCCGGCGCCGACGAAGGCGATGCTTCTGTCTTTCACGAGCTCTCCGTGTGTCTGGCGGTCAGTTCCGGGGGCCGAAGATGGCGGTGCCGATGCGCACGTGCGTCGCGCCGGCGGCGACCGCCTCGGCGAAGTCGCCGCTCATGCCCATGGACAGGGTATCCCACTCGCCGAGCGCGCGCGGGCGCAGCGCCTCGAACAGCCGGGCCAGGCGCCGGTAGCCGTCGAGCGGCGGCGTGTCCAGCCGCAGGATCGTCATCAGCCCGCGCACCCGCAGGTTCGGGCGGCGCTGGACGTCATCGAGCAGCTCCGCGGCCGCCTCCGGCTCGACACCCGCCTTCGCGGGATCGCGGTCGACGTTCACCTGCAACGTCACGTTCAGCACCTTGCCGGGCGGGCAGTGAGCGGCGAGCCGCTCGGCGATCTTCGGCCGCGCGACGGTGTGCACCCAGTCGAAGTGCTCGGCGATCGGCCGGGTCTTGTTCGACTGGATCGCGCCGATGAAGTGCCACGTCAGATCCAGATCGGCCAGCGCGCGGATCTTCGGAAGCGCCTCCTGCAGATAGCTCTCGCCGATGTCGCGGCAGCCGGCCGCCGCGGCCGCGCGGATCCGTTCCGCGGGCTGAGTCTTCGCGACCGCGATCAGCCGCACCGAGCCCGGCTCGCGGCCGGCCGCGCGGGCGGCTGCATCGAGCTCGGCCCGGACCCGTCGGACGTTGTCGACTATGCTGTGGGAGACCGACTGCAAGCTCATGGTGCCAACCGTATCGCAGATCTCGCACCCGCTCCGGTGCACGGGCGATGACGGCGTGGTGCATGGAAAGGGCGGATAATACTATACGAGACGGGCCCGTATGGCGCCGCCGCCGGGCCCGCGCAGACGACAGGGACCGTTGATGGACATTACCGAGCTGCTCGCATTCAGCGCCAAGCAGGGCGCTTCCGACCTTCATCTGTCCGCCGGCCTGCCGCCGATGATTCGCGTGGACGGCGACGTACGGCGCATCAACCTGCCGCCGCTCGAGCATCAGGAAGTCCATGCGCTGATCTACGAGATCATGAACGACAAGCAGCGCAAGGACTACGAGGAGTTCCTCGAGACCGACTTCTCGTTCGAGGTGCCCGGGGTCGCGCGCTTCCGGGTCAACGCGTTCAACCAGAACCGCGGCGCCGGCGCGGTGTTTCGGACCATCCCCTCCAAGGTGCTGACCATGGAGGACCTCGGGATGGGCCAGGTGTTCAAGGACATCGCGATGACGCCGCGGGGCCTCGTACTGGTGACCGGCCCGACGGGCTCGGGCAAGAGCACCACGCTCGCGGCGATGATCGACTTCATCAACGACAACCGCTACGACCATATCCTGACGATCGAGGACCCGATCGAGTTCGTGCACGAGTCGAAGAAGTGCCTGGTGAACCAGCGTGAGGTGCACCGCGACACCCACGGCTTCAACGAGGCGCTGCGCTCGGCGCTGCGGGAGGACCCGGACATCATCCTGGTCGGCGAGATGCGCGACCTCGAGACGATCCGCCTCGCGCTGACCGCCGCCGAGACGGGGCACCTCGTATTCGGCACGCTGCACACCACGTCGGCGGCCAAGACGATCGACCGGGTGATCGACGTGTTCCCGGCGGAAGAGAAGGACATGGTGCGCTCGATGCTCTCCGAGTCGCTCCAGGCGGTGGTGTCGCAGACGCTCTTGAAGCGCGTGAACGGCGGCCGGGTCGCCGCGCACGAGATCATGATCGGTACCCCGGCGATCCGGAACCTGATCCGCGAGGCGAAGGTCGCGCAGATGTACTCGGCGATCCAGACCGGCGCCGCCCAGGGCATGCAGACCCTCGATCAGTGCCTGCACGACCTGGTGGCCAAACGGATCATCACCCGCGAGACCGCCCGGGAAAAGGCGAAGATGCCGGAAAAGTTCTAGAGAAAGGCCATGGAATTCGACAAGCTGCTCAAGCTCGTGGTGGAGAAAGGCGCCTCGGACCTGTTCATCACCGCCGGCAAGCCGCCGATGCTGAAGATCAACGGCAAGCTCTACAGCGCCGGAAAGCAGGACCTCTCGCCCGAGCAGTCCCGCGACCTCGTGCTCGGCGTGATGACCCGGGACCAGCAGGCGACCTTCACGAAGGAGCGCGAGTGCAACTTCGCGATCAACACCCCCGGGCTCGGCCGCTTCCGGGTCAGCGCGTTCTATCAGCGCAACCTCGTCGGCATGGTGCTGCGGCGCATCGAGGTGAACATCCCGCGCATACGCGACCTGCAGCTGCCGCCGATCATCGAAGACCTGGCGATGACCAAGCGCGGGCTGATCATCTTCGTCGGCGCGACCGGCACCGGTAAGTCGACGTCGCTCGCGGCGATGATCGGCCACCGCAACGAGCACTCGTCCGGGCACATCATCAGCATCGAGGACCCGATCGAGTTCATCCACCAGCACAAGGGCTGCATCGTCACGCAGCGCGAGGTGGGGGTGGACACCGAGAGCTTCGAGGTGGCGCTGAAGAACACGCTGCGCCAGGCGCCGGACGTGATCATGATCGGCGAGGTGCGCACCCGCGAGACCATGGAGCACGCGGTCGCGTTCGCCGAGACCGGCCACCTGTGCCTCTGCACGCTGCACGCCAACAACGCCAACCAGGCGCTCGACCGGATCATCCACTTCTTCCCGAGTGACCGGCACAGCCAGGTGTGGATGGACCTGTCGCTGAACCTGAAGGCGATGGTCGCCCAGCAGCTGATCCCGACCGTCGACGGGCAGGGGCGCCGCGCCGCGATCGAGGTGCTGATCAACACGCCGCTGGTGGCGGACCACATCCGCAAGGGCGAGGTGCACCTCCTGAAGGAGCTGATGGCGAAGTCCACCGAGCACGGCATGCAGACGTTCGACCAGGCGCTGTACAAACTCTACAGCGAAGGCGAGATCTCCTACGAGTCGGCGCTCGCGCACGCGGATTCGCCGAACGACCTGCGGCTGATGATCAAGCTGGGGTCGGATGCGAATCCGGATCCGCTCGCTTCCGTCGCGGGACTCTCGCTGGAGCCCGACGAACCCGGTCCGAAAGTCCGGTACCGGCGTTGAGCTAGCTGCTGCTCCAGTCCAGCTACTACTGCAGCTACTGCTGCTGCTACTGTGGGAGCGGCCTCCGGCCGCGAACTCTTCTCCGTGAAGGTCCGTTTAGACGTCGGCCGCCGGCGTCCCGGCGAGCGCCTTCGCGCAGCTCGCTCGGGTCCCTCGGGCGAGCGCAGCTCGCCTGAGGCGAACCTTCGGTTCGCCCCGGGACTTCCCTCGTCGGCCGGAGTTGCCCCGCTGAAAAGCGCGGGTCAATCCGACCTCCTCGGCCTCGCTACACGCTGCGCGAAGGCGCGCCCCGGCCACCGCCGGCGCAGCTTCCAGGTCCTTCCCTCTTTCCGAGGTGCGCTGCCGCGTCGCGTTTCCACCGTCGCTGGATTGCGGTAGCGCTGCCGCCTCCGGCTCCCGCCGTCGCTGGGTTTCCGCGGCGGCGCCTTCACCTTCCTCGGCCGTCCGCCGGTAGCCTCGGCCGGGCTCAGCGGTGGTCGTTCAGCCAGGTTTCGGCGATCAGCGCGGCGGCGTGGGGGTGGGTGCCGCCGGCTTCGGTGGCGGCGCGGGTGGTGAGGCGCTCGTCGACGAGGTCGGTGGGGCGGCCGGTGCGGCGGGCGAGCTCGGCGGCGAAGCGGCGGGCGCGCTCGGACATCTCGGATTCGGTGCCGTCCATGTTGAGGGGCAGGCCGACCAGCAGACGGGCCGGGTTCCATTCGGCGACGAGCTTGGTGAGCTCCGGCCAGTCGGGTTTGCCGTCGCGGGCGCGCAGCGTCGCGACGGGGCTCGCGGTGCGGGTGACGGTCTGGCCGGCGGCGACGCCGATGTGGCGCAGGCCGAAGTCGAAGGCGAGGACGTAGGCCATCGTCAGCGCGGGACGCGCGCCGCTCCCGCGGGCCTCATCAGGCGTGGCCGGCCTGACCGGACATGAAGCGAAGATCGATGCCGAGCGACGCGGCGGCCTTGCGGACCCGGTTCTCGAACGGCTCGCGGAACACGATCTCGTGGCTCGCGGGACAGGTCAGCCACGCGTTCTCCTTCAGCTCGCCCTCGAGCTGACCGCCGGCCCAGCCGGCGTAGCCGAGCGCGACCAGGTAGTCGCGCGGCCCCCGCCCTTCCGCGATGGCTTCGAGCACCTCGCGCGCGGCGGTGAGCATCGTGCCGTCACCGAGATCGAGCGACGCCTCGAACCGGGAGTCGTCGCTGTGCAGGATGAAGCCGCGGTCGCGCGCCACCGGCCCGCCGTCCAGCACCGGGATCTCGACCGGAACGTCGCGCCCGCTGATCCCGAGCTGCGAGAGCAGCTCGCGCAGCGACATCTCGGTCGGCCGGTTCACGACCAGTCCCATCGCGCCGTCGTCGTTGTGCTCGCAGAGATAAATGAGCGTGTCGCCGAAATAGCCGCCGATGAGCGACGGCATCGCGATCAGAAACTGGTTCTTCAGGCTCGACTCAGGTGTCAAGGCTGGCTCCGGAGCGGGAGAACTTCCAGGTGCGGATGATCTCCAATCGATCGTACTTCTTGCGCATCTCGACGGGAAAGTCCTGGTACGGCGCGGCCAGGCGCACGATGCGCAGCGCCGCGTCGTCCAGCACCTTGTGCCCCGACGACTCCAGGATACGGACCTCCTCCAGGCTGCCGTCGAAGCGCAGCACCACCAGCATGCGCAGGTCGCCGTAGACGCCGCCGGCGGGATAGTTGGCGTTGCCGATCCGCTCCACCTTCTGGCGCCACGCGTTCAGGTAGGCCGCCTCCACCGCGGACTTGGTGCTGACGCTGGTGAGACGCTTGACCCGCGGCTGCTTCGCGAGCGCCTGCTCTTCCTCGGCGATGCGCGCCTCGAGGCTCGCGATCTCCTCCGCGAGCTGCTCGTAGTTCACCGCCTGGAATCGGGGTGCCGGATCGTCGACCGGCACTTCGTCCTCCCGGGTCACCTGCTCTTCCTGCGCGGTCTCGGCCGCGAGCAGTTCGCGCTCGACCCGCTCCTGCGGCTGCGGCGGCGTCACCGGTTCCGGGTTCACCGGGTTGATCCGGTCCTCTTGGAAGTCCGACTCGCTGGTGGTGGTGGTCTCCCGGACCTCCGCCTCGGTGCCGCTGCCCTGCTGGTTCGCCTGGGCGATGAAGTCGGCCTGCTCCGGCGCCTGCTGGTCGGCATGGGTCGCCAGGGTCACCTCGATGGTCGGCGCCGGCGGCGCGGTGTCCTCGGGGCTGAAGCCGACGCCGAGGATGATCGCGGCGTGCAGCGACGCCGCGAGAAACAGCGTGAAGCTGAGCCGGTCGCGCGGCGTGATGGAGATGGTCGCCATGGACGTTTCGATTCGCGTTCCGGGGCCGGGTTCAACCGGCGCTGCTGGTGGATCTCTCCTTCAGCTTAGTCGCGACCGCGTCCATCACCATGCCGCCGATGTCCAGCGAGAACTGGGCGTCGAGCTCACGGATGCAGGTCGGGCAGGTGACGTTCACTTCCGTCAGGTAGTCGCCGATCACGTCGATGCCGACGAACAGGAGCCCCCGGCGCTTCAGCTCCGGGCCGACTTCGGCGGCGATCCAGCGGTCGCGCTCGGTCAGCTCGCGGCCGACACCGCGGCCGCCGGCGGCCAGGTTGCCGCGGGATTCGCCGGCCATCGGGATCCGCGCCAGCGCATACGGCACCGGCTCGCCGTCGATCAGCAGGATGCGCTTGTCGCCGTCGGCGATCTCGGGCAGGAACTTCTGGCCCATGATCGTTTCGGTGCCACCGTTGGTCAGCGTCTCGAGCACCACGCCCAGGTTCGGGTCGTGCTCCATGATCCGGAACACGCTCCTGCCGCCCATGCCGTCGAGTCGTTTGAACACGACGTTCGAATGCGTCGCATGGAACGCGCGCAGCACGTCGTACCGGCGGCTCACCACCAGCGGCGGGCAGCATTGCGGAAACGCGGTCGCGAAGAATTTCTCGTTGCAATCCCGCAGGCTCGCCGGCCGGTTCACGACCAGCACCCCCTCGGCTTCCGCGCGTTCGAGGAAATAGGTCGTGTAGACGTACTCCATGTCGAACGGCGGGTCCTTGCGCATCATGATCACGTCGAGCTCGGTGAGCGGGGTTTCCACGCCCTCGCCGAGCTCGTACCAGCCGCCCGCGGCATCGGCGGGATCGAGCGTCTCGGCGAAGCGGCCGGTGAGCCGCAACGGATGCAGGAAGGCATGGGCCTCACCCTGCCTGAGAACCAGGTCACGCTGCTCGAGGTAGAACACCCGCCAGCCGCGCCGCTGGGCGGCCCGGATCATGGCCA
>DASVDC010000018.1:0-37053 GCA_036381275.1 Pseudomonadales bacterium | reverse complement strand
CGCTCCGCCGCAACCAACGCTTGGCTCGTGTCCATCTCATCTCCAAGCGGACACGTGGCAAGTGTCCGCATAATCCGCTGTCGACACGCATCATCAACGGCAGAGTGAACGACTACGAGACGGTGATGACCGGACGCTTACGATCGTGTTCCACGGCGCGCCCGGCGGACGCGGCATGCAGCAGCTCGTCGGCTGGTCGCGCGGCGACCACGGCGGGCCGGTCTGGGAGCGTTTCCTTCAGGAAGGCTTCGTCGTGATCGTCGGCGATTACCGCGGCGGCCCGTTCACCGAGATGAACACGCCGTCGACCACCGGGCTGACCACGGCGATCGACGACGGCCTCGCGGTGATCGAATACGTCCGGCACCTGCCCTACGTCGATCCGGCACGGGTCAGCGTCTACGGCGTGAGCCTCGGCGGCAATCTGGCGATGTACCTCGCCTCGAAGGTGCCCGATCTGCACGCCGTGGTCGCCGGCGCACCCGCGCCGATCTGGTTCCTCGGCTGCAAGCTGCCCACCGACCCGAGCGAGTTCGACTTCGCGAAGCTCGAGGCCGACCCGGAGGTCGCGCGCGCGAACATCGAGCCGATCCGGACGCCGATTCTCGTGCAGGTCGGCGCGGACGATGCGCTGGTGACACTCGCGCGGCAGCTCCACGATCAGCTCACCCGGCACCGAAAAACCGTGCGGCTGGAAATCTACGAGCACGGCTACCACGACTTCGTGCTCGGCCCGCAGGGCCAGGCGCGCCGCGACCTGCCGCAGGGCGAGGTCCTGCTCGAGAGCGCGCTCGATGCGCTGGAGCGCTCCGTTTCCTTCGTCCGAAGCGGGAAGCTATGATCGGAGCCCCGGGAAGGGAGGGATGCCATGGAAGCCACCGCAACCGCGGCGCTGCCGCGCTGGTACTGGATCGTCTCGATCCTCGGGCTGCTGTGGATGCTGCTCGGCGTGCTCTCGGTCGTGACAGACCTGATGATGGATGAAGCCGCGCTCGCGCGCATGAGTGAAGCCGAGCAGCAGGTTTACGGGAACCGGCCGGGCTGGCTGTTCATCGTTCACGGAATCGCCGTGTTCGCCGGGCTCGGCGGGGTCGTCGGCCTGCTGATGCGCCGGTCATGGGCCGTTGCGCTGCTGGCGCTGTCGCTGATCGCCGCGGTCGCGCAGTTCGGCTACGTGATCTTCGGGCTGGATGCGATCCGGCATCTCGGCGCCGCCGCGACGCTGTCGTTCCCGATCGTGATTCTGGCGATCGGCGCCGGACTGCTGTGGCTCGCCCGGCACGCGAAGCGCCTCGGCTGGATCGGCTGACGCAACCGTTCCGTCAGGAAGGGGCATGGCGGCCGAATCGCACGAGTTCGGCCGCCGTGTTCCGAGCTTCCGCTCGCAGCCGGCCTAGAACTTGGCCGTGAGCTGCGCGGAGTAGGTACGGCCGAACGGCAGGCCGTACTTGAAGTGCCACGAACCGGGCGGATCGCCGGACGGGGTGAAGAAGTCCGGCTCCTCGTCGAACAGATTCGTGATCACGACCTGTGCGCGCCACTCCTGCATGCCGAACCGACGCTCGCTGAACTGCGCGCCGTAGCCGAGCGCCAGGTCGAACTCCACGAACGCCGAGATCTTCTTGTCCGGAGCTCCCGGCAAACCCTCGGGCGTGAGCTGGCCGGTGGCGAGCATCTCGTCCAGATACCGCGCCGTCAGCGTCGCATCGAATCCTCTCCAGAGGGCGGTGAGGCCCGCGGTGCCCTTCCATTCGAAGACCGAGGACGAGTCGAAGAGCTCCCCTTTGTGATCCACGGCGGGCTCGCCCGGACGCGTCGAGATCTCGTTGTTCAGGTAACGCGTGGCGGCGAGCTGCGCGATCAGCTCCACTTCACCGATCGCCCGCATGTAGCTCGCGCTGAAATCGATGCCGTTGATTTCCACCTTGCCGAGGTTCTGGACGCGGCTGTCGACGATCACGTTGACTTTGCAGAAGTCGTTGCGCAGCGACGAGACCGACCCGAACGAGCCGCCCGCCGAGACGAAGTCGTAGTTCAGCGATTCCAGGAATTGCCGCAATACCGGATCCGCGGTGCTGATGTCCGAGTTGTCGCAGGTCGCCGGATTGTTGACCGGAATGACCAGGCTGCCCCATCCGAGATAGTCGGGCGGCCCTTCGGGCCCGGCGGAGTAAGCAGCGAGCGATCCGGGGAAGATGATCTGGTTGTCGTAAACGACGTCCCAGTACGTCACCCCGATGTCGAAGGATTCGTTCTGGAACTTCGCGGTGATCGACCAGGTGTCCGCCTCTTCCGGCCTGAGATCGGGATTCGACCCCAGGATCAGCGCGGAATGCGCCAAGCCGAACGGCCCCAGGATGCCGGCCGGCAGCAAGCCGCTGGTGATCCGCGGATCGTAGTTCGGGAACGGCAGCGGCGTTCCGGACGTCACCGCCTTCGGGTTCGTGTCGGTGAGCGACGGCGCGCGGAACGACGTGCCCCAGGTTCCCTGGAGGCTGAACTGATCGGTCACGTTCCACACGAGACCGAATTTCGGATTGGTCGTGTCGCCGACGTCCGAGTAGTCGTCGTATCGAACCGCGGCGGACAGTCTGAGCCTCTCGAGCAGCGGAACGTTGAGCTCCAGGAAGACCGAGCCGATGTCGCGGTCGATCTCGGAATCGGAGTACGTGCTGATCTGCAACGGCTCGTTGTTCGGGCCGGTCCTCGAAACGTTCCGGTTGGCGTTGGTTTCGGTTCGGTACTCGGCGCCGACCGCAGCCCGCACCGCCCCGGCGGGAAGATCGAACAGGCGGCCGTTGAATTTCGCTGCGAACTGCTCGAGGGTCGTGCGGCTTTCGAACTTGCTGTCGCCGTAGACCAGAGCGATCTGCTCTGCGGTGAGCGGCTCCGAGCTGAGCGGATTGATGTTGCCGGCCTGAACCTGCGCCGTGAGCGCTTCGATGTTGATCGCTCCGGTGACGCAGCTGTCGCACTGCTCGTTACGGCCGTAGTTGAAGAAGACTTCGCCTTGCCAATCGCCGGGCAGCGCGATGTCGAGACCGATCGCCGCTCCGAGGGTCTCCGCCTCGGCGTGGAACTCCCGGACCTGGCCGTCCTTCAGCGTGCTGTACTGCACGGTCTGATTGTCCGGAAGCCCATCGATGAAGAACGGTCCACGCACCAGGCACAGGTTGTTGCCGAGCAACGGATGGCCGACGGCGCACAGCGGCACCCGGGCGGTCGGAGCAAAGTGCACGGACGTGGTGTCACGCGTCGTGTACGTGAGGCTGCTGAAGAGCGCGAACGTCTCGTTGAGATCCTGGTTGAAGAACAGCGTGAACTGATCCCGCTCCTGCTCGCCCATCCACTCCGAGTAGTCGGCTCCGTCGACGAGATTGGGCTGATTCAGCAGGAGGTCGGCGGCCGTGAGCCCGGTGCCGTCGCCCGCCGGAACGCCCCAGTAGGTGTAATTCAGCGCGCGTGGAATGTCCGGATTCGGAGCCGCCCCCTCGCTGATGAGGTTCGGTGAGAAGCCGACCGACGCATCGTCGCCGTCGATGCGCGTGTCCGGCCCGCCGAGATGACGCAGGTCATGACGCAACCGCGATACCTTCGAGGTCCTGTACGCATCCCGCTCGAGGTGCTCATAGGTCGCGAGGACGTTGCCCGTTTCCCAGACCATGCCGCCGACCAGAGTGACGCCGTCCTGCCTTCCTCCGGATTGATCATCCGAGCGGATGGTCGCCTCGAGACCTTCGAAGTCCTTGCGCAGCACGAAGTTCACCACGCCGCCGACCGCGTCGGATCCGTAGATGGCCGATGCGCCGTCGGTCAGAACCTCGAGGCGCTCCAGTGCGGCGACCGGAACCTGGTTGGCGTCCGTGCTGGTCGCCGCGGCGCCCTGGCCGACGACCCGGCGGCCATCGACCAGGATCAGCGTGCCACCCTGGCCGAGCCCACGCAGGTTGATGGTTTCCACCTGCGCGCCGTTGTAGCCCTGATTCGCGGTGCCGCCCTGCTGCCCGGCATTGCCGCCGATGGCCGTCTGGTTCTGCGGCAAGCGGCGCAGGAGGTCCGCGGTGTTCGCGAGGCCGGTACGCGTCACTTCTTCCCGCGACATGACGATGGGATCGCTGCCCACCGGCGCCGCGCCGCGAATCTGGGTACCGACGACGACGATTTCTTCGAGCGCCCGACTGTCCGCGGGCTCCGTCTGCTCCGCGACCGCGGGAACCGCGACCTGCGCGGCGAAAACCGAGGCGATCGCGCTGCTCAGCAACCTGTTACGAGACATACCCACTCCCCCCGAACGTTCGAACCGGTCCCGCCCGTTGACTCCAACTATTGAACGTTATTGATCGTAATTGCTGCTGTCAAGCGAGTAACCGATCATTCTTGATCGATTGGGTTCTCAGACAAGTCGAAGTGCTGAGCGATCGATGAAGCGCGTTGCGCAAGCCGCGTCACTCGCATCTGAAGCTGGCGGCGTCATTCGGCGGCCCGGAGCCGTGGTAGCGGGCGAGCTCGGGCCAGGGGCGCAACGGGTGCGAGAACTCGGGATCGCTTCCGGGCTTCACGGCGACGATGCGCTCCGGTGCGTCCCGGATCGTACCAACCGTGGTACAGGATCAGCTTGCCGTTCCGCTTCGCGAACGCCCGTAGATCCGGGTCATTCGAATCGAGGATCGGCGCGATCCGCTCGCGGGCATACGGATAGTCCCGGTCGATATCGAAACTTTCGACGGTCCAATCCGGATCGTCGAAGACCAGCCAGCGATAGAAGTCCTGTCCGAACGACACCGTTCTGTCCGGGACGATCCAGCCGGCCCACCCCGCGGGACCTTCCTCGCTGCCGAGTGCGGGGCCAGCGAAGACCGGCTCACCGCTTCGCAAGCGGGGTCCGCCGTAGATCTTCTGAAACGCGGACACCTCTGCTGCCGTCAGGCACTCGTCGCCGGCCTCGTCCTCACACCGAAGCTCGGCCGGGTCGAATCTGCATTCCAGCGGGTTCTCGAGAATGCCATCCTTCGCACCGTCAACGCCGTCGCACGCGTTCAGAATGGCGCGATTGACCAGCCCCAGCTTCGACAGGGCGGTGGGGGCGCCGTGCTCTCCGAACACGACCTCGTCGAACCAGATCATCTGCGTGAGGACCTCCAGGTATCGCATCGCCGGCGCACCGGCGATGATCCCGTCGTAGTCGTCCGGGTAGCGGCTGGCCTCCATCAACGCTTCGCGGCCGCCATTGGAACAACCGACGAAATAGGCGTGCTTCGGCGGGCTGCCGTAGTACGCGGCCACGATCTGCTTCGCCGCGACCGCGGCGAGGTGAACCGCGCGGTGTCCGAAATCGACGACTTTCTCCGGCTGTCGATGAACCCACGTTTCGAAGGACGCCGCCGGCTCGTGGCCGCTGTCGGTGGCCGCCACCGCGTAGCCCTGTGCGGCTGCCTTCTCGAACGACGGCAACGACCCGGGCTGCAGCCCGCCGTCGAACCCGGCGCCTCCCAGGCTGTACAGCTTGCGGTTCCAGTTTCGGGGCAACCAGACTTCCACGTCGATGTCCGAGCTCGGCGCAGGCCGCAACTTGGCGCGGACGCGACATACGTCCGGCGCTACCGGTTCGGCGCTGTTCACCTCGCCCGACTCGACCTTCATTCCGGCCAGAGTGGCGCAGGCATTCGCGTTCGGCGAAGCAGTTGCCGGCCGATCCGACGCCGCCAGGCACGCGGTGGTGGACAGGCTGCACAGCAGCAGCAGTGAGGTCGACTTGCGGCCAAACGCCTTCCGGTTGATACGACAACCGCTCACGGCGACGCCGGACAAGCTATCGGCACGCATAGTTGGCATGGTCGTCGACCGAGCCTGAGCCGGTGTAAGCGGCGACCTTCGGCCACGCGCACAACAGCAGGGTTCGCTCGATGTTCGCGCCGGGATCGGGTGCCATGAACGGCGGTGGAGGCGTGGTGAACTGACGCGCGACGAGCCGGTTCGGCGCCTCGCCCTGCTCGACCCAACGCTCGAGGGCGCCGAGCACATCGTAGTGCTCGGGACCCGGCCGCCCGAAACCGTGACCCATGCCGGGCACCATGAAGAGCCTCACCTGCTCTTCGGCGAGCCGACCCACGGTCTTCAGCAACGCATCGTAGTAGTTCAGCGTGCTGGCCGCGGGAATCGCCGCGTCATACCAGCCGTGATGGATGATGAGCTTGCCGCCTCGCTTCAGGAATTCGGTCAGATCCGGATCATCCGAATCGAGGATCGATGCCACCTGCGCGGCCGCGGGATAGTCCCGGTCGACATCGAACTCCGTCCACTGCCACTCGGGATCGCCGTAAACCATCCAGCGAAAGAACTCCTGACCCATGTTCGGCTGCAGAGCCTTGTCGCCGAGCATCCAGAAGTGCATCTCCGTCGGATGTGTTTCGGTGCCAACCGCCGGGCCCGGAAACACCGGACTGCCGTCGCGGAGCCGCGGGCCGCCATGGATCTTGCGCAGCGCCTCGACCTCCGCGGCCGTCAGGCAGTCGGCCGCGTCAGCGCCCCGGCACTGCAGTGCCGCCGGATCGAACTCACACGAGAGCGGATTCGCGAGCACACCATCGGAGAAACCATCGAGCGCATCGCACTTCTCCAGGACTGCTTTCGCGACGACACCGATCTTGTCCTTCAGTCCGGGCGCAGCCGCCACGGCTCGAGCGTTCCACAAGAAACCGGTCGCGAGCTTCGTGAAGCTCATGGCCGGCATTCCGGCGACGATGCCGTCGTAGTCCTGCGGAAAGCGCCGTGCTTCCATCAGCGCCTCGCGCCCGCCGTTGGAGCCGCCCTGGAAGTAGGCGAGCGTCGCCGGCTTCCCGTAGTAGTGCGCGATCAGCTCTTTGGTGAATACGGCGGTGGCGTGATTGCCTCGGTAGCCGTAGTCGATGAAGGCCTCCTTGCTGTCGTACGCGAACTTCGCCGAATCAGACATCTCGTGGCCGACGTCGGTGACGACCGTCGCGTACCCCTTCTCCGACCCCTCCCGCATCGAGACCGACGCACTGAAGAGCCCGCCGTTGAAGCCGCCGCCGCCCAGCGCCAGCATTTTTTCGTTCCACTCGTCGGGCAGCCAGACCTGTACCTTGATCAGCGAGCCGGTCACCGGCGTCACGCTCGCGTGCACGCGGCAGAAGCTTCGTGGTGCAGGCGCGGGAGGCAGCTCGATCGAGAAGATGGTCTCGACGAAGGCGCGTTGGGTCGTGCCGATGAGTTCCTCGCCCCGGGCGACATGGTCCACGTCGTCGACCGTTCCGAATCCGAGCCGGGTTCCTTTCAGAGCCGCGCAGCTCTGCTGCTTCGAAGCGGCTGCCACCGCTCCATCCGATCCCGTCTCGCTCGCGTCGCACCCGAGCAGGATCGCGCCGATCAGCGCGCACGCTACCCATTGAACGGTTCTCATCGATTCGTCTCGCGGTGGTTGAACGGCGCGGCTGAGCGGCGCGGCGCCGATCGATCAGCCAGCCAACCGATGCTTCCGCCCATTGCCGAGCATCGGCCCGCAAGAGAATACCTCACGCGCGGGCAGAGTCTATCGTTTCCGATCGACTTCGATCATCTGTGGACCTGGTTCGATCATCGGGTGGATCGGCCGACTCGGCGGATCCGTCAGCGCAGCACGCGGGCCAGCAGCCACCCGAGCACCGCGCCGGGCGCCGCGACCACGGCGCCGAGCACCAGCACGATGATCAGCGCGAGCGGCCACAGATTGTGGCTGGTGGGATCCTGGATGCCTTCGACGATCACCCGCAGCATCAGCGCGGCCCCCGGCACCAGCGCGGCGATCACGAAACTGCGGACGAAGCCGGAGCGCGCGAAGCGCGCCAGCAACAGGGGCGCCGCCGCGAGCACCCACAGGCCTGGCCCGTAGAACGCGTCCGGCACGTTCACGCTGCTGTACGGCAGACGCCAGAACGGCACGCCGACCACCAGCAGGCATGCCAGGAACACGCCCGCCTCTACGCGTTTGTCGATGGTATCGGTTGTGTGGTCACTCATCGTTCCTTCCCTGGCGCACATGACGTCCGGGGCCATCGCCCGTTGCGTAGGCTAGCCTGTCACCGGGCGCGGCGGCGTGTGGCGAGTCACAGGCACGCGGATCCGGCCGAACACCGATCGGCAGACGTTCTAGTGCGGCGGCGTCAGATTGGTATCATGCCAATTCGGTCAGCGAAGGGGGAATTCATCATGTTCGATACGCTCGGGACAGCGCGGGCAACGCTGCTCGGTCTGCTGCTGGCCGCCTTCGCCGCGGGCTGCGGCGGAGGCAACTCGCAGCCCGCGGCCTCGGCCGCCGACGGCGGCGAAGGCGACCGGCCGGCGGCCAGCGCCGCCGACGCCGAACCCACCGAGCCGGTCGCGACGACCCGGTACGGCCGGGTCCGCGGCACCGTCCGGGACGGCATTCTGATCTTCAAGGGCATCCGCTACGGCGCCGACACCGCGACGACGCGCTTCGCCGCCCCGGCCGCGCCCGAGCCGTGGGACGGCATCGAGGACGCGACGCAGTACGGCGCGTCCTGTCCGCAGACCCCGACCGGCAATCCGGGGGGCCTGTTCACCTCCTGGCGGCCCGAGCCGACGCCGCCGCTCAGCGAGGACTGCCTGTTCCTGAACGTCTGGACTCCGGCGCTCGCCGACAGCGGCAAACGGCCGGTGATGGTCTGGTTCCACGGCGGCGGATTCTCCTCCGGCAACGGCTCGTCGAACGCGTACGAGGGCACGCGGCTCGCGAAGCGCGGCGATGTGGTGGTCGTGACCGTGAACCACCGGCTCAACGTGTTCGGCTACCTCGCGCTCGGCCACTACGGCGCCGGCTTCGAGGACTCGGCGGTCGCCGGCGTGCTCGACATGGTGCAGGCGCTCGAGTGGGTGCGGGACAACATCGCGAACTTCGGCGGCGACCCCGGCACCGTGATGATCTTCGGCGAATCCGGCGGCGGCGCGAAGGTCTCCACGTTGATGGCGACGCCGGCCGCCCAGGGGCTGTTCCACCGGGCGGTCGTGCAATCCGGCGCGATGCTGCGCTTCCCGGAGCAGGCGACCGCGCAGGCCGCGGCCGACAAGCTGGTCGCGAACCTCGGGCTCGACAAGGACACCATCGACCAGATCCGGACGCTGCCGGTCGAGCGGATCCGCGCGGCGGCCGAAGGCACCGGAGCGGGCACCGCACCGTCCATAGACGGGCGCACGCTGACGCGCCACCCGTTCGAGCCCGACGCCGCGCCGTGGGCCAAGGACGTGCCGCTGATGCTCGGTACCAACCGCACCGAGAACTCGCTGTTCGCCGGCGCCACGAATCCGGAGCTGTTCGATCTCACCTGGGAGGGTCTCGAAGCCGCGCTCGCGCGCGCCTACCCCGACAAGGACGTCAACGCGATCATCGCCGGCTACCGGGAGCTCGAGCCGCAGGCCGACCCGGCCGACATCTATTTCGAAGCCACCACCGACGCGCGCTGGCTCGCCGGCCACGTGACACAGGCCGAGCGCAAGGTCGAGCAGGGCGGCGCACCGGCGTACCTTTACCTGTTCAACTGGGACACGCCGGTGGACGGCGGCAAATGGCGCTCGCCGCACGCGCTCGAGATCGGCTTCGTGTTCGACAACGTTGCCAATTCGGAGAGCATGTCCGGCATCGGCGAGGCTCAGCAGCGGGTCGCGGACATCATGGCGGACACCTGGATCGCGTTCGCGCGCACCGGCAATCCGAACAATCCGGCGATTCCGGAATGGCCGCCGTACGATCTCGAGCGCCGCCCGGTGATGGTGTTCGACGAGACGCCGGAAGTGGTGAACGACGCCCGCGGCGCGCAGCGGGCGCTGTTCGACGACAGCGGCGCGTACGGCAACCGCTATCAGCCCTCGGCCTCGAGCGGTTGACCACGGTCTGTGGGAGCGGCCTCCGGCCGCGAATCGCCGACGAATCGCGGTCTGGAGACCGCTCCTACGGCGCAATCATTCGCGGCCGGAGGCCGCTCCCACATGGGCGCTCGCTCAGAAGTCCCAACTCACCACGGCCCCGTAGGTTCGCGGCGGCCGGATCGCCGTGTAGGTCCACAGGCCCGGGAACGCGGGGTTGGCGCCGACGTCATAGGCCTGGGTCCACGAGTCGTCTTCGGTCAGATTGAGGCCCCAGACGCTGATGCTCAGGTTGTTCAGGCTGTACGTGACGGAAGCGTCCAGCACCGTGTGCGAGTCGACCGAGCTCTGCGGCGAGTTCAGGAACGTCAGCTCCATGTCGTCGACGTAGCGTAGCGCCGCGCGCGCGGTGAGCTGCCCGGCGCCCAGCGGGACGGTGAGGACCGGCGCGACGGTCGCCGTCACGTCCGGCGCGCGGCGCAGCTCGAGGTGCGACAGATCCACACCGAGCACCGGGTCCTCCAGCTCGTCGTACTCGGCGTCGAGCAGCCCCAGGTTGCCTTCCAGCGCGAAGTAGTCGGTGGCGAGCCAGCTGAAGTCGATCTCGACACCGCTGATCGTCGCTTCCGACGCGTTGACCACCAGCGTCTGCTGACCGGTACCACCGGACACCGGAACGCTCTGCTCCTCCTGCTTGTCCTGGTATTCCATCACGAAGGCGGACGCGTTCAGCCGCATGCGGCCGTCGAACCATTCGCTCTTCACGCCGATTTCGTAGTTGTCCACTTTCTCCGGGTCGTACGGCGTCGACGCGGCGACGTACTCGCCACCGCCCGGCCGGCCGTTGAAGCCTCCGGCACGGAAGCCCCGGGAGTAGAGCGCGTAGAGCATCAGGCTGTCGGTCGCGTCGAAGCGCAGACCGACCTTCGGCGTGAATTCGTTCCACGACGCCTCGAACGGGTTGTCGGGGTTGCCGCGGATCGCGAGCTCCGGCGTCAGCGGGTCGATCACCGCGCTCTCTTTCTCGTCGTCCGTATAGCGACCGCCCAGCGTGAGCGTCCAGCGGTCGGCAAGCCGGTAGTCGGCCTCGACGAAGAACGCGTACGACTCGGTCTTCTGGGCCACCGTCTGGAACACGGGGAACACCACCGAGTCGTCGAAGCCGGCGCCGGGAACGCCGAGCACCGCGCCGAAGCCGATGTAGCTCGTCAGATCGATGTGGTAGTCCGATTCCCAGTAGTAGGCGCCCGCCGTGTAGCTCAGCCGGTCACCCGAGTAGTTCAGCCGCAGCTCGTAGCTGTCCTGCTCCCAAGTCGCCGGGCGATCCGTGTGGTAGAGCGTGAGCGGTGTGGAATCCCAGTCCTGATAGACCTCCTCGTCGGTCTCGAACCGCCCATAGACGAACTCGAGCCCGTAGCGCTCGTCGATATCCCACGAGGCGTTCACGATGTGGGTTTCGGTGTCGAAGAAGGTCTGATAGGGCGGGTCGTCGTTCTGCAGAACGGTGTAGTCCTCGCCCGACTGGGGCGTCTGCAGGCCCTGCGCACACTGGCCGTACAACGCACAGAACACCTGGTCGGGCTGCGCGAGGTTGTGCAGGGTATTGGCGTCCTGTTCCTGCTCGGTCTTGTCGTAGCGGTAGTAGAACTCCGTCGTTTCCGTCGGTTTCCAGCGCACGCTCGGGCTGATCTGCCAGTAGTCCGATTCGCCGACGTCCCGGTCGAGCGTGGCGTTGTAGAACCAGCCGTCGCTCTCGCGCTTCGCGCCGCCGAGGCGGAACGCCAGGTTGTCCGTGGCGGTCAGGTTCAGGAACGCGTCCAGCTCGAGGCCGCCGTGGTTGCCCGCCCCGGCGCGCGCAGACCCGGAAAAGCCGTCGAAGTCGGGGCGGCCGCGTTTGACGTTGATCACGCCGCCGATCGAGTTGCGGCCGAACAGCGTGCCCTGCGGACCCCGCAGCACCTCGACGCTCTCGAGGTCGATCGCCTTCAGCATCGCGCCGGAGTTGACGCCGATGAACACGCCGTCGACGACGACGCCCACGGTGGGATCGAAGTTCTTCTCGACGTCGGTGGTGCCGATCCCGCGGATCGCAATCGCGGCCGGGCTTCCCGGACCCTGCTGCAGATCGCTGATGATCAGGTTCGGCGACATGTTCTGCAGCGTCTGAAGATCGGCATCGAAGCGGATGCGCAGATCGTCGCCGCTCAGCGCGCTCAGGGACATTCCGACTTCCTGCAGGCTTTCTTCGCGCTTGCGCGCCGTGACCACGACCTCCTCGAGGACCCGCGCCTCCGATTGCGCGAAGGCGGGGGGCTGTACGACCACCGCCGGCGCGAAGACCACCGCACCGACGGCAAGCGCCTGAACGGTCTTACCCATGTCTATCTCCTACCCTGTATCAGCGTTGGCGTTGTGTTCATCCCGGCAGCGGTCGACGCCGCCCCCGGTCAGGCGGTCTCCGGCGCCCGGAGACGGGCACCGGGAATGGGGTTGAAATAGTGGATCTGCACGCGGCGGCGCCTGATCCGCCAGGTCGAGCCGCGCCGCTCGAAATCGTCGAAGTAGGTGGCGCCGACGATCTGCAGATTGTCGTCGGCGTCCGCACCCACGCAGTCGACGTCGCAGACGCCGCCGGCGTGATCGGGATCGGTGAAGTCGAGCTTCAGGTTGGTGGTGAGGTGATGCGTCTCCCGCCAGAACGGCCACAGCACACCCTCGACCGCCTGCCGGATACCGTCGTGGCCGGTGAACGTGCCGAACGGCGGACCGATGTCCCAGACGCAGTCTTCCCACCAGATCGCGAGGAAACGCGCGAAGTCGCGTTTGTCGAAGCCGTGGCAGTACTCGCTGACGAGGTCCCGCAGCGCGTGCCGACTCTCCAGCTCGTCGATCCGTCGCTCCAGCCGCTGCAGCCGTGCGTCGCTCATGCTCTCTCCCCGAACTTCCAGGGCCGCCGACCGCCCATCCCGCGCCCGACAATCACTCGGGCCAGCACGCGGCGATAGAATCATACTTGCTGCCGTCTAGCAAGCACTTGCTAGACGGCAGCAAGCCGAGCATGATGGTCCCGCGAAAGCCATGGGACGCACAGGATGAGGATCGTTTAGATGCCCCGTCGGCAGACGTACAGCGCGACTCGAATGGTCGATGGACGGTCGCTACCCGATGGCAACCGTCGACGCCTCACCCAGGCGGAACGCACGGCGCTCTCCGACACCCGGATGTTCAACGCGGCGATGCAGCTCATCAGCCAGCAGGGCGCCAATCGCACGACGCTTCGGGAGATCTGCGAGACCGCCGGTTACAGCCGCGGCCTGGCCAACTACCGGTTCGGATCGAAGGACAACTTTCTCCAGGAGCTGCTCAAGCACTTCAACCATGCGTGGGTCGAGCAGCTTCGCGCCTACACCGACGGCAAGCGAGGCCGGGACGCATTCATGGCGGCCATCGATGCGCTGGAGAACTTCCTCGCCGAGTACGACCGCTACATGCGGGGCAGCTACACCATCTGGTACGAGTCGATCGGCGGCGAGAACGCGATCAAGGCGCAACTGGCCGAGAATCATCGGCGCTACCGCGCCGACGTCGAGCTGTGGATGCGTGAAGGGATCGAACAAGGCACCGTACGGGCGGATCTCGACGTCGAAAACTTCGCCTTTCTGTACGTGACCTTCGTTTCGGGAACGATCTACCAGTGGCTGGTCGCTCCGGAATCGGTGAAGCTGAAATCGGTTTTCGAGTACTTCCGCGGCATCGTACGGCGGGAGCTGAGTCCTGCGGAAAGGTTTTCGGGAGACGGAAAGTAGGGAGAGAAACGCGATGAGTTCCCAGAAGCAACCCGACTACGACGTCGTAGCCATCGGGGCCGGCTTTGCCGGTCTCTGCCTGATCCATTACCTGCGCGAGGCGGGCTTGACGGTCCGGGTTTTCGACAAGGCGTCCGACATCGGCGGCACCTGGACCTGGAACCGCTATCCGGGCGCCGCGACGGACAGCGAGTGCTACTACTACTGCCTGACCTTCTCGAAGGAGTTGCTGCAGGAATGGTCCTGGTCGGAGCGCTATCCCGGCTGGGAAGAAACGCACCGCTACATGCACTTCGTCGCGGACAAGTGCAACATGTGGCCGCACATACAGCTCAACACCGAGATCACCCGCGCGTCCTATCAGCCGAAGCAGGGGTACTGGCAGCTCGAAACCGCGCAGGGCGAGCAGTTCACCGGCAAGTACTTCGTCAGCGCGATGGGCATGATCTCGCAGCCTCACATCCCGTCCATCAAGGGCATCGACAGCTTCCGCGGCCCCATCTTCCACTCCTCGCGCTGGCCGGAAGGGCTCGAGTACGCGGGCAAGCGGATCGCCATCATCGGCGCCGGTGCGACCGCGGTGCAGATGCTGCCCGTCATCGCCGAGACCGCGGCGGACGTGACGCTGTTCCAGCGCACACCGAACTTCGTGATGCCCGCCGTGCAGAAGCCGATGACCCCCGAATGGGAACGGGAGATCAAGGAGAACTACGACGCGATCATCGCGAAGTGCCGCAATCACGTGTTCGGCATGGCGTTCGACAGCCCGGTAGGCCGAAACGCGGTCGACACGCCCCCGGAAGAGCGCCAGAGGATCTTCGAAGAGTATTGGAACAAGGGCGGCTTCCGATTCTATTTCGAGACCTTCGACGATCTGCTGACGAATCCGGAAGCCAATCAGATGGCCGCCGATTTCATCGCCGGCAAGATCAAGGAGAAGGTGAAGGATCCGGAAATCGCCGAGATGCTCACCCCGCGGGGCTATCCGCTGTTCGCGAAGCGGCCGCCGCTCGACCACGGCTTCTATGAGGCCTTCAACCGCGACAACGTGCACCTGGTCGACATCAAGGACCGCGAGCCGATCGTGGAGATCACCGAAGCCGGCATCCGAACGACGAAGCAGCTCTACGAGTTCGACATCATCGTGCTGGCCACCGGCTTCGCGGCGTACACCGGCGCGCTGGAAGCGATCGACATCCACGGCGCCAACGGCGCGACCTTGAGAGAGAAATGGAAGACGGAGTCGTCGTCCATCATGGGCGTCTGTGTCGCCGACTACCCCAACATGTTCACGATCACGGGTCCGCAGGCGCCGTTCGCCAATCTGCCGACGTCCATCGAGCAGAACGTCATCTGGATCACCGAGTGCATCAAGAAGATGGAGCGCGAAGGCTTCGACGTGTGCATCCCGAAGCCGGAAGCCGAGAAGGAGTGGTCCGAACACACCATCGAGATCCACAATCAGACGCTGATGGCGCAGGGCGACAAGGTGCACTCGTGGATGATGGGCGCCAACCTCGAGCACAAGAAGCCGCGGGTGCTGATCTATTTCGGCGGGGCGAACGTCTACTACGACCGGTTGCGCGACTCGATCAACGACGGCTTCCCCGAGCTCGAGTTCCAGCGCAAGGCGGGGTGAGCGCGACCGAGCGTTTTGTGAGCGGCCTTCGTCGTGGGAGCGGCCTCCGGCCGCGAATCGCGGTCTGGAGACCGCTCCTACCGAGCAATCATTCGCGGCCGGAGGCCGCTCCCACAGGACAGGTTCGTCAGGCCCGCAGACGCGGCAGCACCTTCTCCGCGATGTACTGCTGGCGCCGGCTGCCCGACTCCACCGGCTCGCCGGGAAACTGCGCCCAGAAGTGGATGTCGCTGATCATCGGATAATCGCTGACCAGCTTTCTGAGCTGCGTCACCGCCATTTCCGCGTCCCAGAGCTCGTACAGGCCGTTCTCGATCGCGACCATCACGTCGTCGAACAGACTCGCCTGCTCGGGCGGTCCGAACGCGCCCCAGCGGATGTACTCGTTGATCTGATAGAGAATGTGGTCGCCGATTCGGCGCGCTTCCGCCTCCGGATCCTCGGCGATGATGGCCCAGCAGCCGAGCACCACGTTGCCGTCTTCCAGGCGTTTCCCTTGCTCGCGCAGCGCCTCGCAGTAGACGTCGAGACCGAGGCCGCCGGTGGACAGGAACCCGTCGGCCATCCGGGCAGCGCGCTCGATCGCCGGCGGCGCCATGCCGCCGAGCAGAATGCGCGGCGGGTGCACCGGCGCCGGCGTGACCCGCACATCGCCCACCTGGAAGCGCTTGCCGGCGAAGTCGACCGGCCGGCCCGACCAGCAGCGTCGGATCACGTCGATACCCTCCTCCATCAAACTCGGCCGGTGTGACAGCGGGCGCCGGAACTGGTCGAACTCGAGCTGGCGGTACCCGATGCCCACACCGAGGTCGAACCGGCCGCGGCTCAAGAGCGACACCGTCGCGGCGTCTTCCGCGATGCGAACCGGATCGTGCAGCGGCAGCAGCATCAGGTTGGTGCCGATGTGCAGCCGCCGGGTTCGGGCGGCGATGGCGGCGGCGACGACCAGCGGCGAGGGCGTGTAGCCGTCGTCGCAGAAGTGGTGCTCGGTCAGCCAGACCGAGTCGAAACCGAGCTTCTCGGCGCTTTCGATCTGCGCCATGCGCCTTTCGTAGAACGACTCGAAATCTTCCTGCCACTGGGGCGGGTTGCGGAAATCGAACCAGAGACCGTAGTTGACCGCGGCGTTCACGTTCGATGCCCTCCCGACTCAACCGATCTCTGCGAGGAACGCCAGCAGATCGCGGTTGTACTCTTCCCGCACTTCGATGAACGGCGCATGACCCACGCCCGGGTACTCGATCACGCGCGCCTTCGGATTGTGCTCGCCGACCCAGCGACAGATCTCCGGCGCCACGAACACGTCCTCGAGCCCGACGAACGAGACGATGGGTACGTCGAGCCCCGCGAGCTGCTTGCGCTGGTCCAGCGCCGCCAGCTCACCCAGCGTCACGTGAGCCATCGGCGAGGCCTCGCAGAACACCTGCCACATCCAGTTCACCAGCGGCTCGCCGACATCCTTCGCGCAGACGGCTCGTGACAACCCCGCGAGGAAACCGATCCGGTCGGCCTTCAGGCCCGCGAGCGTCGCGGCCATGTCCGCGTCGGTGCCGCCCGCGGCGAAATCCGGCTTCCGCGTGTAGATGGGTGTCGCCCCGCCGGTCAGCGCGAGGCCGCGGCAGCGGCGGCCGAGCCGCTCGGCCGCGTCGACGGCGACCGCGCCTCCGAGCGACCAGCCGTTCAATACGACGGAATCGAGGCCGAGCTCGCCGACCAGATTCACCACGTCGCGGGCGATCGCTTCGATGCCGAGGTCGGGGAAATCCTTGTCCGAGCGGCCGCAGCCGCGGTGGTCGATCATCACGACCCGATGCCCGGCGTCGAGCAGCGCCGGCAGCGTGTTGTCCCACGCGCGGCAACTGAAGCCCCAGCCGTGGATCAGCAGCACGGCGCGGCTTCCATTGCCGTAGTCCTCGTAGTAGACGCGCCGGCCGCCGTCGGTGTTCAGAAACGCCATGATTCCCTTCCCGTTCCTGCCGCAGGACGATCGAGGATAGGAGGTCGCGCCCGCGTTTTCCATCCGGCCGCGGCGTCTTCGGTCCGCCGTCGCCGCTCACCGCAGCGGCGAGCCTCGCCCGAACGTCCGCGTCGTCGGCCTGCTCGTGCCAGCCACGATGCCGCCAGCGGCGATGCTTGCGCAAGCGCTGGCGATGATCGGCAGCGTATAGCTGTGAACGACGTCGAAGGCGTAGCCCGCGGCGCTCGGACCGATCAAGGTCCCGAAGGCGACGCTGCTGTAGAGCACGCCGATGATGCCGCTGACGTTCCGTCCGCCGAAGTCGTCCATCACGACGGCCGGGAGCAGCGCGACCCATCCGCCGTAGCACACGCCGAAGACGAGCGCGAACGCGGCGAGTGACCAGAACCCGCTCGACATCGCCCAGACGGTCATCGCGAGCGCCATCCCCGAGAACGTTGCGAGCAGGGAAGCACGGCGCCCGAGGCGATCGGCGAGGCCGCCCAGCACGAAGCGGCCGGCGGTGCTGCCGAGTCCGATCAGGCCCACGAGCAGAACGGCCAGGGATTGCGGAACGCCTTCCTGCATCGCGTATGGAACGAGATGGACGAACGGCACGAACACGCCGAGCGAGCAGAGCAGACAGCCGACGTACAGCCCGATGAACCGTCGTGTCCGGAGCGCTTCACCGATCGAGTACCCGGCCAGCGGGCCAGGGCTGTCGGTCATCCGCGAGGGATCGCCGTCGGGTGCGAGCGCACGATCGCTCGGATCGTTGGAGATCAGCAGCGCCATGGCGCCGCCGATCGACGCCCCCAGGACACCGAGAGCGAGATAGGCGCCGCGCCATCCGAACGACTCGATCAGGAAGGAGGCGAGCGGCGGCATGACGAGCGTGCCGACGCCGATGCCGCTCACGGCGATTCCGGACGCGAATGCCCGGCGACGGATGAACCATCGCTGCACCGTGCCGAGGACGGGCACGTACGAGAGTCCGACCCCCAGCCCGATGCCGAGTCCGTAGGCGACGTAGACTTCCGTGAGGCTCTGGGCCATCGCGGCCAACGTCAGCCCCGATCCGACGAGCAGCATGCCGATGACGGCGAGTGCCCGGGAGCCGACCCGGTCGGCGAGCGGCCCGCTGACGATCCCGAGGCTGAAGTACAGAAAGCCGGCGAGCGAAAACACGAGCGACACCGAGCCGCGCGTGGCGGCGAAGCTCGTCTGCAGGGGCTCGACGAAGGCGCTGAACGTGTAGGCGCCGCCGAAGCCGACGAAGGTCACCGCGAACGCGGCGGCAACCACGATCCAGCCGTAGAAGACACCAGAATTCCGGGCGGTCGGATTGCTGCTCACGAGTCGGCTTCGGATCAGGCGAGCGGGCGGCGGCGATGCCAGCACGTCGCGCTCTGGAAGGCGACACCCGCGCGGACGAGCGTCGCTTCGCCCAAGCGGGGGGCGATGAGCTGGAAGCCGACCGGCAGGCCGGTGTCGCTGAAGCCCCCGGGCAGCGTGAGGGTCGGATTACCGGTCATGTTGAACGGGCACGTGTACCGCTGCAGTTCGAGTATCAGCTCCGGCTGCGCGCCGAGGGTCCGGACGGTGTCGAGCCTCAGCGGCGCGAACGGGTGCACCGGGGTCAGCAGCAGATCGATGGTGCTGAACAGGGCGGCTACGCGGCCCCGGAACTCCGATCGCCGCAGCAGGACCTTCTGGTAGTCGACGCCGGAGAGCGCACGCCCCGCTTCGAGCACCGAGGCGAGAACGGGCCCGTATTCACTGCGGCACGCCGGATAGGTCGCTTCGTGCGCGACCGCCGCCTCCACCGCGCAGTTCGGGCCCCAATCGGCAACGACTCGCGTCGCATCGGGAAACGTCACGTCGACGGTGACGGCGCCGAGTGAGCGGAACGCCGCGACCGCCTCCGACACGACGCTCTGCGTCGCGTGATCGACGCCGTCACCGTTCCACGCGGCGTCGACGCCTATGCGTACACCTCGCACTCCGAGGTCGGCGACCGCCGAATAGTCGGGCACCGGATCCAGCATGGCCGTCGAGTCCTTCGGATCGCCCCCTGCGACGGCTGTCAGCAGCACCGCGGCATCGGCCGCGCTTCGGGCCATCGGACCCACGTGATCGAGCGTCGCGGCGAGCTCGCACACCCCATGGCGGCTGACGCGGCCCCAGCTCGGCTTCAGCCCGGTCACGCCGTTGGCGGCGGAAGGCCAGCGAATGGAGCCGCCGGTGTCCGTCGCGAGCGCGCCGTAGCACAGGCCCGCAGCGACGGCCGCGCCAGGACCGCTCGACGATATGCCGGACCAGTAGTCGGCGTTCCACGGGTTCCTCGGCGGCGTGACCGACGGATGATGATCGGAATAGGCACCTTCCGTGAGCTGCAACCGGCCGAGCACGACGGCGCCGGCTTCTCGGAGGCGCCGCACGACGGTCGCGTCCTCGGCCGCACGACGGTCCCTGAAGATCGATGTGCCGGCCGCGGTCGGGATGCCTTCGATCCAGAACAGATCCTTCACCGCGATCGGCAGCCCATGAAGCGGTCCGCGATACCGGTTCGCGGCGATCTCCGATTCGGCGGCCGCCGCCTGCGCGATCGCCGCATCCGCCATCACCGACACGTAGCTGCCGAGCTCGCTGTCCACAGCGGCGATTCGCTCGAGCTGCGCCCGCGTGACCGCCACGGGCGAGATCTCGCGGCCTTCGATGAGCTTGGCCAACTGCGTGAGCTCCAGGTAGTGGAGCTCGGTCGATACAGCGTCCATCCTTCAGCCTCCTTCTTCGTTGCGGCAGTCAGCCGCAGACCGGATCGCCTTTCCCATTTCGGATCAGAACGACTAAATTCTACGAGTTGCCGATGCGCGGCGCTGGCGACGCCGACTTCATGCAGGAATGTGGTCTTTTTGCCTGCTCGAAGGCTGGAACACAAACGAGAACTTCTACGCGTTGAGATTTAGGAAAACTGAATGAATACCCGACACCTGCCGCCGCTCAACGCGCTGCCCGTGTTCGAGGCGGTGGCGCGGCATCTCTCCGTGAAGGACGCCGCAGAGGAGTTGTGCGTCACACCGGGGGCGGTCAGTCAGATGCTGAAGTCGCTCGAACAGCGCCTCGGGGTCCGGCTGTTCGAGCGGGTGAATCGGGGAATGTTGCTGACCGAGGCGGGCCAGAGTTATCTGCCGCCGGTGCGCAACGCGCTCAGACAGATCGCACAGGCGACCGGCCGGATCGCCGCGGCGGAGGAATCGAGCCTGTTGACCGTCAGCGTTACACCGTTCTTCGCCGCCGCCTGGCTGGTACCACGCCTCAAGCAGTTCCAGGACGCCCATGCGGACATCGACCTCCAGATCGTGACCAGCAATGCGTTGACCGACTTCTCACGCGACGGCGTGGATGTGGCGGTTCGGCACGGCCTCGGCCGCTATCCGGGCCTGCACAGCGAACGCGTCGTGGCCGTGGAGGTCGTTCCCGTGGCCGCCCCCGCCCTCGTCGCGCAGCTCGGCCTGCCGGCTTCCGCCGCGGAGCTGACGCGCTGGCCACACGTTCACGACGCCGAACGGAAGGGCTGGCATCTGTGGTTCCAGTCTCAGGGTATCGACGAGATCGGTGCGCCTCGCGGGCCGGCGTTCGACGACTCCGGCCTGCTGATGAAGGCGGTGCTGACCGGTCAGGGCGCGGGCCTGCTGCCGGCCGCAATGGTCGCCTCCGAGCTCGCGGACGGGCACCTCGTCAAGCTCGCGGACGCTTCCCTGCTCGACGACTTCGCGTACTACCTCGTCTACCCGAAGGCCAGCCACGGACAGCGCAAGGTCCTCGCCTTCCGGACCTGGATCCTCGAGGCAGCGGCCGCCGCATGACGGTTTCGTGCTCCGATCAGATGTTATTCTGTCGCGCACACCGACCGAGGGAGCCAGACATGGACGACCGTGCAGACGGGCGCGGAATGGCGCGCCGCAGATTCATCACGTCGGCGGCCATCGCCGGTGCGGGCGCGTGGGTTTTCGGGCCGCGCACCGCGCAGGCGGCTGCAGACCACTATCCGCGCATCCGCAAGGCCGCGGAAGCGGGCCGCGATGCCGCGATCCAGCGCATCCGCGACTGGATCGCGCTGCCGTCGATCGCGGCAGAGAACCGCAACATGCCGGAAGGCGCAGAGTACATGGCGGAGCTTGCGCGCGAGGCGGGCTTCGACCAGGCCGAGATCGTGCCCACGGACGGTCATCCCGGCGTGTACGCGACGATGGACAACGGCGCCGCGCGCACGCTCGCGCTGTACTTCATGTACGACGTCAAGCAGTTCGATCCCGCCGAGTGGTCCTCGCCGCCGCTGGAAGGCCGCATCGTCGACAAGCCGGGCTTCGGCCGCGCGATCGTCGGCCGCGGCGCGGTGAACCAGAAGGGTCCGGAAGCGACGCTGCTCGCGGCCCTTCACGCGATGCGCGCGGCGGGCGTGAAGCCGCCGGTGAATCTGGTGCTCGTCGCGGAAGGCGAGGAAGAGATCGGCTCGCCGCACTTCCACCAGGTGGTGCGGCGGCCCGACATCATGGCGTCGCTGAAGAAGGCCGAAGGAATCTTCATCCCGGCGAGCTGGCAGGACGTCAACGGCAACGTCGACGTCAACCTCGGCTCGAAGGGCATCGTCGAGCTCGAGCTGGTCGCGAGCGGCGAACGCTGGGGCCGCGGCCCGAAGCGCGACATCCATTCGAGCCTGAAAGCGATGGTGGATTCGCCGGCGTGGCGCCTCGTGCAGGCGCTGCAGACCCTGGTGACCGCCGACGGCAACACGCCGGCGATCGACGGCTGGTTCGAGAACGTGCGGCCGCTGACGGAACGCGAAAAGGCACTGATTGCCGAGATCGCGAAGAACGCCGACGAGGCGAGCGAGAAGAAGCTGCTCGGCGTCGAGCGCTGGATCGACGACCTGCCGTATCGGCAGGCGCTCGAACGTCTCGCGTCGCAACCGACCGTGAACATCGAGGGGCTCGTCGCCGGGTACACCGGCCCCGGCGGCAAGACGATCCTGCCCGGCCGCGCGGTGGCGAAGCTCGATCTGCGGCTGGTGCCGAATCAGACCCGCGACGAAGCGGTGCGAAAGCTCCGCGCGCACCTCGACAAGCGCGGCTTCGAAGACGTGGAGGTCAACGTCACCGGCGGCTACGACCCGACCGAGACGGCCGAGAACAGCCGCATCATCCAGGCCGAGCTCGCGACCTACCGGCGCGCCGGGGTGAACGCGACGCTGAATCCACGCCTCGCCGGCTCGTGGCCGGGGGCGGTGTTCACGGCGCCGCCGCTGTCGCTGCCGGCCGGCCACTTCGGGCTCGGCCACGGCGGCGGCGCGCACGCGCCGGACGAGTACTACGTGGTGGAATCGACGAACCCGAAAGTGGCCGGCATCACCGATGCGACGATGGGGTACGTCGACATGTTCTATCAGATCGCGTCCGTGGCCTGACGTAGAACGCGGTCGCCAGTCGAAGAAGTGTCTCGAGGTCGAGCCGCCCCGGAACGCTTGAGTCCGCGCCCGATCCGGTGCTGAAATGGCCCGACTCCCACCGGGGGAAGGGCCATGAACGAGACGACCGTCGTCTCCGCGGACGGGACCCCGCTGGCCGCGCGCTGCTCGGGCCGCGGCTCCCCGCTCGTGCTCGTGCACGGCGCGCTCGGCGATCTGAATACGTTCGCGCCGCTGGAGGCGCCACTCGCCGAACACCACACCGTCTGGGTCTACTCGCGCCGCAACCGCGGCGGCAGCGGGGACGGGCCGAGCTACAGTATCGAGCGCGAGGCGGAAGACGTGCTGGCCGTGGTGGACGCGGCCGGCGGCGACGTGCACCTGTTCGGCCACTCCGCCGGCGGCGCCTACGCGATGCTGGCGGCACAACAGGCGAGCCGACTGCGCTCGGTGCTGCTCTACGAGGCCGCGCTGCGCACCGATCGGATGGAGCGCGTGACGCGCGAGCGGATGGAAGCCGCGCTGGCCGACGGCGACGCGGCCGGCGCCATCGAGGCGTTCGTGCCGGCGGCCGGCATCACCGCGGAGGAGCTCGCCGCGATCCGCTCGCTCGAGCCCGTCTGGGAAGCGCTGCAGGCCGGGGTCCCGGTGTTTCCGCGGGAGCTTCGGGCGCTGCAGCAGGCGAGCAGCCTCCTGTCACGAATCGGGCTGCCCGACGTGCCGCTGCTCTGGCTGCACGGCGAGCTGACCGAATCGGTCGCGTATCCGACGGCTTCGGAGATCGCAGCGCGCTTCCCGCGCGCGGAGCTGCACAGACTGTCGGGGCAGCGGCACCTCGCGCCGATGTTCGACCCGGCGACCTTCGCGCAGGTCATGCTGGCGTTCACGGCCCGGGTCGACCGCGACCTGTCCGCCGCCGGCTGAGCGCTGCAGCCGCGCGCCGGGGTCCGCAGCCGCTCGCGTTGCCGGATTCGCGGCCGACCGTTCGCGCGGAGTGTCGTCTCGTACCCAACTCATCGTCGAAGGCGCATCCGGCCGCCCGAGGCGCTCCCGCCACGAAAAGTCCAGTTGCCCCGCGTAGTTGGAACCGATGCTCACGCCCACGGTGCGGGCTGGCACGGCTGTTGACTCGACCCATCGGCATTCCAGCCGGGCAGCCGCCGGAGCAGGCCATGACAACCGATCGACGAGACACCACAGCAATCCGGGTGCGCTGCGCATCGTGTACCTCGATTTCAACGGCTTCTGCGAGGGCAACTATCGCGATCACGGGCTGCCGACGGAAACCTGGCCGCCGTTCGACACCAGCGCCGATCCGGACGCCGTTCGCGACATCTGGGAGCGCGTGGCGGAAGACATGGCGCCGTTCGACGTGGACGTGACCACGCAATACCCGAGCAACATGGACCAGAATTTCTTCTGGGACAGCGACGCCGGCACGCGGATGAGCGGCATCCGCGTGGTGATCACCGGCGCCGATCTGCTGGGCGGATACGGGCTGGCACCCGCTCATCCGCTCACGTACAACGTCGTCTACGTCGATCAGTTCTCCGGCTCGCAGCGGCGCAGCAATCGAGCGGTCGCACAATCGGTGTCCCACGAGATCGGTCACGCGTTCTCCTTCTACCTGAGCGACGTCACCGGAGCATCCCTCGGCCTGTCTCACTACACCCTGCTGCCCCAGCACGATCTGACCGCAGAGCACAAGACGCCGATACTCGGCCTTTCGGTCGACGAGCGTGACATCTGGTGGAAGGACGAGATGGTGGCCGTTGTGGGTCAACCGACTGTGACGTATCGCCCACAGGAAGACATGATGGTGCTGTGGGCAGCCACCAACTTTCGAGCCGACGATCATCCCGACGAGGTCGGACTGGCCACGCCGCTCGTCGGCAGCGCTTCGACTGAGCTGACGGGCCACGGGATCGTCACGATGAACGCGAAGAGCTTCCCGTCGAGCTGCGGGCCCTGGGGCGATCCTTGACATCCGGTGTGTGATTTCTGGCGCCAGGCGCACGGGCCCCGCCCCGACTGGCTCGACGACGAGGACTTCTTCCGCTTCCGCACCGCGAGCGCCGGAAGGTTCGACGTCCTGATTTCGACCATCAACAAATCCGGCTCCGACACCCGCGCGAATCTCGATGCCGAGATCGAGCTGTGGCGGAAGCTGCCCGGCGGCACCTGGGCGCCGACCACGGCTTTCACGCGCCTTGCGCCGGCGGACGACCTGTCGGTGGGGATCCGCGTCACCGAGGGCAGCGCGGTCGGCGCGGACTACGCCGCTGGTACCTGCTTCGCGTCTCCGGCCGGAAGACCTCCGGCCGGGTCGTGTTCCAGCTCACCTGGGACAAGCCGCTTCGGCGGTACTAGATCGCGCGTATCGCCCGGCTCGAAGGCTGCTGAGCGTCAGGTCAGCACTTCCTCCAGCACCAGCCGGGCGAACGCTTCATCCGAGCGGCCGAGCAGCTCCTGCACGACGTAGACGTTGTGCTCGCCGAGCATCGGCGCGCGCTCGAGAACGAGCTCGTGCCCGACCCAGCGCGCCGCTTCGCGATCGATCACGATGTCGACGTCCGGCGCCTCCGGCTGGCGCACGACCTGATAGCGGCCGGGAAGTTGCGGGTCGTTCTCGAGCATGTCGCGCAGATGCTCCACCGGCGCGGCGGCGATGCCGGCGGCCTGCAGCTCGTCGGCGATCGCCCACTTGTCACGCGTGCGCGTCCATTCGCCGACCAGCGCGTCCACGGCGTCCTCGTTCGCCTTGCGCGCGCCGTGGGTCGCGAAGCGCGGATCGGCCGCGAGCTCCGGGCGCCCGAGAATCCGGCACAGCGACGCCCACTGCGCATCGCCCGCCGCGGCGATCGCCACCCACGCATCGAGATCGGCCTCCGCGTGAGTCGCCGGATAGATCCCGTGCGGGCAGTAGTTCGGGCTGCGGTTCGCGTTGCGCGGCGGCTGCACGCCGGTCGCCCGGTACTGCATCCACTCGCAGCCGAGCAGTGCCAGCAGGCTCGAGAGCTGCGTCAGGTGGAGCTCCTGTCCTCTGCCGGTCGCCTGGCGCTGACGCACCGCGGCCAGGATCGTCGCGACCAGCAGGTGCGGCGACGTGAAGTCGGGGAACGCGACGCCGATGCCGCGCGGCCGCTCGCCCGGAAAGCCCGTCAGCATGTTGAAGCCGGACGCGGCCATCAGGATGTTGCCGGTGCTCGGGTGCCGCGCCCAGGGCCCCACGCGATGCGCTCCCGGCAGATTGAGCAGGATCACGTCGGGCTTCAGTTGCCGCAACGCGTCGTAGCCGAGCCCCATGCGATCCATCACGCCGGGGCGGAAGTTGTTCACGACGACGTCGGCGGTGGCGATCAACGCCTTGACCAGCTCGACGCCCTCCGGCTTCCCGAGATCCACGGTGAACGACTTCTTGCCGGCGTTCACCGAGTTGAACAGACCGCCGAGGCTCGGGTGCGGCTGGCCGTCCGGACCCGGCTGGCTGCGCATCGAGTCCGGCTTGCCCGACGATTCCACGCGGATCACCTCGGCGCCGAAGCTCGCGAGCAGCCGGGTGCCGATCGGCGCCGCCAGCACCCAGCCGAAGTCCACGACACGCAAACCGGACAGCGCACCTGCCGGCGCCGGTGAAGCGGCCGGGCGCGTCGTCGTTCGCTTGCGGGACGGCACGGCATCGAGCAGCGCCTGATCTTCGCCGAGCAGCGGCGCGCGCCGGTACGTGACGCCGTCGGCCATCGCGTCGACCGGCGAGCGCACGTAGCCGAGCCGCACCCCCAGCGCCTCGTGCTCGACCTCGAAGAACTGATCGTTCAGCCGGTACTGCGGCTCCCGCTCGAGGTCGGGAAAGTCGAGCACCGGCAGACAAATGATGTCGGCTTCGAGCGCACCGGCGACGAACTCGTCGCGCGTCAGCGCTTCCGCAAGGCGTCTGGTGAGCGCGACGACGGGATTGTTCCGCCGCGGCGCATCGAGCCGCGCCCAAGCCCAGTCGTCGGGCATCATCTCGTGCGGCACCCCGACGCGGTCGGCCCAGGCGAGGAACTGGCGGAAGCGATCGGGCCGCACGAGCAGGCTCACGTACTTGCCGTCGCGGCAGGCGAGCGCGGCGGACAGTCCCGGGCGGGCCGGAATGCGCTTCTGCCACGGCCACTGCGCCGGCCAGGCGGTCTGCATCACCGTGAGCGCCGTCGCTTCCTGCATCGACAGATCGATGTGCACGCCCGATCCCGCGCCGTTGCCGAAGTCCCGCTGGTGCAGCGCGATGGTGATCGCCGATGCGGCGGCGAGCCCCGCCATGATGTACGACGGATGCGCACCGCCCTGCATCGGAATGCCGTCCGGCTCCCCCGAGACCTGGATCAGTCCGCCGGCCGCGCCGGCGACCAGATCGTTCGCCTTGCGGTTCCGCCACGGGGAGTGCAGCCCGAACGGCGTGACCGAGCACTGCACGAGCCGCGGGTTCACCGCGCGCAGCGCCGCGTGGTCGAGGCCGAGCGCCTGGAGCCGTCCGGGGGGCTCCGTCTCGAGCAGCACGTCCGCCGTCGCGACGAGGTCGAGGAATCGCTCGCGATCGTCGGGCCGATCGAGATCGAGCACCACCGAACGCTTGTTGGTGTTCAGATACAGGTGCGCGAACGCGCGCTCAACGCCGGGCTCATCGTCGAGATACGGCGCCTCGTGCCGCACCGGCGCGCCGCCCGGCGGTTCCACCAGGATCACTTCCGCGCCGAGATCGGCGAGCACGCGGCCGCCGAGCGCCGCCGACCGGTCGGCGCGCTCGAGCACACGCACACCGTCGAGCGCGCGGCTCATGCCATCGGCGCGACGACGCGGCCGGTCATCGCGGTGGTGCCGTCCTCGAGCGTCGCCGTGACCTCGAACACGACGCGATCCGCCAGCGCCTCCGCCACCCGCGCACTCGGGCGGATCACCGTGTCGGCGTACACCGGCGCCTTCCAGCGGATGTCGAAGCACGCGCCGTGGAACAGCGCTTCCCGGCCGGCCCGCGCGAGGATCGGCTCGAGCGCGAACGCGAGCACGTGCGAGCCGCCGGCGATCGGCCGGGACAGGCCGGCGCGGCGCGCGAGCTCCGGGTCGGAGTGGATCGGGTTGTCGGGGTTCTTCGTGTCCCGGGCGGCCATCATCGCGAGGCTCACCGTGACCGGATAGCCGCCGAGCGTCTCGCCGGCGGCGAGGTCCGCGAGCCGCTCGCGGCAGGGATTATCACGGGCCGCCGTCCAGTCGGGCGCCGGCGCGGGGAGGTCGTCGGGAGAGCGGCCTTCGACGCCGTCGGCGAGACCCTCCTGAACCCGGTACGCCAGCAGTCCGGTGGTGAGGTTGGTGGCGACTCGCTCGCCCGCGGCGCTGCGCGTTTCGCTGCTGGTGGTGCCGTAACGGCGCCCCTTGTGGACGTGCCGGCCTTCCGATGCGCCGCGCACGGTGAACGGGTCGTCGCGGGCAATCGGCCGATGGATCGTGTAACGCTCGCGCACCCAGACGCCGCCGGCGACCCCGCCGCTGCCGCCCGGAATCGCCTGCTGGCGCCGCGGGTCGCGCGGCTGGTTCGCGAGCAGGAACAACGTCAGGCCGGTGAGCATGTCGGGCGGTACGAGCCCGTCGGCGGCGAGCGCGCGCGTCTCAGGGCCCCAGTCGCCCATGCCCGCCGCGGCGCCGTCGAGCTTCGCCAGCGGTATCGGCCCTCGCACCTCCTGCAGCGGACGCGGCCACGACGTGGACATGCCTTCTCCCTCACTTCCCTGCGGACATTGTGCCGCGGGGGCGTGACCGATGCACGGCTCGGGAGATCGCGATCAGGAGTCCTCCTTCCAGGCTGCAGGGGGAGTACGTGCTTCCGACCGCTCGCTCCACATGACGATAGGCAATGCGCTCCTGCTCGAGCCGCACACGCGTGCCGAGACGGTCATTGAACCGAGCGGGCCCACTTGCTAAGAAATCCATCGCCAGCTCACGGCGCCTGTCACGTTCTCGTCGATCGCCGCCGGTCCCTGGCCCGTGGCGAGACTAAGGCCAGGCCAGCAGCTCCGCCAGACCCAGCTCGAGGGGATGCTCCTCGAGCAACTCTGCCAGCCGCACCTGCGGCCGGGTCTGCAGCGCCCGGCGCAGGCGCGCACGCAACGATCCTCGTCCACAGCTCGAACGCCGAACGTTCCGATTGCGACCTTACTCGACAGTTCCCATGCTGTCAGATACAGTCGACACTACGATAATCGTCGAATATGGTCGACAGTTGGACGATATCTTGTCCATCGCCGAAACGTGGAGCTTCTGGGACCGACCGGTGCCCGAATCCGTTCCTCGCGATGTCGATCTTCCGCCCGCGCTGCGCGACTCACTCGCCTTGGTCGTCGTTGGCGTACGGCGATCCGGAAAATCGACCCTGATGCGCCAGATGATCGCGCGGTACAAGCTGAATCCGAATCACTGTGTATTCCTGAACTTCGAAGACCCTCGCCTGGCCGGGGCGCTGGACTATCCAACGCTGGAAGCACTGGTCGAGTCGTTCAGAAAGCGCCACCGCCGCGTGCGCAAGCTGTACTTCTTTCTCGACGAGGTCCAATGGGTGAGCGGCTGGGAGCGCTGGTTGCGCAGCCAGCTCGATCGCCCGTCGGGGAATCATTTCATCCTCAGCGGCTCCAACGGGCAATTGCTCGGCGGCAGCGAGCTGGCGACGTCTCTGACCGGGCGCCACTGGACGTGCGAGGTCTTCCCCTTCAGCCTGCCAGAGGCGAAGCGTCTGGTGCCGGCCATGACGGTCGAGCGATTCCTCGAGGATGGCGGCTTTCCGGAGCCGATGCAGATTCCTGAAGGCGATCGTCTGCGTCGCCAATACTTCGAGGACATCGTCGAGCGCGATATCAGGGAACGTATCGGTGCCCGCTCAGCGCTGCCGATTCGGCAGGTCGTACAGATGGTTTTCGAGTCCGCCGGCTCGGAGCTCAGCCTGCGCCGGCTGGCGGCGGCCACGGGTCTCGCCGTTGAAACGGTCGGTGGATACCTGGACGCGTGCGAGGCCGCCCATCTGCTCTTCTCCTGCCCGTTCTTCGCGTACTCCGAGCGTAAGCGCGCCTCGATGAACAGGAAGTACTATCCCGTGGATCCGGGCCTGCGCCGGATCGCGGTTTCACCCACCGGACGCGATCGGGGCAAGGCACTCGAGTGCGCCACCTACGTCGCGCTGCGACGAAAGTACGGGCAGATCTACTATTGGCGTGGCCGGGGCGAGGTCGACTTCGTCTTCACGCGAGACGGGGTCGTCGTCCCGTGTCAGGTGACCTGGGAAGGGCCCACGGCGCGCCACGAACGGGCGCTCACCGACTTCTATGAAGCATTCCCGCAAGCCGCCGAATGTCTGTTCGTGACGCGCGACGACTTCGAATCTTTCGCCGAAGAGCTCCGGTAGCGTCAGCCGAAACGCATCCCGAGCGTGGCCGGCGACGCCTCAAGAACGACGTCGCCGTGTGCGGTGACGATCGTGGCATGCAGTGCCGGCTCCGCCGCCGTCCGCACCACCAGCGGCACGTCGACGCTGCCGAGCAGCCGCCGCAGTGCCGCCGCTTGCGGCGATTCCACGGTGATGGCTTCGAGCGTGCCCGCCGGCTGAAGCTCGTCCGCCGGGTGGGCGCTGTCGCCCCAGTCGATGAAGAACGGCATGAGCGCGCCGAAGTCGTGGCCATGCGCAAACAAGAGCTCCCACGCGAGCTCCTTGCCGTCCGGCCTCGCGCGGCGCGTCGGCACCGGGCCGCGGGTCCCGATACCCGCTGCGGACAGATGCCGGGCGACGGCCGGCAGATCGCGGCTGCGCAGCGCCCAGGTGATCAGCGCGGGACGGGCGAGATCGGCCAGCTCGGCTGCGAAGCCGCCCGACGGAGACTGGTCGGGATCCGGCGCGATGATCTCGAGGTAGCGCCCGTCGGCGAGCCCGAGCAGCGCGTTCCGGGTCCCGAGACCGGGATGCGCACCGCCGGGGACGGGTTCCGCGCCGAACAGCCGCCGGATTTCCGCCATCCCCTCGGCGAGGTCGGCGGCGCCCCACATCAGGTGATCGACGGACGAGTGCAGGGTCATTGCGGTATCCCGGTTCAGGCCGACACGCCGGCGTCGATCACGAGCTCGGTGCCGGTGATGTAGGCGGACTCGTCGCTCGCGAGGAACAGCACGCCGTTCGCGATGTCCCGCGGCTTGCCGAGGACGCCCGTCGGCACCGCCGCCGCGGCCAGCTCGCCGACGTCGATCACGGGCGTGTTGCTGCCGGGCTGCAGCGCTTCGCCGGAGACCTTGGTCCAGATCGGCGTATCGATGATGCCGGGGTGCACCGAGTTCACGCGGATGTTCCAGCGTTCCTGCGCGCACTCCAGCGCGACGCCCTTGGTGAGCAGGCGCACGCCGCCCTTGGTGGCGTTGTAGGCCGAGAGCCGGGCATTGCCCTTCAGGCCCGCCACCGACGACATGTTGATGATGGAGCCGCCCCCGCTCTCCCGCATCAGCGGAATCGCGTGCTTGATGCCGAGGAACACGCCGTCGAGGTTGACGGCCTGCTGCCGCCGCCAATCGGCGAGCGACAGCTCGACGATGCTCGACGCAATGCCGATGCCGGCGTTGTTCACCAGCACATCGAGGCGGCCGTGGCGCCGGCGGACCGTGTCGATGACGTCGATCCAGGCGCGCTCGTCGGTGACGTCGTGATGCAGATACTCGGCCGCGCCGCCGGTGGCCGCACGGGCGCAGAGCGCGGTGATCTCCGTGACGGCGGCGTCACCGAGATCGTCCTGGATGTCGGTGATCACCACCCGCGCGCCTTCCTCCGCGAGCTGCTCGGCGCACGCGCGCCCGATGCCCGACGCACCGCCGGTGATCAGTGCGACCTTGCCTGCCACCCGTCCCGTCATCGTCCCTCCGGAGCGTTCACCTCGCGTCCTCGGCCTCGAGCAGCACCGTGCGCAGGTCGTTCACCACCGTATCCGCGTGCAGAAACGAGGTGCTGTAGATGTTGCGGATCCGCTTCTCCCGGTCGATCAGATAGACCCGCAGCAGGTGCGACACCGTGCCGGGCTGCAGGCCATTTCCCTCGTCGCGCACGACGTACTGCCCGTAGCCGTCGAGGATCGGCGCGAGCTCCGCCTCCGAGCGGGTGGTGAGAAACTGCCAGTCGAAGCCGGGCCTGCGGAAGTAGGAGGCGTACTTCTCGAGCACCTCCGGGGTATCGTGGCCCGGGTCGAAGCTGAAGCTGACGAGCCGCACCTTCCCCTCGAGGTCGCGCGCCGCGAGCACCCGGTCCTGCACGCCCTTCAGCACGAAGGTCGCGAGCGGACAGCCGTTGACGTCGCTGCAGCGGGTGTAGATGAAGCTCAGCACCACGAGCTTGTCGCCGAGATAGTCGTGCAGCGCACGGGGCCGTCCGCCGCTGTCGAGCACGGCACCGTCCCCGGCATCGCCGAGCGGCGGCAACCGATAGGTGCCCGGCACCGGCGGCTCGAACTCGAGCTTCGAATAGCCGGGCGCGAGCACCTCCGGTGCCGGATGATCGTGGCCGGAAGGCGCCTCGGCCTCGGCTACCGGGACGCCCGCGAGGCCGAGCGCGAGCAGCAGCACCAGCGCCCGGCACGCCGAACCCGCCAGATTCGAAGCGGTGAGCATCGGAATCTCGATGCGCTCCTTCCGCTAACGGCCTGTTCCCGCGGCGGCCATCTGCTGCGGACGTTGCTTACCGTAGAGCGCATAGGATCCGAAGCGCATCTGGTGCGGCCCGCCGAGCCCTTCCGCGATGAAGTCGATGTGGAACTTCGGCTTCAGCGCCTTCCCGTCCCATTCGTAGAGCTTGAAGTACTGCAGGTCGCTGCCGGCGGGTTCCTTCTTGTCCCAGTTCGCTAGGAGCGACGAGGTGTAATACACGCGCTTGCCGTCCCAGCTCTGCGACACCATGTTGATCTGCTCGCCGATCTTCTGCTCCAGCACCTGCTTCGGCGCGTGGGGGTTCGAGATGTCGAACAGGTGCGTCTTGCCGTCGTTCCAGGTGTTCACCCAGAGCAGCGAATCGTCCGCGGCGATGGAGATGTCCACCGGCAGCGGCACCTTCGACGCATCGCCGATGTCGGCCACCGCCTTCGCCTGCCAGTCGCCGGCTTCGTCTTCGTAGATGAGCCAGAGCTTGGAGGTGAGCGCGGTGGAGGTGAAGCAGTAGTTGTTGTGCGGGCCCCACGCACAGCGGATCTCGAGCGGCGCGCCGGGCACGTCGAGAATCTTCTTCGGCTTGCGGGCGTGCAGATCCCACACCACGACCGTGTTGCCGAAGCGCTTCATCGCTTCCGCGTCGGCCATGAGCTGGCCGAGATTCATCATGTAGTTGTTCCAGCCGGTGAACGACGACGAGATGAGCACGTTGCGCCGCGGCAGCGCCCGGGCGTCGTAGCCGTAGCCGTCCGCGTAGTTGCCGGACTTCACGGCGCCCTGCAGGTTGTCGTCCGTCGGCATCCAGTGGGTGGCCACGTACTCGCCGTCGTTGGTGTACTCCACCAGCGCGGTGCGGCCGCCGTGGTCGCGGTTGTTCGAGAGCCCGGTCAGCAGCATGCGGCCCGGCAGCGCGTAGTTGGTGTGCGGGCCGACGACGCCGCCGGAGCGGGCCACGAAGTCGTCGATGGTCTTGACCAGGCGGGGCTTCGCCGGATCCGTGTGGACGTCGAAGACGAAGATCTTGCTGGTATCGAGCCCGGACGCCCACAGGTAACGGCGGTCGTCGGTGAAGCCGGAATGGTGCGCCTCGTGGCGCCCGCCCACGGATGTCGAGCTCACCACCTTGCCGTAGTTGGGCGAGGCCGGATTGACGTCCACGGTGACGAGCTTGTCCTGGCCGTCGCCGACGCCCTCGATGCCGATCGTCCAGACGTAGACGAAGTCTTCCTGTCCGACGATCTTCGCCATGTATGGCGACATACAGGTCTCGTCGGCGAGCGAGAGGCCAGCCAGCACCATCGCAACGATGGCCACAAGCGTTTGCCCTGCGCGTATCATGCATTCTCTCCCGTTCGCCTTTTTTCCAACGTCAATATGCGCCCGCACACCGCGATTCGTCCACCCCTCGGCTGGCTGCTCGCCGCTCTGCTCGGGTCAGCGGCCGCGGCGACCGCGGGCGTGGACGTCGGCGCCGGCGACGTGCGGGAGGGCTACGAGCGCGCCGACTACCGCACCCGCTCGTCGGCGCTGACCTCGCCCACCGGTGACGGGCTCGATCTCGCGAGCCGCGCGCAAACACCGCCGCTCGGGCTGCCGCCGCTGCCGGGCAGCCTTCCGCCGCTCCGGGCCGAGGCCGTCGCGCTCGGACGCGCGCTGTTCTTCGACCGCCGGCTGTCGGCCAACGGCACGCTGTCCTGCGGGATGTGCCACGTGCCGGAGCAGGGCTTCACCCAGAACGAGCTGCGCACGCCGGTCGGGCTCGAGGGCCGCACGGTGCGGCGCAACGCACCGTCGCTGTACAACGTGGCGTACCGACCTTTGCTGTTCCACGACGGCCGGGAAACCCGGCTCGAAAACCAGATCTGGTCGCCGCTGACGGCACCGAACGAGATGGGCAATGCCGACCGCGCGGCGGTGCTCGCGCGGCTGGCCGGGCTCGACGACTACGCCGAGCGCTTCGCGACGATCTACGAAGCGGGCCTGACCGCGGAGACCCTGGGCGACGCGCTCGCGAGCTACGAGCGCAGCCTCCTCTCCGGCGACTCGCCCTTCGACCGCTGGTACTACGGCAACGACCCCGCTGCGCTGACCGAAGAGGCCAAGCGCGGCTTCGAGGTGTTCCGGAGCGCGGGCTGCAGCTCGTGCCATACGGTCGGCGAGCAGCACGCGCGCTTCACCGACGACGGCTTCCACAACACCGGTATCGGCCATCGCGCGGCAGCGACGAAGCCGCCGTCGCGCATCCAGCTCGCGCCGGGCGTCTTCACCGACCTGACCGTCACGTTCGACGTCCCGCGGCTCGCCGACGACGGACGCTTCGAAGTCACCGGCGTCGAAGCCGACCGCCATCGCTACCGCACACCGACGCTGCGCAACGTCGCCGTCACCGCGCCGTACATGCACGATGGCTCGATCCCGACGCTGGCCGCGGTCGTCGACTATTACGACAACGGCGGCGCCGGCGTCCCCGGTCAGGACTCGCGAATCCGCTCGCTGAACCTGTCCGCGGCGGACAAGACCGCGCTGGTCGCGTTCCTCCGGTCACTCACCTCGAGCGACGTGAACGCGCTCGCCGCCGACGCCCGGTCGATCGCCATCGGCGACCACCGCTGAATCCGCGCCACCTGCGGTCACTTGCCCGAAGCCGCAGGACTGGCGCGCGGCTTGCAGTAGCGATCACGTCTCGAAAGGAAACCGCAGCGGCGGATACGGAGGTCCGGATGAACAAAGACCAGTGGCAGGGGAAATGGAAGCAACTCACCGGTCAGGTCAAGAAGCAGTGGGGTCAACTCACCGACGACGATCTCGATCAGATCGACGGTGACCGGCAGCGTCTGGAAGGCAAGATACAGGAACGCTACGGCATCGCGCGCGAAGAGGCTCGCAAGCAGATCGACGAGTTCGAACGGAGCATCTGAGCGGCCGTGATTGCTGCGGCGGCGGATTCGCGGCCGGAGGCCGCTCCCACAGGCTTGCAGATCTAGGCTCGTTTCAGTCGGGCTACTATCGGTGCCAGAACCCGCCCGACGACCGGTATCGTGACGGCGCCGGCCACGAGCCCGACGATGCCGGCGCCCAGCGCGCCGACGAACCAGCCGACGAATCCGGAGGCGAACGGCACGGCTTCGGCCGCGCCCTCGGCCAGGTCGTGGATGGTGTGGCCGATCCAGGCGAGCCCATACCCCTCGAGGCCGTGCACGAGGATGCCGCCGCCGACCCAGATCATCGCAGCGGTGCCCACCGCCGCCAGGGTCGCGAGCAGGCGCGGCATCACTGCGACGATGCCGCGGCCGAGCCCTCGAAGCGCGGCCACGGAGCTGGCGGCGAGCGCGACGCCGGCATCGTCCGCCTTCACGATCAGCGCGACGACGCCGTAGACGCCCGCGGTGATCGCCACGGCGACGATCGCGAGCGCGACCGCGGTGCTCACGAAGCCGACGCCCGGCAACGTGGCGAGCGCGATCGCCATGATTTCGGCGGAGAGGATGAAGTCGGTACGGATCGCACCGGCGACCTTCCGGTTCTCGAGGGCCACCGGATCCTCATCTGCGAGGCCCACCTCGGCCTCGTGCCGGTGGGCCGCGTCGGGGAACACGGCCTCGAAGACCTTCTCCGCCCCTTCGTAACAGAGGTACAACCCGCCGATCATCAGCAGCGGCGTGATGGCCCAGGGCGCGAACGCGGACAGCGCCAGCGCCACCGGCAGCAGGATCAGCAGCTTGTTGCGCAGCGACCCCTTCGCAATCTTCGCGACGATCGGCAGCTCCCGCTCCGCGGCGAAACCCACCACGTAGCGCGGCGTCACCGCGGTGTCGTCGATCACGACGCCGGCGGACTTCGCGCTCGCCTTGGCGGCGTGACCCGCGACATCGTCCACCGAGGCTGCGGCGATCTTGGCGATGCCGGCGACGTCGTCGAGCAGTGCGATCAGACCGGTGGCCATGCGACGTGAATCCGTGGTGGCGTGAGGATGCCGATTCTAGATGCGGTGCTCCGGATTCTCGAAATCGAATCGGCAGCCGGCCTTCAACGCGTTGCGGTCGTTGCCGTGGTTGGAGAGGCCGCCGGTGTCCGCGAGCTTGCGCGCCATGTGCAGCAGGTTCCACGTCATGATCGTGGTGTTGCGCCGGGTGAACTCGTTGTCGAAGCCGGCGCCGTCGTCGCCGTAGCTCGCGCCGGGGCCGATCTCGCCGATCCACCCGCAGTCGGCCTGCGGCGGTATCGTGAAGCCGAGATGGCTGAGCGCATAGAGGATGGACATCGCGCAATGCTTGACGCCGTCCTCGTTGCCGGTGACGACCGTGCCGCCGACCTTGCCGTAGAAGATCGACTGGCCCTTGTCGTTGAGCTCGCCCGACATCCCGTAGAGCCGCTCGATCACGAGCCGGCAAACGGACGATTCCTCACCGAGCCAGATGGGTGTGCCGATCACCAGGATCCGCGCGCTCAGGATCCGCCTCCACAGCGCGGGCCAGTCGTCGCGCTCGGAGCCGTGCGCCGTCATGTCCGGGTAGACGCCGAACGCGATCTGGTGGGCCGTCACCCGCACGAGCTCCACGGCCACGCCGTTGCGGCGCATGATCTCCGCCGAGGTGCCCATCAGCAGCTCGGTGTG
>DASVDC010000017.1:0-68933 GCA_036381275.1 Pseudomonadales bacterium | reverse complement strand
AACGCGAGTGCGGCGACGAGCGGTGCGCACAGCACGAGGTGCAGCAGCCGCGAGTCCGGGTCCGACGCGAGCAGCCCGTAGCCGTGCCCGCCCCGTATCCGGCCGCGGCCGACGCCGCCGAGGGCGTCGCTGCGGCGTCTGGGGCCGAACAGGCGGTGCAACATGCTCATGAACCGGAATCGTTCTACTTCTTGCCGTCTTCCTAACAGTAGACGAGGGGCCCCGGGGCGCAAACGCGGGGGCGGGTACGTGGTCGGCGCTCGCATTCGCGGCCGGAGGCCGCTCCCACGGGCCGGTGGGGGTTACAGGCCGCGCAGCACCAGCATCGGCGGGGTCGAGACGAGCCGGCGGGTGCCGAGCAGGCCGACGGTGAGGATCAGCACGGCGCCGAGCAGCGGACCGATCAGCCACAGCCACGGGTGCACGGCCACGCCGAGCTCGAAGACCTCCCGCTGCAGCACGGCGACGGTGACTTCGGCACCCACCACCGCCACCACCCCGGCGAACAGGCCGAGCAACGCGAACTCGGCCGCGAGCGACCCGGCGATCAGCCGGCGGCTGCCGCCGAGCGTGCGCACCAGCGCGTGCTCGTGCATGCGCGCGTCACGGCTCGCCTGGATGCTCGCGATCAGCACGAGGCACCCCGCGGCGATCACCAGCGCGAGCACCAGCTCGACCGCCTGCGTGACCCGGGCGATGATGCTCTGCACCTGACGGAGGATCGCCTCGATCTCGATCACCGTGACGGTCGGGAACGTGGAGAGCAGCCGGTTCAGGAACGGCTTCTGCTCGTTCGGCAGATGGAAGCTGGTGGTATAGGTGGCGGGGAAGTCCTCCAGCGTACCGGGCGAGAAGATGATGAAGAAGTTCGGCCGCATGCTTTCCCAGTTCAGGCGCCGGAGGCTCGCCACCTCGGCGTCGACGATCCGGCCGGCGACGTCGAACGTGAGCACGTCGCCGACGTCGAGCCCGCGCTCCTCGGCGTACTCCTCCTCGAGCGAGACCAGTGCCCGCTCGCTGCCCACCGCCGCGTCCCACCAGCGCCCGGCGACGATGCGGTTGTCAGGCGGCAGCTCGCTCATCCAGGTGAGGTTCCGCTCGCCGCTGAGACGCGACCCGCCGCCGTCCTCGTCGAGACGTCCGCGCCGTTCTTCCCACGTCGCGGCGTCGGTGCCGTTGATGGCGATGATTCGGCCCCGCACCATCGGGTAGAGCGTGCCGCGGCTGTCGGTCACCTCCCCGAGCAGCGCCGACAGCGGCTCCACCTGGTCCGGCGTCACGTTCATCACGAAGTAGTTCGGCGCGTCCTCGGGCACCTGGCTCTGCCATTCGTCGAGCAGCGCCGTGCGCAGCAGCACCAGGATCAGAAGCAGCATGATCGCGAGCCCGAAGATCAGGATCTGCGCGACGTTCTCGTTGCGCCGCCGCTGCAGCGCCGCGAGCGCGAGCCGCCAGCCGCTGCCCGCCTGCATGCCGAGCGCCCGGCCGCCGCGCAGGAGCAGCAGCGCGAGCACCGCGAATCCGACCAGCACCGCGGTGCTGGTCGCCAGCGTCCAGAGCGTGAGCCACAGGCTCCCGCTGTACCAGATCAGCAGCGCGAGGCTCCCGGCCGCGGCCGCCCCGTAGCTGACGATCTGGGAAGGGGGCGGCGTGCCCAGGTCGCGGCGGATCACCCGCATCGGGGAGATGCGCTGCAGGTGCAGGAGCGGCGGCAACGCGAACGCGAGCGCGCAGATCAGCCCGGTGGCGGCGCCGAGCAGGAACGGCCGCGCCGTCGGCCACGGCAACTCCACCGGCACCACGCTGCCGAGCGCCGCGACGATACCGAGGTGCAGCAGCGTCCCGACCACCTGGCCGAGCAGCACCGCCACCGCACCGACCGCGACCAGCAGCACCAGGAACGCCGTCAGGATCTGCCGCGGCGTCGCGCCGAGGGTCTTCAGAATCGCCACGTGATCGTAGTGGCGCCGCGCGTAGCGGTGGGCCGACAGCGCCACCGCAACGCCGGCCAGCAGCACCGCGAGCAGACCGCCGAGCAGCAGGAAGCTCTCGGCGCGCTCCAGCGCCGCGCCGATCGACTGGCTGCTGTCGCGGATGCTGCGCCAGAAATAGTTCGGCTCGAGCGGCAGCGACGCGCGCAGCGCCTCCAACGCGTCGTCGTCGCCCTTCAGCAGCAGCCGGTACGACAGCCGGCTGCCCGGCTGCACCACCTCGGTGGCCGGCACGTCGGCGAGGTTCATCAGGAGCCGCGGCCCGAGGTCCCACATGCTGCCGCCCCGGTCCGGCTCGCTGACCAGCACGCGGCTCACCTCGAGCTTCGCGAGCCCGACCTCGACGGTGTCGCCGAGGCCGACGTTCAGCGCCGGAAACAGCCGCGAGTCGAGCCACACCTCGCCCGGCGCGGGGAGCTCCTCGGTGGGCCGGCCGGGCCCGAACGGCCGCTCCGCGACGATCAGCGTGCCGCGCAGCGGATACCCCGGCCCCACCGCCTTCACCGAGACGAGCTGATTGTGCTGATCGCCCGCGAACACCATCGACGGGAACGACATGGTGTCGGCCACCTCGAGGCCGAGCGCCAGCGCCTGCTCGCGGAACGCATCCGGGATCGCCCGGGTGCTGCCGATGTAGCGGTCGGCGGCGAGGAATTCGGCGGATTCGTCGAGCAGCGCCTGCTGCAGACGATCCACCAGCAGGCTCACCGCGGTCACACTGCCGACCGCCACCAGCAGCGCGGCCAGCAGCAGACCCAGCTCGCCGCTGCGCCAGTCGCGCCAGGCGAGCCGCAACGCGAGGCCGGCTCTCATGGGGCGCGCCTCACCCGCCGATCCGCCCGGCGTCGATCACCACGACCCGCTGACAGCGGGCCGCGAGCCGCTCGTCGTGGGTCACGAGCACGAGCGTCGTGGCGTACTCGGCGTTCAGCTCGAACAACAGATCGATGATGTGTGCGCCGGTCACCGTGTCGAGGTTGCCGGTGGGCTCGTCCGCGAACAGCACGTTCGGCCGCGACGCGAACGCGCGCGCGATCGCGACGCGCTGCTGCTCACCGCCGGAGAGCTGGCGCGGATAGTGTCCCATGCGGGCACCGAGGCCGACCTTCTCGAGCAGCGTCTCGGCCTGCTCGCGGGCGTCCGGCTCACCGTGCAGCTCCGCCGGCAGCATCACGTTCTCGAGCGCGGTCAGGCTGCCGAGCAGCTGGAAGGTCTGGAACACGAAGCCGACCTGCTCGCCGCGCACGCGCGCGCGCTCCTCCTCGTCGAGGCTCGTGAGCTCGCGTCCGACCAGCGTGACGGTGCCGCGCGTGGGCAGGTCGAGGCCTGCGAGAATGCCGAGCAGCGTGGTTTTGCCGGAGCCGGACGCCCCCACCACTGCGACGGATTCCCCCGCGTTGATTTCGAGGTCTATGCCCTCCAAGATGGTGAGCTGCCCTTCCGCAGTGGGTACCACCTTGTCCACGCCTCGCGCTCGAATGACCGGTTCCGTCATGCTCGTTCCGTTCCGGCTGATGCAGCCGCGCCAGAGTGGCCCCGGCCCCGCCCGCCCGATTCGGCTCGCGGGATTCTGTGCGGCGTTGTTGCTGGCAGTCGTCGCGGGCCCGCGGGCGCTGGCGGCGCCCGACGTCCCGGCGACCGCGGCCGGGCCGGAGAGTGCAGAATCGACCATTCTGGTGCTCGGGGACAGTATCAGCGCCGGATACGGTATTCAACGCGAACGGAGCTGGGTTGAGCAGCTCGGCGTACGGCTCGACGTCGAGGGCAGCGGCTGGCGCGTGATCAACGCGAGCGTCAGCGGCGAGACCACCGCCGGCGGTCTCGCGCGGCTGCCGGATGCGCTCGAGCGTCACCAGCCGGACGTGGTGATCATCGAGCTCGGCGGCAACGACGGCCTGCGCGGCTATCCGATCGCGAGCATCCGCGACAACCTGAGCCGCATGGTGGCGCTCGCCCGCGACGCCGGCTGCCGGGTGCTGCTGGTCGGGATGCAGATCCCGCCGAACTACGGGCCGCGCTACACGCGCGCGTTCGTCGAGGTGTTCGCGGAAGTGGCCGAGGAGCACGACGTGCCGCTGGTGCCGTTCCTGCTCGAGGACGTCGCGCTGCGCCCGGGGCTGATGCAGGCGGACGGCATTCATCCGACCGCCGAAGCGCAGGAGATGCTGCTCGACACGGTCTGGCCGCACCTCGCGCCGTTGCTCGAAGGATGATCGGGTGCGCGCCGGCGCGTCCGCAAAGCCTCCACGAATCCTGGAAGACATCATGAGCATGCAACAGACCATCGAACGCAAGCTCTCGCAGCGCTTCGACCTCGCGCACCTCGACGTGCGCAACGAGAGCGGCAATCACAACGTGCCGCCCGGTTCCGAGACGCACTTCAAGGTCGTGCTGGTGTCCGAGGCGTTCGCCGGCATGGCGCTCGTCGCGCGCCACCGGCTGGTGAACGAGACGCTGCGCGACGAGCTGGCCGGCGGCGTGCACGCGCTGGCGATCCACACCTACACCGCCGAGGAATGGCAGCGGCGCTTCGGCGATGCGCCGATGTCGCCCCCGTGTCTCGGCGGCAAGGCGCGGGAGCACGGCGCCGCGACCGAGGGGGGCCGCTGATGCCGGCGGTGATGACCGGTTACCGCTTCGTGCCGCTCGCGGACCTGGCGGCGCTGCGCGATGCGCTCGAGCGCGACGCGGCGGCAGCGGGCCTCCGGGGCACGATCCTGCTCGCCGAGGAAGGCATCAACATGACGCTCGCCGGGCCGGGCGAGGCCCTCGCGGGCTTCCACCTGGCGCTGACGGCCTGGCCGCCGTTCGCCGGGCTCGAGGTACGCTTCTCGGAAGCCGGCGACGACATCCCGGTGTTCCGCCGGCTGAAGGTCCGCATCCGGCCGGAGATCGTGCGCTTCGGGCAGCCCGGCGTCGCGCCGCACCGGCGCACCGGCGAGCGGGTCGATCCGGCGCGATGGCACGCGCTCCTCGACGATCCCGGCGTGGTGGTGCTCGACACGCGCAACGACTACGAGGTCGCGATCGGCACTTTCCCCGGCGCGGTCAATCCGGGCACCCGCGCGTTCCGTCAGTTTCCGGCGTTCGTGCAGCGCCGTCTCGACCCGGCCCGGCACCGCCGGGTCGCGATGTTCTGCACCGGCGGCATCCGCTGCGAGAAGGCCTCGGCCTGGCTGCTCGAGCAGGGGTTCGAAGCCGTCTATCAGCTCGACGGCGGCATCCTCGGCTACCTCGACCAGGTCACCCCGGACGAGAGCCGCTGGCGCGGCGAGTGCTTCGTGTTCGATCAGCGGGTGGCGGTCGACCAGCGGCTCCGCACCGGTTCCCACCGGCAATGCTTCGCCTGCCGCCGCGCGCTGTCCGCCGCGGATCTCGAGTCGCCCCACTATCGGGAAGGGGTGAGCTGCCCGTACTGCATCGACGAGCACGACGAGAGGCGCCGCGCCGGCTTTCTCGAGCGGCGCCGCCAGGTGGAGCTCGCCGCCGCGCGGGGGCTGACCCATCTCGGGCCGCAGTGACAGCAGGAAGAATCAGCCCGCCGCGCGCACCCGCGCCAGCACCACCGTGATGTTGTCGAACCCGCCCGCGGCGTTCGCCGCGTTCACCAGCGCGTCCGCGCAGCGCTCCAGTCCCCGCCGGTTGGCGCCGCTGCGGCGGAGCCGCTCGGCGATCTCGGCATCCTCCAGCATGTCCCAGAGCCCGTCGCTGCAGAGCAGCAGCAGATCCCCCGCCTCGAGCTCGATCGCCCGAATCTCGGGCTCGAACGCGACGTCGAGGCCGATCGCCCGGGTGATCACGTTGCGGCTCGGCGAGTGGCGCGCCGCCTCCGGGCGCAGCAGTCCCCGTTCGACCAGGTCCTGCACCATGCTGTGATCGCGCGTCAGCAGCGTGAGCTCGCCGCGGTGCAGCCGGTACGCGCGCGAATCGCCCACGTGCGCGATCCGGCAGGCGTCGGCGGCGACGTCCAGTACCACGGCCGTGGTGCCCATCACCGCGGCGGCGGCCCGTGCCGCCTCGCGAACCCGGTCGTTCGCGGCGCCGAGCGCCGCCTCCAGATCCGCCGCGCTGCGGCCCGGGCCCGCGGCGCGCAGGTGCGCCAGCACGGTCTCCGCCGCGGTGCGGCTCGCGAGGTGGCCGTGGTCGAGCCCGCCCATGCCGTCCGCGACCACTGCGACGCCGATGGTCTCGTCGAACGCCAGGTTGTCCTCGTTGCGCTCCCGCAGGCGCCCGCGGTCGGTGCGGCCGACCAGCTCGATCCGCCCGCCGGCGGAGCTCACGCGGTCTCCCGCTCCCGGGCGCCGGCGACGAGGTCGCCGAACTGGGCCTTGCGCAGGCGTACGTGACCCTCCCGCGCCTTCTTCGCGCGGATGTTGAGCATCTCGACTCCGAACGAGAACGCCATCGCGGTGTAGATGTACCCCTTCGGCGTGTGGAAATCGACGCCCTCGCCGACCAGCGTGAAGCCCACGAGGATCAGGAACGACAGTGCCAGCATCTTCACCGTCGGGTGCCCTTCGATGAAGCGCGCGATCGAGCCGGCCGCGAGCATCATCACCCCGACCGCGACGATCACCGCCGCGATCATGATCTCGAGGTCGCGCACCATGCCCACCGCGGTGATCACCGAGTCGAGCGAGAACACCATGTCGATCACCGCGATCTGTACCAGCACGCTGGCGAAGCCCGCCGCGGCTGCGCCGCCGCCGTCGACGTGCTCCTCGCCTTCCAGGCTGTTGTGGATCTCCCGGGTCGCCTTCGCGAGCAGGAACGCGCCGCCGACGATCAGGATCAGATCACGCCCGCTGATGCCCTCGCCGAGTACCGTGAACAGGTCCTCCGTCAGGCGCATGATCCAGGCGAGGGAGAGCAGCAGCAACACGCGCATCAGCATCGCGAGCGAGAGACCCAGGAAACGCGCCCGGGCCTGCCGGTGTGCGGGCAGGCGCCCGGTCAGGATCGATATGAAGATGATGTTGTCGATGCCCAGGACGATCTCGAGGGCCGTCAGCATGAAGAAGGCGGCCCAGGCTTCCGGATTCGCCAACAGCTCCACGTACCCTCCACGGCGGCGCCCGACGGATGGTGCGACATTGAAGCACACCGTCCGTTAAGATGGGGTGCCCGTCCCGCATCTTGGAGTCGGTCATGAAGCCGGAGGATCTGAGCCCGAACCAGCGCACCGAAATCGAGGCGGCGGTGTTCCGTCGTCTGCTCGCCCATCTCGACGCGCACAAGGAAGTGCAGAACATCGACCTGATGAACCTGGCCGGGTTCTGCCGCAACTGCCTGTCCAAGTGGTACGTGGCCGCCTGCGAGGAAGCCGGCATCGAGATGGACTACGAAGCCGCCCGGGAGCGCGTGTACGGGATGCCGTACAGCGAATGGAAGGCGCGCTACCAGACCGACGCGAGCCCGGAGCAGCAGAAGCGCTTCGAGGAGCGCCGCGCCTGAACGCGCGACCCGGCAACCGGCCCCGGCGGCTGTGGCTCGAGTGGCGCGGCTTCGTGCTGTTCGTCGCGGTGATGCTGCTGTTCCGCTCCGCGGTTGCCGACTGGAACCACGTGCCGTCCGGCTCGATGCTGCCCTCGATCCTGATCGGCGACCGCATCGTCGTCGACAAGCTCGCCTACGACCTGCGCCTGCCGTTCACACTGTGGCGGCTGACGAGCTGGCGCGAGCCGCAGCGCGGCGACGTGGTCACGTTCGAATCGCCGGAGGACGGCATCCTGCTGGTCAAGCGGGTGATCGCGGTGCCCGGCGACGTGGTGTCGATGCAGCACAACCGTCTCACGATCAACGGCGTGGCCGCCGAGTACCGGCCGGTGCCGGCCGCGGAGGCGCCGGTCGCGGTGCCGCCGGGGTATCAGCTCCTGCGGGAATCGGTGCTCGGCAGCGAGCGCCTGGTGCTGCTGCACCGCCACGGCGGCGGACCGATGGATTCGTTCGCGCCGATCCGCATCCCCGAAGGGCAGTTCCTGATGCTGGGCGACAACCGGGACGACAGCCGCGATTCCCGGTTCATCGGCCTGGTGCCGCGGCGGAACATCCTCGGCCAGGCCCGGGCGGTGGCCTTCTCGCTGGATTACGACAACTACTTCGCGCCGCGCCTCGATCGTTTCCTGACCGGCCTGCCCTGACGCGCGGCCGGGCACGCGCAGCGATCCGGCTCAGCGCCGGCGTCGCCGGAGCGCCCAGATCAGCACGCCGCCGGCCGATGCGAGCGCCACCGAGAACAGCACCAGCAGCAGGCTGACCAGCGCGTAGCCGAGCAGTTCCTCGAGATCCGCCTCCCACTCGATCGCGAGCCACGCGATCGCGGCCGCGACGGCGAGGCTGCCGAGCACGATGGTGCGGGTGAGGCGCCGCTGCCGCTGGCCGTCGCTGCGCGCGCTGTCACTGCGCGGGATCCGGCTCATCGGCTCCTTCATCGTCCTCCGGCGCGATCTCGAGCAGCTCGACGTCGAAGATCAGCGTGGCGTTCGGCGGGATCACCTGGCCCGCCCCGCGCTCGCCGTAGGCCAGCTCCGACGGCACGAACAGGCGGTACTTGGCGCCGGGTGACATCAGTTGCAGGCCTTCCGTCCAGCCGGCGATCACGCGATTCAGCGGGAAGCTCGCGGGCTCGCCGCGCTGATAGGAGCTGTCGAACACGGTGCCGTCGATCAGGCGGCCCTCGTAGTGCGTGGTCACGACGTCGGTCGGCTTCGGCTTCTCGCCCTGACCGGGCTGCAGCACCTCGTACTGCAGCCCGGATTCCAGCGTGACGACGCCCTCGCGCTGGCTGTTCTTCTCGAGAAACGCCAGGCCCTCTTCCAGGTTCCGGAGCGCCCGATGGTCCGCTTCCGCCTGCCGCTGCTCCATCAGCGCGGTCAGAACGCGCTCGGCCTCGGCGTCGTCCACCCGCGCCGCTTCTCCGGCGAGTTGATCGCGCACGCCGTCGAGAAACGCATCCTGCCGGATCGAGCCCGGGAACTGACGCTGCACGTTCTCGGCGAAGCGATAGCCCAGGCTGTAGGACGCCTTCGCCGCGTCGTCGGTGAGCGCCGAGCCCGCCGCCACGGGCGCTTGCGCGGCCGGCGGCTCGGTGCCCTCCCCGCCGGCCGGGGTGCGGGACGTCGCCTCGCCGGCGCCGTCACAGGCGCCCGCCAGGCCGAGCAGCAACACCGCCAACGCGGTCCGTATTCCCGTCTCGAGGCGCGCAGGCGGGCCTGCTTGGTAAGGCTTCTCGTCGTGCATGTTCAGCTCCTTACACCCGGTTGCCCGCAGCGTGAACAACGGGTTACATTCTGAGCACAGTGGCTTCAGGGGCAGTTGACTAGTCTCGAACGTGCCGGTGCAGAGGGCTCCGGTCGGTCGGGGAACCTCGCGCCGAATCCGGCATCTTATAGGTCGGTCGCTCATTGGAGCGCTGCCGTGGTGGGTGCGGCAGCGGGACCCCGTGCATCCAGACAGGCGCGCATCTAATCACAACTACGACCCACAAGGTAAGGGCTGCACGGGCACGCCGGACCGGCAGCAACGGCTGGAGAAAGGGAACGGGTCTTGTATACCCGCGACGGACACACAGCACGAAGCCAGAAGAGACAGCATGAAACTGATCAGAAGTATCGGGCGCCGCCTCGGGATCGGTAACAAGTTCCTCGACTGGCGGTGTTTCCTGAGGAACCCGGCTCTCGCCGTGCTGATCGCGATCGCCGCGAGCGCACCGGCGGGCGCCGCCGATCCCGCCTCCGCCCGAACCCCGCCGCCGGACGTCCACGTCGCCTACGCGACCGATCCGAAGGCTTACCTCGTCGAACCGCTGGACGTGCACCCCAGGACGCTGCTGACGATCGTCGAGCAGCTCCGCCAGACGCACTTCCTCGACAAGAAAATCGACGACGCGCTCTCCAGCGAGACGTTCGACAACTACTTGGACATGCTCGACGGCGGCCGCGCCTATTTCACCGCGCAGGACATCGCGCAGCTCGAGAAGTACCGCTACAAGCTCGACGACGCGCTGATCCGCGGTGATCTCGCGCCGGCGTTCGAGATCTTCAACCTCTACCAGCAGCGCATGACGGAGCGCCTGCAGTTCCTGCTCGACGACCTCGCCGACGGCATCGACGACCTCGACTTCAGCACCGACGAATCGATGACGGTCGATCGCAAGGATGCGCCGTGGCCCGCCGATCGCGCCGCGCTGGACGACATGTGGCGCAAGCGCCTGAAGGCGGCCGTGCTGACGATGAAGCTGAACGGCAAGCCGCTGCCGGAGATCCGCGAGCTGCTCACCAAGCGCTACGGCAATCGTCTGAAGCAGGCGGCGCAGACGAAGAGCGAAGACGCGTTCCAGCTCTACGCGAACGCGTTCGCGAGCACCTACGACCCGCACACGCAGTACTTCTCGCCGCGCACCTCGCAGAACTTCAACATCAACATGTCGCTGCAGCTCGAAGGGATCGGCGCGGTGCTGCGCAGCGAGGACGAGTACACCTCGGTGGTCGAGCTGGTGCCGGCGGGCCCCGCGGACAAGTCGGGCCTGATCAAGCCCGCCGATCGGATCGTAAGCGTCGGCCAGGGCGAAGACGGCCCGCTGATCGACGTGGTCGGCTGGCGGCTCGACGACGTGGTGGAGCTGATTCGCGGCCCGAAGGACTCGGTGGTCCGGCTCGAGGTGATTCCGCACACCGCCACCGACCCGAGCATCACGAAGGTGATCTCCATCACCCGCGACGCGGTGCAGCTCGAGGAGCAGGCCGCGCAGAAGAAGCTGCTGACGCTGAACCGGGGCGGCAAGGAACACCGGATCGGCATCATCACGGTGCCGACCTTCTATGCCGACTTCAAGGCGATCCAGCAGGGCGACCCGAACTACAAGAGCACCACCCGCGACGTGCGGCGGCTGATCGAGGAATTGAAGAAGGAAGGCATCGATGCGCTGGTGATCGACCTGCGCAACAACGGCGGCGGCTCGCTGCAGGAAGCCGACGCGATGACCGGACTGTTCATCGAGTCCGGCCCGACCGTTCAGGTCAAATCCGCCAACCGGCGGCCCAGCATCTACGCCGACAACGACGGCGAGGTGGCCTGGGACGGGCCGCTCGCGGTGCTGGTCAACCGGCTGTCGGCCTCGGCGTCGGAGATCTTCGCCGGCGCGATCCAGGACTACGAGCGCGGCATCATCATCGGCAGCCAGACGTTCGGCAAAGGCACCGTGCAGACGCTGATTCCGCTGAATCGCGGCCAGCTCAAGGTGACCGCGGCGAAGTTCTATCGCGTCTCCGGCCAGAGCACGCAGCATCAGGGCATCATTCCCGACATCGAGTTCCCGGAGATCTACGACGTCGAGCGGATCGGCGAGAGCTCGCTCGAGGACGCACTGCCGTGGGACATGATCCAGCCCGCCGTCTACCCGAGGGGCAACAGCATCCAGCCGCTCCTGGCGGAGCTGAACGCGCGCCACCAGAAGCGGGTCGCCGACGACCCCGACTTCGAGTACCTGCGGGCGCTGGCCTCGAAGGCGCGGGAAGAGGCCAACCGCACCGAGGTGTCGTTGAACGAAGCCATCCGGACCGCCGAGCAGAAGCGCGAGGAAGCCTGGCGGCTCAATCTGGAGAATGCGCTGCGCGCCGCGAAGGGTCAGCCGCCGCTGAAGGCCCTCGACGAGATCGAGGAAGAAACGGCGAGCCTCCTCAACCCCACCGACGAAAAGGACCCGGCGGAGGACGCGCTGCTGCGCGAATCCGGCCAGATCCTGGTGGACTATCTCCAGCTCACCCGTCAGGTCGCGCTGGCCGAGCACCGCCCCTGACGCTGCCGCCCGCCGCGGGAGCGGCCTGACGCAATCCCCGTGGGAGCCGACGCGCTCCTCCTGGGAGCCGACGCGCTGCTCGTGGGAGCGGCCTCCGGCCGCGAACGGAATACCAGGCCGCTCCCCCCGGTTCCCCCTGCCCGCTCCCTTTAATCCGCCGCCTTCCGACCCCACATAACACCGAACGAACTCGAGGGGCTGCAATGGATATCGACCAGCAAGGCGAGATCATTCAGGAAGACACCGACAGCCGGCAGATCCTGCTGCCCAGCGAGATCCTGCCGAGTCACATCTTCATACTGCCGCAGCACCATCGCCCGTTCTTTCCGGGGCAGGCGATCCCGCTGGTGATGAACGCGAAGGTCTGGCTGCCCACGCTGAAGGCGATCCAGGAACGCAAGCAGGACGTGGTCGGGCTGATCGCGACCCGTCGCGACGTCCAGGACGTGCCGGGCCCGGACGATCTGCACGACATGGGCACGGTGTGCCGCATTCACCGGATCCACCGCGAAGACGATCAGCTCCAGGTGCTGCTCGAGGGCCTGCAGCGCTTCCAGGTGCGCCAGTGGCTGCAGCGGGAGCCGCCGCTGCTCGCCAGCGTGCAGTACTTCCCGCAGCGCCGCGAGCGCGAGGCCCGCTCGGAGGAGCAGAAGGCCTACGCCGTCGCGATCATCAACACGATCAAGGAGCTGATTCCGCTGAATCCGCTCTATGGCGAGGAGCTGAAGGTCTTCCTCGCCCGCTCGAACCCGAACGAGCCGTCCGTGCTCGCCGACTTCGCCGCGAGCCTCACCTCCGCCAGCAAGGAGGACCTGCAGGAGGTGCTCGCGACGGTGCCGATCCAGCGGCGCCTCGAGAAGGTCGTGGAGCTGCTGCACCGCGAGGTCGAGATCGCTCAGGCGCAGATGGACATCCGCCGGCAGATCGAGAAGGAGATGCAGGGCCGTCAGCGGGAGATGTTCCTGCGCCAGCAGCTCAAGTTCATCCAGCAGGAGCTCGGCATCTCGAAGGACGACAAGACCGCCGAGATCGACCAGTTCCGCAGCCGGCTCGAAGGTCTGGAAGTGCCGGCGGCGGCGCGACGGAAGATCGACGACGAGCTGCACAAGCTGTCGCTGCTCGAGGTGGGTTCTCCCGAGTACGGGGTGACCCGCAACTATCTGGATTGGATCACCAGCATCCCGTGGGGCCGCTACAGTGAGGACACGAAGGACCTGCAGACGGCCGGCAAGGTGCTGGACCGGCACCACGAGGGCCTTGAGGACGTCAAGGAACGGATCCTCGAGTTCCTCGCGCTCGGCATCATGAAGGGCGACGTCGCGGGCTCGATCATCTGCTTCGTCGGCCCGCCCGGGGTCGGCAAGACGTCACTCGGCCGCGCGATCGCCGAAGCGCTGAACCGGAAGTTCTACCGCTTCTCGGTCGGCGGGATGCGCGACGAGGCCGAGATCAAGGGGCACCGGCGCACCTACATCGGCGCGATGCCCGGCAAGCTCGTCCAGGCGCTGAAGGACACCGAGGTGGCGAACCCGGTGATCATGCTGGACGAGATCGACAAGATCGGCGCGTCGTACCAGGGCGACCCCGCCTCGGCGCTGCTGGAAGTGCTGGACCCGGAGCAGAACAGCACCTTCCACGACCACTATCTGGACGTGGACCTGGACCTGTCCAAGGTGCTGTTCATCTGCACCGCGAACCAGCTCGACACCATCCCGGGGCCGCTGCTCGATCGGATGGAGGTGATCCATCTGTCGGGTTATCTCGACAACGAGAAGCTGGCGATCGCCCGTCGGCATCTGCTGCCGCGCCAGCTCGAGCGGGCGGGCCTGAAGCGCTCCGACCTGAAGATCGAGACGGCGGCGCTGAAGAAGATCATCGAGCAGTACTCGCGGGAAGCCGGCGTGCGCAAGCTCGAGAAGGCGCTGGCACGGGTGGTGCGCAAGGCCGTCGTGCGGATCCTGAAGGGGGCCGAGCGCCCCATCGTGGTGCATGTGGACGACGTCGAAGAGTTGCTCGGCAAGCCGATCTACGAGAAGGAGCCGTTGCAGCAGGGTGTGGGCGTGGTCACCGGCCTCGCGTGGACCGCGCTCGGCGGCGCCACGCTGCCGGTCGAGGCGACGCTCGTGCACTGCAAGCAGGCGGGGCTGAAGCTGACCGGCCAGCTCGGCAACGTGATGCAGGAATCCGCGAACATCGCCTACAGCTACGTGCAGAGCAACGCCGAGCGGTTCGGCGCGCCGAAGAACTACTTCGAGGAGGCGTTCCTGCACCTGCACGTGCCGGCGGGCGCGACACCGAAGGACGGGCCGAGCGCCGGCGTCACGATGGCCACCGCGCTCCTGTCACGGGCACGAGGCAAGCCGCCGAAGCGCGGAATCGCGATGACCGGCGAGCTGACGCTGACCGGCCGCGTCTATCCCGTCGGCGGCATCCGCGAGAAGCTCCTCGCCGCGAAGCGGCAGAAGATCCGCCAGGTGATCCTGCCGGCCGCGAACCGGCGCGACTACGAGGAAGTGCCGGAGCACATCCGCGCCGGAATCCAGGTGCATTTCGTGGAGACGTTCGACGACGTGGTCGCCCTGGTGTTCTGATGCGGGGTCATCGGGTCGTGTCCGCTGTCGCCCGCGGGCGACAGCGGTCCGCGCGAACAGCCGGCTGATCACCGGTATCGAGCGGCCGATGACCAGCGCAATCCGTCGAACGGGACGCTGTCGCCGGCCGGCAACAACCGCCCCGTCAGCCGGCGCGCGCGTCCCTGCGGGGCTTTCCGGCCTGCTCCGACTCCTCGGCCACCGGGGCGGCCTCCCCGCTCGCCCGGCAGTCGGCCGGAACCCGGCGGACCGGCACGGCCCGTGGCTTCCGTCGGGCCCGATTACGCCGTTCCAGGGCTATCAGCCTGGATTCAGTGCGGTTTATCACGATCTCCTCGGCAGAGCTTCTGATCGCCCGCCCGGCTCCGCCGGGCGGCGGCGAATCTATATCACTCGTTCTGATGGTGTCTCAATCAGAAAGTTCAAGATCCGTGCCAGGGTTAACAAAAGCGGCAGAACAAGCCCGTGAACGGCTCCCGGATCAGCCGGCAGCGCAGCAGCGGTGCAGCTCTCCGAGCACCTCGAACAGATCGTTCACCACCCGGGGCTCGAGGGATGCGAGCGCCGGCCCCGGCGCGATCAGATCGGGCACCAGAAACACGGTGAGCCCGGCTGTCCGGGCGGAGCGAACACCGTGCTCGGAGTCTTCCAGCGCCCAGGTTTCGGAGGGCCGGGTACCGAGTGCGGTCACCGCGGCCAGGTACGGGTCGGGGTAGGGTTTGCCGCGGTCGGTCTCGCCGCCGCAGATCAGGCAGGTGAAGTAACCGAGCACGCCGGCGCGCTCGAGCTTGAGGGTCGCCCGCGGCCGCCGCGTGGAGGTCGCGAGCGCGCGCGGAATGCCGTAGCCGTCGAGCGCGCGGAGCAGCTCCAGTGCACCCGCCTTCAGCGCGACCGGCGCCGTCTCGATGCGCTCGTGGTAGAGCGCGTTCCAGTGCCGGTGCAGCTCGCGGTAGGCGGACTCGGAGGCGAGCACCTCGGTGAGGATCCGGGCGGTGTCCTCTTCCGTGGAGCCGACGCAGCGCAGGTACGCCTCCGGGTCCACCGCGAGGCCGAGCCGCTCGCAGGCCAGCTCGAACGTCTCGCGCGCCAGCCGCTCGGAGTCGAGCAGCAGCCCGTCCATGTCGAAGACGACGCCGGCGGGTCGGGTGAGCATCCTTCGTCCGGGGGATCTGTGGAAGTTACTTCTGTGGGGGCGGCCTCCGGCCGCGAACCCTTCCGGAATTCGCGTCCGGAGGCCGCTCCCACAGGTATCCGGCTTACGCCGCGCCGGCCACCAGATTGTTCAGCACGTACTGCAGGATCCCGCCGCTCTTGAAGTAGGCGATCTCGTTGTCGGTGTCGAGCCGGCTGGTCACCAGGGTCTCCCGGGTGCGGCCGTCGGCGCCGCGGATCACCAGGCGCAGATCCTGGCGAGGGCGGACGGTGTCGACCCCGTCGGGCAGCCGGACGTCGACGATCTCGTCGCCCGTTAGGGCGAGGGTCTTGCGGCTCTCGCCCGGCTTGAACTGCAACGGCAGCACGCCCATGCCGATCAGGTTGGAGCGGTGGATGCGCTCGAAGCTCTCCGCCACCACCGCCTTCACGCCGAGCAGCCGCGTGCCCTTGGCCGCCCAGTCGCGGCTCGAGCCGGTGCCGTATTCCTGACCGGCGAACACCACCAGCGGGGTCCCCTCGCTCTGGTAGCGCATCGCCGCATCGTAGATCGAGAGCTGCTCGTTCGACGGCACGTGCCGCGTGTAGCCGCCCTCGACCCCCGGCACCATCTCGTTGCGGATGCGGATGTTGGCGAACGTGCCCCGCATCATCACCTCGTGGTTGCCGCGCCGCGAGCCGTACGAGTTGAAGTCCTTCACCGCCACGCCGTGCTGCTGGAGGTACAGGCCCGCGGGGCTGTCCGGCTTGATCGCGCCGGCCGGCGAGATGTGGTCGGTGGTCACGGAGTCGCCGAGCAGCGCGAGGATGCGCGCACCGGACACCTCGACCGGCTGATCGGCACCCTCGCCGACCTCGAAGAACGGCGGCTGCTTGATGTAGGTCGAGTCCTGCTCCCAGGCGTAGGTGCTGGAGTCGGTGACCGCGATGTTGCGCCAGGCCTCGGGGCCGGTGAACACGTCCGCGTACTGCTGCTCGAACATGTTCGACGACACCTGGCGGACGACCGCGGCGATCTCCGCGTTGCTCGGCCAGATGTCCTTCAGATAGACGGGCTTGCCGTCGCGGCCCTGCCCGAGCGGCTCGCTCGACAGATCGATCCGGCAGGTACCGGCGAGCGCGTACGCCACCACCAGCGGCGGTGACGCCAGCCAGTTGGTGCGCACCTCCTGGTGCACCCGGCCTTCGAAGTTGCGGTTCCCCGACAGCACCGACGACACCACCAGGTCGCCTTCGGCGATCGCCGCGGAGATCGGCTCCGGCAACGGCCCGGAGTTGCCGATGCAGGTGGTGCAGCCGTAGCCGACCAGGTTGAAGCCGAGCTTGTCGAGATCGTCCTGCAGGCCCGTCTTCTTCAGGTATTCCGTCACCACCTTGGAGCCCGGCGCGAGCGACGTCTTCACCCACGGCTTCACCTCGAGCCCGCGCTCGACGGCCTTGCGCGCCAGGAGCCCCGCGCCGAGCATCACCGCGGGGTTGGAGGTGTTGGTGCACGAGGTGATCGCCGCGATCACGACGTCGCCGTGGCCGAGGTCGTAGCCGGCGCCCGGGACCGGGATGCGCCGGTCGCGATCGTCACTGCGGCCCTGCAGCTCGAGTGCCGAGTCGAACGCGTTGCGCAGCTCGCTCATCGCGACCCGATCCTGCGGCCGCTTCGGCCCGGCCAGACTCGGCACCACGTGGCCGAGATCGAGCTCGAGCGTGTCGCTGTAGGCGGGGTCCGGGGTGTCGGCGTCACGCCACATCGCGTTGGCGCGCGCGTACGCCTCCACGAGCTCCACCACCTCGGGCGGCCGGTTCGAGAGCTTCAGGTAGCTGATCGTCTCCTTGTCGATCGGGAAGAAACCGCAGGTGGCGCCGTATTCCGGTGCCATGTTGCCGATGGTCGCACGGTCGGCGAGCGGCAGGTCGTCGAGGCCGGGCCCGTAGAACTCGACGAATTTCCCAACGACGCCCTTCTTGCGCAGCATCTCGACCACCGTCAGCACCAGGTCCGTGGCGGTGATCCCTTCCTTCAGCCGGCCGGTGAGCTTGAAGCCCACCACTTCGGGAATCAGCATCGAGATCGGCTGGCCGAGCATCGCGGCTTCCGCCTCGATACCGCCGACGCCCCAGCCGAGCACGCCGAGCCCGTTGATCATCGTGGTGTGGCTGTCGGTACCCACCAGCGTGTCCGGGAACGCGAACGTCACGCCGTCCTGCTCGCTGGTCCATACGGCCTTGGCGAGGTACTCGAGGTTCACCTGGTGACAGATGCCGGTACCCGGCGGCACGACCCGGAAGTTGTCGAACGCCTTCTGCCCCCAGCGCAGAAAGCGGTAGCGCTCCATGTTGCGCTCCATCTCGAGCTGAACGTTCTCCTCGAACGCCCGCGGCGAGCCGAACCGGTCGACCATCACCGAATGGTCGATCACCAGATCCACCGGCGACAGCGGATTGATCAGCGCCGCTTCCTTGCCCGCCTTCACCACCGCATCCCGCATCGCCGCGAGGTCCGCAACCGCCGGAACCCCGGTGAAGTCCTGCATCAGCACCCGAGCCGGCCGGTACGCGATCTCCTGATCCGGCGGCGGCGCGCTGACCCAGTTGCCGAGCGCTTTGATGTCAGCCTGGGTGACCGTGTTGCCGTCCTCGTGGCGCAGCAGGTTCTCCAGCAGGATCTTCAGCGACACCGGCAGGCGGCTGATGTCGCCCACACCGGCCTCCTGGGCGGCCGGCAGACTGAAGTAGGTGTACTGCTTGCCGCCGACGGTGAGCGTCTTCCGGGCTTTGAAACTGTCTAGGCTCATGCGTCCTCTCTCGGGCGTCCCACGTTGCGGGGGGCGCTATTGTGCCTCAAAGCGCCGCAGGGCAGAAACCGAGCCCCGCTCGACGGCACCTCGCGACGCCTCGGCGGCTCGCGGGTGACCGAGAACCCGCCTGCTCGGGCTATCGCGGCGAGCAGGAGGCGGATAAGCCTGCCCGATGCTCGCGGCCCCCTGGAGGCCGGCTGCCGACTGCAACATCGCCCCAATCAAACGCCGAGGAGTCGGCGTCGGCGCCGGCACCACGCGCCGCGTGGGTGGCCAGCGCGCGGTGACGATCTCGCACGGCACCATCCGCTACGACCCGCATCGGGATCGAACAGCGCCTGAATCGAATCGGCAGGTCCAGCTCTCCCGGGTTGCGGCGCGGCACCCGAACACCGCACCGGTTGATTCGGGCGATGTTGCGATTTGATTCCGCCACGGCCGGAGGGTCGCAGTCAGTTGCAGATCCGCGCGCACCAGCGAACGGTCGTCAGCGATTTCGTACGGCGTCTTCAGCCGTCGCCGGCATCGCCCGATCGAACAGCGCCCTGATCCGGGCGCATGACAAAGGCGTGCAGACGACGGCCGAAACAGACCGAAATGGTGCTGATCCCCTCGGGTCGGGGCGGCTGGCGGCCCGGGGTGGGCCGGAAGGCGCGGCCCAACGCGCGCGTTGATGCAGAAAGGGGAGCCTTTTCGGGCTCCCCTTCCGTTCGCGGCCGGAGGCCGCTCCCACGACGGGCGTGGTTTCGTCAGTGCACCTCGATCCGGCGCGGTTTGGCCTTTTCCTTCTTCGCGACGGTGAGGTACAGCACGCCGTCCTTCACGCGGGCCTCGATGCCGTTCTCGTCGACGTTCTCGGGCAGGCGGAAGCTGCGCGAGAACTTGCCCCAGCGACGCTCGACCCGGTGCCGCTTGCCGTCACCGGATTCGCTTTCGCTGCGGCGCTCGCCGGCGACGGTCAGCACGCCGTCCTTCACCGACACTTCCACGTTCTCGGCCGGTACCGCCGGGATTTCCACGTCGATCCGGTAGGCCTTGTCCGTCTCGGTGATGTCGACCGCCGGCAGCCACTCCGAACGGGCCAGCGCCTCGCCGGGCGGCGCGGCGATGCGGGTGAAGAGGTCGTCGAACTCCCGCCACGGGTTCCAATGCACGATGCTCATACAGTTCTCCTGAAGCTGTGAGTGGTCTTGTCTGACGAGTAAATGGGGGCGGGCCATCGGGAATCAAAGACCTTGAAATCGACCGCGGGAGTCCCCAGAGCAACAATGCCGTTCGCAACCAGGCAGCCGGAGCCACCATGACCCAGATGACCCTGCAGGAGAAACAGACGTTCCTGGCCGAGCCGCACGTCGGCATCGTGTCCATCCCGCGTCCCGACGCGGGTCCGCTGACGGTGCCGGTCTGGTACGACTACCGGCCGGGCGGTGCGCTCTGGTTCATCACCCCGCGTCACTCACGGAAGGGGCGCCTGCTCGACGTCGGCGTGCGGATCAGCCTGTGCGCGCAGTCGGAAGCGCTGCCGTATCGCTACGTCAGCGTCGAAGGGCCCGTGATCGCGCTCGATCCGTTGTCCGACGAGTTGCTGCCGATGGCCGTACGCTACCTCGGCGAGGAACAGGGCCGCGCGTATGCGGCTTCCGCCGTTCCGGAAGAGGACGTCGTGGTACGGGTGCGCCCGGAGCGCTGGCTCGCCGTGGACTACGGCAAGCGAGGCTGACGGCCGGGCCCGGCCTCAGTTCTGCTTGACGATCCGGTAGGCGACCTCGACGGCCTCGGCGACGCCGGCGGCCGTGAAATGCGGCGGCACGCGCTCGGTCGGCGCCGAGCAGATCCGCTCGATCGCGCAGCGCGCGCCGAACAGGCGCTGAATCTCCGCCTCGTCCACGCAATGCGGCGGGCCGTTCACGCGCTGCTGGTCGTATTCGAAGGTCAGCAGCAGGATGCGGCAGCCGTCCGGGACGATGCGCTGCAGGTGGTCGGCGTACTGCGCGCGCATCCGCGGCGGCAGCGCGACCAGCGCGGCGCGGTCGTAGACACCGGCCACACCGATCAGGTGCAGTGCCGTCATGTCCATGAAATCACCGCAGTAGATGGTGACCGGTCCGGCGCTGAAGCACTGCAGATGACGCTGGCGCTCGATCCGAGGCGCGAGGCCCGCCTCCTCGTAGAACGCGCGCACGGCCACCTCCGCCAGCTCGACGCCGATCACCTCGTGCCCCTGTTCGGCGAGCCAGCCCATGTCCAGGCTCTTCCCGCACAAGGGCACGAACACCTTGCTGCCGGACGGCACCCCGAGCAGCGGCCAGCACTTCTTCAGCCAGGGGTTGACCTCTGGCAGGTGGAAACCGATCTCCCGCTTGTCCCAGCGCGCCAGCCAGAATTCCCGCTCCATGGCGTGCTACAGTCCCCGTTCCGGGAATTCGATTCTGACCAATGGCCGCAGTGCGAGCAACCGCGCCGCCCGAGCGCGCGCCGCCCGAGCTGATCCGTCGGCTGCGGCGCCTCGCGCTGGAGCGTCAGGGGCTGACGCGCCTCGCCGCGTTCGGCCGCGGGCTCGGCGGCACCGCGCGCGCGGTCGAGCGGCTCGGTTGGGTACAGATCGACACCATCTCCGTCGTCGGCCGCGCGCACCATCACGTGCTGCAGGCACGGGTACCGGGCTACCGGCCCGCGCTGCTCGAGCGCCTGCAGCGCGAGCACCGCGTGTTCGAGTACTGGGCCCACGCCGCCGCGTATCTGCCGATGCGCGACTACCGCTTCGCGATCCCGCGGATGCGCGACGTGCGCGAGCGGCGGGAAAGCTGGGTGCGCAGCCGCGACCGCACGCTGATGCGGGAAGTGCTCGAGCGCGTGCGCGTCGACGGGCCGCTGCAGGTCCGCGACTTCGAAGCGCCGCCCGGACAACGCGCCGGCTGGTGGGAATGGAAGCCGGCGAAGCGCGCGCTCGAGCAACTGTTCATGGAAGGCGACCTGATGGTGATCGGGCGGGTCGGCTTCCAGAAGGTCTACGATCTGCCCGAGCGCGTGCTGCCGGACTGGGTCGACACGCGCGAGCCGACGCTGCAGGAGTACGCCCGCCACCTGGTCGAACGGCACGTCGAGGCGTTCGGCTTCGCCAGCGTGCGCGCCTGCGCCTACCTGCGGCGCACGCCCGGTCTGCCCGAAGCGGTACACGAGGTGCTGGAGGCCGCGCGGCAGAGCGGTTCGCTGCAGCGGTTCGCCGTGCCGCCGCCGGAGCGCGATCTGTACGTCGACGTGCGCGCGTTGGAAGCGCCTGTGCCGGCGGTCCGCCGCCGCGCCGCGCTGCTGTCGCCGTTCGACAATCTGGTGATCCTGCGTCACCGCTGCCGGACGCTGTTCGGGCTGGACTACCAGCTCGAATGCTATCTGCCCGCCGAGAAGCGCCGGTTCGGTTACTACTGCCTGCCGGTGCTGTACCACGACCGGCTGATCGGCCGCGCGGACTGCAAGGCGCACCGAAGCATCCGGGCCCTCGAGGTCAAGCGCCTGTTCGTCGAGCGCGAGCACGGTCTCGACAGGGAAGCGGACGCCGTGCTCGCCGCGCTCGTCGACGCGCTGGCGGCGCTCGCGCAGCGGAACGGCTGCGATCGCGTGCAGGTGGCGGACGTGCAACCGCGGCGGTGGCTCGCGCCGCTGCAACGAGCGCTGGCGGAATACCGTGGGAGCGATCTCCAGACAGCGAACGGCCTACCCGCGCGTGCTCGAGAGACCGACGCCACACCGGATGACGAGGAGGAGAAGCGATGACCACCGACCTGCTGATCGAACCCGCCGAGCTGGCGCAGCGCCTCGGCGATCCGGAGCTGCGCGTGCTGGATGCGACGGTGTTCCTGGAACCGGCCAAGCACGGCTATCGCGCGGTGAGCGGCATCGAGCGCTACCGCGAGCGGCACATACCCGGTGCCGCGTTCATGGACCAGATCGAGCGTTTCTCGGACACGTCGAGCGGCCTCGGCTTCACGCGCCCGGCGCCGGATGCGCTCGCCGCGGCCCTCGGCGAGCTCGGCGTCGCCGCGGAGCACCGCGTGGTGGTGTATTCGAGCGGGCACCTGATGTGGGCGACGCGCGCGTTCTGGCTGCTCCGCTACGCCGGCCACGACCGCATCTCGGTGCTGAACGGGGGCCTCAGCGGCTGGCGCGATGCCGGCGGCGCGCTCGCGAGCGGCGACGAGCACTATCCGCCGACCACGTTCCGGGGGACACCGCGGCCGGAGCTGTTCGTCGACCTCGAGCAGACCCGCGCCGCAATCGGCGACGCCGCCACCTGCACCGTGAACGCGCTCTCACCGGAGGTGTACGCGGGAACCGGCGAGATGCACTACGGCCGCCGCGGACACATTCCGGGCAGCCGCAACCTGCACTACGACCGGCTGATGAACGGCGCGTTCCTGCGCCCGGTGGACGAGCTGCGGAAGAGCCTCGAGGAAACCGGGATGCTCGATGCGCCGCGGGTGATCACCTACTGCGGCGGCGGCATCTCGGCGACCATCGACGCGGTCGCCTGTCTGCTCGCCGGCAAGCGGGAAGTGGCCGTGTACGACGGCTCGATGTCCGAATGGGCCCGGGACCCGTCGCTGCCCCTGACGACGGGCCCCGATCCCTGAGGATCACTGGTCCTTGTACCGGGGCTTGCGCTTCTCGAGGAACGCGGCCACGCCCTCGCGCATGTCGCCGGTGGTGGAGGCCAGGATCTGCTGGCGGTCCTCCATCGCGATCACCGCCTCGAGGCTGCCTGCGTCGATACTCATGTTGAGGCACTCCTTGGTCAGGCGCACGCCGATCGGCGAGTTCGCGAGGATCTCGTTCGCGATGCGCCGGCCCGCCTCGGCGAGCTCGGCATCCGGCACCACGTCGGAGACGAGGCCCACCGCCTTCGCCCGCTCGGCGTCGATGAAGCGGCCGGTGAGCAGGAGCTCGGACGCGAGCGCGCTGCCGACCAGGCGCGGCAGGAAATAGCTGACGCCGACGTCGCACGCCGACAGCCCGATGCGGATGAACGCCGCGTTCATCCGCGCCTGCGGGCCGGCGATGCGGATGTCGGAGGCGAGCGCGAGCGCGAAGCCGCCGCCGCTCGCGGCACCGTGGATCAGCGAGATCACCGGTTGCGGCGCGCGCCGCATGCGCATCACGATCTCGCTGACACGGCGCTGCACGCGCAGACCCGTGACCACGCCGCCGCCCTCGTCGCTGCGATCCTCCTTCAGATCGAGCCCGGCGCAGAACGCGCGGCCTGCGCCGCGCAGGATCACCACGCGTACCGAGTGATCGGTGTAGAGCTCGCCGAAGTAGTCCTGCAGCTCCAGCATCATCGTCCGGCTCATCGCATTCAGCGAATCCGGCCGGTTCAGCGTCACCCAGTCGATGGCGCCTTCCTTCTCGACGATCAGCGTCTCGTAGCGTCCATCGGCGCCGGGCCGGCGCGGCTTGTAGAGGTCGTCGGTCATGTACTGCTCCCGTTGGTTCAGATTTGCTTGTCGCGCCCGGCCCAGTAGCGGCTGCGTACCAGACGGCGCTGGATCTTGCCGCTCGGCAGCCGCGGCAGATCGTCCGCGAAGTCGACCGAGCGCGGGCACTTGAATCCCGGCAGACGCCCGCGGGCGAATGCGATGATGGACTGCGCGAGGGCGTCGGTCGGCTCGACTCCGGGCCGCGGCAGCACCACGGCCTTCACTTCCTCGCCCCACTCCTCGTTCGGCACGCCCACCGTGCACACGTCCTGCACCTGCGGATGCTCGAGCAGCACCGCGTCGATCTCCTGCGGGTAGATGTTCACGCCGCCGGAGATGATCGTCTCGGCGCTGCGTCCGGTGAGGAACAGGAATCCGTCCTCGTCGAGGTAACCCATGTCGCCGAGCGTGAACCAGTCACCCCGATAGCTCTCCGCGGTCTTCTCCGGCGCTTTGAAGTACTCGAAGCGCCCCACTTCCGGCGCGCGGAACCAGATCGTGCCGACCTCGCCGGTCGCCACGTCGTTGCCGTGCTCGTCGAGAATGCGCGTGTTCTCCGGCGTCGGCGAGCGGCCGACGCTGCCCGGCTTGCGCAGCCACGTCTCCGAGTCGATCAGGTAGTTGTTGCCGCCTTCGGTCGCGGCATAGTACTCGTGCACGATCGGTCCGAACCAGTCGATGATGGCCCGCTTGACGTGCACCGGGCACGGCGCCGCACCGTGCAGGATCAGCTTCAGGCTCGAGGTGTCGTAACGGCGGCGCACCGCCTCGGGCAACTGCAGCAGCCGGTGGAACATCGTGGCCACCATGTGCGTGCGGGTGATCCGGTAGCGCTCGATCAGCCGCAGCGTCTCCTCGGCATCCCATTGATCCATCATCACCACCCCAACACCCGCGTTGAGGGGCGAGGCGACGTTGAAGGCGAGCGGCGCCGCGTGATAGGCGGGACCGGTGCACAGGCACCGGTCGCTGTCCGGGTCGCCGGCCGCCAGCGCCTGCGTGGCCGAGCGCTGCACCGGCGGCTGCCGGCGGTGGACGCCCTTCGGCCGCCCGGTGGTGCCGGAGGTGTAGAGCATCTGGGAGCCGCGCACCGGGCTTTCCACGTCGGAGGGATCCTCGCCGGCGATCGCGTCCTCGTAGTCGACGAAGCCGGGGATCGAGCCGCCCACCGCAATGCGCAGGCGGCACTCGGCGGCGTGCCGCGCCGCTTCTTCGGCGGTGCCGAGGCTCGCGTCGTAGATCACCGCGCGGGCCTCGCAGTTGTCGATGATGTAGCCGCTCTCTTCGCCGGTCAGATGCCAGTTGACCGGGGTGAAGCGGATGCCGGAGCGCATCGCGGCGCAGTAGGCTTCGACGAACTCCGGGCGGTTGCGCGTGACCACCGCGATCGCCCCGCCGGCCTCGCCGCCGATGCCGTGGCGCGCAAGCAGCCGCGCCAGCCGGTTGGCCCGCTCGTTCAGCTCGCGGAAGCTCCGATCGCCGTAGCGGGTCGCGAGCGCCAGGTTGTCGGGCCGGCGCGCGGCGTGGTACGCGACCGCCATGCCCTTCTCGAGCGCTTCCTCCAGAGTTTCGAACATCCCTCCCCTCCCTAGTACGTTGTGGGAGCGGCCTCCGGTCGCGAATTCCGGACGTCCGCGGCCAGAGGCCGCTCCCACATCGGCCCTACCCCACCCGGCGCGGCTCGCCGTGGTGACTGCTCATCCAGAGCGCGCCGTCCTCGCGGAACAACACCAGCGCGTCCAGGAACGCCACCTCCGGCCCGGCCGCCGGCTCGTCGAGCAGCACCTCGCGCAGCAGGTACAGCGTCATGTCGTGCGACACGCACAGATCGAGCTGGCGCTCGTCCACCGGGCGCTCCAGCTTCTCGGCGAGCACATTGAGGATCAGGCGTGCCGCCTGATCCGCCGGAATCATCGCGTCGGCCGGCGCTTCGCCCCGGATCCACGCCGTGACGAACGGCACCAGCCCGCCCATCGCGTGCATCGCCTTCCACATCTTCATCTGATCGAGCGCGTAGAAGACGCCGAGCGCCTCCAGCGGCCGATGCCGCGTGACGCGGCCGCCGGCGTCCCGGTAGCCTTCCAGGATCAGCGCCGCGGTCTCCATGCAGCGCTCGGGCGGGCTCGCGTAGCCGCGCAGCGTCGCCCCGCGCGGCAGCCGGCCGCCCACCTCCCGCGCGCGGGCACGGCCCTCCGCGGTGAGCGGGTTCTGCAGATCGTGCAGCTCCGGATCGAATTCCCGCGCCGCGTGACGCATCAGCACCACCGAGTGCCGTACGTCGCGGCTCCAGACCCGCTCGATCAGATCGAGCGTCGCATCGCCGTAGCTCTCCAAGCGGCCTTCCCGTAGCACAACTCGAACGGTCTGTATTAGTATCAAAATCCTTCCGCTTTTCGCACCATTTTTCGCCGGGGACGTGCTCGTCGACGGCGCGGATGGCACGGCGGCGGTCACCACAACACCTGAGGGGGAAGCAATGGATCTGGGCATTTCCGACCGCGTCAAACCGCTCATCAACGACATCCAGAAGTTCATCGACGAGTACATCGTGCCGAACGAGCCGGTTTACGCCCGTCAGGTGGAGGAAGGCGGCCGCTGGTGCGAGACCGCGGTGATGGAGGAAGTGAAGGAGAAGGCCAAGGAGCGGGGCCTGTGGAACTTCTTTCTGCCGGACAGCGAACGCGGCGCCGGCCTGACCAACGTCGACTACGCGCACATCGCCGAGATCCTCGGCAAGTATCCGATGGCCTCCGAGGCGATGAACTGCGCCGCTCCGGACACCGGCAACATGGAAGTGCTCGAGCGCTACGGCTCGCCGGAGCAGAAGGAGCGCTGGCTGAAGCCGCTGCTCGACGGCAAGATCCGCTCGGCGTTCGCGATGACCGAGCCGTTCGTCGCCTCCTCCGACGCGACCAACATCAGCCTCGAGGCGCGCCTCGAAGGCGACGAGTGGGTGCTGAACGGCGAGAAGTGGTGGACCTCGGGGATCGGCGATCCGCGCTGCAAGGTGATGATCGTGATGTGCGTGACCGAGCCCGACGCGCCGCGCCACTCCCGGCAGTCGCAGATCCTGGTGCCGGTGGACACGCCCGGGGTCGAAGTGCTGAAGATGATGCACGTGTTCGGTTACGACGACGCCCCGCACGGGCACGGCCACGTGCGCTTCACCAACGTGCGCGTGCCCAAGGAGAACATCATCCTCGGCTCCGGCCGGGGCTTCGAGATCGCCCAGGGGCGCCTCGGCCCGGGGCGGATTCACCACTGCATGCGCTCCATCGGCGTCGCGGAACGCGCGCTCGAGCTGATGTGCCGGCGCGCGCTGTCGAAGGAAGCGTTCGGCAAGAAGCTCGCGGACCTCGGCGGGAACCAGGACAAGATCGCCGACGCCCGCATCAACATCGAGATGGCGCGGCTCTTGACGCTGAAGGCCGCCTGGATGATGGACACGGTGGGCAACAAGGTGGCGCGCAGCGAGATCGCGCAGATCAAGGTGGCGGTGCCGAACATCGCGCTGAAGGTGATCGACGACGCGATCCAGATTCACGGCGGCGCCGGCGTCTCGCAGGTGTTCCCGCTGGCGCGGATGTACGCCAGCATGCGCACGCTGCGGATCGCAGACGGCCCCGACGAAGTGCACCGCCGCACGGTCGCGCGGATGGAGCTCAGCAAGTACCCGGTCGACGAGGAGGTGCGTACCGCTCCCTGGACCGACGGCTGAGCATCCCACGCCCGTGAGACGGCGGGCCTTCGTCCACAACGAAGGGTTCGACAGGGGAGGACAGCGATGGGAAGGCTCGACGACAAGGTCGCGGTGATCACCGGTGCCGGCCGCGGCATCGGCCGTGAGATCGCGCTGGCGATGGCCGCCGAGGGCGCCCGGGTCGTGGTGAACGACCTGGGCGGCAACACCGACGGCAGCGGCACGGGCAAGATCGCCGACGACGTGGTGGCTGAAATCCGCGCCCTCGGCGGCGAAGCGGTGAGCAACACCGACTCGGTCGCGGAGGTGCAGAGCGGCGAGAACCTGCTGCGCACGGCGCTCGATGCGTTCGGCGCAATGGACATCCTCGTGAACAACGCCGGCATCCTGCGCGACCGCACCATCTTCAACATGGAGGAGGAGGACTGGGACCGGGTGCTGGCGGTGCACCTGAAGGGCCACTACGTCTGCTCGCGTCCGTTCGCCCGTTACATCCGCGAGAACAACCGCACCGGCTGCCGGATCGTGAACTTCTCGAGCGTGTCCGGGCTGATCGGCAATTTCGGCCAGGCCAACTACGGCGCCGCGAAGGCCGGCATCGCCGGCTTCTCGCGGGTACTCGCGCTGGAGCTGGCGAAGTACGGCTGCACGGTGAACACCATCTCGCCGGGCGCGCTGACGCGGATGACGATTCCGCTGCGCGAGAACCGCGGCGAGAAGGTCGGCCAGCAGGACCTCGAGGAAGGCGGCCCGCAGCACGTCGCGCCGATCGTGGTCTGGCTCGCGAGCGACGCCGGCGCCGGCATCACCGGGCAGATCTTCCATACCGGCCGCGGCGGCATCGCGGTGATGCAGCAGCCGGCCGTGATCAAGCAGTTCCACAAGAGCTCCGGCGTCTGGACGCTGGAGGAGCTCGACCGCTACGTGCCGGAGCTGATGGCGGCGAAGCAGGCCCACGACCAGGCGGTGAGCGAGGCGGCGACACCGATCGAGATCTGAGCCGCAAATCCCTCACTCGACTGTGGGAGCGGCGGCTACCCGCGAACGAGCCGGAAGTTCGCGGCCGGAGGCCGCTCCCACAGTCTGTGACGCGACTTCGCAAAAGCGAGAAGGAGCCCCGGGAACCCGGCCGCGCCCCGGCTACACTCGAACCATCGGAATCTCGAACTACGTCACACGTGACTCTCCGAGTGGTGGTGGTCAACCCGAAGGGCGGCTCCGGCAAGACCACCGTCGCCACCAATCTGCTCGCCGCCTACGCCCGGGCGGACCGCCGGACGGCGCTGATCGATCGCGATCGGCAGGGCTCGGCCATGCGCTGGCTGAAGCTGCGCGGCACTGAGCTGCCGCGCATCCACGGCATCGCCGCGTACGAGGACCCGCCGCCGAACGTCACCCGCAGCTTCGCGATGCGCATTCCGCCGGAGACGGAAAGGGTCGTGGTGGACACGGCCGCCGCGCTCAGCCGTCACGAGCTGGTCGACGCGGTGCGCCGCGCCGACAAGATTCTGGTGCCGGTGCTGCCGTCCGACATCGACATCCACGCCGCGGCGCGCTGCATCGGCGATCTCCTGGTGCACGCCCGGGTCCCGCGCGGTCCGCGGGTGCTCGGCGTGGTGGCCAACCGGATCAAGCGCAACACCGTGGCCTACGAGGCGCTGATGCGCTTCCTCGACAGCCTGGGCGTGCCGGTGGTCGCCGTGCTGCGGGACGTGCAGGCTTATGTCAAATCGGCCCGATACGGGCAGGGAGTCGTGGACCTGCGCGCGTCGGAAGCGGGGCCGGAGCTGCGGCAGTGGCGCGCGCTGATGCGCTGGATCGACGAAGATCGGGTGCCCCGCCGCCATCCCGTGCTCGACGATGCCCCCGCGAGCGCCGCGGAGGAGCCGGGCGCCGAGCCGGCGGACGGGCCGGCACAGCCGGCCGAGGCCGTGGCCCACTCTTTGCTTTCGATGCCGCCGTGGGGCATTGCGGGAGATGCCGATGCAGATCGCCCGGCTCGCCAGAACGGCGGCCACGCTGACGATCGACGCCGCTAAGTCCTTCGCCTCCGGCGAACCCTTCCAGCTCGCGGCCGCACTCAGCTACTACACGCTGCTGTCGATGGCACCGCTGCTGCTGATCGTTACCGGCTTCGCCGGATTTCTGCTCGGCCAGCAGGAGGTTCAGCAGCAGCTCATCAGGCAGATGAACGACCTCGTCGGCCCGGAAGGCGCGTCGCTGATGCGCACGGTGATCCGCAACGCCGACCGCCCCGAGCAGGGGCTGGTGGGAATGACCATCGGCCTCGGTCTGATGGTGCTCGGCGCGACCACCGTGTTCTCGCAGCTTCAGGCGGCGCTGAATCAGATCCTCGGCGTGGAGGCGGCTCCGCGCAACGCGCTGTTCGGCTTCCTCTGGACGCGCCTGGTGGCGTTCGCGCTGGTGCTCGGTCTCGGCTTCCTGCTGCTCGTCAGCCTGGTGATGAGCGCGGTGCTCGCGGCGCTGTATCAGCAGGTGGACCGCTACCTGCCGGGCGCACCGGTGCTCTGGCAGGGGCTGAACGAAGGCGTCTCGCTCGCGCTGATCACGGTGCTGATCGCGACGCTGTTCAAGTTCGTGCCGAACGCGCGCATCCTCTGGCGCAACGCGCTCATCGGCGCATTCGTCACCGCGGTGCTGTTCACCGTCGGCAAGGTGGCGATCGGCATCTATCTCGGCCAGGCCAGCGTCGGCTCGGCGTACGGCGCCGCCGGATCGGCCGTCGTGCTGATGGTCTGGGTGTACTACGCGTCGCTGATCCTGTTCTTCGGCGTCGAGCTGACCAAGACCATCGCCCGCCATCGGGGGTCGCCGGTGGAACCCGATCGCTACGGGCGCCTCAGAACCGCTTGACTGTAAACCCACAGAGTAAAGGAGAGAGAAGTGCTCAGCGCCGTCGGCGATGCAGCGACACCACGTTGTCGCCCTTCATCACTTCCTGCTTCAGCGAGAACGCGATCTCCCAGGTGAACACGCGGCCACCGTTGCTGCCGCGCGTCCCCGAGTCACGCACGAAGCCGCGAAAGCCGTAGCCTCGCGACACCGCAAACAGCGTGAACGTGGCGTGCACGCTGCCGCTGTCGTTCCACAGAAGGCCGAGGTTCGGCGGGCTGTCGAGCTTCGCGGTGCCCTGCAGCCGATCGCCGGCGACGCTGACGGTCAGCGTGTAGGTGCCGACGTCGTTGCTCGCGAGCCGCACCACCAGCTCCGTCTCCGGCTCACCCTGGAGCTGCCAGCCGCCGGTGATCGTGACGCCCTCCTCGTCGCGCTGCACCAGCACGTGGCAGTCGAGCGGCTGACCGCGGCTCTGCCCCTCGGCCAGCAGGCTGCCGCGCCCGAGCCAGTGGCCGCTCTCGAGGAACATCATCGGGCGTGCGCCGCGGGCGGCAGCGGGTCGGCTTCGACGTTGAAACGTCCACACACGCGCCCGGCCCTCAGCCCGCGAGGATCCGCTCGAGCTCGCTCATCTCGTCGGCCGACAGGCGCCAGCCGGCCGCGGCCCGGGCATTGCTCGCCACCTGCTCCGGCGAGGTGGCGCCGGCGATCACCGAGCTCACCTCGGGCTGCGACAACAGCCAGCAGAACGCGAGCTCGAGCAGCTCGTGACCGCGCTCGTTCGCGAACGCCGTGAGCGCTTCCACCCGATCGAAGTTCTGCTCGGTCAGGACGCGCCGGGCCATCGCTTCCATCAGGCCGAGCCGGCTGTCCGCCGGCGGCGAGCTGCCGCGCCGGTACTTGCCCGTCAGCAGGCCGCTCGCCAGCGGGAAGTACGGCAGCAGGCCGAGACCGAAGCGGCGGCAGGCCGGCAGCACCTCGTGCCGGACACTACGCTCGAGCAGGCTGTAGTGGTTCTGCGCGGTGACGAACGGCGTGTAGCCGCCGCGGCGGGCGGTCCAGGCCGCATCGGCGATCTGCCAACCGGCGAAGTTGGAGCAGCCGACGTAGCGCACCTTGCCCTCCCGCACCAGATCGTCGAGCACGCTCAGCGTTTCTTCGATCGGCGTGGCCGGATCGGGGGCGTGCATCTGGTAGAGGTCGATGTAGTCCGTGCCGAGCCGCCGCAGGCTCGCCTCCACCGCGCGGCGCACGTAGCGCCGCGAGCCGCCCTTTTCGTGCAGCGACGGGCCGGTGGGCATCCCGAACTTGGTCGCGATCACCGCCCGGTCCCGCCGGGCACCCAGCGCCTGGCCGAGCAGCTCCTCGGAGCGCTGGTCGCCGTAGACGTCGGCGGTGTCGAAGAAGTCGATGCCGTGGTCGAGGGCTGCGTCCACCACCCGGCGCGTCGCATCGGCATCGATACGACGCCCGAAGTTGTTGCAGCCGATACCCACCTCCGAGACGTACAGTCCGGATTCGCCCAGGCGACGATGCTCCACGAGCCCCTCCAGCGGCCGGATGGGCCAGGATGGTAACGGTTTGCGTTTCCCCGTGCATTCGCGTAGGAAATCCGTCTCGACCGAGCCGACGACCGCCGACAGCCGAGGGTCCATGCATCGACCGCCCATCGCCGAGCGCATTCCGCACCGCTACACGTGCCACGGCGTGACGATCGAGGACCCCTACGCCTGGCTGAAGGACCCGAACTACCCGGAGGTCTCGGACCCGAAGATCCTCGACTACCTGCACGCCGAGAACGCCTATTTCGAGGCGCAGATGGGGCCGTACGCGCCGCTGATCGAGGAGCTGTTCGAGCAGCTGAAGGCGCGCCAGCCCCAGGAGGACGCCTCCGTTCCCTACCGCAAGGGCCCGTACTGGTACCAGTGGCGCTTCGAGCACGGCGCCCAGTACCGCATCTGGCTCCGGGCGCCGGTCGGCGACCCGCGCCGGCCCCCCGAGCCCTCGGACCCGGCCTGGCAGGTGATCCTCGACGAGCCCGCGCTCGCCGAGGAGCACAGCTATTTCGTGCTCGGCGGCCTGTCGGTCAGCCCGAACGCGCGCTACCTCGCCTGGAGCGCCGACACCAACGGCTCGGAACGCTTCACGCTGCACGTGAAGGACCTGGAGACGGGCCTGCTGCTCGACGAGCCGATCCCGGACACGCTGGCGGCGCCGGTGTGGGCGGCGGACAGCAGCCGGTTCCTGTACGTGGTGGTGAATCCGCAATGGCGCCCGCACCAGGTGCGGCTGCACCGGCTCGGCACGCCGCGCGCCGACGATCCGGTGATCTACGAGGAAGCCGACGAAGCGTTCTTCGTCGGCATCGACAAGACCTCCTCGGAAGCGTACCTGCTCATCAGCACCGGCGATCACGTGACCAGCGAGATCCGTTGTCTGCCCGCGGCGGATCCGACCGCCGAGCCGCGGCTGATCGCGCCGCGCCGCAGCGGCCACGAGTACTCGGTGGATCACGGCGAAGGCTGGTTCTACGTGATGAGCAATTCCACCCACAAGAACTTCGCGCTGTTCCGAGCGCCCGAGGCGGACCCGCAGGAGGCCAACTGGGAGACGCAGGTGGCCGGTGCCGCCGAACAATACCTGACCTGGTTCGCGCGCTTCCGCGGCCGGATCGTGCTCGGCGAGCGGCTGAACGGCCTCGATCAGGTCCGCATCCTGGACGACGACGGCAGCGACTACCTGCTGGATTTCCCCGAAGCCACCCACACCGTCGGCCTCGGCCCGAACCCGGAGTACGACGCACCGGCGCTGCGGGTGCACTACCAGTCGCTGGTGACGCCGGAGACCGTCTACGACTACCACTTCGCGGACGGCCGGCTCGAGGCGCTGAAGACCCAGGAGATCCCCACCGGCTACGACGCTTCGCGCTACCTGACCGAGCGCCGGATGGCCACCGCGCGGGACGGCACCCAGGTGCCGGTGAGCCTCGTGTACCGGCGGGACCTGCCTCGCGACGGCAGCGCGCCGCTGTATCTGTACGGCTACGGCGCCTACGGCATGGCGACGATGCCCGGCTTCTCCGCGAACCGGCTGTCGCTGCTCGAGCGCGGCTTCGTGTTCGCGATCGCGCACATCCGCGGCGGCGACGACCTCGGCTACGCCTGGTACGAGGCCGGCAAGCTCGACAAGCGCACCAACACGTTCAACGACTTCGTCGACGTCGCGCGTTTCCTGATCGACGAGTGCTATACGTCGGCGGGACGCATCGCGATCGCCGGCGGCAGCGCCGGCGGCGAATTGATGGGCGCGGTGGTGAACCAGGCGCCGGAGCTGTGGGGCGCGGTGGTCGCGCACGTGCCGTTCGTCGACGTGCTGAACACGATGCTGGACACGAGCCTGCCGCTGACGCCGATCGAGTGGCCCGAGTGGGGCAACCCGATCGAGGATCCCGCCGCGTTCGAGTACATCCGCTCGTATTCGCCGTACGACCAGCTTCGCGAAGGCGCCTATCCGCCGATGCTGGTGACCGCCGGGCTGAACGACCCGCGGGTGACCTACTGGGAGCCGGCGAAGTACGTCGCGAAGCTGCGCACGCTGAAGACCGACGACAACTGGCTGCTGCTGAAGACCAACATGGACGCCGGCCACCGCGGCCAGTCGGGCCGCTTCGACGCGCTGCAGGAGCTCGCCGAGGAGTACGCGTTCATCCTGGTCAGCCTGGGGCTCGCCGGATGAGCGGCTGCGGGGCGGCCGGCTGATGGCGATACCGCTGCGGACCCGTGCCGCCGACCCGTCCGCGCCGGACGCGGCCTCGATCTCCTCGTATCGGGCGTATGCGGTCCCCGCCGGGGTGGAGTCGATCGCGGAGTGCTCCTGGGAAGCCGAGCCGGGGTGGCGCCGGCGGATCCGGCTGCTGCCGGACGCGTGCGTGGACGTCGTCTGGGACGGGCGCGCGCTCGTCGTGCAGGGCCCAGCGACTCGGGCGCTGTACGGTTCGCTGGCGACGCCGCGCCCGGTGATCGGCGTGCGGCTGCGCGCCGGCAGCGCGCTGCGCGTGCTCGGCCGGCCGGCGACGGCCATCCGGGATCGACGGCTGCCGCTGTCGGAGCTGCTCGGAACCTCGACGCGCGAGCTCGAACGCGCGCTCGCGACGGCCCCCGATCTCGAGCGCGGCCGGCACCTGCTGATCGAGCTCGTGGCAGGTCTCGAGGATCCGCGGCGCGGCCGGTGGAGCTCTGCGTCCGACGCCGTCGAGCTGCTCCGCTCACCGTCCGCGACCGTCGCTTCCGTCGCGAACGCGCTCGGCGTCTCCGAGCGCCGCCTCCATCGCGACTGCGCCGCCTCGGTCGGATACGGGCCGAAGACGCTGCAACGCATCCTGCGCTTCGGCGCGTTCCTCGAACGGCTGCCGGCGCTCGCGACGGAGCGCCGCTGGGCCGCGGCGACGGCGCTCGAGCTCGGCTACGCGGATCAGGCGCACTTCTGCCGGGAGACGAGGCGCATCTGCGGCTCGACGCCGCTCGAGCTCGCGGCCGCGTGGCGGCGCGCGGCGCCGCCGATTCGTTCAATACCGGACCCGCCGAGCGGCCTACGCTGAGCCCGACTCGACCTTCCGGAGCCTGCGATGCCAGTCGGCCGAACGCTGAACGTGTACCTTGCGCCCGCCGAATACGTGGACAGCCGCCATCCCGCGGTCCGCCGGCAAGCCGCGTCGCTCACCGGCGGCTGCGCCTCTGCCGCCGAGCGGGCGCGGGCGCTGTTCACGTTCGTCCGCGAGCTGCCCTACACCGCGCCCGACTTCGACGACCCGGGCTCGTTCCGGGCGAGCGCGGTGCTGCGCAAGGGCAACGGCTACTGCGTCGCCAAGGCGTCGTTGATGACCGCGCTCAGCCGTGCCGCGGCGATACCCGCCCGGCTCGCGTTCGCGGACGTCACGAACCACCTGGCAACGCCGCGCACCCTCGAGCTGATGGGCGGCAACCGCTTCGCCTGGCACGGCTACGTGGAGCTGCGGCTCGGCGGACGCTGGATCAAGGTCAGCCCGACCTTCGACTCCGCGACCTGCGCGCGCATGGGCGTCGCGCCGCTCGAATTCGACGGGGTGCACGATGCGCACCTGCAGCCGTACGACGCCGCCGGGCGCACGCTGATGCGCTACGAGCGCTTCCACGGCACGTTCCACGACGTGCCGGCGCGCTTTCTCTGCGAGGAGATGATCCGGATGTATCCGCGCGCGCACGCGGCGATACGCGCCGGCCTGGTATGACCGATCGGCGGCGACGGGGATTCCTGCATCCGGCCGCGAACGCGCCGGATGATCGCTGATCAGCGGCCGAACGCTACGCGGTGTCGGCCCGCCGCGCCTGGCGCGCCTGATGGGCTTCTTCCATCCGGCTCTTGATGATCTTCTGCACCACGGCCACCGTGGTCCAGTCGTGGAGCATGCGGCGCTCGCAGTTCTCGCACGGCACCTGCTCGTTACGCTGCACGCGGCCGAGCAGATCGCTGTACCGCAGGCGCGTCACGTGATCGCAGTGGGAACACTCGAGCCCCACCACGGGGTCGATGCCGACGTAGTCCATGCCCCGCAAAGCTCCTTGTTGCGGCTGTCGCACTCCCGACAATATTAGCTCAAAATCCGCGCCGCCCCGGGGAGACGCTCGTCATGCTGATCCGTCGCGCCGACCTCGAACGCATCGCCCGCGGCGAGATCGATCTCGCCTTCCGCCGCTGGCGCCGCCCCTCGGTGAAGGCCGGCGGCACGCTCACCACCGCGATCGGCATGCTGGCCATCGACGCCGTGGAGCGGATCGAGCCGTCGGCCATCGGCACCCGGGAGGCCCAACGCGCCGGTTACGCCTCGCGCGCGGCGCTGCTGGCCGCGCTCGAACGGCCCGGAGATGGCGAGATCTATCGGATCACGCTGCGATACCTGGGCGCCGACCCGCGGATCCGGTTGCGGGATACGCTGCCCGATGTGACGGAGCTCACAACGCTGCGAACGCGTCTCGAGCGGCTCGATCGTGCCGCCGCGGACGGCGCCTGGACGCGCCGGGTGCTCGAGCTGATCCGCGACCGGGAGGGCGTGCGCGCGGCCGAGCTCGCCGCGGAGCTCGGCCGGGAAACGGCCCCGTTCAAGCGCGACGTCCGGAAGCTGAAGGCGCTCGGGCTCACCGAGAGTCTGGAGGTGGGCTACCGGCTGTCGCCGCGGGGGCGTGCGCTGCTGGATTTTCTGGCGCGGCCGGGCTGAAGGAGTGCGCATCCGCCGCATCCAGCGCGAGCCGCGCCACGGTCGCCGCCAGCACGATCAGCAGCGGCCAGCGGCGCCGGACGAGCTTCGCGATCCGGCCGCGGCGCAGCGGTCCGCCATCCGGCCGGCGATCCGGCGGCCGACTGTCCGGCGGCGGGCAGCCGCGGACGCGGGTCGATGTCCGTCGGGCAGCCGGCTCCCGCCGCGGCGGCACCGGTACCGCCACGGTCGACGTTCCTGCCAGCGTGGTCGCCAGATCGGACCAGAACGTGGAGCTCTTCATCGTGATGACCTCCAGCCTGCTCGGGGAGATTCACGCTAACCGATAATCAGGGCAGAATCGGTCCTGTTTCGGTGGCGGAATTCACCCTCGTGGCACATCCGACCGAACGCGTGCTGGCGGTCCTCGAGCTGCTGCAGACACACGGGCGCCTCTCCGGCGCCGAGCTCGCGCGCCGGCTCGACGTCGACGTGCGCACGGTGCGGCGCTACATCACGACGCTCGAGTCGATCGGCATCCCGATCACCGCCGAGCGCGGCCGCTACGGCGCCTACATGCTGGTGAAGGGCTTCAAGCTCCCGCCGCTGATGTTCTCGAACGACGAGATCCTGGCGATCTCGCTCGGCCTGCTCGCGGTGCGCGGGCTCGGGCTCGCCCAGGCGGCGCAGGCGGTCGAAAGCGCCGAGGCCAAGCTCGAGCGCGTGATGCCGGCGAACCTGAAGCGCCGGGTGCGCGCGGTCGGGGAGACGACCACGCTGGACGTGCGCGCGGCCGCGCCGGCGAGCGACAGCCGGACGCTGGCGGCGCTCACCGCGGCAGCCCACGAACGACAGCGCGTGCGCATCCGCTACGTGTCCGCCGCCGGCGAGCGCAGCGAGCGGGATTTCGATCCGTACGGCCTGGTGTTCCGCCGCCAGCGCTGGTACGTGGCCGGCTTCTGCCATCTGCGACAGGGGCTGCGCTCGTTCCGGATCGACCGCATCCAGCACCTCGAAGTCTCCGACGTGCTGTTCGACCCGCCGCGCGACTTCGACGCCGCCCGGCACGTGACGTTCAGCATCGCGAGCCTCGGCGACACGGCGAACGTGGAGATCGTCTTCGACGCGAGCGCGGAGGACGTGCTGGCCCAGTTCGATCCGACGTTCGGGCTGCTCGAATCGCGCGGCGAACGGACGGTGCTGAAGACCCGCACCGAGTCCTTCGACTGGCTCGCCCGGCGGCTGTCCGGCCTGCCGTTCGGCTTCGAGATCATCGAGCCCGACGCGTTGCGCACGGCGCTGCGCGAGCACGTGGCACGGCTGCGGGCGATCGTCGACGGCCGCCCGCGAGCCGTCCGCAGCCCGGCGAGCTGATCAGACCCGCGCCGCGGTCCGCGCGGCGGCGCGCAGCTCGTCGCGGAACGGCGGCGCGGCGATCTCGATCAGCGCCTCGGCCCGGCGCGAGAGCGGCGCATCGCGCAGCCGCGCCACACCGTACTCGGTGATCACCAGATCGACGTCCGTGCGCAGCGCCGTGACCATCTCGACCCGCGGCACGATCCGCGAGACGGAGCCGCCCCGGGCGGTCGCCGTCATCGCGATGATCGAACGGCCGCCGGGCGAGACCCGCGCGGCGCGCATGAAATCCACCGAGCCGCCGGTCCCCGAGATCTGCCGCCCACCCGCCATCTCGGCATTGACCTGTCCGGTCAGGTCCACCTCCACCGCCGAGTTTACCGAGACGAAGTTCGCGATCCGGCCGATCACGCTGACCTCGTGGGTGTAATCCGCACCGCGGAACACGACGTCCGGGCGCTCCGCGAGCCAGTCGAGCAGCCGGTGGGAGCCGAGCGCCATGCCGGTGACGTGCCGGCCGGTGTCGATCGCCTTGCGCGCGCCGGTGACGTTGCCGCGCTCGATCAGCGCCATGCCGCCGTCGTCGATCAGCCCGCCGTGCAGGCCGAGGTCCGACTTGTCGCCGAGGCGCGCGAGGATCGCCGCCGGGATCGCGCCGATGCCGGTCTGGATGCAGTCGCCGTCGCGGATCTCGGCGGCCACCAGCGCACCGATCGCCTGCGCGGTGTCGTCGAGCTCGGGCGGCGCCATCTCGTAGAGCGGCCGATTCGTGGTGATCAGCCGGTCGATGCGGGCCTCGTCGATCGGCGGACAGCCCGCCGGCGCCGTGAACGCGGTGTTCAGCTCCGCGATCACGACCTTCGCCGCGCCGAGCGCCGCCCCGAGGAAGTCGACGTTCGGCCCGAGCCGGAGGCGCCCGTCCGCGCCGCGCGCCACCTGCAGCAGCACCACATCCGTGTTCTCGGCGACGTAGTCGTAGACGCGCCGCATCTGCATCGGCAGGAAGTGCAGCCGCTCCGGCACCGCGTCCTTCAGGTTCGGCGTCATGAAGAACGTAGTCAGCTCCGCCTCCGGCGCGTACCGGGTGAAGTCGATGCGGTTGTAGCCGGCGAGCGGAAACTGCACGAAGTGCAGCCGTTCCGGCAGCGCTTCCCGGCCGAGCTGCTCGAGCAGCCCGGTGGGCTCGTTGCTGCTGCCGGCGACGAAGATGCGCTGGCCGGGTTCGAGCAGGTCGACGATGTCGGTCAACGGGGGCTCCCGGCGCGGTGAGGGGGTACCATTCTACGGGCATGAACCGCGATCGGGAGATCGCTCCTACGATGGGCCGAAAACCGCCGCCGGGAGACGTCGATGCGCTCGCGCCGTTCGAGGACGGCATCCGCCGCTGGTTCATCGAGAGCCTCGGTGAGCCGACGGACATCCAGGCCCAGGCCTGGCCGTCGATCGCGGCCGGCGAGCACGTGCTCGCCACCGCCCCCACCGGCAGCGGCAAGACCCTGACGGCGTTCCTCTGGGCGCTGAATCAGTTCGCCGCCGGGCGCTGGCGCACCGGCGCGACACGGGTCGTGTACGTCTCGCCGCTGAAGGCGCTGAACAACGACATCCGCCAGAACCTGCTCGGCCCGCTCGGCGAGCTCGAGGCGCGCGGCGTGCTGTCGGGCGTGCGCGTGCAGACCCGCTCGGGCGACACCCCGCAGAGCGAGCGGCAGCGGATGCTGCGCCGGCCGCCCGAGATCCTGATCACCACGCCCGAGAGCCTCGCGCTGCTGCTCACCACCACCCGCGGCCGCCATGCGCTCGCGACGGTCCGGACGGTGATCGTCGACGAGGTGCACGCGCTCGCCGACAACCGCCGCGGCACGCTGGTGCTCACCGCGCTCGAGCGGATCGTCGAGCTGGCGGGCGAGGTTCAGCGCATCGCGCTGTCCGCGACGGTACGCCCGCTCGACGCGATCGCCGCGCACGTCGCCGGCTACGACGACGCCGGCCGGCCGCGCCCGATACGGATCCTCGAGGGCGGCGGCACGAAGGCGATCTCGCTGCGGGTGTGCTTCCCGGAAGCGGCGCGCCGGGCGGTCGACAGCGGCACCAAGATCTGGGATGCGATGGGCGAGCGCTTCCGCGAGATCATCGCCGCGAACCGCGCGACGCTGTTCTTCACGAACAGCCGGCGCCTCGCCGAGCGGATCGCGGCCGCCATCAACCGCGACCAGCCCGAGCCGCTCGCGTACGCGCATCACGGCTCGCTGTCGCGCGAGATCCGCCTCGAGGTGGAAGGACGGCTCAAGCGCGGCGAGCTGAAGGCCATCGTCGCGACCAGCTCGCTCGAGATGGGCATCGACATCGGCGAGCTCGACGAGGTGGTGATGGTGCAGTCGCCGCCGAGCGTCGCCGCGACGCTGCAGCGCATCGGCCGGGCCGGGCACCGGGTCGGCGAGGAGAGCCGCGGCTCGCTGTTTCCCGCGTTCGCGGCCGACTTCGTCGCCGCCGCGGCCCTCGCCGACGCGGTCGAGGAGCGGGACATCGAGCCGCTCCAGCCGCTCGAGAACCCGCTCGACGTGCTGTGCCAGATCGTGGTGTCGACCACCGCGACCGAGCCCTGGTCCACCGACCGGCTGTACGCGCTGCTGCGCCGCAGCGGTCCGTACCACGCGTTGCCCCGCGCGCACTTCGATCTGGTGCTCGAGATGCTGGCCGGCCGCTACGCCGGCACCCGGGTGCGGGAGCTCGCGGCCCGGATCAGCTACGACCGCATCCGGAGCGTCGTGCAGGCGCAGCACGGCGCGGTGCTCGCGATGTACGCATCCGGCGGCGTGATCCCGGACCGCGGCTACTACCAGATCCGGCACATCGAGACCGGCACGGTGATCGGCGAGCTCGACGAGGAATACGTCTGGGAGGCGCGGGTCGGCGACGTGTTCTCCCTCGGCACGCAGAACTGGCAGATCCACCGGATCACCCACAACGACGTGGTGGTCCGGCCGGCCCCGAGCGGCTCGCTGGCGGCACCGTTCTGGCGCGCCGACGGCCGGGGCCGCAGTTTCCACTATTCGCGGCGGATCCTCGACTTTCTCGAGCAGGCCGAGCGCCGGCTCGCCGCCGGCCAGCGGGACGCACTCGAGGCGGAGCTGACCGCGGGACGCGGCTTCGATGCGGTCGCGTCGGAGGAGCTCGTCGCTTACCTCACGCGCCAGCGCGAAGCGGTCGATGCGCCGCTGCCGCACCGCCGCCACCTGCTGGTCGAACGGATCCTGACCGGCCCCGGCGGCTACCGCGGCCCCGACCACGTCGAGCAGATCGTGTTCCACACCGGCTGGGGGCGGCGGGTCAATCGGCCGTGGGCGCTCGCGCTGGCGGCGGCGCTCGAGCGCCGGGGCACCGTGCCGGAGCTCTACGTGGACGACGACGCGGTCGCGGTGCAGACCCGCGAGCCGCTCGATCCCGAGGAGCTGCTCGGGCTCGTCGGCGTCGGCAACCTCGAGCCGCTGCTGCGCGCCTCACTCGAGTCGTCGGGGTTCTTCGGCGCGCGCTTCCGCGAAGCGGCGGGCCGGGCGCTGCTCCTCACCCGTCAGCGCTTCAACGCCCGTCAGCCGCTCTGGATGAGCCGGCTGCAGGCGAAGAAGCTGCTCGGCGCGGTGCGCGAGCTGCCGGACTTTCCGGTGCTGCTCGAGACCTGGCGCACCTGCCTCGCCGACGAGTTCGATCTGCCGGCGCTGCAGGAGTGCCTGGCCGGCCTCGCCGACGGCTCCACCACGGTGTCGCTGCGCGTCACCGACGCGCCGAGCCCGTTCGCGGCGAACCTGTCGTTCGGCCAGATCAACCGCTACATGTACGCGACCGACGAACCGGAGCAGCGCGGCATGAGCGCGCTGTCGGACGAGCTGATCAAGAGCGCCGTCCACGACGAGGCGCTCCGGCCGCGTATCGAGCCCGCGACGCTGGCGGCGTTCGAAGCGAAGCGGCAGCGCACCGCGCCCGGCTACGCGCCGGAGTCGCCGGACGAGTGGGCGGAGTGGATCAAGGAGCGGGTGCTGCTGCCGGAGGCGGAAGCGCCGCCCGAGCTCGCGCACCCGGACCTCGCCCGCCTCGCGCTCGGCGACCGGTCGTGGCTCGTGCACCGGGAGCTGCTCGGCGCGCTGACGGGCAGCGGCCTCGCGGCGGGCGCGGTCTTCGACGGCCCGGTGCCCGAGGTCGCCGATCCGCGCAGCGCCGAGCAGCTCGCGCTCGAGATGCTTTCGTTCTACGGCCCGCTCCGGGGGCAGCGCATCCGCGAGCTGCTGCCGCGGGTGCCGGAAGGGCTGCTCGACGACGACGAAGCGCTGGTCCGCGGCGCGCTGCTCGCCGGCGACGAGGCGACCTACTACTGCGACGCGGACAACTTCGAGGCGCTCCTGCGTCTGCAGCGGAGCCTGCGCCGCCCGCAGATCGAGGCGCGCGCGGCCGACGAGCTCCCCGGCTTCGTCGCTGCCTGGCAGGGCATCGGCAGCGACGGACTCGAGCTCGATGCGGCGCTCGAGGCGCTGCGCGGCTACGAAGCTCCGGTCGGCGTCTGGCTGCACGATCTGCCCGCCGCGCGGCGGCCGAACGCGGACGATCACGAGCTCGACCGGACGCTCGAAGAGCTCGGCTGGCTCTGGCAGGGCGTCGGCCGCGAACGGGTCCGGCTCGGTTATCCCGAGGACCTGGAGCTGCTCCAGGAGGCGCCGCCCGCGGCCGACCCGGCGCTCGCGTCGCTGTTCGCCGATCCGAGCGCGCGCTATCCGTTCCTGCAGCTCGCGGACCGGCAATCCGACCCGCTCGCCGCGTTCAACGAGCGCTGGTGGCAGGCGGTCTGGGACGGTGTGGTCAGCGCGGACTCGCTCGCGCCGCTGCGCCAGGGCGTCCGACGGAGCTTCCGCCTGGGGAGCCTCGAGCCGGCGCGCCCCCGCACCGTCGGCCGGCCGGGTCACCGCCGGATGCTCCGCCGCGCACGGGCGGGGTTCGGGGAAGCCTGGGGCGGTGCCTGGTTCCTGCTCCCGGCGGCGGCCGCCGAGCGCGACGCATTGCTCGAGCTCGAAGACGCCAAGGAACGGGTGCGGCTGCTGCTCGACCGCTACGGGCTGGCCTGCCGCGAGCTCGCGAACCGCGAAGGCGGCACGCTGCGCTGGAGCCGGCTGTTCCGCGCGCTGCGGGTGATGGAGCTGGCCGGCGAGTTAGTGGCCGGGTACTTCTTCGCAGGGCTCTCCGGCCCGCAGTTCGCGCCGCCGGCGGCGCTGACGCTGCTGCAGAGCGAACGGCCCGCGCCGCGCCACTTCTGGTGCAACGCGCTGGATCCGATCTCGCCGTGCGGGCTCGGTCTCGACTGGCCGGAGCTGCCCCAGCGGCGCCCGCAGAACTACCTCGCGTTCCTGGACGGCCGGCTCGCGCTCGTCGCGGAGAACATGGGCCGCCGGCTGACCTTCCACGTCGAGCCGGCGGCCTGCGACCGCGACGGCGTGCTGGCACCGCTCGTGTTCCTGCTCGAGCGGGAGCGGCGCCTCGAAGTCGAGACCATCAACGGCGAACCGCCGTCCACGAGCCCGTACCGCCCAGCGCTCGAGACGGTCGGCCGGCTGGTCAGCGACCACCGCGGCAGCTACCTCGAGCGCGCGTGACCTGTGGGAGCGGCCTCCGGCCGCGAACTTCCTTGCATTCGCGGCCGGAGGCCGCTCCCACATGTCGGGTCGCCCACAGCCTGCAGAGCCGCCGGAGAACTACACTTAGCTCATGAACGTCACCGGCGTGATCCACGACTCCGTCCTGCGCGAACGCCTGTCCCTGCTCGCTGCCGCGGCCGGCTGGCGCTGCTGGCTGTGCAGCGACACCCTCGGGCTCGACCGCATCCTCGCGGCGCTGAGCCCCGCGCCGGACCTGCTGCTGTTCGACGACTGGGGCGCGCTCGAACAGCGCCGTTACCTGACCGGCGCCGCGGTGCTGCTGACCGAGGTGCCGCTGGACCTCGCGGACGACGCCGGCTACAGCCAGGTGGACCCGGACCAGTCCGACGACGAGCTGCTGCACGCGCTGAAGACCTGCGTCAACGCCAAGCGCCTGCGTGACCGCTTCGCGGAGCTCGAACGCACCGAGCCGATCACCAGCCTGCCGCGTCACGAGGAGCTGTTCCGCTCGATTGCCCGCTGCAAAGGACGGCCGCTCGGCCTGCTGGTGGTGCAGATCGACCACGCCGGCCACCTCTACGACAGCCTCGACCCGGTCAGCAAGACCGACCTGCTCGCGGCGATGGCGAGCCACATCCGTATGGCGGTGCCCGCCAACGGCGTGCTCGGCTTCTTCGACGCGGCGTGCTTCGTGGTCGCGCTGCCCGACGTGGACGAACCGACGGTGGCCCGCGCGGCGGACGCGGTGGTGACGCTCGCGCGGTCGCCGGTGCGTTTCCGCGGCGGCGAGCTGCACCTGACGGTCAGCGTCGGCCATGCGTTCCAGGCGATGTACGGCGATACCGAGCGGCTCTGGTCACAGGCCTGGCGGGCGATGCGCCAGGCGCTCGAAGCCGGTGGCGACCGGGCGGCCGGGTTGACCGAGCTGCCGGAGCTCGGCGTGCGGTTGCCGCAGGCACTCGAGCGCGAGGAGTTCTCGCTGGTGCTGCAGCCGCAGGTCGCCGCCGACGGCAAGCGCATCACCGGCGCCGAGGTGCTGCTGCGCTGGCAGGGGATGGAGGTCGGCGAGCTCGCGCCGAACCGCTTCATCCCGATCGCCGAGCAGCGCGGGCAGATGGCGCGCATCGGCGACTGGGTGCTGGAGCGCGCCTGTCAGGAGGCAGCGACCTGGTTCGAGCACCTGCTCGAGCCGCTGGTGCTCGGTATCAACGTCTCACCGCAACAGTTCCACAAGGGCGCCATCGTCGAGCAGGTGACGCGCTTTCGCACCGAGAGCTGGTTCGACCCGGCGATGCTCGAGCTCGAGCTGTCGCAGGAAGCGATGCTCACGCTGGTCGACGACTACCGCAAGGAGCTCTACCGGCTGCGCGACTGGGGCGTGCGCTTCGCGCTCGACGGTCTCGGCAGCTCGCTGATCGACGCGGCGAAGCTGCTGCGCTGCCCCGCCGACACGCTGAAGATCGACCGTGCGCTGGTGAGCCGCATGGAGGACGATCGCGAAGCCCGCGACCTGGTGGCCCAGATCTGCCGGCTCGGTCAGCGATTCGAGCTGCGCGTGGTGGCCGTCGGCGTGGAGAGGCCGTCCCAGCTCACGATGCTGGAGCGCTTCGGCTGCACCGACGTGCAGGGCTTTCTGTTCTCGGCACCGGTGACCCTGGCACAATTCCGCGAGCTGCTCACGCGCGAGCTGCACGTGGCGGCCCGGGACCGACGAGGCTGATGCCCGAAAACGAGAGCACATGGATGACGCGCTGATCAGCTCGCCGGGCGGTGTGCTCGCCGTGCTCTGCCTCGTCGCCGGCGGCTGGTTCCTGATCGCGCAGCTCACCGGCTGGAAGCTGTTCCAGTACGTACCGCCGCTGATCTTCATCTACGCGACGCCGGTGTTCCTGAACAACTTCGGGGTCATCCCCGCTGCGTCGCCCGTCTACTCGGGGCTCAGCGCCTACGCGCTGCCGGCGTTCATCGTGCTGATGCTGATCAAGGTGGACATCGCTTCCGCGGTGCGCATCATGGGCAAGGGCGTCGTGGTGATGCTGATGGGCAGCGCCGGCGTGGTGGTCGGCGCGGTGATCGCCTACGTGCTGGTCCATCGCTGGCTGGCACCGGACGCCTGGACCGGGTTCGGCGCGCTGGCGGCGAGCTGGATCGGCGGCACCGGCAACATGGCCGCAACCGCCGAGATGCTCAGCACGCCGCCGGAGCAGTTCGGGCTCGCGGTGCTCGCCGACAACGTGGTCTACCTGGTCTGGCTGCCGCTCCTGCTCGCGTCGAAGAACGTCGCCGAGCGCTTCAACCGCTGGACCGGCGTTTCCGAAGAGCGCCTCGCCCGGATGGACTCCGCGTCGGCGGCCACGCTCGATCGGGAGCGCGTGCCGGAGATGCGCGACTTTCTCTACCTGCTGGCGGTGGCCGTCGGCGTCACATGGCTGTGCACGGTGCTGGCGCAGCGGCTGTTCGACTGGATGATGGTCGCCGCGCCGTCGCTCGAAGTGCTGTTGTCGGAGTCGACCTGGCGCATCCTGCTGATCACCACCGTGTCGCTGGCGCTGTCCGCGACGCCCGTCGCGCGGCTGCCCAGCGCGACGAGCCTCGGCACGGCGCTCATCTACGTGTTCGTCGCCGGCATGGGCGCACGCGCTTCCGTCGCGGGCTTCGCGCAGGCGCCGGCGTTCCTGCTCGGCGCGTTCGTCTGGATCGCGATCCACGGCGCGTTCTGCGTGCTCGGCGCGAAGCTGATGCGGGTGGACGTGCACAGCGCCGCGATCGCGTCCGCGGCGAACATCGGCGCCGCGGCCTCGGCGCCCATCGTCGCGGCGTTCCACCGGCCGAGCCTGGTGCCCGTGTCGATCCTGATGGCGCTGATCGGCTACGCGCTCGGCAACTACCTCGGACCGCTCTCGGGGCACCTCGCACGCATCGCCGTCGGTCAGTAGCGGCATCGGGCAGATCCGTCGGCGTGGCTGCGGCCGCACGAGGTGTGTTTGAATAAGGCAAACCCTGTGCGTCGCTCACGATGCTGCCGACGAGCCCGGAACGGTTTCAGCACCTCACCTTCCTGGGTGATCGTCCGGTACCCGACGCCGCCCCCGCCCGCGGCGGCGACGACCCGCCGGCGGGTCCGGCCCCGGTCGATGCCGCCAGCGCCGCGTTGTTCGCGTCGATTTGTCAGCGCTGGGGGCTGTCCGCCCACCGCTACCGCACCAGCGTCTTCCTCCGGCGCCAGGCCGCCTGCCTCCGGGCGCTGCGCGTGGCGACGCCCGATGAGGGCCTGCACGCCGTCCGGTTGAACCCGGCGGCATCGGAGCGCGCGCTCGGCGCGCTGATGATCGGGGTGACGCAATTCTTCCGCGATCCGGAGGTCTTCGATGCGCTGCAGGGGCGTGTCTGGACGCTACGACGGGGAGCGGGTCCGCCGCGCGTGCTCAGCATCGGCTGCTCCGACGGATCGGAGCTCTATTCGATCGCGATCCTGATGGCGGAGGCGGGTATCCTCGACGGCTCGCGTTTGCACGGCATCGATTGCCGTCCGGCCGCCATCGATGCCGCCCGTGCCGGCGTGTTTCCCCGATCGGCGATTCAGGCGCTGGCGCCGGCGTGGCGGGCGCGCTACTTCGCGCCCGTTCGGCCGGAGCTGCGGCGGCGCCCGCTGACCGGCGCTGCCGCGATGGTGCAGGTCGTCGATCGGCTTCGCGACGTGTGCCTTTGGCATCGGGAGGATGCGTTCGCCGGTACCGGCGTCGAGGGGGCCTTCGATCTGATCCTCTGCCGCAATCTCGCGATCTATCTCACCGAGGAGGCCGCCGCCGAGCTCTGGTCTGACTGGGTGGAACGCCTGCGGCCGGGCGGGCTGCTGGTCACCGGCAAGGCGGAACGCCCACCCCACCACATTCGGACGCGGCTCCGCCGCCTCGGCGCGAGCCTGTACGCGAAGGAGCACCGGTGAACCGCGCGTGGCTCCCCGCCCCCGCTCACCACAACGAGCCGACCAGGGTGGAGACGCGCGGTCCGTTCTGGCTGCGCGCGACCATCAGCGTTGCGCTGCTCGCGGTGTTCGGCTACCTGCGCCTGGCCGTCTACCCCGATACCTTCGTGCCGCTGGCTTCGCCGCTCGCGCTGCTGGTCTGCCTGTGGCACCGGGATCTGCGCCTGCTCTGGTTCATGGTCGCGGTCTTCACGGCGATGGTGCTGTACAAAGGCTTCTTTCTCGTTCCGGTCGACGGGCATCTCGCCACCGATGCGTTGTTCGGCCTGATGCAGTGGGTGAACACGATCGTCGCGGGGGTCGTGGTCCACCTCGTCATTCGTCTCACCGGACGGCTCGAGCACACCGTCGCGCAGCTTCAGGAGAGCAACGCCGCCCTCGAGGCGACCAACGAGGAGCTCGCGGCGCGCGAGGAGGAAATCGCCCAGCAGAACGAAGAGCTTCAATCCCAGACCGCCGAGCTCGAGCAACAGACCGAGGAGATCAACAGCCAGGCCGAAGAGTTGCTCGCGCTGAACGAACAGCTCTCCGAGCGCGAGCGGAGCCTGCGCGATCTGCTGGACAGCACCGCGGAGGGACTGACCGAGGCCGCAACGCTCGATCGCCTCGGCATCACGATTCAACGGGTGCTGGGCGAGCGCGCCGCCGGCGCGGCGGTGCTGGAACCGGCCGGCGCCGAAATGCGTGTGCGGCCGCTGTTCGGGCTCGCGCGCGATCCTGCCCCGATCCCGCGCGAACGCACCCTGGCGGACCTGATTCTCTCCCGCGCGCGCGCCGGGGCGCTCGCGGACCTCGCGCTGCGCCCCGATCTCGAGGCGCCGCTGCTCGCGGGCGACCGGACGGTACGGTCACTGGCGGCGGCACCGTTGCGCCTCGGCGACGCGCCGCAGGGCGCGCTCGAGGTCTACGGCACCGAGCCTTCGGAGTGGCAGGACCACGACCTTCGGATCGTTCAGTGGCTCGCCGAGCAGTGCGGCCGGATGCTGACGATCGCGGCGATGCGCGCGGAACGGGAGGCGCTGATCGAGTCCGAGCGGGCGGCGCGCACCGAAGCGGAGCGGGCGAGCCATGCGAAGGACGAGTTCGTCGCCACGCTGTCGCACGAGCTGCGCACGCCGCTGAATGCGGTGCTCGGCTGGGCCGGCGTGCTGCGCGAGAGCGGCGGACGGGACCCGGAACGCGTCGGCAAGGGCCTCGAGATCATCGAGCGCAACGCGCGCCAGCAGGCGCAGCTCATCTCGGACCTCCTGGACATCAGCCGCATCAACGTCGGCAAGCTGCGTCTCGACACCCAGAAAGTGGACCTGCCTCTGGTGGTCGAGAGCGCGCTCGAGTCGGTTCGTCAGATGGCGGAATCGAAGGGGGTGCGGCTCGAGCGCAGCGTCGGCGCGATCGATCGCGAGATCACCGGCGATCCGACGCGCCTGCAGCAGGTGCTCTGGAACCTGCTCACCAACGCGATCAAGTTCACACCGTCGGGCGGATCGGTGCGTATCGACGTCGCGCAGCAGGACGAGCAGTTCGTCGTCACCGTGAGCGACACCGGCGAAGGCATCCCACCCGGCGAGCTGCCTCTGCTCTTCCAGCGGTATCGTCAGGGCGACGATTCGTCGATGCGGCAGCACGGCGGGCTCGGGCTGGGGCTCGCCATCGTCAAGAGCGTCGTCGAGATGCATGGCGGCACGGTCGAAGCATACAGTGCCGGCCTCGGCCAGGGCGCCACCTTCACGGTACGGCTGCCGAGCCGCCCCCCGGCATCGGCCACGAAGGCGCTCGAGGAGCGGAGCGGCCCGCCGGCGGCGGGCACCGTCGACACGGGCGCGGCTCTCTCCGAACTGTCCATCCTGGTCGTCGACGACGAGCGCGACGCGCGTGAGCTGGTGAGCCACATACTTACCGAGCGCGGCGCGCTGGTGCACCAGGCGGCCTCCGGCGAGCAGGCCCTCGAGGTGCTGGAGGCGCGCCGGCCGGACATCCTGATCAGCGACATCGGCATGCCGGGCATGGACGGCTACGGGCTGATCCGCCGGATCCGCGAACGCCACTTCGAGCCGCCGTTGCCGGCCATTGCGCTGACCGCGTTCGCGCGCCCCGAGGACCGCACCCGCGTGCTGCTCGCCGGCTTCCAGGCCCACGTGGCGAAGCCCGTGGAGATCGGCGAGCTGATCGCCGCGGTGGTCAGCCTGCGCTACACCGTGGCGCGCCGACCGACGCCGCAGCCGGCGGACAACGCATCCGGGGAGTGACCGCACCGAGCGGGAAGATGCCACGCCGAGCCGCGGAAAATCGCTTGACGTGCCGGCACGCCACAGGCGCTACAATGCCGTCATGCTCCTCTACACCCACCCCCGCTGCCTCGATCACCAGATGCAGCCGCGCCACCCGGAGTCACCGGAGCGGCTGCGCGCGATCCTGAGGCACCTCGAGCGGAGCACGCTGCTGCAGTCGATGCAGATGCGCGAGCCGAACGCCGTTTCGCGCGAGCGCCTCGAGAAGATCCACGATCCGGCGTTTCTCGACGCGCTCGCCGCGCGATCGCCCGCGGAAGGTCTGGTTGCGGTCGACCCGGACACCTACATGTGCCCGGCGACGCTCGAGGCCGCCGCCTACGCGGCCGGTGCGGTGGTGGACGCGGTACGGGCGGTGCTGGCGGACGAGGAGAGGCGCGCGTTCTGCGCGGTGCGCCCGCCGGGCCACCACGCCGAGTTCGACGCGGCGATGGGCTTCTGCTTCTACAACAACGTCGCGCTGGGCGCGGCGACCGCGCTGGAACATCCGCGCATCGAGCGCGTGGCGATCCTCGATTTCGACGTGCACCAGGGCAACGGCACGATCGACATCTTCAAGGACCGCCCCGAGGTGCTGGTCTGCTCGAGCTTCCAGGCGCCCTTCTACCCGCACCGGCACATGGCCGTGGAGCGGCCGAACATCGTCAACACCCGGCTCGGCTCCGGCTGCACCAGCGAGGCGTTCCGCCAGGCGATCGAAGCGGACTGGCTGCCGGCGCTCGAGGCCCACCGGCCGCAGTTCGTCCTGATCTCCGCCGGGTTCGATGCGCATCGGCTCGACCCGCTGGCGGAGCTGAACCTGGACGAGAGCGATTACCGCTGGATCACCCGCATGATCGTCGAGGTCGCCAACGAGTTCGCCGAGGGGCGAATCGTTTCGACGCTGGAAGGCGGCTACGACCTCGACGCGCTGGCCCGTTCGGTGGGCGCGCATCTGGAGGCGCTGCTCGCCGCCTGACAGGGCCGCTCAGGCGGGGCGGCCTCAATCGGCCGCCTTCAGCGCCTCGACCTGGACCCGCAGCTTCACGTTCATGTCGAAGCCGAAATCCTTGCCGACGTCGAGCCCGAACTCGGAGCGGTCGAACGAGCCCTCCGCGTCCGCACCGCAGAGCTCCCGCCCGAGCATCGGATGCGGCATGCACTTGAACGAATTGATCTCGAGATCCAGCGGCCGGGTCACGCCGTGCAGGTTCAGCTCCCCTTCGATGCGGGTAGGGGCGCCGTTCTCGAAGTCGGTCAGGGTGCCCTGATAGACGGCCTCGGGATACCTCGCCACGTCGAAGAACTCCGGGCCGGTCGCGTGCGCGTTCATTTCCTCGTGGCCGAAGTCGACGCTGGTCAGATCGACCGTCACGTGCACGGTGCCGGTCTCGGCCTCCCGGTCGAGAATCACGTGGCCGCGGCTGTGATTGAACTTGCCGCGCCACACCGACAGCCCGCCGAGGTGATCGCCCTCGAAGCTCGGGTAGGTGTGCTCGGGATCCATCTCGTAGCGTACCGGCTCGGCAGCCGCAGGCCCGCACGCGGCGAGGCCCATCACCACGGCCGCCAGCAGCGGCCGGCGCATTCCGTGATCTCGCATGTCAGCTTCCTTCTTGTGTCGTTTTCTGGTGCAGCGTGAGCTCGGCCACCACCTGAACCGTCAGGCCGACCACGTCGGAATCGGCGAACTCGCCCGCACCGATTCCGAAGCGGGTGCGCTCGAGCGCGGTCTCGGCACGCACCTCCGCCGTGCCGCCGCGGCTGGTCCAGGTGAACGGCAGCTCGATGGGTGCCGTGACGCCCCGCAGCGTGAGCTCGCCGTGCGCGAGGTAGCGGTCGCCGCCGAGCGGCTCCACCTGCGTCGCGTGGAACGTGGCGCTCGGGAACCGCTCGGTGTAGAACCACTCTTCGTCGGGCAGGTAGCGGTCGCGCTGGCGGCTGCCGGTGGTGATGCTCGCGACGTCGATGGTCACGTCGATCACGGCGCCCTGCGGATGCGCGGGGTCGAACTTTATGGAGGCATCCCAGCTTCGGAATTCACCCACGAGCTGCCCGTCCTGCTGCGTGGTGTGGAAGCCGAGCCGGCTCGCCGCGTGGTCCACGGCCCAGTCGCTGCCGAACGCGGGCAGCGCCCAGCACAGGACCGCGAGCGTGACCAATCGTCTCATCGAGCCTCCTTCGCGTTGCCGAGCGCCGGCAGCATCCGGCGCAACACCGGGTCCTTCAGCACCCAATGATGCCGCAGCGCCGCGCCCACGTGCAGCACCACCAGCGCCGCGAGCAGGCAGAACAGGATCAGGTGCGCGGTCTCGGCGGCGAGCTGCAGCGGCTCGCTCTCGTCGGTGAGGTTCGGCAGCGGCAGAACCCCCCAGACCACCAGCGGGAAGTTGGTCGCCGAGTTGATCAGGTAGCCGGTGATCGGCAGCGCCATCAGCAGCAGATACAGCAGTGCGTGCGTCCACCGCGCCGCGCGAACTTCCCAGTGCGCCACCGCGGGCGGCGCGGGCGGCGTCACGTTGGCGAAGCGCCATGCCAGGCGCGCCAGCACCAGCACGAACAGCGTGATGCCGAGAGACTTGTGCGCCGCGTAGAGCTCGAGCTTGGTCGGCGAGAGCCGCCAGCTCACCATCACCCACCCGAGTGCCATCTGCCCGAGCAGCGCAAGCGCGATCAGCCAGTGCAGCGCCTGCGCCACCGCACCCCAGCGCTCCTCGGTGTTGCGCCACTGGACGCCGCCGCGGTTCATTCGGATCGGGCCACCAGGCGGAACTCGATCGTCAGCGTGTCCTCCACCCGCAGCAGCCCGCCGAGCGCGGAGAACGGCTCGATGCCGAAGTCGGACTGGCGGATCGCGAACGCGCCCTCGGCTACCAGCTCGTCGCCGGTGAGGCGCACGTCCACCGGTACCCGCTGCTCCCGGGTCACGTCCCGAACGGTCAGCGCGGCGGTGATCACCAGCTTCGGCAGCTCGCCAACGAGCTCCCGCGACGACACGGCGACGAACGGGAAACGCTCCCCGTCCAATACCCGCGGCCCCAGCATGTTCGCCCGCGTGCCGGCGCGCGCCTCGTCGTCGACCGCCGAGCCGAACGTGTGGCCGAGCGCGCGGCGGACCTCCGCCTCGTCCACCTCGAGCTCGCCGACCGGGACGACCAGATCGAAGCGCGCACCGTCCCGCCCTCGGGTCGGCACCAGCACCGCGCCTTCCAGCGCGCCTGCCCCGATCACGTGATTGTGGCCGCGCTCCGCCAGCGCGCCGGCACGGTAGACGTGAACGTGGATGGAGGACCGCTCCGCGATCAGCCGGTACACGCGCCCTTCGGCCGGGTCGACGTTCTCGTAGACCTCCCACGGCACGCGCGCGGCCGCGGCCGGCCCGGGAGCCGGCGCGGGCGGCGGTGCCTGGCAGGCACCGAGCAGGATGAGCGTCAGGGCCAGCGGCCCGACGAGTCGGGGCATGGACGGTTCCGCTTGCGCGCGCAGAGCATAACCCACCCCGCCCGAGACGGCACCGCCGACACATCGACGGCCGGGCACGGTAAAATGCCCGCCCTTCGCGCCGAGGAGCCGTCCTCCATGAACATTGCGATGCTGCTGCAGATGGCAGCAGAAGCCTGCCCGGATCGACGCGCGCTCACCAGCGGCGGCAGGCACTACACCTACGCCGAGCTCTACGGCGGTGCCCGCACGGCAGCGGCACGAATCCGCGCGAGCGGATGCGCGTACGCATCGGTGCTGGACACCAGCAGCCCGGCGGTGCCGATCATGCTGATGGGCGCCGCGATGGCCGGAGTGCCGTACGTGCCGCTGAACTACCGTCTCGCGAACGAGCAGCTCTCGGCGCTGCTCGAGCGCATCGCGCCCGTCTACCTGATCGCCGAGGCCGAGCACCAGGCGCTCGCCCGCGACAAAGGCGCGACGGTGACCGGCCGCGAGGCGTTCCTGAGCGACACGCTCGGCGGCGCGTCCGACGGCATCGGGGAATCCGACTGGCCCGCCGACCCGTCGGCGGTGGCCGTGCAGCTCTTCACCAGCGGCACCACCGGCGAGCCGAAGGCGGCCATTCTGCGCCACGAGCACCTCGTGTCCTACATCCTCGGCACGGTGGAGTTCATGGGCGCCGACGAGGACGAGGCGACGCTGATCTCGGTGCCTCCGTATCACATCGCCGGCATCGCGGCGGTGATGAGCTCGATCTACGCCTGCCGGCGCATGGTGCAGTTGCCCGACTTCGGCGCGGCCGCGTGGCTCGAGCTCGCCGAGCACGAATCCGTGACCCACGCGTTCGTCGTGCCAACGATGCTGGCACGGGTGGTGGATCACCTGGAAACCATCGAGCGTCCGCCGCACGTCCCGAGCCTGCGGGCGATCGCGTACGGCGGCGGCAAGATGCCGCAGCCGGTGATCGAGCGCGCGCTCGCGCTGTTCCCGGACGTCGCGTTCACCAACGCCTACGGGCTCACCGAGACGAGCTCCACGATCACGCTGCTCGGCCCGGAAGATCACCGCGAAGCGCTGGCGTCGGACGATCCGGCCGTACGGCGCCGGCTCGGCTCGGTGGGGCGGCCGCTGCCCCAGGTCGAGATCGAGATCCGCGACGAGAACGGCAACGTGCTCGGCCCCGAGCAACCGGGCGAGATCTACGTGCGCGGGCCGCAGGTCTCCGGCGAGTACCTCGGCCGCAAGGCGCTCGACGACGACGGCTGGTTCCCGACCCGGGACGCCGGCTTCCTCGATGCGGACGGCTACCTGTACCTGTCCGGCCGTGCCGACGACGTGATCGTGCGCGGCGGCGAGAACATCTCTCCCGGCGAGATCGAAGACGTGCTGCTCGCCCACGAGGCGGTGGCCGACGCGGTGGTGGTGGCCATTCCGTCCGTGGAATGGGGCGAGACCGTCGGCGCGGCCGTGGTGCTGAAGCCGGACCACTCGGTCACGGTTCACGAGCTCCAGCATTTCGTGAAGGCGCGGCTGCGTTCCTCGCGGGTGCCCGAGGTGATCCGCTTCGAGGAATCCCTGCCCTACACCGACACCGGCAAGCTGCTGCGCCGCGTCGTGCGTCAGCGCTTCGACTGACTCGGACGCGCGATGGGCGGCGCCAGCGATCGCGGGCTCGCATCGGTTCCACCGCCGCCGCTCTGCGCCAGCGCCGCAGAAACGCTGCGCCGGCTCGCCGACGAGACCGGCGCGGCGGCGCTCGCATCGGTCACCGCGTGCGATCTGCTGCTGGAACGCGCGCGGCTGATGGGTCTCACGTTCGCCGACGGCCGCTCGGCCGGCGGCGCCTGCCACCTGCTCCCCGTCCGCGACGGCGTCATCGCCGCCAGTCTGCCACGTGAGTCCGACTGGGAGCTCGTGCCGGCCTGGCTCGAATGCGGCCCCGTCCCGGAAGGCGACTGGCCGCAGCTCGCCACAATGGTGAGCGCTCGTTGCGCCGCCGAGTTGCGCGACCGGGCGAGGTTGTTGGGTCTCGCCGTGGCCGTCGCCGTGCCGCCCGCGGCCGAGGCGCCGCCGTTTCGAATCACCGGGGCACCGCTCGCCGAGGCGGGCGCTCCCCCTGGAGCGGATGCAGCGCCCCGCGTGCTCGATCTGTCGGCGCTCTGGGCGGGCCCGCTCTGTGCCCACCTGCTCGAGCGCTGCGGCGCGGACGTGATCAAGGTGGAACACGTCGGCCGGCCCGACGGCGCGCGCTTCGGCAACGCGGCGTTCTACGCGCTCCTGAACCAGCGCAAACGGTCGGTGGCGCTCGACTTCGGCGCGCCGGACGGACGACGCGCGCTCGATGCGCTGATCGAATGGGCCGACATCGTGATCGAGGCCGCACGCCCCCGCGCGCTGCGCCAGCTCGGTGTCGACGCCGAGGCGATCCTGCGCCGGCGTGAGAGTCTCACCTGGATCAGCATCACCGGCTACGGCCGCGACGAACCCGAGGGCAACTGGATCGCGTTCGGTGACGACGCCGGCGTCGCCGCCGGGCTCACCCACGTGATACGGCAGGCGGCCGGGCGGCTCGCGTTCGCCGGGGACGCGATCGCGGATCCGCTGACGGGCATCCGCGCCGCGCTCCTCGCCTGGCGGAGCTGGCGCGCCGGCGGCAGCCGGCTGATCGCGCTGGCGCTCGCCGACGTCGCGGCGGCGAGCCTCGCCGAGGAGGTCGCGCTGCGCGGGGCTGACGAAGTCGCGCGCTCGTTCGGCGCCTGGTGGGAGAGCGTGCGCGGCCGCGCGCTGCCGCCCGCGCCGACGCGCCCGATCACCGGTCCGGTCGCGGCGCTCGGCGAGCACAACCGCGTCGTGCTCGACGCGCTCGGGTCGTGATGCTGATCCGCGCGGCGGAAGTCTTCGGCCACCCGGTCGCGCCGATCGACGTGCGGCTGCGGCACGGCCGGATCGAAGCGCTCGGACGACTGACGCCGGGACCGGGCGAACCGGTGCTCGACGCCGGCGGCGGTGCGCTGCTGCCCGGGCTGCACGACCACCACATCCATCTGATGGCGTACGCGGCCTCCCTCGGCTCGGTGCGCTGCGGGCCGCCGGAGGTCCACACCGCCGCGGAGCTCGAGGCGGCGCTGGCCGGTGCCGCTGCGGGCGGCGACGGCTGGATCCGCGGCATCGGCTACCACGAGCACGTGGCCGGCGACATCGACCGGCACTGGCTGGATGCCCACGCGCCGGACCGGCCGGTGCGCATCCAGCATCGCTCCGGACGGCTGTGGATCGTCAATTCCCGCGGCCTCGAGCGGCTCGCCGCCGCATGCGGGCCGTGGGCCGACGACGGCCGGCTGTTCGACCGCGACGAGGCCCTCCGCGCGGCGATCGGTGCCTCGCTGCCGCCGCTCGCCGCGGCCAGCGAGCGGCTCGCGCGCTACGGCGTCACCGGGGTCACCGACATGACGGCACACAACGGGCCCGATGCGTTCGCCGCGCTCGCGCGGCTCGAGCGCGAGGGCGCGATCCGGCAGCGCCTGCGCATCGCCGGCGCCGCCGAGCTGACGACGGTGGCCGGGCGGACGGACGCTCCCGACGACGGGCCCACGGTCGGCGAAACCAAGATCCACCTGCACGAGAGCGCGCTGCCGCCGTTCGACGCGGTGGTCGCCGCGGTGCGCCGCAGCCACGCCGACGGACGCGGCATCGCCGTGCACTGCGTGACCGAGGCGGAGCTGGTGTTCGCGCTCGCGGCGCTCCGGGAAGCCGGAGCGCGCGCCGGCGACCGGATCGAGCACGCGTCCGTGACCCCGCCGGTCCTGCTCGAGCAGATCCGGGCGCTCGGCCTCACGGTGGTGACCCAGCCGAACTTCGTGACGGAGCGGGGCGACGCCTACCGGACGGACGTGCCCGAGACCGAGCACGGCTGGCTCTACCGCGGCCGCGCGTTCCTCGACGCCGGGGTGCCGCTCGCCGGCGGCACCGACGCGCCGTTCGGCGACGCCGATCCCTGGCGGGCGATGCACGCCGCGGTAACGCGCCGCACCGGCTCGGGCGCGGTGCTCGGCGAAGACGAACGGCTCACCCCGGAGCAGGCGCTCGCGCTGTTTCTCGGCGCTTCGGAAGCGCCCGCCGCGCCGCGCCGGATCGAACCCGGCGCGATCGCCGATCTGTGTCTGCTCGACGTACCGTGGGCGGCCGCGCGCGAGTCGCTCTCCGCGGCGAACGTGCGGGCGACGATCGTCGGCGGGCGCGTGATCTGGCAGCGGCTGCAGCCGGGCTGAACCGCGCCGGCTACGACCGAACCAGCCCGAGTGGCTCGAGGCCCTGCTCGAACTCGATGTCCACCGGAATGCCGGCGGAGGTCAGCCGATCGAGATCGCGCTGCAGCTCCGGCCCGATCACGCCCTGCTCCTCGAGCAGCCGCGCGGTGCCCTCGTAGTCGCCGGTGCCCTGCAGCGTCAGCAGCCGGTTCGAGAGCTCCGTCATCGCGTCGCCCATCCGCTCGAAGTCGACGCGGTACGTGCCGGTCTCCGCATCCCTAACCACCGCGCCCCGATCGACGAGGAAGTTGAAGCGCACCATGTTGGCCTTGCCGTGCGCGCTGCTCGCGCCGAACCGCACCGAACGGAACACGCTCGCGACGAACGTGACGTAGTAGTCCTCGAGGGCGGCCTCGCCGAGCTCGCCCTTCTCGTGCAGGCGCGTGATCATGTAGAGGCCGAGGATGTCCGCCTTGCCCTCCTCCATGCTGCCGGCCAGCTCGCGCAGCGCCTCCCGCACGGTGCCCTTGCCGTTCACGGTGTTCTTGATGCCGAGCCCGTGCGCGACCTCGTGGAACATCGTGTTGGCGAAGAACGCATCGAACGTCACGTGGCGCCGCTGCGACGGATGGATCAGGCGCTCCGCGATCGGCACGAGAATCTGGTCGAACTTCGCCTGCATCGCGTTCTTGAGCTGCAGCCGACGGGTGCCCTTCTCGAGCTGCACCACTTCGTCGTTCGGCAGGTTGATCGCGATGGTCTTCGAGCCCGCGTTGCTGTGCCCGGCGTAATAGAGCACGTCGTAGGCGCCGAGATCCGAGTCGGTACCCGGCGACTCCGCCTTCAGCTCGTCCGGAACCGGCAGTCCCCGCTGCAGCTCCGGCAGGAATTGCGCGAACCGCGCCAGGCGTTCGCTCCAGGCCTGGTCCTTGACCAGCACGTACGACTCGTACGCCGCCTTGTAGCCGAACAGCCGGTCCTCGTAGGTCTCGATGGGGCCGATCACGAGCTCGATCGGATTGGTCTTCACGTCCATCCACTTCATGTCGCTCGGCCGGTAGTCGTCGCTGACCAGCGCATCCGCCCGCAGCCGCAGGTACTCGGCGAAACCGTCGTGCTCGGCGAGATCGGCGGCCTGACGGAGCAGCTCCGCCGCGCGCTCGAGCTCCGGCGCGTACGCCACGTGGTACGGCACGACGGTGAGCTCGCCGGCTTCGCCGCGGCGCAGCAGCGTGTAGAGACTGTCCTTGCCCGGCAGGTCCGCCGCCTCGAATTCCTCGCGGGTCATGTCGGCGGGATAGAAGCTCGCGCCGAGCGGCTTCTCGCCGAATCCGGCGATGAACGGGCGCTCGTCCGCGAGCCGGTCCCAGGGGCCGTAGTTCAGCGCGGCGAAGCGCCGGGTCTCGGGATCTTCGATGGAGTCCAGCCAGCCCCGATGATCGTCCCGGAACGCCTGACGCCAGAACAGCTCGTCCATGATCTCGGAGGCCTCGATCAGCCGCACGATCATCCGCCGCTGCGCGTCCGTGAGCGCGGACAGATCGGCGGTCAGCTCGACGCGCGCGTAGATCTCGGGGCGCACCGGCGCGAGCGCCGTGGCCGCCGGCGCCTCGGCTGCAGCCCCGTCAGCCGCCGGGCGCTGGGCGACCGACACGTCGTCGGCAGCGTCCTGCGGCGCCTCGGCCGGGCCGCAGCCGGAAAGCAGCAGCGCGATCGGCAGCAGCACGACGCGGCCGAGCCGCGCAAGCGGATGGGTCGATGTCACGGTCGGTTCTCCTCGCTGGCTTCGAGTCGACGATTGTCGCACGACGGCACCCGAATCAGGCCGGGAGGTTCGGCCGCACGTCCTGCTCGAGAAACTCGATGACCGCACTCGAGAACGCGTCGTTCTCGTCCCCGGCGACCATGTGCGCCGCGTCCTTCACGTCCGCGAGCTTCGCGTGCGGCAGCTTGGTGAGGAAATCCCGCACCCCCTCCTCGGTGACGACGTCGGAGAGCAGCCCCCGCACCAGGAGCGTCGGCACGTGGATGTTGGCGAGAGCCGCTTCGAACGGGCCCTGGAAGCCGGGCGACGGCACCTCGGTGCGGGTGGCTTCGCCCCGCACGCCCTGCAGGAACTTCGGGTCCCAGTGGAAGTACCACCGACCGTCGTCACGCTGGCGCAGCACCTTGCGCAGCCCCGCCGGATTCACCCTGCGCCTCCGGTGCGGCGTGTACGCGGCGATCGCCGCGGCCGCCTCGTCGAGCGTGGCGAAGCCGCTGCGCCCCGAGGCCATGAACTCGCGGATCCGCGCGACGCCCTCCGGGTTGCTCTTGTGAGTGATGTCGACGATGACCAGCCCGCTCGACACCACCCGGTCGCTGTTGCCTTCGGCGAGGATCGCCGCCACCCCGCCGAGGGAGGCGCCGACCAGCACCGGAGGGCGGCCGAGCTGGTCGCAGACGGCGATGCAATCCGAGGCGAAGGCGGTGAACGAATAGTCCGCGTTGGGCGCCCAGGCGCTGTCGCCGTGACCGCGCAGGTCGAGCGACACGGCGCGCCAGCCGGCTTCGGCCAGCCGGCGCGCGGTATCGCCCCAGGCGTGACGGGTCTGGCCGCCGCCGTGCATCAGCAGCACCGGCCAGGCGTCTTCGTCACCCCACACGTCGGCGGCGAGCTCGATCCCTTCGAAGCCGGTGAAGCGCCTGAACGTGGGCTGCATTGTCACTCCTTCGATCACCGGGCGATCGCATCGATCAGCCCCCACTCGAGGGCCTTCGCTGCGTCGATCCGCTCGTTACTGAGCGCGAGCCAGGCGGTGCGCTGGCGGCCGATTCGGCGCGGGATGCTGACGCAACCGCCGGCGCCCGGGATCAGGCCCATCGCGACCTCCGGCAACTGGAAGAACGCATCCGCCGTCGCGGTGATCCGGCCGGCGAACGCCGGCAGCTCGATGCCGGCGCCGATGCACGCCCCGTGCAGGTGGAAGTGGTAGCGGTCGGCGGCCGCCGCGAGATAGCGCGCCGGCATCCGCCGCATCCGCACCCGGTGCGCGGCCGCCGGATCGCGGCTCGTGCCGAACTCGGTCAGATCGCCGCCGGCGCTGAAGCACGGGCCGTTGCCGCGCACGTGCACCTCGCGGATGCCGTCGTCCATCGCCACCAGCGTGAACGCTTCCGTCAGCGCATCGCGCAGCGCCGCCGACAGCGCGTTGCGGTTGCGCGGGCTGTCGAGGGTGATGTCGAGGCGCTCACCGCGGCGCTCCATGCGCAGCACCGGCCGGTCCGGCTCCGCCGGCGACGCCGCGCCGCGCTTCTCGAGCCAGCGCTGGAATTCACCGCTCGCCTGCAGCGCGCCGTACGCCAGCGACTCGAGCACCAGGCCGTCCATGATCGTCGCCCGCGCGGTGCTGCGAAGCACCTGGACGAGCACCGCCGCGGCCCGCGGATTCTCGCGGATCCGGCCGACCAACCGTTCGAGCTCGTCCGTCGTCGCGACGACGACGTCCACCGCGTCGTGCAGCGGACCGGCGTCGCCGATGCCGATCACCGGCACCGGCAGCTCGCCGAGCCATCGGCCGAGCCGCGCCCGATCCGCGTCGGTGAGATCGGCCGCGCCGTCGAGCCGCACCGCGAGCAGCTCCGCGTCGGCGCCATCCGCCCAGCCGGGATCCGCGGCGAGGGCGAGCAGCTCGGCCGCGGAATGGACGGACACGGAATCCGTGCCGAACGCGGGTTCTCGTTGACGATCTTTCACGCTGGGACCCGTTCGTCTGTGGGAGCGGCCTCCGGCCGCGAATCCGGGCCGTTCGTTCGCGGCCGGAGGCCGCTCCCACAATACTCTCATCTTCCCGCGGCCGACGATCCCGGCTAAGGTTCGACCTCACCGACCCGCCGCTCCGCCGGCGGCTTCTGATATAGTTCACCTGGTTATACAAGTCCAACCTCACGAGTGAAACCGATGGCGCAAGAGGATCTGGAAGCGTTTCGCACCGAAGCGCGCAATTGGCTCGCGGAAAACTTTCCGAAGTCACTGGCCGGGCGGGCGGCCGAGTTCGTCGCGGTCGAAGGCGGCACGGCGCTCTCGGGCGATGCGCGCACCTGGATCCAGCGACTCGGCGCGAAGGGCTGGGGCACCCCCACCTGGCCGGCCGAATACGGCGGCGGCGGTCTCAGCGCGCTCCAGGCCCGGGTGCTGCAGGAAGAAATGCAGAAGGTCGGCGCGTTCAATCCGATCCCGTCCCGGGCCGGAATGGGCGTGACGATGGTCGGGCCGACCATCCTCGAGTACGGCACCGAGGCGCAGAAACAGCGCCACATTCCGCCGATCTGCCGCGGCGAAGTGCGCTGGTGCCTCGGCTACTCCGAGCCGAACGCGGGTTCGGACCTGGCTTCGCTCTCCACCCGCGCCGAAGACGCGGGTGATCACTGGGTGATCAACGGCCAGAAGATCTGGACCTCCGGCGCCGACATCTCCGACTGGTGCGGTGTGCTGGTGCGCACCGATCCCTCCGCGCCGAAGCGCGACGGCATCAGCTTCCTGATGCTGACGATGCACCAGCCCGGGGTCGAGACGCGGCCGATCAAGCTGATCTCCGGCGCCTCGCCGTTCTGCGAGACGTTCTTCACCAACGCCCGCGCCGAGAAGGACGACCTGCTCGGCCCGCTGAACCAGGGCTGGACCGTCGGCAAGCGGCTCTTGCAGCACGAGCGGGCGAGCCAGACCGGAGCGAGCCCGTTCGCCGGCGGGCGCGGCGAATCGCTGCAGGACATGGCGAAGCGCTACGTCGGCACCGACGCCGACGGGCGCCTCGCCGATTCCGACCTGCGTACGCGGCTCGCCGGCCACCTGATGGATGCGAAGGCGCACAACCTGACCCTCGCCCGCGTCGCGGCGGAAGCGCGCGGTAATCCGGAGGTCAGCGCCGCGGCGTCGATCCTGAAGAACTCGGCGACCAGCGTCGCGCAGGCGCGCTCGGAGCTGACGCTCGAGCTGATGGGCTACCAAGGACTCGGCTGGGAAGGTCACGATTTCGAGCCCGAAGAGCTCGCCGCGGTGCGCAGCTGGCTGTTCGGCAAGGCCATGTCGATCTACGGCGGATCGTTCGAGATCCAGAACAACATCATCGCCAAGAACATTCTCGGCCTGCCCGAGACCACCCAGAAAGGCTGACCCGCAGGAGCGATATCGCATGGCCGTACTGACCGAAGAACAATCCCTGCTGAAAGACCAGGCCAGATCCTGGGTCAGCGAAGTGGCGCCGGTGAAGAAGTTCCGCGAGATGCGCGACAGCGGCATCGACGTCGGCTTCGAGCCGGCGACCTGGCAAGGCATGGTCGAGATGGGCTGGACGGGCATCCTGATTCCGGAAGCGCTCGGCGGCTCCGATCTCGGCTACCTGACCTTCGGCCTGGTGCTCGAAGAAACCGGCCGGCAGCTCACCGCATCGCCATTGCTCGCCTCCGCGCTCGCGGGCGCGAGCGCGCTGCTGCTCGGCGGCAGCGAAGCGCAGCAGCGCGCCTGGCTGCCGAAGGTGGTCGACGGCAGCGCGATCCTGGCGCTCGCGGTGGACGAAGGGCCGAAGCACGCGCCGAGCGCGGTCGCGCTGAAGGCCGAGCGCTCGGGCAACGGCTTCAGGCTGACCGGCCGCAAGACGTTCGTCGCCGAAGGCGGCGCGGCGACGGCACTGGTGGTGGCCGCGCGCACCAGCGGCTCGCCGGGTGAGCGCGACGGCATCACGCTGTTCCTGGTGGACGCGAACGCCCGCGGCGTCACGCGCCGCAAGCTCAGGACCGCCGACAGTCGCGGCTACGCCAACATCGACTTCGACGCCGTCGAGGTCGGCGCCGATGCGGTGCTCGGCGAGGTGGATCGCGGTTTCGCCGTGCTCGACGCGACCCTCGACCGCGCCCGCGCCGGGCTCGCCGCCGAGATGCTCGGCACCGCCGCGCAGGCGTTCGAGATGACCCTCGATTACCTGAAGACGCGCAAGCAGTTCGGCCAGGTGATCGGCTCGTTCCAGGCGCTCGGTCACCGTGCCGCCGCGATGTACACCAAGCTCGAGCTCACCCGCTCCTGCGTGGAAGCCGCGCTGCAGGCCATCGACAACCGCGCCGACAACATCGCGGAGATGTGCTCGCTCGCGAAGTACAAGGGCGGCGAGCTGCTGCATCTCGTCTCCAACGAGCTGATCCAGATTCACGGCGGCATCGGCATGACCGACGAGTTCGACGCCGGCTTCTACCTGAAGCGCGCGCGCGCCGCGGAGGCGCTGTTCGGCAACCAGACGTTCCACCGCAACCGCTACGCCGAGCTGCTCGGCTTCTGACGCAGGGACCGGCCGCGATGCCCGAGACGCCGGCCCTGCCGCCGTATCCGCCGACCATCCCGAGCATGCTGAAGGCGGCGGCGAGCCGCCACGGCGACGGGGAGCTGCTGGTGCGGGGCGAGGAGCGGCTCACGTTCGCGGCGCTCGAACGTCGTTCGCGCGATCTGGCGCGCGGTCTGGTTGCGAGCGGCGTCGGCAAGGGCAGCCACGTCGGTGTGCTGCTGCCGAACGGGCCAGGGTTCGCCGTGGCGTTCATGGCCGCCGCCCGAATCGGCGCGGTGGTGCTGCCGATGAGCACGCTGTACCAGGCGCGCGAGCTCAAGTGGGTGCTGCGCCACGCCGATCTCGACACGCTGATCGTCGCGCCGCGCTACCTCGGGCACGACTACCTCGCGCGCCTCGAGCAGGCACTTCCCGAGCTCACTTCCCGGCGAGGTGAAGCACTGTATCTGACCGAAGCGCCGCACCTGCGACGCGTCTACGTCTGGGGCGATGCGGCACCGGCGTGGTCGCGTCCGGCGCCGGCCGCGCTCGACGCCGCCGCCGAGGCATCGCCGGTGACCGATGCGCTGATCGCAGCGATGGAGGAAGCGGTCACGCCGGCGGACCCGGCGTTCATGATCTACACCTCCGGCAGCACCGCGGATCCCAAGGGCGTGGTGCACACCCACGGCAACAGCATCCGGCACTCGTTCCAGATGGCCACCGTCTACGGGCTGCCGAAGGCGGGCGAGCGGGTCGTGTCGTCGCGGCCGTTCTTCTGGATCGCGGGGCTGTCGGCGTCGCTGTTCTACGCGTTGCACGGCGGCTTCTGTCTGATCGTGCCGGACGGCCCGGATCCGGCCACCTACCTCGAGCTGATGGAACGCGAGCGCGCCGACTTCGTGACGGGCAGCGCGCCGGTGTTCGCCGCAATCGACAAGCTCGCGCGGGCGGGCGACCGTCCGCTGTCCGTGGTGCAGCTCGTCACCGACTACGCCGGCGTCGTGGAACGTCGCGGCGACGTGCCCCGCTTCGTCTGCCGGCGCCTCGAAGCGCTGTTCCCAGCGGTGGAGGCCGAGCGCACCCGGCACCGGATGCCGAGCATCTACGGCATGACCGAGACCACCAGCGCGTACGCGTCGCTGCCGGCACCCGAGCGCATCCCGGAGGAGAAGATCGGCGCGAACGGCAAGCCCGCGCCCGGCGCGTTCGTGCGCATCGTGGATCCCGAGACGCGGGAGCCGCTGCCGCCCGATCAGCCCGGCGAGCTGCTGGTCGGCGGCTACTCGCTGATGGCCGGGCTCTACAAGAAGGAGCGCCACGAGACGTTCGTCGGCGAGCTCCTCTACCCCACCGGCGACATGTGCTCGGTGGACGAGGACGGCTGGGTGACCTTCGTCACCCGGCTCTCCGAAATGATCAAGATCAGCGGCGCGAACGTCGCCCCGCTGGAAGTGGAAATGCTGCTGAACGCCCGCGAGGCCATCCGCGAGAGCGCGGTGGTCGGGATCGACAAGGACCGCCGCACCGAGCTCGTCGCCGCGGTGATCCTGCACGAGGGCGCCCGCATCGACGAAGAGCAGCTCATCACCGAGCTGAAGTCGGAGCTGTCGTCCTTCAAGGTGCCGAAGCGGATCGTCGTGGTCGCCGACGCGGAGGTTCCGCGCACGGCCACCGGGAAGATCCACAAGCCGCGGCTGAGGGAGATGCTGTCGGCCGGCTGACGTGAGTCCACGAGGTGCCGCAGACGGGGGGACCGCTGATGACGAACCGTCCACGCTTTGTACTCGTCCACAGCCCGCTCGTGCCCAGCGTGACGATGGCCCCGCTGGCCGAGGTCCTCGAGCAACTCGGTTTCGAAACGGTCGTACCCGAGCTCGACAGCACGCCCGGCCACGGCGACCTGAATCGTCGACAGGCTGCGCAGGTCGAACGGGCCCTCCGCTACCATGGCCGCCGGAAGGCCGTGGTCGTCACTCACAGCGGCGCCGGGCTGCTTTCGGGACTGATCGATCCGGCCGGAGCCGCCGCGCACGTCATGCTGGACGCGATCTTCCCGCACCGGCCCGGATCGAGATTCGACTTCTTCGATGATCCGGCCACGGCGGCGGAGTGGGAATCCCTCGCGCGGCGCCACCGGGGGCGGCTGCCGGCGAGCTTCGTTCACAAGCTCGGGAACGGAATCACGAGCTCTGCGTTGCGTGCAGCGTTCGAGGCGCTGGCCCGGGACGTCCCCATCGAGCTCTACTCGGCGCGCGCGCCGATTCGCCCCGGTTGGTCGGTCGCAATGCCGGGCCTCTACCTGCAGTGGACGGAGCCGTACCGGCACGATGCGCAACGGGCCCGCGATGCGGGATTCGACGTCGTTCACCGGCCGGCTTCGCATCTGGAGCTGATCAACGACCCGGCCGGTGTCGCATCTCAGCTAGCCGACTTCGTTCAACTGCGACAGATCAGGGCGAGATGATCGTGCCCGCGGCTTCAGCCCGAACAGGAACCGGGCAATCCGCAACCGTCGGATGAACACCTCGTAGAGTGCCAGACACCCCAGGGCGGTGATCAGCGCCAGCAAGGCGGCCTCCACGGCCACCGGAAGCGCCTGTGGAAAGACGAAGTACGCGGCGATCAACAGGACGGGCTGGTGCAGCACGTAGACCGGCAGCACCGCGTCCGTGAGGTACGTCAGCGACGCCGAAGGCCGGTTCAGATACGCCGCTGAATAGCCGCCGAGCGCCAGGATGGCCGCCCAGGCGTAGAGCGCGCGGGTCAGCGCGTACACGGGGCCGTCCCACAGCGGACCGATCCAGCCCAACCGCCAGGCGAAGCTGCACCCGAGTTGCCCGCGAGCAGCAACGCAACCGCCGGCGTCTCGCACCGAGCCAGCGCCAGAATTCGTCGCAGCCGGCCGCCGCGACGCCGGCGCCGAACATGCCGATCCAGCGCAGGTGCGCCGCCCAGTCGTCGACGAACGCGTGGGTTTCCGGACGGATTTCGCCGACCAGCCAATTGGTGAGACCGAGCCACAACGCCGGCACGACCAGCAGCACCGGGGTCGGCGTGCTGCCGGACCACAGACGGCCCGATCTGAAGCGCGGGCTCCGGACCACGAGCGCCAGCGCCATCGAGTACGCCAGGATGTAGACCAGAAACCGCTGGTGGTCCCACGTAGGAAGCAGCTTGCCCGGATACCGCTCCGCCTCGAAGGGCTCAGGCACGGCCATCTGGACCTCGCGCTCGGCCGATTCGAGGGTCCCACTCCGCCAGGGCTGACGCGCACGCCGCTGTACCACGACGTGTTCTGCGTGGTGGCCCGTCGCGGGCATCCCCGGATCAAGACAAGGGTCAGCCACGCGGCCTACGCCCGGGAGAGCCACGTCCTGGCCAGCGCACCAAGCGAGATCACGGTGCGGGAGTCGATGACGTACCCCAGCATGCCGTCCGGCGTGATCGTCGACGATTGGCTGACCGCGCTGGCGCTGGTGCCGGAAACGGATCTGCTCGCGACCTGTCACCGGCGCATCGCGGAGCGCTATGCTCGTCTGCTCGGCCTGCGGGTATTCGAGCCGCCGTTCGAACCCTACGTCTTCACCGTGTCGGCCGTTCACCGGCAGAATCCGGATCCCGGCGTGCGATGGTTGCTCCAGGAGGTCTCGCAGGTCGCCGACGGCAGCCAGACAGGGAACGCATGACAAGCTACGACACAGCCCGCCGCCCCACGCTGGTGATCTTCTCGGGCCTTCCGGGGTCGGGGAAGTCGACGGTAGCGAAGGCCGTCGCGCATACGCTGCGGATTCCGTACCTGCGGATCGACACGATCGAGCAGGCGCTGCGGGACCTGTGCGGTGTCGACGTCCAGGGCGAGGGCTACCGGCTCGCGTACCGGATCGCCGCCGACAACCTCCGCCTCGGCTCGAGCGTGATCGCCGACTCCTGCAATCCGATCGAGCTGACCCGGAACGAATGGAACGCGGTGGCCCGGGAGGCCGGCGCCGAGCCGCTGAACGTCGAGGTCGTCTGCAGCGACGTGGCGGAGCACCGGCGCCGGGTCGAATCCCGGGCGACGGAGGTTCCGGGCCTCGCGCTCCCGACCTGGGACGAGGTGCAACGGCGCGAGTACCACGCCTGGACGACGGACCGACTGATCATCGACACGGCACACCGCTCCGTCGCGGAATGCGCGCAGGCGGTGATCGCCCGGCTGACCGCCCGGACCTTCGCATGACCGGCCAAATCCTTTATATTTTTTAACGAACTTCATCCGATGTTCCGGGGGACGTGGCCGTGCAATTCGTGCTGACCGAGGAACAGGGGCTGCTGCGCGACCAGGTGCGGGATCTGCTGCAGAAGCAGGCGACGCCGGAGTCGCTGCGCACCCTGATCACCAACGGCGAGCCGTGGAATCCGAACCTCTGGCGCGAGATGGCCGGCCTCGGGCTGCTCGGCGCGGCGATCCCGGAGAGCTACGGCGGCGTCGGCCTCGGCGCGATGGAGCTCGCGGTGATCTGCGAGGAGCTCGGCCGTGCGGTCGCGCCGGTGCCGTTCTTCTCGTCCGTCTGCATGGCCGCGGAAGCGCTCGCGCTCGCCGGGAGCGATGCGCAGAAGGCGCGCTGGCTGCCGGGAATCGCGAGCGGCGAGACGGTGGCCACGTTCGCCTGGGCGGAAGGCAACGGCGGACCGGGCGCGCCCTGCGCGGCCACGATCGCCGGCGGGCGGCTCCGCGGCCGCAAGTGGCCCGTGCCGGATGCGGGAATCGCCGATCTCTGCGTGGTGCTGGCGCGCTCGGACCAGGGGCCGGCGCTCGCGGTGCTGGAGCTGAACCAGCGGGGCGTCACCCGCACGCCGCTCGACGGTTTCGACCAGCTCCGTCATCACGCCGACGTCGCGTTCGACGGGGCGCGCTGCGAGGTGCTCGATGGTGCGCCCGCCGCCGGCGCGTTGGACGAGCTGTTCGACCGGCTCGCGGTATACGAAGCGTTCGAGCAGCTCGGCGGCACCGAATCGGCGCTGTACATGGCGCGCGACTACACGATGCAGCGCTACATCTTCGGCCGCCAGCTCGCCTCCTACCAGGCGGTGAAGCACAACCTGGCGGACATCCTGGTGATGGCCGAGCTCGCCCGTGGCAACGCC
>DASVDC010000016.1:0-15485 GCA_036381275.1 Pseudomonadales bacterium | reverse complement strand
AGCCCCACCCGGCTGCGCGCGCGCTCGAGCAGCGGCCTCGCGGTGCGCTGCAGCGCGCTGCGCACGTCGCGATAAAGGTGCCAGAGCCGGCGCCGCGAACGGTCCGGCGGCAACTGGTGCTTCAGGCGCCGGTACAGGCGGTCGCTCGCGAGCAGACCGCGCGCCGGGTCGCGCTGCAGCTTGAACGTGAGCGCGGTATTCAGGATGCCGCGCTCGGCCTGCAGCTCCGGCGCGGGCAGCAGCAGCGGCGCGACCAGCGGCCCGCCGCGGCCGAGCCGGCGCCTGCGGAACAGGTTCCACAGCCGGAACGCCTGCCTCGTCTCCACCCGCCCGGCACGGCCGTGCTGGTGCTCCATGAAGTAGCGGCCGACCAGATCGTGGCGGTTGCCGATGCCCGCCGGCTCGACGTCGTTCGCGGCGAGCAGCAGCCGCGGATTCTCGATGCCGCCGCAGGCCAGCACGAACGCGCGGGCCCGCACCGTGAACGTGCGGCCGCCGAGCGTCTTCACGACCACGTGCTCGAGCGCGGTCGCGTCGCGGTTCGCCTGCAGGTGCACCACGTTCGCGTGGGTCAGCACCCGCACCTCTCGATCGTCGATCAGATCGCGGCAGCGGCGCGCGTTGAAGCGCTCCTTGACGGTGTCGAAGCGCCAGAAGCGGGTGATGACCTTGTCCGGCGCGAGCGGCGGCGGGCGCTGCCCGAGCGCCGGCCACAGGCGTTCGTCGTAGACCAGCTCGCCGAGCTCGAGATCGCGGTGCGCGTCCCGGTAATACGGCAGCAGATCGCCGTAGCGGATCGGCCAGCCGCTGCTCTGCACCCAGGGCCGCGGCTCGAAATCGATCGGTTCGAGCGGCACGCAGCGGCCGCCCCAGATGTTGGTCGTGCCGCCGAAGAAGCGCAGGCGCGAGTCCACCAGGTCGTAGTACGGCAGGCCGACGTTCGCGCCTTCGTAGAGTTGTTGGGTCTCGGCCTCGTAGTCGAGGCTGCCGGCCTCCAGCAGGCAGAGTGTCCGGCCGGCGCGGCGCAGCCTCCGGGACACGCTGATTCCGGCCGCACCGGCGCCGATCACGCAGACTTCGGCGTGGAGCTCGAGATCGGCCCCGGCCGTCGCCAGATCGATCAGCATGGTCAGCTCTCCGGCGGTTCGCCGGCCGCGCCGCCGCGGCGCGCGTTCCACGCGGCGAGGTTCTTCAGCGGGTCCTTCACGTAGGCACTGCCGCGGATCGCGGCGATCACCAGGCGGTTCAGCACCCGGCCGAACGCATCCATCGGGCGGTCGAAGTCGAGAAAGAGCACGACGCGCACCTCGTCGGTGTCGTTCTTCACCTCGTGCTCGTAGGTGTCGTCGAACACCAGGCAGCGGCCTTCTTCCCAGTGACGGATCTCCCGATCGACACGCAGCCAGCAGCGTTCGCGCTCGGCGGGCACGATCAGGCCGAGGTGGCAGCGGATCACCGCGCGGGTCGGGCCGCGGTGCGGCGGGATGTGGTAGCGCGGCGCGAGGATCGAGAACCACGCGTTCTGCAGATCCGGCAGCCGGTCCAGGAGCGCCGCCGTGGTCGGGCAGCGGGCGCAGTTGTCGTCCACCCGGTTGCCGAACACGTAGAACGCGAACGTCTTCCAGTTGTCGCCCTTCGAGATCCGGTGCTGATCCGGCGAGATCTGATGGAACGCGGGAATCTCGTCCGGACGCACCAGCACGCCGTCGAGCTCCGCCCGGATCTGCCGCCAGTTCGCTTCGAGCTCCGCGACCCACGGAAACGCGTCGTTCGGCAGCACCGGTGTGGCCGGTACCCGCGAGTGACGCGCCTGCAGCTCGCCGACCTTGCGGAGCAGGTGCTTGCCGCTCTGGATCACCAGCCGGCGCAGCCGGCCGCCGCGGTGGGCGGTTGCCGCGGCTTCCGTGGTTGGCGCGGGAGATTTCATAACCTCAGGAATCTCACGGGCTCCGTTGCAGAAACGCGCATGGTATCACCGCTCCCTGGGAACAGCTCGCCGTCGACGGTGAAGCAGCCGTCGAAGCGCAGCGACAACGCGGCGAGGCGCGCGCTGTGCCAGCCGTTCGCCGGCGTCATCTGCGGGTCGGGCCGGCCGCGCAGCAGCCGGGGCAGGCGGGTGACGAAGCCGCCGGCGCCGGCTTCGACCAGCGTGCAGCGCAGCGGCGCCGCGCCGTTGCCCCAGTACGGCCGGATGCCGAGGAACAGCCGCTCGAGCGTGGTCGCGAGCAGCAGGTGCATCGGTACCGCCGCCGGCAGACGGAATGCGCCGTCGTCGCCCCCCGGGGCGGCCTCGACGTCCACCATCAACGGCTCCGCGAACGGCGGCTCGCGGCGGGCGATTCCCCACACCGCCCGCGCGAGCGCGACGCCCGCACCGAGCTCGTGGGCGCCGCCGCTGTCGCGGATGCGGGCATGGAAGTACTCGATGCCGCGCACGATCGTGCCGATACCGAAGAACAGGCCGGCGGGCCGCGCTCCGGGCACGCCGGTGGCGACCTGCACCAGCGGGCGCGGCGCGAGCGGCACGCCTTCGCGGGGTCCGAGCGCCGCGCGCAAGGTCTCGACGCAGTCGCCGTAGCGGCGGTGCCGGTTCAGATCGTACGCGGTCATGTTGGTGGTGCCGCCCGGCAGGCAGGCGACCCGCGGCCATTGGCGGGCCGGGCAGGCGTCGAGCAGCGTGCTCAGCACGTGCTGCACGGTGCCGTCGCCGCCGTTGACCACCAGCAGATCGTGCGGACGCCAATCGGTCCGCCGCACCAGCTCGGCGGCCTGCGCGGCGTGCTCGGTGACGTGGTGCTCGACGTCGGGCTCGGGCAGCGCGTCGCGCAGCGCCGGCACCCGGCGCCGGGCCCGCGCCGCGGCCGCATTGCTCAGCACCAGGACCTTCATCGCGCGGCGCCCGGCTTGAGATCCTCGCGCAGCAGCCGTTCCGCGAGCCGCCAGTCGGCGGCGCTGTCGACGTCAACCGCCGCGCGCGGCCACGGCAACGCCACCCAGCCGACCCGGCAGCCGGCGCGCTCGGACAGCACCTCGAACGCCGCATCCACCGGCAGCCGGCCGAGCAGGTAGCGCAGCAGCACCGTCGGCCCGAGCCGCCGGGCGATGCGCCACGGGCGCTTGCGCTCGGCCTCGACGCCGCTCCAGAACGCGAGCGCCGCGCGCGCCGGTTCGCCGAACAGCGCGAACAGGTTGCTGCCGCAGAGCGCGGCATCGGCGAAGCGCAGCACCGTGCGCCGCGATTCCGGGAACGCATCGCGCACCGCGTCGAACGGGACGAGCCCGACCACCACATCGAACGATCCGACCGCGGCTGCGGCGCGCGCCCGTTCAGCGAAGTCGTCGACCATCGCCGCGGTCAACAGCCCGTGGTCGCCGCTGGTGAGCAGGATCGGAAAGCCGGGTGCGGCGGCGACCGCGGCGGCCGCGCTGGCGGCCGGCCCGCGCTGCGGCGGCAGCCAGTGCAGGTCGCTGTTGCGGCGCAGGTCGGCGAGCGCGGGCGAGCCGTCGATCACCGCCGAGTCCGGCCCGCACAGCGTCACACCGGCGACGCACGCCGCGCCGCCGAGCGCATCCAGCACCCGGAGCAGGCACGGGCGGCCGGCGAGCGGCGCCAGCACCCCGGCCGGAAGCTTAAGCTCGCGGGCGAGCACGCCGCCGCCCGGCCGCTCCCCGGCCAGCACCACGGCGTGGAAGCGCGGGTCACTCATCGGCCGCCAGCGGCTTCTCGTACATCCGGTAGCGTTTGCTGATCCGGCCGCCGATGGTCTCGATGATGTTGCGCATGCCCATGTTGTCGTCGAGGATCCAGGACAGCTCCACGTCGGTCATCTGGGTGCGCACCGCCGCGCGGCGCGCGGCGTCGATCACCAGGAACGCGAGCCCCGGGCCGAGCCGCGTGTGGTGCAGATGCCGGCGCACCCCCATCAGCGGCACCCGGCCGGTGCGCGGGAAGCGCACCTTCAGCCGCCACAGCAGCTTCGCCCAGCCGAACGGCAGCAGCCGGCCGTTCAGATCGGCGATCGCTTCGTTCAGGTTCGGCAGCAGCACGATGAACGCCGACGGCCGGCCGTCCAGCTCGGCGATGTGGATGAAGTCGTCGGGGATCAGCATCAGCATCTCGTGACCGACCGCGAGGAACTCCTCGCGGGTGAACGGCACGAAGCCCCAGTTGCCGGACCAGGCGTCGTTGAAGATGTCGCGCAACGTCTCGAGGTCTTCGTCCACGCGCTTGCGGTCGAGCGGACGCAGCGTCACGCCCTGGCGTTCGAGGCGCCGGAGCAGCGCGGCCATCACCGGCGGCGTCTCGAAATTCGCGGGAATCAGGTAGGCCAGCAGGTCCTGCGCGCCCCGGTATCCGCACGCCTCCAGCGCCGCGCCGTAGTACGGGCGGTTGTGCGGCATCATGAAGAACGGCGGCGTATCGAAGCCGTCCACCAGGACGCCGAGCTCCTGATTGATGCCGAGGTTGAACGGGCCCACGGCGCGCACCGCGCCGCGCTCGGAAAGCCAGGCCTCAGCAGTGGCGAGCAGCGCCCCGAACAGGGCCGGATCGTCCGGCGCGTCGATCATCCCGAAGTAGCCGACCCGCTCGCCGTGCCGCTCCTCGTAGAGGCGGTCGAGCTGCGCGCTGATCCGGCCGACCGGCCGATCGTCCCGGTAAGCGACCCACGCCTGCCATTCGGCGTGGCGGAAGAACGGGTGCTTGGGCGACAGCGCCTGGCGGCGTTCGAAGTGGAGCGGCGCGACCCAGTGCGGGTCGTCGCGGTAGAGCGCGAACGGCACGCGCAGGAAGTCGTCGAGCGCGCGGCGGCCGCTCACCGGACGCAGCGCGACGCGCGCCGCTGCGTCGGCCCCGTTCGTCGATCTCACCGCGTCAGTCACGTCCACCTCCCAGCACCGCCCGGCCGCCGCCGGCGCCGCCTTCCAGCGGCCGCACCGAGCCGCGCTCCACGCGATAGATCTGGTCCGCGATCCGTCTGAGCGCGGACTGGTGCGTGACCGCGAGGATCGTCAGCCGCCCGCGCAGCGCCGCCAGCGTCTCGCAGATGTCCGCTTCGCTCGCCGGATCGAGCGCGCTGGTGGCTTCGTCCAGCACCAGCAGGCGCGGCCGGTGCGCGAGCGCCCGGGCGATCATGATGCGCTGACGCTGCCCGCCGGAGAGCCGGGCGCCGCGTTCGCCGACGACCGAGTGCATGCCTTCCGGCAGCGCGGCGACGAAGTCGGCGGCGCCGGCGGCCTCGAGCGCGGCGGCCACATCGGCTTCACCGAGCCGGTCGTCGCCGAGCGTGACGTTCGCGAACACGCTGTCGTGCAGCAGCAGGTTGTCCTGGGGCACGTAGCCGATGCCGCGCCGCCAGGCCGCGAGGCCGATCTCGTCGAGCGGCACCCCGTCGACCAGGATCCGGCCGTGCTGCGGCCGGATCAGACCGATCACCAGATCCGCGATGGTGGACTTGCCGCTGCCCGACTCGCCGATCAGGCAGGTGATGCGGCCGCGCGGAATGGTCAGGCTGGCGCGCTCGATCACCGGGACGTCGCCGTAACCGAACGACACCTCGTCGAGCACGATGGCGTCTTCGAACCGCGGCGTGCGCTGGCCTTCCGCCCGCTCCGCCTGGCGCCGCGCCTCGTCGATGGTCTCCTGCAGCGACCAGTACGCCGACTCGCTGGTGGTCATCTTCTGGTACTCCTTCTGCACCTTGCTGCCGCGCCGGAGCAGCCGCGCCAGCACCAGCGTCAGAAACGTCACCGTCGCCAGATCCATCTGGAAGGTCACCAGCGCGAGGTAGATGCCGACCACGATCACCAGTGTGTAGAGCGGCTCCTGCGCCGCGTCGAGACCGGCGTTGCCGAGCACCTCGCGGCGCAGGTCGCGGCGCAGATCGTCGGTCTGCTGCGCGACGAGCGCCTGGGCGGAACGTTCCCGGCCCATCGACTTCAGCGTCTTGATCGACAGCAGAATGTCCGTCAGCGACGCGAGCAACTGGCGGTAGCTGCCGGTCTGGCCGGTACCGGCGAACCGCGAGATCTTCACGAACCGGTGCGAGATGCCCCAGACGCCGAGGCCGGCGGCGAGGCAGGTCAGGGTCGCCGGCCACGACACCACGAGCGCCACCACGAAGTAGACGAGCGTCTCGATGAACACCACCAGCAGCCGGATCGCGCAGACGTACGAGTTGGCCGCGCGCCAGGCCTCGGTGGCCATCGCGTTGGCGAGCCGGCCGACCGACTGCTTCACGTAGAACAGCCAGCTCGACGCGGTGATCGCGCCGAGCAGCTCGAGCCGCAGCCGCGTCGCCACGTCGGCGGCGAGATAGCCGATGCGCTGCTCGGCGAGGAACACCAGCAGGCTCTTCAGGCCGATGCCGGCGACGATGAAGCCGAGCAGCACGCCCAGCGTCGGCGACAGGTTCAGCGCCTCGGTGAGCCGGTGCACGAACATCGTCAGCTCGTCCTGCTGACCGGAGTCGGCGAGGCGTCCCGCGCCGGCCTCGTCGAACGCGAGGTTCAGCATCGGCAGCATCGCGGAAAGGCCGATGCCGTCCGCGAGCCCGGCGAGCAGCAGCAGCACCATCAGCACCAGGCTCTGCCAGGGGTGACGGACCACGAACTGGCCGATCAATCTCATGGGCGGGCGGATACCGGCGAGTCGGTCATCGGTGGTGGATCGCGGGTGGGGCGGCGTCAGCCGGGCATTGTCGCACCATCGCTCGCCCTGCGCGAACCTGGCGGCGCGGCCGGCTCACCGCGGCGCGCCGTTCACCCGCCGGATCAGCAGCACCGCGGCGCCGAGCACCGCGACGATCGGCGCGCTGACCGCGAGCAGCGGACTGTGCGTGGCGAGGAAGATCGCGTTGGTGCCGATCTGCTGCACCAGGAACATCGCGAGCGCGTTCGCGACGCCGAGCGTGACCGCGCCGCCCATGCTGGAGCGCGGGCCGACCCCGAGCACGAACGGCGCCGCGAACAGCGCGAACACGATCCCGGAAGCCGGCATCAGCAGGCGCCGCCACAGCTCCATTCCGTAGATGCCGGTTTCGCGGTTCTGCTCGGCGAGGTAGCGGCGGTGCTGATCGATCTCGCGCAGCGACTGGCTCTCGAGCGGCAGCTCGTACAGCGCCGTGGTCTGACGCCACGGCGGTGACCAGCTCAGGCGCCCGGTACGGCGGGTGTCGATGGTGCCGTCGGCGCGGTAGTGCTTCTCCACCACCTGATGCAGTACCCACTCGTCGGGCGAGCGCACCTCCGCGCGCTCCGCGTGCAGGTAGCGGTCCATCTGGATGTCGTCGCCGAAGTCGTACATGTGCACGCCGGTGGGTCCGCCGCCGCGCGCGAGGGATTCGACGTTCACGTACAGGCCGCCGTGTTCGATCCAGATGCCGTCGCTCGAGAACAGCGCGCCGTCCCGCGACGTCTCGGTCATGTGCAGCAGGTGCGCCTGCCGGGCCATCGGCCGCGCAGCGAGCTCCACCCCCGCCAGCACTGCGAAGAAGCCGGCGGTGGCGAGGCCGCAGAGCACCGCGAGCCGGAGCGGCGGCAGCGCCGCGGCGCGCATCGCGATCAGCTCCTGGCTGCGCACGAACGTGCTGAGCCCGTAGACCACGCCGAGCAGCGCGATGAACGGTGACAGGTCCACCAGCCGGCTCGGCAGGGTCAGCGCCACGACCGCGAGCGCATCGGCCGTGCCGTAGTCCGCGTCACCGATGTCGTTGGCCTGCTCCATGAACTCGAACAGGCCGAACAGCGCGAGCAGCGCGCCAGCGACCAGCAGATACCCGCGCACCAGCGCGGCGATCACGTAGCGGTAGATGATCTTCATCGCTCCCCGCTCGGTCTCATGCCGGCACCCGCAGCGTGAGCTGCGGAATGCGCCGCAGCACGAAATACGCGCCGATCATCAGCAGCACCGCGGTGTACACGCCGGGGAACGGGGGCAGGAGGCCATTCTCCACCGCGGAGGTGGTGATGCTGCTCAGGTTGAAGACCACCGCATACAGCACGATCGCGATCGCGAAGCGCGCGTACGGCGACTGTTTCGGCCGCAGGCGCCCGAGCTCGATCGCCATCAGCGCCACGAGAAACGAGATCATCGGCATGCACAGCCGCCACTGGAACTCGGCGATGTCCTTCGGCTCGGTCGCGGAAGCGAGCTCCGCGGTCGGCCGCGCGCGGCGTTTGGTCAGCGCGTCGCTCGGCGGGCGCTGCACCCGGTAGACCAGCCGGTCGAAGCGGGTCACCCGATCCGGCGCGAGCTCCGCGTCCTCCCCGGTCTTCGCGCCGCCGCCGGGATCACCGATCTCGTAGCTCGAGCCTCGTATGAAGGTGAGCGTCTGCCGGCGGTCCGCGTCCGTCTCGCTGATCTGGCCGTGACGGGCCCGCAGCACCAGCGGACGCCCTTCCGGCGCGGCCCGCGCGAAGACTTCCGACAGGTTCGGTTCGCGGCGCTCGATGCGCTCGGCCTGAATCACGAAGTCGGCGTCCCAGCGGTAGAAGCGCTGCGGCGCCATGTGCCGGGAGGTGAGGTTCGCCGCGCGTTCGCTGATGTCGTAGCGGAGCACGTACGAATAGGGCCGGCCCCAGATGGTCAGCACCGCGACGCCGAGCGCCACCACCACGGCGAGCAGACGCAGCGGCCGCGACAGCCGGTCCGGCGATGCGCCGCTCGCGTACAGCGCGTAGGGCTCGCCCTCCCGATGCCAACTGCAGCCCACCATGATCAGTGCGGCGAAGAACGCCGACGGCAGCAGCACCTCGAGCGCGGAGAGGTCGTGCGCGATCACCAGCGCGAGCACCTCGCGCGCCGGCATGTTGCCGAGCGCCGCGGAGCGCAGGAGCTGCACGCTGGTGAACGCGGTGAACAGGAGCACCAGCAGCGCCAGCCCGAGAACGGTCGGCACCAGCACTTGGCGGACGATGTAGCGGTCGACCGTGAGCATGGGTCAGGCGACCCGCGCTTCCTTCGGCCAGCGACGCTTGGTGCAGAGCCATTCGCCGGGGCGCTCGGCGATCCAGGTCTCGAGCGTCGCGTTGAACTGGCACATCAGCTCGATCGCCGCGAGCTTGCCGCGTTGCTCCTCGTCCACGACCAGGGGCTCGCCGAACTCGACGTCGAAGCGCGCGGGACCGGTGCGCTTCGCGCGCACCGGTACCAGCGGGTACTCCAGCCGATTCGCGAGCCGCGCAGGACTGATCGTGGTCGGCGCATCCGCGCCGAACAGCGGCAACAGCGGCCCGCTGTCGACCCGCACGTCCGGCAGGAGCCCCACCGAACGGCCCTTGAGGAAGCGCGGCGTGATGCGGCGCAGCGCCTCCTGCTTGGTGACGTACTCGCAGCCGGTATGGGCGCGCAGGCGCTGCACCATGCGCTCGATCAGCGGATTCTCGTGCGGGCTGTACACCACCACCAGGCCGTTGCCGCGCCGGCTCACGTACGCAGGGAGCACCTCCCAGTTGGCCAGATGCCCGGTCAGGAACAGCATCGGCCGACGGGCTTCGAACATCGCCTCCACCGACGGCGGCATGGTCACGTTGATGCGTTCGTCGACGATGCGTTCGATGTGCGGGTATTCGAACAACACCGCGCCGACGTTCGCCCAGACGTCGCGGGCGACGCGGCGCAGCTCTTCCGGCGTCGCATCCGGGAGCACCTGGTGGAGATTGCGCAGCACCTTGCCGTGCTTGCGCTGCAGCGGCCCGAGCACGCGCAGCAGCCGATCGCCCACCGTGGCGGCGGCGCTCGGCGGCAGCAGCCGGGCCACCAGGAACATCAGGCCGGCGGCGAGGGCGCTCAGATAATCGCGGACGTGGCGGGTGATGGTCTGGCTCCTCGGGCTTCTCGATCGGATGCGCTCGCCGGGGCGCGGTCGATTATAGTCGCTCGGCACGCGGCTGCACGGCCAGTGGGACCAGCCGGGCGGCTGGCGTAAGCTTGCCCGCATCGCAGGGGAGGTGCTGATGAACGGCAAGGTCCTGTTTCTGGTCGCGCTCTGCGCGTCGCAGGCGCTCTGGGCCCAGGAACCGCGGCAGCCGGAGCATGCGGCGCCCGACCCGGAGGCCGCCCCGGCACCCGTGATCGACCGGGCCGATCTCGAAGCCTTCGTCGACGGCTTCGTGCAGGCGCGCATGCAGTCGGAGCACGTGGTGGGGGTCACCGTCTCGATCGTGCATGGCGGCGAGACGATCTTTACCCGCGGCTACGGTTATGCCGATCGCGAAGCCGGCATCCCGGTGCGCGCCGACCGGACGCTGTTCCGGCCCGGCTCGATCTCGAAGACGTTCACCTGGACCGCCGTGATGCAGCTCTACGAGCAGGGCAAGCTCGATCTGGATGCGGACATCCGCACCTACCTGCCGAACGTCGAGATCGACGATACGTTTCCCGAGCCGATCACGATGAAGCACCTGATGGCGCACACGCCCGGCTTCGAGGAATCGGTGCTCGGGCACCTGTTCGGTAACGATCCGGCACGGGTGCTCGGGCTGGTCGAGTACCTGTCGGCTTACCGGCCGGCGCGCGTGCGTCCGCCGGGCGAGGTGCCCTCCTATTCGAACTACGGCGTCGGTCTCGCCGGATTGATCGTCGCGAACCTGTCGGGGCTGAGCTGGGAAGAGTACGCCGAGCGGCACCTGTTCGAGCCGCTCGGGATGCATCACAGCACGTTCCGGGAGCCGTGGGCGGCCGAGGACCCCGCGCCGATGCTGGATCATCTGGTGCAGGACGTCAGCAAGGGCTACCGCCGATTCGCGGGCGGCTACCAGGCCGGAACGTTCACCTTCATCAGCCAGGTCGGTCCGGCGGGAGCGCTGTCGACCACCGCCGCCGACATGGCGCGTTGGATGCTCGCGCACCTGAACGGCGGGGAGCTGGACGGCGTGAGGATTCTCGCGCCGGAGACGGCCGTGCTGATGCACAGCCGGCACTACGGGCTCGATCCGGAAATGCCCGGCATGGCACACGGATTCATCGAGAGCCATCTGAACGGCTGGCGCGCGATCGGCCACGGCGGCGGCACGATGTACTTCCTCTCCGACATGCAGCTCCTGCCGGAGCTCGATCTCGGGGTGTTCATCTCCACCAACACCGCGGGCGGCGGCGGCAAGCTGATCGACCGGTTCGCGAACGCGCTGGTGGAGCGCTACTTCCCGCCGGGGCCGCTTCTGCCGGGTGAGCCGGCGGCGGAGCCGGGACGGCCGCTCGCGGAGTACGCCGGCACGTACCTGACCACCCGCCGGCCGTACACCACCGTCGAGCGGCTCGTGATGACCAACGGCGCCCGGGTGACGCCGGTGCCCGGCGGCGGGCTCGCGGTGGTGGCGCCGGGCGTCGAGACCCGTCTGCTGCCGCTCGGCGGCGACCGCTTCGTGGCCGCGGATACCGGCACGCTGGTGAAGTTCACCGGCGACGGCGACGGCATCGACACGCTGCTCCTGCCGATGCCGGTGATGGTGATGCAGAAGGCCGGCGTGCTCGAGAACCCGAACGTACTCTACGCGGTGCTCGCGTTGGCGGCGTTCGTGATGCTGGGCGCGCTGATCGGCGCGCTGCTGCGGCGCCGGCGCCCGCCGATCGGGACGCCCGGCGAGCGCTGGGCCGGGCGCATCACCGTGCTCACCGCGCTCGCGTGGATCGTCGCCTACGTGGCGGCCTTCTTCGGGCTGGCGCGCCTCGCGACCGACCTCACCGCCGCCTTCTTCGGGTTCCCGTCGACCGCGTTCGTCACGGCGCTCGCGCTGATGCTGGTCGCGGCGGTGCTCACGGTGATCGCCGTGGTGCTGCTGTATCCGGTCTGGCGCGGCGGCGAATGGTCGCTCGGGCGGCGGCTGCGTCACACGGCGGTGGTGCTGGCGGCGCTCGCGACGCTGCTGGTGCTGTACGATTTCAACGCGATCGGTTTCAACTATCTGCCGCGCTGACGCGATGAACGACGTGGACGACGCGACCGAGGGGCGGGTGCGCCCGACGCTGGTCTGGGACTGGCCGCTCAGGATCTGGCACTGGCTGTTCGCGATCGGCGTGAGCGCCTCCCTGGTCACCGGGCTCATCGGCGACGTCTCGCTGATGGACTGGCATCTGTGGCTCGGCTACAGCGCGCTCGCGCTGCTGCTGTTCCGGCTCGGCTGGGCGCTCTGGGGCGGCCGCTACGCGCGGCTCGACACGTTCCGGACCTCACCGGGACGGATCCTCGCCCACTTCCGCGGTCGAGGCGAAGCGGGGCCACCCACGGCCGAACCGCGAACGATGGGGCCGCGTACGGCACCGGGTGCCGCGTTGGCGATCCTGTTGTTCCTCGCCGTGATGGTGCAGGCGGCTGCGGGGCTCTTCACCACCGACGACATCTTCACCGAAGGGCCGCTCGTGCGGCACGCGAGCAGCGACACCGTCGACCTGATGAGCGCCGTGCACCATCGCGCGTACTGGGTGGTGCTGGCGCTGATCGCCGTGCACCTGCTCGCGCACCTCGTCTATGCGCTGCGGCGCGACCCGACGCCGCTGTCGATGTTCACGGGACGCAAGCCGGTGGCGCTGCCGCCGACCCGCCATCGGCCGGTGCGGGCGCTCGTCACCGCGCTCGTCTGCGCGGGCGCAGTGTGGTGGGGCTTGTCGCTCGCGTGAAGCACGGCCCGCCGGCTGCGGCGGGCCGGGCCTCGAGTCAGTCGTCGCGGTAGTTGTCGTGGCAGGCCTTGCAGGCCTGGCCGAGCTGCTGGAACGCGGGGCCGATCTCGCCGCCGTCGTCCAGCGCGCGCTTCAGGTCCGCGGCCGCCTGCTGGAAGTCGGTGAGCCGGGTGCGGAAGTCCTCCGGGTTCTCCCAGATCGCGGGCAGCGCATCACCGCCCTCGGAGCCCTCCGGGAACAGCGTGTCGGCGATGCCGGCGAGGTCCGCGAGCGCGTTCACGTGCAGCGCGAGGTGCTGCTGGTGCGGCACCTTCCGGCGCAGGATGTCGACCGCCGATTGCATGTGGCCGCCGATGGATTCCATCACGTGTTCGCGGTACTCGGCCGCCCCTTCGTCGGCCGTGGCCGGCAGAGCGGCCAGGGCGAGGCCCAGGCAGATCGGTTTCAGGCCCCGCAGCGGGAGGCGCCGCCAGGACGTCTCGTGCATGTTGTTCTCCTCGTTGTCGTGACGCATTCGTTCCGATCGGAAGACGGCGGAACTTAGGGGATTCGGCAACGCGCGGCAATCGTCGTCAGCGCCGTTCCACGCGCAGGATCCGGCCCCGCTCGCTGTCGGTGACCAGGTACAGATGCCCGTCCGGTCCCGCCTTCACGTTGCGGATGCGCTCGCCCAGCTCGCCGAACAGGGCCTGCTCACCGGCGACCTGACCGGACTCGAGGTCGATGCGCCGCACCTCGCGGTCGACCAGCGCGCCGACGAACAGGTCGCCGTCCCACTCCGGGAAGCGCTCGCCGCGGTAGACGGCGAGGCCGGACGGACCGATCGACGGCACCCAGTACATCAGCGGCTGCTCCATGCCGGGCCATTCGGTGAACGGCGACACGTACGCGCCGCTGTAGTCCATGCCGTAGGTGATCGCCGGCCAGCCGTAGTTGCGTCCGGGACGCAGCACGTTCAGCTCGTCGCCGCCGCGGGGCCCGTGCTCGTGCTGGTAGACGACGCCGCTCGCGGGGTCCACCGCGAGGCCCTGGGCGTTGCGGTGCCCGTAGGTCCACACCGCCGCGGCGGCGCCCGGGCGATCGACGAACGGATTGTCCGGCGGCACCGTGCCGTCGTCGGCGAGGCGCACCGTCTTGCCGAGCGTCGACGCCAGATCCTGCGCGTGCTCGCGAAAGTCGAAGCCGTCACCGACGCTGACGAGCAGCGTGCCGTCGGGCAGAAACGCCATCGTGCCGGCGTAGTGCTGCGGCGTGTCTTTGGCGGGCTCGGCGGTGAAGATCACCTCGAGGTCCTCGAGCCCGGCGCTGCCGAGCCGGGCGCGCGCCACGCGGGTCGCGTTCTCGCTCGGGCCGCCGTGCGCGTACGAGAGGTACACCAGGCGGTTGTCGGCGAACGCCGGATGCAGCACCAGGTCGAGCAGGCCCCCCTGGCCGCGGAAATACACCTCGGGCACGCCGGCGAGCGGCTCGCCGACCGTGCCGTCGGCGCTCACCCGACGCAGCCGCCCGGGCCGCTCGGTGACCAGGAGCCCGCCGTCCGGCAGGAACGCGAGGCCCCACGGCAGCTCGAGCCCTTCCGCGACGGTCACCGTCCGGTAGCCGCCGGACACGGCCGACGTATCCGCGCCGTTCGCGCTCGTCGCCCACAACAGTGCCGCCAGCGCCGCCAGCCGTCGATGCTTCATGATCCGCTCCACCCGTCCCGGGAGTTGTCAGTTTACTCTTTACTCTGGAACGCGTGCTCGCGCGGGTTACACTGGCGGCTGGCCCAAACCGGGGAGGGTTCCGATGCTTCGTGTGCTGGCCGCGTACGTGGCGGCCGTGCTCGTCACCTACGCCGGTGCCGTGATCGCCCACAGTCAGTCGGTCGTGGCGCGGCTGCACGGGATGGGTGTGGACGAGAGCTTCGTCGATCGGGTCGGGCACACGCTGCACGATCTGGCCGGCATGACGGGTCTGTTCCTGCCGATCATCGCGGTCGCGCTCGCGGTCGCGTTTCCGATCGCCCGTCTGGTGATGCGGCTGCTGCCGCGCTGGCAGCCGGTGGGCTACGCGATAGCCGGCGGCGCGGCGCTGCTGGCGGTGCACGTGATCCTCGGGCAGACGTTCGAGGTCACGCCGATCGCCGGGGCGCGCACCGCGCTCGGGCTCACGCTGCAGGCGCTCAGCGGCGTGCTCGGCGGCTGGGTGTTCCGGCTCTGTCTCGGCGGGCCTGCGACAAGGATGCAAACGGCATGACCGAACGGGCGGACACACCCGAACGCATCGGCGAGGAGCCGGCGGGCCGGGTCGCGCGGGTGCTCGACTGGGTCGAGCGGACCGGCAATCGCCTGCCCGATCCGGCGCTCCTGTTCTTCCTGCTGCTGCTCGTGGTCTGGGGGCTGTCGGCGTTCATGGCCCAGCTCACCTACGAGCACATCGACCCGCGCACCAACGCGCCGATCGAGGTGGTGAACCTGCTCACGCCGGCGTCCCTCGCCGAGTTCATGAGCAACATGGTCACCACGTTCGTGACGTTCCATCCGCTCGGCGTGGTGCTGCTCGCGATGCTCGGCATCGGCGTCGCGGACCACACCGGCTTCATCCGCGCGGCGCTGCGGGCGCTCCTGTCGGTCACCAGCCGGAAGCTTTTGACGCCGATGCTGCTCCTGATCGCGATCATCAGCCACACCGCGGTGGATGCCGGCTACGTGCTGGTGATTCCGCTCGGCGCGGTGATCTTCCAGGCCGCCGGGCGGCATCCGCTCACCGGTATCGCGGTCGCGTTCGCGGGCGTGTCAGGCGGCTTCAGCGCGAACTTCGTGCCGTCGGCGCTCGACCCGATGCTGCAGGGCATCAGCCAGGTGGGTGCCCGGTTGCTCGACCCCGACAT
>DASVDC010000015.1:0-12819 GCA_036381275.1 Pseudomonadales bacterium | reverse complement strand
GCACCTTCAGCCATCGCCGGCATCGCCGCGATGAACAGCGCCCTAATCTGGGCGCATGACAAAGGCGTGCGGACGGCGACCGAAGCAGACCGAGCTGGTGCTGATCCCGTCGGGCCGGGGCGGCTGGCGGCCCGGCGCGGGACGGAAGGCGCGGCCCAACGCGCGCGTGCTGCACCGACGCCGCGAGAACATCCCCGGCCACTGCCCCGTCCACGTCACCGTGCGCCTGCAGCGGGGCTTGCCGAACCTGCGCAGGAAGCGCTTCGTCTCGGCCTTCCGATACAGTCTCGTGCAGTGTGCCGAGCGCCCGGGCTTTCGGGTGGTGCACTACTCGATCCAGCACAACCACCTGCACTTCCTGATCGAGGCGCAGGGGAAGCGCGCGCTCGCGTGCGGGATGAAGAGCCTCGCGGGGCGGGTCGCGCGCTGCGTGAACCGGGTGTTCTCGCGGCGCGGCAGTGTACTGGATGGCCGTTGTCACCACCGGCTGCTGCGCACGCCGAGGCAGGTGCGCCATGCGCTCGGCTACGTGCTGCTGAATGCGCGACACCATTACTTCGAGCGTCACCGGAAGGCGCCGCCCGTGGTGCGGCTCGATCCGGCGAGCTCGGCGATGTGGTTCGAGGGGTGGAAGGGTCCGCCGTGGAACCAGCTCTCAGGCGACTCAACACCAAGAACACGGGAAGTGGCACCGGCAATGACCTGGCTGCTGACGAAAGGCTGGCGCCGCCATCGGCTGATCGATCCGGCGGAGATCCCCGGCCGCTGAGCAAACCTCCCACGCCGCCCCCATCTGCACCACACGCCCGCCCCGAGAACGCGTCCATCAGATGTGGTACCGTTCCGCACCCGGTTCGAGGAGCCACCCATGGCAAGCAGCGCCACGCCATCGCGCCCCGTGTTCGCGTTCGCGGTCGGTATCACCTGCACGAACGCCAAGGGGGCCGCCATCGACTGCTACTTCCCCGCGCCGATCAAGGAACCCGAGCCCGCGCTGGCCAAAGTGATCGACGCACATTTCAAAACGGGCCGCTCGCCGGCGACGCCGGACGCGCTGCAGCGTTTCGTCCGCGACCTGGCGCAAGCCGCCGACAACGGCACCGCGTGGGGCGAGCGGCATCGTCCGCTGCTCGAGTGCGATCGTCCGCTGACCGCGGTGCGGCTGGATGCCGATGCGCCGATCGCCGACACCGAGACGGCGTACCTCAAGCTGCACCTGCTGTCGCACCGGCTCGCGTTGCCCAACACGCTGAACCTCGACAACTTGTTCGTGCATCTGCCGACGGTGGCCTGGACCAGCCGCGGTGCGATCGATCCGGCGGAGCTCGAGCCGGCGCTGGTGCGCGCGCGGCTCGCCGGCGAGAACCTCGAGGTGTTCAGCGTCGACAAGTTCCCGAAGATGACCAACTACGTCGTGCCGCCCGGCGTGCGCATCGCCGACGCGAGCCGGATCCGGCTCGGTGCGTACCTCGGTGACGGCACCACCGTGATGCACGAAGGCTTCATCAACTTCAACGCCGGCGCGCTCGGGCCGAACATGGTGGAGGGCCGCATCTCGCAGGGCGTCGTGGTCGGAGCGCACAGCGACCTCGGCGGCGGATCGAGCACCCAGGGCACGTTGTCCGGCGGCGGCAACATCCGCGTCTCGATCGGCAACCACTGCCTGATCGGCGCGAACGGCGGCACCGGCATTTCGCTCGGCGACCGCTGCACCATCGAAGCGGGCCTGTACGTCACCGCCGGCACCGTGGTGACGCTGGTCGACGAGCACGGTGAAGACGTGCGCACCGTGAAGGCGCGCGAGATCTCCGGCGGCTCCGACATGTTGTTCATCCGCAACTCCCGGAGCGGCCGGATCGAGTGCCGCACCAACCGCAAGGCCATCGAGCTGAACGAAGCCCTGCACGCGCACAACTGATGACCGACTCCTCCGAAGCCCAGCCCGTGCTCGAGCTGTGCCTGGCGCTGCTGCGCCGGCCGAGCGTGACCCCCGACGACGCCGGCTGCCAGGCGCTGCTGGCCGAGCGCCTCACCGCGGCCGGGTTCCGCTGCCGGTCGCTGCCGTTCGGCCGCGTGTCGAACCTCTGGGCGACGCGTGGGTCCGGGGGGCCGCTGTTCGTGTTCGCCGGCCACACCGACGTGGTACCGCCGGGGCCGGACGCCGCCTGGTCCTCGCCGCCGTTCGAGCCGCAGATCCGGGGCGGTTACCTGTACGGGCGCGGCGCGGCCGACATGAAGTCGAGCCTCGCGGCGATGCTCGTCGCCACCGAACGCTTCCTCGCGGCGCGCCCGTCGCACCCCGGCCGCATCGGCTTCCTGATCACCAGCGACGAGGAAGGGGATGCGGTGGACGGGACCCGTGCCGTGATCGATGCGCTGACCCGCGAGGGCGAGCGTATCGACTACTGCGTGGTCGGCGAGCCGTCGTCCGCCGATGCGCTCGGCGACACGATCCGGATCGGCCGACGCGGCTCGCTGAACGGATACCTCGTCGTGCAGGGCGTGCAGGGCCACGTCGCCTATCCCGACCGCGCCGACAATCCGATCCATCGGCTGGCGCCGGCGCTCGCGGAGCTGGCGGCGACCCGCTGGGACGACGGCAACGCGCACTTTCCGCCGACGTCGTGGCAGGCGTCGAATATCCGCGCGGGGACCGGCGCCAGCAACGTGATCCCGGGCGAGCTCAGCCTCGAGTTCAACTTCCGCTACTGCACCGAGCAGACCGCCGCCGGCCTCGAACGGCGCGTCGAGGAGGTGCTGCGCCGTCACGGCCTGCGCTATCGGCTGCGCTGGCAACTCTCCGGCGAACCGTTCCTGACCGCCGCCGGCGGCGAGCTGGTGAGCGCGGTGCAACAGAGCGTCCGGGAGGTGACCGGCCGCACCCCCGAGCTCTCCACCGGAGGCGGCACCTCCGACGGCCGCTTCATCGCACCGACCGGCGCGCAGGTGGTCGAGCTCGGTCCCTGCAACGCCACGATCCACAAGGTGGACGAACGGATCGCGGTCGCCGACCTGGCGCCGCTCGCCGCCGTCTATCAGCGGCTGCTCGAGCGCCTGCTGGTGGAGCAAGCGGCATGACCCGGGCGATCGTGATCGGGTTGCTGCTGGTGCTGCTGTTCGCGGTGGTGCTGGCTCCGGCGTCGCTGGTGCGCCGCTTCCTGCCGCCCGGCGGCGAGGTGGAACTGCTCGAGCCCGCCGGCACGCTCTGGGACGGCGGTGCGCAGCTCTATCTCGGCGGCCGGGACGCCGGACGCCTCGACTGGGATTGGCGGCCTGGCGCGCTGCTCACCGGCGCGTTCGCCTACGACCTGAACCTGAACGGGCCCGACCATGCGCTCACCGGGACCGTGCGGTTCGGTTTCGGCGCCGCCGAAGCGACTCTGAACGGCCGCGCGGCGGCCGAGTTCGTCAACCCGTGGCTCGCGCCGTACGATATCCGCATCGGCGGCGGGCTGGATTTCGAGGATGCCCAGGTCCGAATCGCCTACGACTACCCGGAGAGCGGCGTCGGGTCCGCCTCCGGCCGTCTGCTCTGGAGCGGCGGCGCGGTGCGCTACGTCTTGTCCGGACGCGCGAATGCAGGCACTCTGCCGCCCCTCGCTGCGAACCTCGGCGAGGGCCTGGAGACGGTGGTGATCCCCCAGCAAGGACAGACGCCGCTGCTTCATGCACAGATTCAGCCGAACGGGTTCGTCCGGATCGGGGTCACCAAGCTGCTGACGCGGCTGATGGGAAACCCGTGGCCGGGGCCTCAGCCGGACCATGAGGTGGTTCTGGAGGTCGAGGAACGACTCTTTTAGTATCAGGCTCTTAGCCTGCGTAGAGGGGACGGAATCGACTATCATGACGGTGACGCCCGAGGTAGGAGCTCCGTGAACGACGCAGTCGCCAGGCTGGCCATGCCGCTCCGCTGGCTGTTGGTGGCGGGGATCGCCTATACCGTGGCGAACAGCGTCCTTTATTTCCTCTCGCCACCGGCGACCCCGCCGGTCACGCCCGTCTCGCGCGGGCCGGCCGCGACGGCCCCGACCGCCGACCTGAACGCGATCCTCGCCGCCAACCTGTTCGGCACCGCCCAGGAAACCGCCGAGGAGGAGACTCGAGACGAGCCGGCCGTCGTGACCACGCTGCCGCTCGAGCTGCTGGCCGTCTGGGTGGCCGAAGACGCCGAGCGCTCGGTCGCGACGATCGCGCAGCGCGGCCGCCAGGGCGAGAACTATCAGGTGGGCGACGAGGTGCCCGGCAACGCCACCCTGGTGGAGGTGCATCCGAACCACGTGGTGCTGCGCCGGGCCGGTGTCCGGGAGGCGCTGCACTTCCCGAGCATGGCCCAGAGCCTGGCCCGGCGCACGCCGATGCCGGCCGAGGATTACGGTATCGACTCCACCTTCCCGGACGTGCTGGACGACGCCCCGATCGAGGATATGCCGGAGGACTTCGGCGGCGCCGACGAGATCCCGCCGGAAGCCGGATTGGAAGACGCCAGTGTCCGACAATTGGTCGACGAATACCGCGAAGAGCTCGAACGGAACCCGGAGCAGGCGCTGGATGAGCTCGGTGTCGAACCGGTGGAAGACGGCGTCGCCCAGGGCTACCGGATCGGCGACCTTGCCCACTCCCCCTACCTCAGCCAAACTGGCCTGCAGCCAGGGGATGTGATTCTCTCGGTCAATGGCCGGCCGGTAGGCGACCTGAGTCAGGACCGGCTGGAGCTCGACAACGTGCTGGCCCAGGGGTCGGCCCGACTCGAAGTACAGCGGGGGAATCGGCGGTTCTTCGTGACCGCGTCGCTCCAATAAGATGATGACGAACAAAGCACGAATCCTGGCCCCCTGGCTGGTCGGCCTGCTGCTGGCGACGGTCGCCCCGGCCGTCCGGCCCCAGGACGCGCCGCCCGCCCAGCAGGGTCAGACCTGGCGCATCAACATCAAGAACGCCGATCTGAACGAATTCGTCGCCCAGGTCGCGGAGATCACCGGCCGCACCTTCGTCGTCGACCCGCGCATCAAGGGCAACGTCACGGTGATCTCCAGCACGCCGATGGACGCCGACGCGGTCTACGAGCTGTTCCTGTCGGTGCTGCGGGTGCACAACTGGACCGCCGTCCCCTCCGGCGGCGTGATCCGGATTCAGCAGACCGCGACCGCGAAGCAGAGTCCGGGCGTCGAAGGACCGCTCGACGAAATCCCGCCGGAGGAACTGGTCACGCGGGTGGTGCCGGCGCAGAACGTCGACTCGGCGGAGCTGGTCAAGATCCTGCGACCGCTGATTCCGCAGTACGGCCACATCGCCTCGGTCGCGCAGCCCAACGTGGTGATCATCAGCGACCACGCCGACAACATCCTGCGCCTGCAGGAGATCATCCAGCAGATCGACGTCGCCGACGAGGAGCACGTCGTCGTGGTGCCGCTGAAGCACGCCTGGGTCGGCAGCGTGGTGGCGATGCTGGAGGAAGTCGCGCCGGAACAGCTCGCCCAGAACACGCAGGGCCCGCAGCGCATCAAGCTGGTCGCGAACGAGCGCAACAACTCGCTGCTGGTCAAGGGACAGCCGCGCGCGGTCGCGCAGATCCTCGAGCTGGTCGAGAAGCTCGACCAGCCCGCCACCGCCACCGGCTCGACCCAGGTGATCTATCTGAAGCACGCCGACGCCACCAAGGTGGCCGAGCTGCTCGAAGGCATGGTCACGGGCCGTCAGCCGCGGGGCCGCGGTCAGGGCGGTCAAGGTGGTCAGGGCGGCGCCCCCGGCGGTGGCGGCGGCGGTGCCAACGCCGACACCGTGATCCGCGCCGACGAGAGCCTCAATGCGATCGTCGTTCGGGCCGATCCGAGCGTGATGGAGGAGATCCGCTCGATCCTCGAACGCCTCGACATCCGCCGCACGCAGGTGCTGATCGAAGCGGCCATCGTCGAGGTGACCATCACCGATTCGGAAGACATCGGCGTCGAGCTCGCCGCGGCCGACCAGAGCGGCGAGACGGTGCCGCTCCTGAGCACCAGCCTCGACGGCGTGATCGGGAGCCTCCTGCGCAACATCGTCGGCGACAGCGGCGACGTCAACGTGCTGAGCGCGCTGGCCAACATCGACAGCCCGACGTTCGCCGCCGCGAAGATCGACGTCGACGACGTGTCGTTCGGCGCGGTGGTACGCGCCCTCGCCACCAGCTCGAACGCGAACCTGCTGTCCACGCCGAGCATCCTGACGCTGGACAACCAGGAGGCGAAGATCGTCGTCGGCAACGAGGTGCCGTTCCGCACGGGCACGTTCACCACCACCGGCGAGGGCCAGGACAACCCGTTCACCACGATCCAGCGCGAAGACGTCGGCCTGCAGCTCACCGTGACGCCGCACATCCACGACGGCACGTCGGTGCGGCTCGAGGTCGCCCAGGAAGTGACCAACGTGGTCGACAGCCCGATCGGCAGCCAGGGCTTCTCCGACGTGGTGACCTCGAAGCGCACCATCGAAACCACGATTCTCGCGGAAGACAAGCAGACCATCGTGCTCGGCGGTCTGATCCGCGACAACATCAACGACAGCAACAGGAAGGTGCCGCTGCTCGGCGACGTGCCGCTGCTCGGCCGGCTGTTCAAGTCCACCAGCCGCGACCGCGAGAAGCTGAACCTGCTGGTGTTCCTGCGTCCCACGGTGATCCGCGACGAGAAGTCCGCGCAGGCGGCCACCGAGCGTAAGTACCGCGACATCTGGCAGGTCGAGATCATCTCCGGCGGTAAGCCGGAAGACCTCCTCCGCGGCCGTCCCTGAGCGGGCCGGGGCCGTGCGCGTCCCATGGATCGGCTGAAGCGCCTGCTCTACCGCATCAACCGTCGCCTGATCGGCAGCATCATCCGGCCGCGCAAGGCCGGCACTCCGCCCGACGTGCTGCTCACCGCCTGCGGCGCGGCGCCCGCCGACGACGGCGCACCGGCGCCGCTGCTCTACGTGCTCGAGACCCGCTCGCTCTCAGATCTGATCGTGCTCGACCTGGTCACCGAGCAGCTCGGGTTGCCGGGGCCGCTCGAACCGATCGAAGTCGACGGCATCCGTCAGGGCCGGCGCTTCTTCTTTCTGCACCGCGCCGCGCACGGCTGGTTCCGGCCGGCGTCCATGTCCAGCTATTCGCGGCGGATGGTGGCGCTGATGGAGCAGCTCGCGCAGCGGCGCGAACCGCTGCCCGGTGCGCTGGTTCCGGTCGGCATCTACTGGGGACGCGCGCCGACCCGGGAGGGCTCGGTGCTGCGGCTGCTGTTCTCCGAGAACTGGGCGGTGACGTCGCGCCTGAAGCGCCTGGTGAACCTGTTCGTCTCACGCAAGGACATCGTGGTGCACTTCGGCGCGCCGCTGCCGCTCGGTGAGCTGATCGGCGATCCGGACGGCGGCACCCGCACGCTGCGCCGTGCCGCGCGGCTCTTGCGCGTGCGCCTGCGCAACCAGCGCGTCGCGACGATGGGGCCGGACCTCTCGCACCAGCGCACGCTGACGCGCCAGATCCTGCTGTCGCGCAGCGTGCGCGCGGTGATCGATCGGGAGCCCGATCCGGCGGCCCGCGCCCGTCTCGAACGGCGGGCCCGGCGCTACGCCCGGCAGATCGCCTCGAACCTGTCGTACCCGACGATGCGGATCCTCGAGCGGGTGCTGCGCTGGTTCTGGAACCGCATCTATCAGGGCGTCGCGTTGCACGGCGCCGAGCGCCTGACCGCGCTCGCCGGCAGCCATACGCTGATCTACGTGCCGTCGCACCGCAGCCACCTGGACTACCTGCTGCTGTCGTATCTGGTCTACCAGCAGGGGCTGATGATTCCGCACATCGCCGCGGGGGACAATCTGGACCTGCCGATACTGGGCAGCATCCTGCGCCGCGGCGGCGCGTTCTTCATGCGGCGCAGCTTCCGCGACGACGATCTCTACGTCGCGGTGTTCTCCGAGTACCTCTATCAGGTCTACCGCCGCGGCCACAGCGTGGAGTTCTTCCCGGAAGGCGGACGCACCCGCACCGGGCGGCTGCTGCCGGCCCGGCTCGGCCTGCTCAAGATGACCGTCGAGCATCACCGGCGCGGGGTGCCGCGGCCGCTCGCGCTGGTGCCCGTCTACCTCGGCTACGAGAAACTGGTGGAAGGCGGCAGCTATCTCGACGAGCTGAAGGGCGCGGAGAAGAAGCGCGAGTCGCTCGCCGACGTGTTCCGCAGCCTGCGGCTGATCCGGCAGAACTTCGGTGTCGTGGACGTGAAGATCGGCCAGCCGCTGGTGCTCGACGACTGGCTCGCCGAGACGGGTCAGCAGGACGCGGATTCCGGCATCGTCGCGGACCGGCTCGGCCGCGAGATCATGAACCGGATCAACGCCTCGGCGGCGCTCAACCCGATCAATCTGGTGGCGCTGGTGACGCTGTGCATGCCCCGGCTCGCGATCGAGGAGCGCACGCTGCTCGCGCAGCTCGACTGCTATCTCGAGCTGCTCCGACGCGACGCCGCGTGGCACGACTACCGGCTGCCGGCGCGGTCGGCGGCCGAGATGGTGGCGCACGTGGAATCCCTCGGCATGCTGACCCGCGAACGCCTGCCGTCGGGCGACGTGCTCGGCCACGGCCCGTTCACCGCGGTGCTGATGACCTGGTATCGCAACAACGTCGTTCACGTGCTGGCGTTGCCGTCGCTCATCGCCTGTCTGGTGCGCAACCGCCGACGGCCCGCGCGCCTCGAGGCGCTCGCGCGCATGGCCGCCACCGTGTTCCCGTACATCGCCGACGAGCTGCAGACGCCGGAGACGGCCGAGGCCGTGCCGCGCTGGGTCGGCCATCTGGTGGCGGTCGGACTGCTGCACGAGATTCCCGGCGAAGGGTTCGTGCCTCCGCCGGTGCGCAGCCGCGCGCACTACCAGCTTCGTCTGCTCGCCCGTCTGATCATGCCGACGCTCGAGCGGCTCTACATCGTGATCGGGCTGCTGTTCCAGGGCGGGCAGGCGAACGAGACCCGCGAGAGCCTGCAGGCGCGCAGCCACCAGGTGGCTCAGAAGATGGAGCGTCTCTACGGACTGAACGCGCCGGAGTTCTTCGATGCGCGGCTGTTCAACGGCTTCGTCGACGCGCTGATCCGCCATCAGGTCGTGGCCGAGACGCCGGACGGCACGCTGGTCTGGGCGCCCGTGGTGGAGGACGTGCTGAAGGCGTCGGAGACGGTGATCGAACCGGACTTCCGCTTCGCGGTGCTGCAGGAAGGCTGCAGCGAGCAGGACGGTGCTCGCGTGCCGGCGGCGGCGGGCTGAAGAGCCCGCGGCATCAGCGCGCCGCGCGACCCCGATAGACGTCGTAGCGTACCGTCGTGCCGACGATCTGCCAGTCCGGCGTGCCGACCGCCGGATCCCTGCGCCGACGCTTCAGCACGACCCGATCGCGCGCACGTTGCCGCGCGGCCTCGAGCCATTCCGCCAGCGGGCGCGGATCCGCTGCGGTGAGCGCCGCCGTCCACTGCATGCGCTTGCCGGGCAGCGCGGTCTTGCCGCGCACCGGAAACATCGGATCGAGATAGACCACGTCCCACGCCTCCGGCCCCGACAGCACGACGAACGCGTCCGCGCAGCGCGTGGAGGTCCCGCTGCCGTGGCGCCGCGCCAGATCCTGCGCCAACGCCCAGAGTGCCGGATGACGCTCCACCTGCGTCACGATGGCGCCGGCCGCGGCGAGCACGAGACCATCGACGCCCCAACCCGCCATCGCGTCGAGCAGCACCGGCCGCGACGCCTGCGCGACACACGCGCGGCGGAGCTCACTGCCTTGCGCGGCCCGTCGGGCGACTTCCGCCGCCGTGACCCACGCGCCGTGACGCGCATCGCCGCGGCGCAGCTCCAGATGATCGTCCATCGCCCAGAGATGAAAGCCGGGATGGTCGCGCGGCGCGGCATCCCGGCACTCGAGCCGAAACACGCCGGCGAACGGCTGCGCGACCGCTTCCGCGTCCGGGTGGTAGAACAGATCCGTGACCGCCGCGCCCGCAGCGGTCACGGCCGAGCCGGCTTCCACGGCGAGTCGCCCGTCACGTAGAACGGCACGGCGGCGCTCGGCGGCAGTCCTTCACCGCGCGCCAGCGCATCGAGCGCGAGCTCGCCGATCACGCGCGCGGTGACCCGGCAGGCGTCGTCGTCGAGGAAGGACCACGCCCGGGGCCACCACGGCGGGCGATCGCCCGCTCCGATCCACGGCTCCGTCAGCACCGCGGGAAGCGCCTCGCCCTGGTGCAGCCGCTCCTCGAGCCGAAGCTGCCACGTTCCGTCGGTGCCGCGCTGATAGCCGGCCAGATAGTACGCGTCACGGCGCGAGCGCGTGACGGTGAGCAGGCGCTGCGTTTCACCCCGCGCCGTCGGCTCGAGCCGTGCGCCCGCAACCGTCGCGAGCGCGAGCGACGAACGTACCGGGACGACCTCGCCGTCGCTCGCGAGCGCGACGGCCTGCGCCACCGCCGCGGCGATGCGCACGCCGGTGAACGACCCGGGGCCCGCGCCGAACGCGACGGCGCGGAAACCGTTCCGCGGTACGCCGGCCTGCACGGTCAGTCGCTCGAGATCCTGCAGCACGACCCGGTTGTGCAGGCGTTCGACCTTGTGTGTATGCTCGAACCAGCGACCCGCGGCGTGAATGGCCAGCGAGCACAGCGCACCGGAGGTGTCGATCGCGAGCAATGCCGTCATGCCGCCATGGTAGCGCAGCACCCCGTGCGGCTCACTTGCAGGAGCATATCCGGTGTTGAACGAATCACGACTCGACCTCGATCAGGCGCTCGACGCGATCCTCGCGGATGCGCGGCCCGCGTCGGGCGAAGAGCGCGTCGCCGTCGCAGCGGCGCTCGGCCGCGTGCTCGCCCGCTCGATCGACGCGCCGGTCAGCCTGCCTCCGTTCGCGGCCTCGGCGATGGACGGCTACGCGCTGCGCCGCGGCGACGTCGACGGCGAGCCGCCGTATCGTCTGCGCCTCGCCGGCACCAGCTACGCCGGACACCCCGTCGATGCACCGACGCCGCCCGGAAGCTGCGTGCGCATCTTCACCGGCGCACCCGTGCCGGCCGATCTCGACACGGTGGTGATCCAGGAGAACTGTGCGGTCGAAGGCGACCGGATCCGCATCGACGTGCGCGTCGCGGCCGGCGACAACATCCGGCCGGTCGGGCACGACATCGCCGCGGGGCAACGCCTGCTCGACCGCGGCCGGCGGCTGAACGCATTCGACGTCGGCTGGCTCGCCGCGTGCGGCATTGCCCACGTGGACGTGCACACGCGGCCCGTGGTCGGGCTGTTCTCCACCGGCGATGAGTTGATCGACGCCGGCACCGCACCGCGGCCGGGTCAGATCTTCGACTCGAACCGGCGCACGCTGATCTCGCTGCTCGCGCCGCTGCCGGTGGCGGTGAAGGACTACGGCATCGTGCCCGACCGGCGGGAACGGATTCGCGACGTGCTCGAGCAGGCGGACGCCGAGTGCGACGTGGTGCTCACCACCGGCGGCGTTTCGGTCGGCGACGCCGACTGGGTGAAGGACGTGGTGAGCGAGATCGGGCGCCTCCGGATCTGGAAGCTCAACATCAAGCCGGGCAAGCCGCTCGCCTACGGGCGACTGTCGCGCGCCGCGTTCTTCGGCCTGCCGGGCAATCCCGTCTCGACCATCGTGACCGCGCTGATGCTCGCACTGCCGGCGATCGAACGCGTCTGCGGCACCGAGCCGTCGCCGCCGCTTACGGTGCCGGCGACGCTGCGGGGAGCCATCCGTCATCAGCCGGGCCGCGAGGAGTTCCAGCGGGGCCGGTTGTCCGCCGGCGACGACGGCTTGCAGGTCGCCGCGACGGGCGATCAGAGCTCGAACCGCCTCGCGAGCTTCGCCGACGCGAACTGCCTGATCCGGATACCGAAGGATTGCGGGGACGTTGCGGACGGCAGCCGGGTACGAGTGCTGCCGTTTCGGGGATTGATCTGACGAAACGCGCCGTACTGAAGAAGCGGTGACCGCTCCTTCAGTACGGCGCCGCTGCTAGGAGTGCCGGCGACGAGCGCCGGCGACTTCCCTTCGCGCGACCTACGGCAAAACCACGTGCCGATGCACGCGCGGGCTACTTCTTCCTTGCAGCCTTCCGCTTCGCGGCGGACTTCTTGGCCGGCGCCTTCTTCCTGGCAGACGCCTTCTTCTTCGCCGCGGCCTTCTTCCTGGCCGGCGCCTTCTTCTTGGCCGGGGCCTTCTTCTTCGCCGCCGCCTTCTTCTTCGCCGGGGCTTTCTTGGCCGCCGCCTTCCGCGCGGCCGGCCGCTTGGCCGACGACTTCTTGGCCGCTGCGCGCTTCACGGCTGCGCGCCTCGCCGCCGAGCGCTTCGCTGCCGCTTTGGAAGCCGTACGCTTCTTCGCGGCTGCCTTGCGCGTCGTCTTCCGAGCCGCCGACTTCTTCGCCGCGCGCTTGGCCGGCGACTTCCGGGCGGTCGACTTCTTCGCGGCCGCCTTGCGCGTCGCCGTCTTCTTCGCCGCCTTCTTCTTGGCGGGCGCTTTCTTCACGGCGGTGCGCTTGGCTGCTGCACGCTTGGCGGCCGGCCTGGCCGTCGTCCGCTTCGCCGACTTCCTGGCGGCCGTCTTCTTCGCGACCGCTTTCTTCGCGGCCGCTTTCCTGGCAGCGGGTTTCTTCGCCGCCGACTTCCTGGCGGGCGCTTTCGCTGCGGTCTTAGCTTTCGGCATAGAGAATCTCCTTGGATTTCTTTCCTGTCACCGTTGGCCGCTCGTGAAACTGCTGATCGCAGCCAGCGATTTCCCTATCGAGTCGCGTCGTTCTTACTTCCCTTCGTTTCGGTCTTCTTCC
>DASVDC010000014.1:0-6856 GCA_036381275.1 Pseudomonadales bacterium | reverse complement strand
CGGCTCGAAGCGGACGAGCTGCGCAACGAAGTGGAGTCCTGGAAGCGAAAGTGGCAGACGGTCACCCGGTCGCTCGACGAGCAGGCGGAAATGGCGGGCGAGCGGGACCGCCGCAGCCGCGAGCTCGAGCAGGAGAACGAGCACCTGCGCCAGGCGCTCACCGAGCGGACCGACGCGCTCGGCGAGCTGCAGCGGGCGTTCGACGACGCCGTGCAGGAACGGGACTCGCTGCGAGGGCGCAACGAGCAGCTGTTCGAGACCACGGAGCTCGCGAACCGGCAGATCGGGTCGCTGACCGACAGCCTCGCGGAGCTGCGCGGCAACCTGAAGCAGCACCGTGAGCGTGAGCAGTCCCTCGAGCGCGAGCAGGCGGAGCTGCGCACGGAGCTCGAGGCGCTGCGGCGTGAGCACGCCGATGCCCGCGCCGCGGCGGAGCAACGCGGCGCCGAGCTCGAGCAGGCGCGGGAAGCCGTCGCGGCGGCCGAAGGACGGGCCGCGGAGCTCGCCGCGCGCCTTTCCGAGGCCGTTCAGGAGCGCGAAAGCGCCGAAGCATCGCTCGCGCGGCTGTCCGAAGAGCTGCATCTCGTCTCGCACGCGGCCGCAACGGCGCTCGGCAGCGCCGCTGCCGCATCCAACGATGTGGCCGAAGCGCGGGAAGCCGCCGCGGCGGCCGAGCGGCGGGCGGCGGAGCTCGAGACGGGGCGTGCCGACATCGAGCGCGAGCTGGACGAGGCGCGCCGCGAGATCGCGCGTCTCGAGGGCGTGGTCGAAGTTGCGCAGCGCACCACCGCCGAGCGCGAGCGGGAGCGGCACACGTTGTCGGAGCGTCTGCAGGCTCAGGAAGCGCGCAGCGCACACCTCGAGGAGCAGCTCGCCGAGCGCTCCGCGCTGGTCGTCTCGCTCGAGCGGGATCGGGCAGAGGCGGATGAACGCCGGCAGGCGCTCGAGCGCCAGCGCGACGAGCTGGAAGAGGCGCTGATGCGCGCCGAGCGCAACGTCAAGGAGAGCGCCGACCACATCCAGGCGCTCGACGGCAAGCTCGAGCGGCAGAAGGAACTGATGGAGAACCTCGAGGCGGAGCTGGCGGAGGCGCAGGAGGCGCACGCACAGCTCGCGAAGGCCCGTTCCGCGGCCGAGGCGGAGGCCGGCGAGGAGGTCGGCCGGCTGCAGGATCAGGTGCGCAAGCTCGAAGCGCTGGTGCGCGAGCGCACCGAGGCGCTGAATCGTCTGGAGTGGCGCCGGCAGATCGAGCACGAGTCGGCCGATGCCGGCGACGCCGCGGCCGGCGGCGATCGCCACGACGCTTCGAACGAGAAGCTCGTGCTCGTGCTGAACCAGCAGCTCGCCGATGCCCGGGCGCGGAACGACGAGCTGCTCGAGCGGCTGCGCGAGCTCGAGTCGGGCGTGGCGCAGCGCCAGCAGCCGTCGGCCGGTGACGACCTGACGCGCATTCACGGTGTCGGCGCGAAGCTCGCCGAGCAGCTCAACCAGCTCGGCATCTACCGCTACGAGCAGATCGCGGAGCTGGACGAAGCCGATCTCGCCGACGAAAACCACGTGCTCTACCCGCACCGCGGCCGGATCCTGCGCGACGGCTGGATCGAGCAGGCGGTCAAGCTGATCAGTCACTGAACGGCGCGCCGGTCGAAGCGCTGGTCGCAGCCGCTCGTGCTTGATCGCGATCAAGTCCGCCGGTGGGGCGCTGTTCATTTGCGTCCGCGATGGCTTATAGTCGGGGCCCATCGAGCGTACCGCCCGGCCAGCGCCCGCGGCCTGCGGGGCCGCCTTCCCGGATGATCAGGAGAGCAACACGATGGTGTGCCACGTGAACGTGCGACGGATTTGGATCGGTTTCGCGGCGGCGATGGCCGTCGGCCTCGGCGGGGCCGCGCAGGCGGCCGACGTGGCGGCCGGAAAGCAGGCTTATGCGGTGTGCGCGGCCTGTCACGGCCAGCAGGGCGAAGGCAACCAGGCGATGAACGCACCGCGCCTGGCCGGGCAGGAAGGGTGGTACCTGCGCCGTCAGATGGAAGCGTTTCAGCAGGGGCTGCGCGGCACCGCGAAGGGCGACGCGTTCGGGGCGCAGATGCGGCCGATGGCGATGGCGGTGACCGATCCGGCGGCGCTCGACAATCTGATCGCGTACATCGGCACGTTACCGGACGTACCGGCGGAGCCGACGATCCAGGGTGATGCGGCGGCGGGGCAGAAGGCCTACGTCGTCTGCGCGAGCTGTCACGGGCAGAAGGCGGAAGGGCTCGAGCAGATGGGCGGTCCGCGGCTCGCCGGACAGAACGACTGGTATCTGGTGCGTCAGCTCCACAACTACAAGAGCAACCTGCGCGGCTACGATCCGAAGGACATCTTCGGCAAGCAGATGCAGCCCATGGCCAACACGCTGACCAGCGACCAGGCGATCAACGACGTGGTGGCCTACATCAACACGCTGCGTTGACGGCGCGCCTGCGGATCGATCTCGGCGCGCTGGTCGCCAACTACGCGCGCTGCCGGAACGCCGCGCGGCCCGGCACCTCCGCGGCCGTCGTCAAGGCGGACGCGTACGGCCTCGGCGCCGAACCGGTGGCGCGCGCGCTGTGGGCGGCGGGGTGCCGCGACTTCTTCGTGGCGACGGCCGCCGAGGGTACGGCGCTCCGCGGGGGTCTTCCGGAAGCGGCCATCTACGTGTTCGAAGGGGCGCGCTCGGACAGCGTTGCCGAGCTGCTCGCGGCGCGCCTCGTCCCGGTGCTGAATCACCCGGCTCAACTCGAGCTCTGGCGCCGCGCGGCCGGCGGCCGTCCCGCCGCGGTGCACGTGGACACCGGAATGAACCGGCTGGGGTTTCCGGCCGAGTCGAGCGTCGATGCGTTCAGCGGCGTGAACGTGTGCCTGCTGGTCACTCACCTCGCCTGCGCCGACCAGCCCGACCACCCGATGAACCGGCGCCAGCTCGAGCGTCTCGCGTCGGTGCGGCGGGCGTTTCCGGGCGTCCCGGTCAGCGTCGGCAATGCGGCCGCGCTGCTCTGCGGCGGCGAGCTGGTCGGTGATCTGGGCCGGCCCGGCATCGGTCTGTACGGCGGCAACCCGTACCTCGGCCGGCCGAATCCGATGCGACCCGTGGTCACGCTGGAGGGCCGTATCCTGCAGATCCGACAGGTGCGAGCCGGCGAGTCGATCGGCTACGGCGCCGCGTTCACCGCCCGTGAAGACATGCGCGTCGCTGTGGTGGGGCTCGGCTATGCGGACGGCTTACCGCGGCTGTTGTCGAACCGCGGCGAAGCGGCCTTTGGCGGCCGGCGCTGCCCGATCGTCGGGCGCATCTCGATGGACCTCACCACCGTCGACGTCAGCGCGGTCACGGCAGACGTGGACGATTGGGTCGAGTTCATCGGGCCGACCATCCCGGTGGATCAGGTGGCGGAGTGGGCCGAGACGATCGGCTACGAGGTGCTCACCGGGCTCGGTCGGCGCCCGCATCGGATCTATCTGCAGCCGTGACCGCCGGGCGGCGCCGCGCGAGCAGTGCGCGCGCCGCGGCCACCTCCTGTTCGGCCTCCTTGGGCTCGCCCAGCGCGAGGAGGCTGAACGCCCGGTTGTAGTAGTTGACCGGGTCCTGCGGCGCGAGCTCCACCGCACGGCTGTGCGCGGCGAGGGCCTCGGCCGGGCGCCCCATCCGCAGCAGCAGATTGCCGCGGTTGCCGTGCAGCACCGGATCGTCCGGCGTGGCCGCCAGCGCCGCATCCAGGTCCGCGAGGGCCGGCTCGAGCCGTCCTTCCCCCGCGAGCAGGAGGGCGCGATTCGCGAGCGCGGCCGCGACGTCCGCGGGCGAGCCCCCGTCGCGGGCGATCTGGACCGCGAGATCACAGACGTATGCGTCCTCGCCGCCCTCCCGGGCGGCCCGGTAGCACGCCTCGGGCGGCGGCGGTTGCCGATCGGCGCCTGTCCCCGGCTGTGCCGGTGACGGCGGTGCCGGCTCGCCCCATACCGCCGCGCCGGCCGCCAGCAGCAGGCCGATACCGAGACTCCGCCCGGGGCGCCGGACGGTGCAGTGGAACGGATGATCGCTCATGCCGCGAGTGTACCCGCTCGCGCCGGCGCGAAGCAGCGGGACCTGGCGGTGAATCGGTTATAGTGACCGCGTCGGCGAAATCGAAAGGGGGGATCATGGCGAAGATCAATCCGAACGGCGTGCTCGCGGGGAAGGTCGCGGTGGTCACCGGGGCCAGCCGCGGCATCGGAGAGGCGATCGCGCTGCGCTACGCGATGGAAGGCGCCAAAGTGGTGGTCTCGGCGCGCACGGTCGAGGAGTCGGACCACTTCCTGCCCGGCACGATCAAGGCCACGGCCGAGCGGATCCGCGCGGCCGGGGGCGAGGCGCTGGCCGTCAAGGCCGACCTGTCGCGCCAGGAGGAGCGCCACGAGCTGATCCGCCAGGCCCGGGAGGCGTACGGGACCGTGGACATCCTCGTCAACAACGCGGCGGTCACGTACTTCATTCCGGTGGCCGAGTTCCCCGAGAAGCGCTTCCGGCTGATGATGGAAGTGCAGGTCTGGGCACCTTTCGAGCTCTCCCAGCTCGTGCTGCCGGACATGATGGAGCGGGGCAGCGGCTGGATTCTCAACATCTCCTCGCACGCGGCGATTCATCCGCGCAAGGACATGCCGGGCCGGGGCGGCACGGTGTACGGCATGTGCAAGGCGGCGCTCGAGCGCTTCACCACCGGACTCGCCCAGGAACTCTACGGCCAGGGCATCGGCGTGAACGTGATCTCGCCGGGGCTGGTCGCGACGCCGGGCGCGGTACATCACAACCTGATCAACGAGCAGACCCGGGATCGGGTCACGCCGGTGGAGCACATGGCGGAGGCGTGCCTGCGGCTCGTACACGGCGACCCGAAGCAGATCACCGGGCGCATCGACTACGCCGACCAGGTCATCCAGGAGTTCGGCCTCGAGCCGGCGGAGCTGATCTGAACCGCGTCAGTGCGAGGGCTGCCCGCGGATCGGGATCTCGGTCTTCTTGATCACGGTGCGCAGCGCGAAATTGGAGTTCACGCGCGCCACGCCGGGCAGCCGGGTCAGGTGCTGGCTGTGCACACGCTCGTAGTCCCGGGCGTCCTCCACGATCACGCGCAGCAGGTAGTCGGAGGCACCCGACATCAGGTAGCACTCCATCACCTCGGGAATCTCCCGCACCGCCGCCTCGAACGCCGCGAGGTCCGCCTGCTGCTGGCTCGTCAGCGTGATCTGGACGAACACGTTGTCCGGATAGCCGGCGCGGGACTGATCCACCAGCCCGACGTAGCCGCGCAGCATGCCGGACGCCTCGAGGCGTTTCACGCGGCGCAGGCACGCTGACTCCGACAGGTTGACGAGCGCCGCCAGCGCCTGGTTGGAGAGCTTCGCGTCGAGCTGGAGCTCGTGGAGGATTCGCCGGTCGATCCGGTCTAGGTCGACGTATTCTTGCGTCATTCCTGCCTCGAATCGAATTCAGTTGCGTAATTTGGCCTTGAGGGGCGCCAGATCGCAAGCGCCGTTCGGGCCCGCTCGACTACCATCGATGCAACAGTGCAAGGGATGCGGCCATGCGCATCGGTGTGCCGAAAGAGATCAAGGTCCACGAATACCGGGTCGGTTTGACGCCGGCATCCGTCGCCGAGTTGACCCGCGACGGACACGACGTGGTGGTGGAACACGACGCCGGAGCCGGCATCGGCTTCTTCGATGCCGACTATCGGGCCGCGGGTGCCCGGATCGGCGACGTCGAGGAGGCGTTCGCCGCCGACCTCGTCGTCAAGGTGAAGGAACCGCAAGCCGAGGAGTGCCGGCGGCTGCGCGAGGGGCAGGTACTGTTCACGTATCTGCACCTCGCCGCCGACCGCCGTCAGGCGGAGGCATTGCTCGGCTCGGGCGTCACCGCGATCGCGTACGAGACGGTCACCGACCGGAGCGGCGGCCTGCCGTTGCTCACGCCGATGAGCGAAGTGGCCGGGCGCATGTCGGTGCAGGTGGGCGCGATGGCGCTGCAGAAGGCAGCCGGCGGCCGCGGCGTGCTGCTCGGCGGCGTGCCTGGCGTCGCGCCGGCGCGCGTGGTGATCCTCGGCGGCGGGGTGGCCGGAACCAATGCCGCCTACATGGCGGTCGGCATGCAGGCGGACGTGACCATCCTCGACAAGTCGGTGCCGCGGCTGCGCTGGCTGACGGAACAGTTCCGCGGCCGGGCGAAGACGGTGATGGCGACCACGGAGTCGGTACGCCGGTACGTGCTCGACGCCGATCTGGTGATCGGCTCGGTGCTGATTCCGGGCGCGGCGGCGCCGAAGCTCGTCACCCGCGAGATGGTGCGCGAGATGGTGGACGGTGCGGCGATGGTCGACATCTCCATCGACCAGGGCGGCTGCTTCGAGACCAGCCGGCCGACCACCCACGACGACCCGACCTACGTCGAGGAAGGGGTCGTGCACTACTGCGTGACCAACATGCCCGGCGCCGTGGCGCGCACCTCGACCATCGCCCTCAACAACGTGACGCTGCCGTTCGTGCAGCAGCTCGCGGCGAAGGGCTGGCGGCGCGCGCTCGCCGAGGACCCGCACTTCGCGGCCGGTTTGAACGTGCACCAGGGCAAGATCCGCCACCCGATGGTGGCGGCCGCGCTCGGATTCGAGCTGGTGCCGTTCGACATGGCCGCGTGACGATCGCCTCTGTCCGCTGCTCCGGCGCCTTTCCTCCCCCTCCCCGCCAGCCGGAGCAGCGGACCCTTCTCGCATGATTCGGCGTTCCCCGTCTGGTGAAGAATCGCTTTCGATCGCGGGTGTCGGACGGGGGCGGAAGAGCCGTCGGCTGCGCACGCTCGGCCGCT
>DASVDC010000013.1:0-12961 GCA_036381275.1 Pseudomonadales bacterium | reverse complement strand
CAAGGGGGCCTTCGGATGGGGAGGGGCCTACGGCACCGAGAGTTGGGCCGATCCGCAATACGGCGTGGCGGGCGTGTATTTCGTCCAGCAGGGTGTGCAGTTCGCCGCGCACGGCTTCCAGAAGGCGATCCGCGACGCCATCGTCGGCGATTGAAGCCGGGACGGTCTCGCGCGCTGCAAGCGCTCGCGGACTGCGAAAACAGCATGGCCGAGTCTACGGGGACCTGTCACATTCGTCTCGTGTCAGTCGTCTTACGTGCGAAATCACCAGATGCGAGATGGAGGAAACTGGGATGCCTGAACCGAGTTCCTGGGGAGTGACCACGGAAAAGGCGGATTCCGTTGGCAAGATCCTCGTGATCGGCAGTGGTTTTGCCGGGTTCTGGGCGGCCATTGCGGCCCGGCGAGTTGCCGGCACGCGAGCCGACATCAGCCTGGTTTCGCCCGGACCGGTGCTCGAGATTCGGCCACGACTCTATGAGGCCAGGCCGGAGACGCTCGGCGTCGACCTGTTGCCGCTCCTGGAAAAGGTTGACGTCAGATTCGTGTCGGGGACCGTGACCGGACTGTACGCTTCCGCGAGGGCCGTAGCGCTGTCGGATGGGGAACGGCTGACCTACGACCGCCTGATCGTCGCAACGGGCAGCCGAATCCGTCGGCCACCGGTCCCGGGTGCTGAAACCGCCTATTCGGTCGATACCCTGGCGGAGGCCATTGCGTTCGACCGCCGGCTGGCCGAGATAGCCCATGACGTTGCGCAGCCGACGATCGCCGTTGTCGGCGGCGGGTTCACCGGCATCGAGCTGGTGCTCGAGCTGCGAGATCGGCTGCTTGCGCACAACACCAATGGCGTATCGGAGCGCGCGCGCCTCGTCTTGATCGATCGGTCCGACGTCATCGGCCCGGAGCTCGGCCCGGGTCCGCGGCCGGTGATCGCAGATGCCCTTGCGGCCGCAAACGTCGAGTTGCGACTCGGCGCCGAGGTCCAAAGCCTTACCGCGAACCGGGTTCGTCTGGCGGACGGCGGCGGTCTCGACGCGGACGCAGTGGTGCTCGCCTCTGGCATGACCGCGGCGCCGTTCGCGGCACAGGTACCCGGCGAGCGGGATCGGCTGGGCCGCGTTGTCGTCGATGCGGCGCTGAAGGCACCCGCCGCACCCGAGATCTTCGTCGCCGGCGATGCCGCAGCGGCCGACACCGGCGATGGACACTGGACGCTGCAGTCGTGTCAGCACGCCGGGCAGCTCGGCCGTGTCGCCGGTGAGAACGCAGCCCGCGACCTGCTAGGGCTGCCGACTGTGCCCTACACGCAGCTCCGTTACGCCACTTGTCTGGATCTCGGCCGATCCGGCGCCGTCTTCACCCTGGGTTGGGAGCGGCGGGTCCAGGAAACCGGCAATGCAGCCAAAGCATTGAAGCGTATGATCAACACCAGACTCATTTATCCTCCGCTCGATGGAACTGCCGAAGCATTGCTCGAGAGCTCAACGATCGATGCACTGGAGAGGGCGCGCGAGCGGGACGGCAACAAGGATCATCAGACTTCGGCTTCGGAGGGGGTGGTTTGACGACGAGACCGCGAGCGCTCAAGAGGTGCGTTCCGCCCGCAGGGCGATGTCGTGTGAACCCGATGCGAGCGTGAGCCGGCGCTCGCCCGACGGCAGGAGGTATCCGGCCGGCGCGTGGAATTCACCGGTCGCGCCCGGCGGTAGACCGATCGACACGCGCATCCCGGTTTCCGTCAGGCGCCAGTGGATCGAGGTGCGCCCGTACGCTGTCTCGAGAGAGGCACCGGCACGAGTCAACCCGCCGCCCGGCTTCGGTGCGAACAGCACCTGAGAGAAGCCGTACCCGAGCGGATGGGGCGCGATGCCGGCGACGCTGTGGTAGAGCCACGCGCTGACCGATCCGTACGCGTAGTGGTTGAAGGAGGTCATGGTCGCGCCTTCCTCGACCTTCAGCTTGCCGCCGTGGAGGCTGCCGTCCGGGAGAACGGCGTCCCAGCGCTCCCACATTGTGGTCGCGCCGCGATCGACCTGGTAGAGCCAGCCAGGACAGTCACGGTTCTGCAGCAGGCGGTAGGCGGTATCGAGCTGACCCGTGCGCGTCAGCGCGGGCAGGATCAGCGGTGTGCCGAGGAACCCGGTCGCGATTCGGAAGCCGTTCCGCGCGACCAGCTCGGCCAGCCGCGAGCCGATCGCGTCCTGCTCCGACTCCGGCGCGATACCGAACATGATGGCGATGGCGCAGCCCGTCTGGGTGCTTGTCGCCGTGGCCGCCCAGCGGCGCCAGGCGGCTGCGGCCACGTCGGTGCCGAGGGCGCGGTAGTGCTCGGCGGCGTCCGCGCGGTCGAGCAGCTCGGCACAGCGCGCGACGATGCGGGCGCTGTGGGCGAGGTAGGCGGTCGCGATGAACCACGGGTCCGTCGTGGCCCGGTGCGGCCGGTCCGGCGGCGCGCCGGGGTCGAGCCAATCGCCGAGGTGCCGATCGCTGCGGCGCCAGACGCCGTGCTCGTCCCGGCGCGATGCGCCGTAGTCGACCCAGCGGCGCATGCTGTCGAACTGTCGTGACAGCACGTCGAGGTCGCCGTAGGCCTGGTACAGCGCCCAGGGCACGAGCGTGGCGGCATCGCCCCATCCGACGCCGCCATACTCGAACGGCTGCCCACGAATCATGTTCGGAACCGTGGACGGAACGCATCCGTCGGCCCGCTGCTCGTGGGCGAGGTCCTTCAGCCAGCTCGCGAGGAAGGTCCGGCAATCGGCGTTCAGGCACGCCGTCTCGGCGAACACCTGGATGTCGCCGGTCCAGCCGAGGCGCTCATCGCGTTGCGGGCAGTCGGTGGGCAGCGCGAGGAAATTGCCTCGCTGCGACCAGACCGAGTTCTGGAACAGGCGCTCGATGGCCGGCTCCGAGCACTCGAACGTCCCGGTGTACGCGAGCGCCGATCCGATCACGATTACGTCGATGGAATCCACCGTGACGCCGGCCGTGGTCCGGATCTCGGCGTAGCGGAAGCCATGGAACGTGAAGCGCGGCTCGAGCACGACGTCGTCCGTCCCGGCGAGCACGTAGTTGTCGGTCGCTCGCGCGTTCCGCAGCGGCGCCGTGTGCAGCTCACCCGCGTCGTCGAGCACTTCCGCGTGGCGAACGGTCACGAGCGCGCCGGGCGCGCCGCGCACTTTCAGGCGCAGATAGCCGGTGAGGTTCTGGCCGGCATCGACGCGGATGCGTCCGTCCGCGCGGTGATCCACCCGGCTCGGCGAGAGCACGCGCACGACCTGCACGCCGGGCATCGTGCGCGGTTCCAGCACGGGCGGCAGATCGAGGGCGACGACTGGCTCCCAATCGGAGTCGTCGAAGCCCGGCAGGCGCCATCCGATCGGCTCCTGCCGCTCGTCCCAGTCGACGCCGTGGTAGAGCTCCGCCTGCTGCAGTCCGCCGGACGCGCCGCGCCAGCTTTCGTCCGTTCCGATGACGATGCGTTCCCCATCCAGCGTTTCGATCTCGAGCTGGGCGAGCAGGGCGGTGGTGTCGCCGTAGCAGGCGCGCCGTCTCATCCAGGTGAGCTCGCCGCGCCACCACCCTTCACCGACGGCACTCGAGAGGACGTTGCAGCCGGGGCGCAGCAGGTCCGTGACGTCGTAGCTGGCGAACAGGTGCCGGTGCGGGTAGACGGTCCAGCCGGGCTCGAGGAGATCCGCGCCGACCGGCCGCGCGTTGATCTGGATGTCGTGCAGGCCGAGCGCGGTGACGTACAGCCGGGCCCGGCGGCAGCCGCGCTCGAGCGTGAACCCGCGCCGAAGGAGCGGCACCGGGCCGCCGCCCCGGCACCCCGCATTGCTCACGGGCGAGATGGGCCGCGCGCTCCAGTCTTCGCGCCGCAGCAGCGTGGCTTCGACGGCCGCGGGCTCGCTCCATCGGGTCCAGCCGACGTCCGTCCTCACCCGCACGCGCCACCAACGCGTCTCGCGGCTCGCGAGCGGTGCGTCGGGCCACGGTGCGAGGAACGGCCGTGGGGCCTCGACCGTGCCGGATCGGACGACGTGGCCGGTGAAGCTCGCGCTACGAGCGACCTCGATCTGGTAGGCGAGCTGGCACACGCCGTCGCGGTCCGCGGCCAGCCGCCAGCAGAGGCGCGGCCGCGCGAAGCCGCACGCCACCAGACCGGCGTCGTCCTCCGTACGCAGATCGCACGGAGTTACCCGATCGTCCTCGACGACAAGCACATCGTTCTCTCCGGTTGGCGCGGCCCGAGGCCGGCGTGAGCGTCAGCGCTGACGAAGCTGCCCAATCCCGGTTCCTTCGTCAAGCGAAACGCTCACGTTCTTAGCCACAAAAGATTGAAAATTACGAGTATTGATCGGTTATGGCGGTTATGTGACCATGACCGAGCCGCTTGTAGTTTGGAGAGACTCGATGGGTACGTCACGGTGGGTTGGCTGCTGTGCATCGGCATTGACGCTCGCGCTGGCGCAGGCCGCGGCGGCGCAGTCGGCGGGGCCGACGGCCGCGGCGCCTTCGGCGGTTCGCGACGATACCGGCGTCATCGAGGAGATCGTGGTGACCGGGACCCTCGTGCGCGGTATTGCCCCGGTGGGTACCAACGTGCAGGGGTTCGATGCGGCCGACATCGAGGTGATGGGCGTCACCGCCACGCACGACTTTCTGTCGCGCATTCCGGTGATCTCCAACAAGTTCAACACGGTTCCGGCAACGCTGCCGGGCATCGGCGCCAGCGTGCAGCGTCCCAACATCCGCAACCTCGGCCTCGCCGGCGGCAACACCACGTTGGTGCTGGTCGACGGGCACAACGTGGTCGGTGCGGGCATCCTGCTGACGTCGCCCGACGCCGGTGCTCTACCGCCCGGTGTGCTGGAGCGGGTCGAGATCATGGCCGACGGCGGATCGTCGCTGTACGGCGCCGACGCGGTGGGCGGCATCATCAACTTCATCACGCGGAAGGACTTCGATGGCGTCGAGGTGACCGGACATTTCGGCGTGGCCGACCCCGGCTACGAGGCCGGCGACCTGAACCTCACGGCGGGTACGAGTTGGAATCGCGGGTCCGGCCTGTTCTCCGTCTCGCGCCGCGAATCCAGCAATCTGAGCGCGTCGGATCGCGACTATCCTCGGCAGGACCTGAGGCCGGAGGGCGGCGACGACTTCCGCCAGACCACGTGCAATCAGGCGAACGTGATCGTCGACGGCGTGCCGCACGCCTACCCGGATCTGGTGCCGGGGACGCTGAACCGGTGCGATCTCGCGGTGTTCGACGACATCATGCCCGAGGAGGACCAGACGTCGGTGTTCGGTTCGCTGACGCACGAACTCACCGACCGCATCACGCTCGAGACGACCGCGTACTGGAGCGATCGCGAAACGCGCGTGGCGGACGCTCAGCTCACCGCGGCCGATGTGATGATTCCGATCACCAACCCGTTCTTCGTGCCCGTGGCGGGTCAGCCGGCGCAGACGGTGTCGTTCAGCTTCGCCCCGGTGCTGGGGCCGCGGTCCTACTCGAGGAGCGAGGTGGAGCAGTACGGCATCACCCCGGTGCTGACCTTCCAGTTGGACAACGCCTGGCAGGTGGAGCTGCTCGTCAACTACGGCCGCAGCAAGACGCGAACGCACTCGCCGCTGATCAACCAGACGGCGCTGACCGCGGCCGCCGCGGGGACGACGCCGGAGACGGCGCTGAATCCCTACGACCTGACGCAGACCAACCCGGCGGTGATCGAGGCGATCGCCGACTTCGAGAACTTCGGCAGGAATACCCAGACGCTCGAGGATTACCGGATCGTTGCCGATGGTCCGATCGCGGCCGCGCCCGGCGGTGACGTGCTGGTCGCCCTCGGCGCCGAATACCAGCGTCAGACCTCGGATGCGCTCAGCGTGTTCAACGAGCGCGGGAACCTCGACGGCGCGATCCTCCAGAAGGCGAACCGCTATCTGGCGTCGGCGTTCGGTCAGATCGTCGTCCCGCTGGTCGGGGCGGGCAACGGGCTGCCGTTCATGGACGCGCTCACGATGGACGCGTCGGTGCGGTACGACGACTACAGCGACTTCGGTGACACCACGAATCCCAAGATCGGCATCACGTGGGACATCACCGAGACGCTCTCGCTGCGCGGCAACTGGGGGACTTCGTTCAACGCGCCCAGCCTCGCCGACACCACGGGCGCCGTCGACACGCGCGCCAGCATCCTGCCGTTCAGCCCGTTCCGCGCGCCCGATTCGCCGATCACGGACCTGTTCCGGCCCACCGTCATCCTCGCCGGCGGCAATCCGGATCTGAAACCCCAGACGGCGGATACCTGGTCCGCCGGGCTCGACTGGTCGCCGGCATTCGCGGCCGGCCTGACCGCCGGAATCACGTATTGGGACGTGAAGCTCGAGGATACGATCACGGTCGCGCCGCCCGGCTTTCCCACGTCGCTGTTCACGGTCCCGGCGTTTCAGCAGTTCGCGCTCGTCAACCCGAGCCTCGCCGAGGCCCAGGCGTTGACCGCCGGCATGTTCATCGACGGCGCGCCGAGCATCGAAGCGCTGTTCGCGGTGGCGAGCCCGTACGCGATCATCGACGCCCGGCGCAAGAACATCGGCACGCTGTTCGTTTCCGGCCTCGACTTCTACGGCGACTACGTCCGGCCGACCGGCTTCGGCACGGTATTCGTGAGCCTGAACGGGACTTACCTGCTGGAACGCGACAGCCAGCCGTTCTCGGGGGCGCCGAAGGAGGATCTGCTGGACAACAATGCGAGCCGGCTGGCGATCAGCGCGACCATCGGCGCAAGCTGGCGGAACTTCCGGGGCTCTGCAACGATGAACTACAGTGCCGGATACGATGTGGTCGGCGCCGGCGATCAGGACGATACGGGCGCGTTCAGCCCGGTGAACCTCGCGCTCACCTACGAGTTCGATGGCAGCAGTGCCTGGAACGAGGGCCTGAGCCTGACGCTCAACGTCGACAACGTATTCGATGAGGAGGTGCCGTTCCTGAACGCTGCGCCGGGGTCGGGAGTTCCGGTGAACGGATCGACCATCGGGCGTTTCGTGAACCTCGGTCTGCGCAAGCAGTTCTGATCGGCAGAACAATGGCCCGATTCGAACAGATAGCAAGCGACCTCGAGCGACTGGCCATCGAGCTGCCGTCCTGGGCGTTCGGCAACTCCGGCACCCGGTTCAAGGTGTTCGCCCAGCGCGGCGTGCCGCGGGACCCGTTCGAGAAGATCGCGGATGCGGCCGAAGTGCATCGCCTCACAGGGCTCGCGCCTTCCGTGGCGCTGCACATCCCGTGGGATCGGGTGGACGATTTCGAAGCGCTGCGGCGTTACGCCGAGGAGCACGGCGTACGGCTCGGAACGATCAACACCAACACGTTTCAGGACGACGACTACAAGCTCGGGAGCTTCTGCCACGTCGACGAACGCGTGCGGGAGAAGGCCATCCGGCACGCGATGGAATGCATCGACATCATGGACCTCACCGGCAGCCGGGACCTCAAGATCTGGCTGCCGGACGGGCTGAACTATCCGGGGCAGGGCGATCTGAGGGACCGCCAGGAGCGCCTGGCCGACGCGTTGTCGAGGATCTACCGCCGCCTCGGCGAGCACCAGCGGCTCGTTCTCGAGTACAAGCTGTTCGAGCCCGCGTTCTATTCCACCGACGTGCCGGACTGGGGCACCGCCTACGTGCACTGCGTCGCGCTCGGCGAGCGTGCGGTCGTCTGTCTCGACACCGGGCACCACGCGCCGCATACGAACATCGAGTTCATCGTGATGCAGCTCCTGCGCCTCGGGCGGCTGGGCGCCTTCGACTTCAACTCCCGGTTCTACGCGGACGACGACCTGATGGTCGGGGCGGCGGATCCGTTCCAGCTCTTTCGGATCCTGTTCGAGGTGATCCGCGGCGGCGGCTACGACCCAGGCAGCGAGGTTTCCTTCATGCTCGACCAGTGCCACAACATCGAGCCGAAAATCCCGGGTCAGATCCGATCCGTCCTGAACGTGCAGGAGATGACGGCTCGCGCGCTGCTGGCCGATCGGGATGCTCTGCGGCAGGCGGAGGCCGCCGGCGACGTGCTGGGCGCCAACGGAATCCTGATGGACGCGTTCTACACCGACGTGCGGCCGGACCTGGCCGAATGGCGCGCCGCTCGAGGGTTGCCGGCGGATCCGCTTCGTGCGTATCGGGAGAGCGGCTACCAGGAGCAGATCGAACGGCAGCGGGTCGGCGGTGAGCAGGCGGGGTGGGGCGCGTGAGCATGCACCCGACGGTTCGCGCGCTGCTGGAACGCTCGCATCGGCTGGGTGCGGATCGGCGCAACACCAACTACGCCGGCGGTAACACGTCGGCCAAAGGCGTGGGACGCGACCCGGTGACGGGGCGCGACGTCGATCTGCTCTGGGTCAAGGGCTCCGGCGGCGACCTCGGCACGCTGACCGAGGCGGGGCTCGCCGTGCTGCGACTCGATCGGCTGCAGGCGCTCGTCGACGTCTATCCGGGCGAGGAGCGGGAAGACGAGATGGTCGCCGCGTTCGACTTCTGCTGTCACGGCAAGGGCGGCGCGGTACCGTCCATCGACACCGCGATGCACGGCCTGGTCCGCGCTGCCCACGTCGATCACCTGCACCCCGACGCGGGCATCGCGATCGCGGCGTCCGCGGACGGCGAGGCGCTCACGCGGGAGATCTACGGCGACAAGGTGGTCTGGGTGCCGTGGCGCCGCCCGGGCTTCCAGCTCGGACTCGACATCGCGGCGATTCACGATGCGCATCCGGAGGCGGTCGGCGTGATGCTCGGCGGCCACGGCATCACTGCCTGGGGCCGGACCAGCGAGGAGGCGGAGGCCAATTCGCTGTGGATCATTCGAACGGCCGAGCAGTACATCGAATGCCACGGCCGGCCCGATCCGTTCGGCGCGGTCGACGAAGCCCGCGCGCCGTTGGCGCCGGAAGCGCGCCGACGGAAGGCAGCGGCGCTGGCGCCTTTCCTCCGGTCCATCGCTTCGCGCGATCAGAGAATGATCGGGCACTTCACGGACAGCGACGAAGTGCTCGACTTCCTGGCGCGCGAGAAGCTGTTCCACCTCGCCGCGCTCGGCACGTCGTGTCCGGACCATTTCATCCGCACGAAGATCAAGCCGCTGGTGCTCGATCTGCCGGCCTCGGCGTCCGTCGAGGAATGCGTCGCTCGGCTGCGCGAGCTGCACGAGCTGTATCGCACCGACTACGCCGACTACTACCGGCGCCACGCGACCGCCGATTCTCCGCCGATGCGGGGCGCCGATCCGGCGATCATCCTGGTGCCGGGCGTCGGCATGTTCTCGTACGGCCGGGACAAGCAGACGGCGCGAGTCGCCGGCGAGTTCTACGTCAACGCGATCAACGTGATGCGCGGCGCGGAGGCGCTGTCGTCCTACCAGCCGATTCCCGAGAGCGAGAAGTTCCGCATCGAGTACTGGGCACTCGAGGAAGCGAAGCTGCAGCGGCTGCCGAAGCCGAGACGCCACGCGGGCCGCATCGCCCTCGTCACCGGGGCCGCCAGCGGCATCGGCAAGGCCATCGCCGCGCAGCTCGCGGCGGACGGCGCCTGCGTGATGGTGTCTGACCTCGACGCCGAGAAGGCGCGGGCGGTGGCGACGGAGATCGGCAATGCGGACGTGGCCGTCGGTATCGGCGCCGACGTCACCGACGCCGAAGCGGTGCGCCGGGCGGTCGAGAGCACGCTGCTCGCGTTCGGCGGCATCGACCTGGTCGTGAACAACGCGGGCCTGTCCATCTCGAAGTCGCTGCTCGACACCACCGAGCTCGACTGGGACCGCCAGCACGACGTGATGAGCAAAGGAAGCTTCCTCGTCTCGCAGGCGGCGGCGCGGGCGATGATCGATCAGCAGCTCGGCGGCGACATCGTCTACGTGGTGTCCAAGAATGCGCTGGTCGCCGGCGCCAACAACCTGGCCTACGGCGCGACCAAGGCGAATCAGGCGCACCAGGTTCGGCTGCTGGCGGTGGAGCTCGGAGAGCACGGCATCCGCGTGAACGGCGTGAATCCGGACGGTGTCGTGCAGGGCAGCGGGATCTTCTCGAGCGGCTGGGGACGTGATCGCGCCGCCGTCTACGGCATCCCGGAAGAGAACCTCGGCGCCTTCTACGCGGCGCGCACGCTGCTCAAACGCGAGGTCCTGCCGGAGCACGTCGCGCAGGCGATCGCCGCGCTCTGCTCCGACGCGTTCAGCCATACCACCGGCTTGCTCGTACCGGTGGATTCCGGCGTGCCGGCCGCGTTTCTGCGCTGAAGATGGCTCGCACGTTCGCCGCGGTGGATCTGGGCGCCTCCGGGGGCCGGGTGATCGCGGGCCGGGTCGACGGCGGGACGGTGAGCCTGGACGTCGTTCACCGCTTCCCCAACGCGGTGGTCGACACCGGCGGCACGCTCCGCTGGGATTTCTCCGGACTGTATCGGCAGGTGCTGGCGGGCCTCGAGCGGATTCCCGAAGCCGAATCCATCGGCATCGCCACCTGGGGCGTCGACTACGGCCTGCTCGACGCCGAAGGCCGTCTGCTCTCGGAACCCGTCGCGTACCGCGACGGGCGGACCGCGGCCGTGATCGACGAGGTCCACGCGCTGATCCCGCCGCCGCGGCTCTACGCGATCAACGGCCTGCAGTTCCTGCCGTTCAACACGCTGTATCAGCTCCAGGCGGAAAAGCGGGGACCGCTCTGGCGGCAGGCGGCGCACGTCGTGCTGCTGCCCGATCTGATCGCCTACTGGCTGACCGGTGCGCTCGGCAGCGAGCTCACCAACGCATCGACCACGGGTCTTCTCGACGTGCGGTCCCGCGATTGGTCGGGTCAGATCCTCGATCGGCTCGGCGTCGACCGGAACCTGCTTCCCCCGGTCGAGCCGCCCGGGACCATTCGCGGGCGGACGAAGACGGGCACACCGGTGGTGACGGTCGGCTCCCACGACACCGCTTCCGCGGTGATGGGCGTGCCCGCGGCGGCATCGAGCTTCGCGTACGTGGTGAGCGGAACGTGGTCACTGGTCGGGCTCGAATTGAGCGAGCCCGTGCTCACCGACGAGGCGCGCCGTGCGAACTTCACCAACGAGGTCGGCGTGGACGGCCGCATCCGCTTCCTGCGTAACGTCGGCGGCCTGTGGCTGCTGCAGGAATGCCTCCGCGCCTGGGGCCGTGACGACCTCGACCGCCTGCTGGAGGCCGCCGCGCGGCTGCCGGGCGGGGTGTACATCGACGTCGACGACCCGGCGTTCATTCCGCCCGGACGGATGCCCGAACGCATCGCCGATGCGGCGGGGAAGGCTGCGATGTCGCCGGAAGAGATCGTGCGCTGCGTGCTCGATTCGCTGGCGCGCGGCTACGCGGCAACGGTGCAGCGCGCCGCGGAGCTGTCCGGGCGCCCGGTCGAGGTGGTGCACGTCGTCGGCGGCGGCTCGATGAACACGCTGCTCTGTCAGCTCACCGCGGACGCAGTGGGACTGCCGGTGCTGGCCGGGCCGGTGGAGGCGACGGCGCTCGGCAACGTGCTGGTGCAGGCGCGAGCGGCCGGCGCGATGCCGGGATCGCTCGAAGAGCTCCGCAGCCGGCTCGCGGCCTGCGTTCCGCTGCGCCGTGTCGATCCACGATGAAGGCAGCATCGGTTACCGACTATCGGCGCCTCGCAGAGCGGCGCCTGCCGAGGTTCCTGTTCGAATACATCGACGGCGGGTCGTACGCCGAGGTGACTCTGCGGCGCAACGTCGCCGATCTCGAACGGATCGCGCTGCGGCAACGCGTGATGCGCGACGTTTCGGCGGCAGACCTGACCACCGGGCTGTTCGGCGAGACGCTGGCGTTGCCGGTGGCGTTGGGGCCCGTGGGCCTCGCGGGGATGAACGCCCGGCGCGGCGAGGTGCAGGCGCAGGCCGCCGCCGAGGCCGCCGGTGTGCCGTTCTGTCTGTCCACCGTCTCGGTCTGCCCGATCGAGGAGGTGGCCGCCTCCGCACGCAGACCGTTCTGGTTCCAGCTCTACATGATCCGTGACCGCGGCTTCATGCGTGAACTGCTGCAGCGTGCCCGGGCCGCCGGCTGCTCGGCGCTGGTGTTCACGCTGGACATGCCCGTCCCGGGGTCGCGCTATCGCGACGTGCGCTCGGGCCTCGCCGGTGCGCCCGGCCTTCGCGGCGCGGCGCGGCGGGTGCTGCAGGCGGCCGTCCGACCGCAGTGGGCCTGGGACGTGGGGCTCTGCGGTCGACCGCACCATCTCGGCAACGTCGCGCCGGTGCTCGGCGCGAACACCGGCCTCGAGGACTTCTTCGCCTGGATGCGCGACAACTTCGATCCGTCGGTGACCTGGAAGGATCTGGACTTCGTGCGCTCGCACTGGACCGGCCCGATCGTGCTCAAGGGCATTCTGGATCCCGCGGATGCCGTCGAGGCGGCCGAGTTCGGTGCCGACGGCATCGTCGTGTCGAATCACGGCGGCCGGCAGCTCGACGGCGTGCTATCCACGGCACGGGCGTTGCCGGCGGTGGTCGACGCCGTAGGCGAGCGCCTGACGGTGCTCGCCGACGGCGGGGTACGGTCCGGACTCGACGTGGTTCGGCTGCTGGCTCTCGGAGCGAAGGGCGTTCTGCTCGGCCGCGCCTGGGTCTATGCGCTCGCGGCGGCCGGTTCGCGCGGCGTCGAGCACGTGCTCGAGCTGATCGCCGCAGAAATGCGGGTTGCCATGGCGCTCACCGGTGTCACCAGCACCGCTCAGATCACCAGCGATTGCCTAGTAGGTACGTCATGACCAACCGACACCAACGCTACGGCCGCCGCACCCACGCCACGTTTGCCGCGCTTCTTTCATGGGTCGCGGCGGGCAGCGCGTTCGCCGCCGACGCTGCGATACTCGACTGTCCGCTGCGAGATCAGCCTTATTCGATCGACCTGCCGCTGTTCGACATCCTGGCG
>DASVDC010000012.1:0-22802 GCA_036381275.1 Pseudomonadales bacterium | reverse complement strand
GAAGCTGGTGGACTGGGTGGAGAGCCACATCGGCGAGACGCTGAGCTTCTATCGGCTGCCTCGGGCACACCACAAGCATCTGAAGAGCACCAACATGTTGGAGCGGCTGAACGAAGAGATCCGCCGCCGCACGCGCGTGGTGCGGATCTTCCCGAACACGGAGTCGTGCCTGCGTTTGATTCGGGCGCTGCGTGTGGAGACCCACGAGAGTTGGCTGGAGGCCAGTCGTTACCTGAACATGAGCCTGCTCACCGGGCACAAGCGGGAGCTGTTGAAGAGCGCGGCCTGACGGCCGCCCCGCCGATACCGCTACGGGCTCTATCGGGGCCCTTCGCGGTACCGGCGGGAAGAGAGGATCAGCCGAATACCCTGATCATGAATTTGCACACATTATTGACGTACACAACATCGCCCGAATCAAGGCCGCGATTTCGAGGTACAGCGCCGGATCTCGATCGCCCTGGCTTCATCGATTGATTCGGGCCATGTTCCGTCCGGATGTGGCCGACGCGATGGTGCCGTGTGAGATCGTTCGCGCGCACCACCGGCCGCACGCCGGCGCTGCGACCGAAGTCGACCACCCGTTCGCGGACTTTGATTCGGGCGATGTTGCGGACCGTACGCGCGTGAGGACGCGCCGATCATTGCTAGTCCGGCACGCCGCCGCGCGGGTTCTTTCCCACTTGGAATAGAGCGCTGGGGATCAGAGCCGCCGTTCTCGAGGCCGGCTTTTGGTCAGGTAACAGTCAGTCCGATCAGATGGGTAACACCCTTCTGGCGGTGCTCATCCAGGAGGGCAATGGGCTGTAGGCCGTCTTGCGGCTGATCCGTTGCCCGGATCGCGATCCAATGATTCGCGGCCGGAGGCCGCTCCCACAAGAGGGGCCGCTCCCACAGAGGGGCCGCTCACACAGAGGGGCCGCTCACACAGAGGGCCGCTCCCACGGACGCGGCCGCTCCCGCGGAGGAGGCTCAGCCGCGGTAGGTGCGCCAGCGCGCGCGGATGCGCGCCGCTTCGGCGTCGTCTCCTTGCGCTTCCAGCGCGTCGGCCACGAGCAGCCAGGCCTGGCGTTCCTGGGCGTCCTCCTCGGCCAGCGCGATCGCCTTGTGCGCGAGTTGCTCCGCGGTGCCGGGGCGCTGCGCTGCGAGCTGCAGCCGGGCGAGCCGCAGCCACAGCTCGGGATTGCGGGAGTCGAGCCGGATCGCGCGCTCGACGTAGGCGATCGCGCCGTCGAGATCCCCGTCGTCGGCGGAGCGCTCGCTCTGGCGCAGCAGCGCGAGGGTCGGCGCGCTCGGGTCGGGCGTCCGTTCCGGAATGACCTCCGGCTCGGCCTGGTCCGGCTGCTCGGGGCGTGGCGCTTCGGGTGCCGGCGCCTCGTCGCGGGGTGGGGGGTACGTGGTCGCGCAGCCGGCCAGGACGGCGGTGATGACCGCGAGGAGCAGCAGCGCGGGCGAATTCAGTCTTTGCCGAACCAAGAACGTATTCGTTCGCCGAGTGAGGGGCCGTTGATACCACAGCCCGGCTTGCTCCGCAAAGACGCGTCCTCGGGCAGCAGCACCTCGACCACGTCGGCGCAATCGGCCCGAGCGAGCAATCCGCTCGCGTACTCGATGGTGACCGCGTCGTCCTGCGCGCCATGATGCAGCGGGCGCACGCCCAGGTGCGTCATCACCTCGTCCCAGACCTTCATCGCGCCGCTCGATCCGGTCAGGCCCGTGGAGCGGTTGTCGTCGGTGCCCACCCAGACCACGCCGAGGTGCGCGTCGTCGTAGCCGACGAACCAGCTGTCGCGGAAGTCGTTCGAGGTGCCGGTCTTGCCGGCGGTGCCGGCGCGCGCGAAGCGGGACGACGATCCGGTGCCGTGACGCATCACCGTCTCGAGCGCCCGGCTCATCACCCGGGCGATGTCCGGTTCGATACGCTGCTCGAGGTCGAGCGAGTGGCGGGACAACGGCGCCCCGGATTCGTCCAGCACCGCAATCACCGCCTTCGGCCGCATGTAGAACCCGCCGCTCGCGAACGTGCCGTACAGGCCCGCCACCTCCAGCGGCGTCAGCGCCTCGGCACCGAGCAGCAGCGACGGGTAGGTATTGCTCGGCTCTCTGCCCGTGAGGCTCGCCAGCCGTGCAGCCACGGTGTCGACCCCGAGCGCGAGCCCGAGGTTCACGGTCGCCAGATTCAGCGAGTCGCCGAGCGCCCGGATCAGCGGCACCGGACCGTGGATCTTCTTGTCGAAATTCGCGGGCTGCCAGGTCCGTCCGTGCTGCTCCAGACTGACCGGCGCGTCCTCGACCACGCTGGCGAGGTGGTAGCCGTGCTCGAGCGCGGTCAGGTACACCACCGGCTTGATCAGCGAGCCGATCGGCCGCCGCGCCTGCACCGCGCGGTTGAAGCCGTCGAAGCCGGCGGTGCGGCCGCCGGCCACGGCGAGCACCTCGCCGGTCTGGTTCGCGGTGACGATCACCGCACCCTGCAGCGTGTCGGCGGGCAGGTCCCGCTGCTGCTCGAGCCGCGCCAGCGCATCCGACAAGGCCCTTTCCGCGGCGTCCTGCACCCGCGGTTCCAGCGTCGTGAAGATCCTGAGGCCCTGAGTCGTCAGGTCGTCCTCCTGGTAGTGCTCGGCGAGCTCGCGCCGCACCAGATCCATGAAGGCCGGGTGATAGGCGCCGCCGCTGCGGCTGCCGCGCACCACCTTGAGCGGCATGTCGACGCTCTGCGCGTGCACCGGCTCGGTGATCAGCCCGTTCGCGAGCATCTTGTCGAGCACCAGGTTGCGCCGGGCCAGGGCCCGCTCCGGGTGCCGGAACGGGTTGTAGTACGACGGGCCGCGGATCACCGCGATCAGCGTCGCGAGCTCGTCGACCCCGAGCTCGGTCAGCGGTCGGTTGAAGTAGTACTGCGCGCCGAGCCCGAAGCCGTGCACGGCCCGCTGACCGTCCTGGCCGATGTAGATCTCGTTGATGTAGGCGTCCATGATCTCGCGCTTGTCGAAGCGCGCGTCCAGGATCACCGCCATCGCGAGCTCGCGCAGCTTGCGCTCGAGGGTGCGACGGTTGTCCAGGTAGTAGCTCTTGACGAGCTGCTGGGTCAGCGTGCTGCCGCCCTGCTGGACCTCGCCGGCTTTCAGGTTCACCCACAACGCGCGCGCGATTCCGATGGGATCGAAGCCGGCGTGGTGATCGAAGTTCTGATCCTCCACCGCCTTCAGCGTCTCGCGCAGCAGATTCGGAATCTGCTCCGGCGTCAGCACCAGGCGGTCTTCGCCGTGGCTCGGAAAGAAGCTGCCGATCGTGAGCGGATCGAGCCGCACCAGCGGCACCGGCCGGCCGCTCTGATCGCGCACCTCCGCGAGCGTCGGGCCGTCGAAGACGAGCTGGATGCGCCGGCTGCTGCGCTGCCCGTCCATGAACCGGAACGCGCGCAGGTACACGTCGAGCCGGTTCGCGGTGCGCTTGTAGGAGCCGGGCGCGTCGACGTTCGCGCTCGCCTCGTAGCCGAGACGCTCCAGCTCCGCCGTGAGCTCCGCCAGTCCGAGATCCGCGCCGGGGTAGAGCTCGAGGGGTTGCGCGTAGATCACGGCCGGCACCGACCAGCGCCGGCCCTCGAACGTGCCGGTGATCTGTCGATCGAGGTAGAAGAGGTAGCCGGCGACTGCGACCACGGCCAGCGATCCGAGCACCAGGCCGCCGAGCAGCGTGTAACGCAGCACGCGCCTCGTCAGCGAGGGTCGCCGGCGGCCGCCGCGCCGCCGCTTGCGCGGGCGCCGGTCAGCCACGGCGGCGGGGATCGGACAGCGCGGCGCTCAGGCCGATTTCAGCCGCGACTCCGCGGCTCGGAACTCCGCCTCCGACAGCACCCCGGAGCGCGCCAGCCGCTCGAGATCGCGCCGCGCGCGCTCGGCGTCGCCCGTCGAGTCGGGACGCACGAATCCGAGCCAGGTGCCGAGCTTCTTCAGCACCAGGCGTACGCCGCGCCAGAGTTTGGGGAGGAGCCAACATAGGAGCAGCAGGAAGGCCAGGAACAGCGCCAAGAATACCACGGGATGCGACAGCGCCGCCCAGAGCCCGGCGAACACGGCGAAGTCCTCCGCGAACGACGCCGCCCAGTTGGAGAACGGCTCCGGCGAGGTGTTGATCAGCACCCGCCCGCCCGCCTTGGTGGCGTGCGTGGCCGCGGTGACGCCGCCGCCGACGAGGCCCGCGGCGATCGTGAGCGCCGGCGTCACGTCGCCGACCGCGCCGGCCGCGAGCGCCGCACCGGCCGGAATGCGGATGAACGTGTGCAGCGCGTCCCACCCGGTGTCCACCCCGGGCGTCTTGTCCGCCATGAACTGCACGCAGTACATGAACGCCGCCGCCAGGATCACCAGCGGATCCTGCACCACGGCCAGTGTCGGCGGCAGCTCGACGTAGCCGAGCGCACCGCCCAGCCCGAGCATCGCCACCGCCGCGTAGAGGTTGATGCCGCTCGCCCAGGCGACGCCCATCGTGAGCGCAATCGTCTGAATCAACGCATCGTATTCGGTCATGGCAGCCTCGTGGAGCCTCCTGCGAGCCATCGTGTGCTCGAGGCAAGCTTAGCGGCGCAACATGAACGGGACCTGAAAAGTCTGATCCGGATCATTGCTCCCGCCGCGGCGCGATGGAACAATGGCCGGGTCCTAAGGGGTGGCTCGAGCCTGAGACACTGCCGCGCGCAGTGGACCCTTCGAACCTGATCCGGGTAACACCGGCGTAGGGATTAGGATCGCTCAGTTCCCGTCACTGGCTTTCTCGGCATTCCTTAGGGCGCATCGAGCAACCGAAGGAAGAGCTGTGATGAAAGCTTCCCTGTGCGTCCCGCTGCACCTGACCGCGCTGCTGCTCGCGGCTTCGCTCCAGGCGGGCACGCCGCCCCGCGAGCCAGCGGAAGGGCCGATCGAAGAGATCGTGGTCACCGGGGAGCTGCGCGAAGCGCCCCTCGCCGACAGCGCGGCCAGCATCTCCGTGCTGAGTCTGGACGCGCAGCGGGCCGCCACCGTCAACCACCTGGAAGAGGTGCTCGGCTGGGTGCCGAACGTCAACCTGGCGAGCGGCGGCGCGCGGGCCCGGTTCGTGCAGATCCGCGGCATCGGCGAGCGCGGCCAGTTCGCCGAGCCGCTGAACCCGTCCGTTGGGCTGGTGCTCGACGGCGTGGACCTCACCGGGCTCGGCATCGCCGCGACGCTGTTCGATGTCGAGCAGATCGAGGTGCTGCGCGGACCGCAAGGTACGCTCTACGGCGCGAACGCGCTCGCCGGCCTGATCAACGTGCGCACCCGCGACCCGGGCGAGAAGTTCGAGGCCCGGCTGCGGCTGGATGCGGCCGACTACGACGGCCGCGGGGTCGGGGCGGTGGTGTCCGGGCCGCTGACGGAGCGGCTCGGCTACCGGCTCGCGGCACAGCAGTATCGCGACGACGGCTTCATGACCAATCGCTTTCTCGGCCGCGACGACACCGACAACCACGACGAGCTGACCGTGCGCGGGAAGCTCCGCTGGCAGCCCAGGGAGGATCAGACCTGGACGTTGAGCGCGGGGCTCGTCGACATCGACAGCGGTTACGATGCGTTCTCCCTCGACAACGACCGCAACACGCTCTCGGACGAGCCCGGCCAGGATCGTCAGCGCACGGGATACGGCAGTCTGTCGGTGCACTGGGACCTCGGCGACGCGATGCGCTTCGTCGGCACGGTCGGCGGCTCCGACAGCGAGATGGACTACGGCTACGACGAAGACTGGACCTATCGCGGATTCCATCCGGACGGCTACTCGTCTACCGACCGGTACCTGCGCGACCGGCGCAGCGTTTCCGTGGACCTGAGACTCCTGTCCGGCCCGGGCGGACGGCTGTTCGGTGACAGCACCGACTGGGTGGTCGGCGTCTACGCGCTCGATCAGGCGGAGGACCTGACACGCCGCTACACGTTCTTCGACGGCGACTTCACCAGCGACTTCGAGGTCGAGCGGCTCGCGCTGTACGGCGAGCTCGAGCACGAGCTGACGCCGCGCACGCGGGTGATCCTGGGCCTGCGGGCCGAGCGGCACAGCGCCGAATACCGGGACTCCGAAGGCATGGCATTCGATCCGGTGGATCGGATGTACGGCGGGCGCCTGGTGCTCGAGCGCGACGTCGGCGACAGCACGCTCGCCTATCTGAGCGCGACTCGCGGCTACAAGGTGGGCGGCTTCAACATCAGCGGCACGCTGGACCCGGCACTGCGCGAGTACGATCCCGAGGCGCTGTGGAACTACGAAGCGGGGATCAAGACGGCGCTGCAGGGGGGACGGCTGAACCTGCGCGCGGCGCTGTTCACGATGCGCCGGGAGGACGTACAGGTGGATACCTCCATCATCGTCGAGCGGCCCGGCAACGCCGTCGAGTTCATCGATCTGGTGAGCAACGCCGCGGAGGGCCGCAACAGCGGGCTCGAGCTCGAGCTCGACTACCGGCCGCTCGATCCGCTCAGCCTGTTCGTCAGCCTGGGCCTGATGGACACGGAGTTCGAGGACTTCATCAACAACAACGGCGAGGATCTCGACGGCGAGGAGCAGGCGCACGCGCCGAACTACCAGTTTCACGCGGGGCTCGAGTATCGGCCGGCACCGGGCTGGTTCGTTCGCCTCGAGACGGAAGGCAAGGACGACTTCTATTTCTCGGACAGCGAACGCTTCGTCGACGACACCGACGACGTGAAGTCGCGCCCGTACGAGCTCTACCACGCGAGCCTCGGCTACGAGGGCCGGCATTGGAGCGTGAAGCTCTGGGGACGGAACCTGACGGACGAACGCTACGCGGTGCGCGGCTACTATTTCGGCAACGATCCGCGCACCGGCTACGAGCCGAACGGCTGGGTGCAGCTCGGTGAGCCGCGCCGCTACGGCGTGACGTTCATCGTCGAGCGCTGACCGACGAATCCGTTGTGGGAGCGGCTACCCTGTGGGAGCGGCTACGCTGTGGGAGCGGCCTCCGGCCGCGAATCCTCAGGCCGTTCGCGGCCGGAGGCCGCTCCCACATTCCCATCATGCCGTTCCCCACCCCCGCGTAGTAGAATCGCCGGCAACTGCGACGGGAGAGCCTCGACCCGGACATGGCCAAGAAGAAGCGAGCGGCGCGCACCGAGCGTCAGGTCGCGCGGATCCGCAACGGGATCATTGCTTTCGTGGTGGCGCTGGTGGTGCTGATCATCGGCTACGGCTTCGTCTACACCACCGGCATCACCGAAGGCGAGTACCGCGAGGGGACCCACTACCACGCGATCGAGGACGCGCGGGGACGGCGGCCGGGTGAGCCGATCCTGGTGCGCGAGTTCTTCTCTTACGGCTGCGTGCACTGCCGCAACTTCGACCCGCTGATCGAGGACTGGAAGGCCCGGCTTCCCGACGATGTGGAGTTCGAGCGCACGCCGGTCGCGTTCTCGCCGGTCTGGGCGCTGCTCGCACGTACCTACATCGCGCTCGATGAGCTGGATGCGCTGGAGCAGAACCACGAGCGGCTGTTCCGCGCGATTCACGACCAGGGCCGGCAGTTCCTGTCGCCGCAGATGATTGCCGACTTCGTCGATGGCTACGGCGTCAGCCGGGATGAGTTCCTGCGCGCGTTCGAGTCACCGGCCGTGCGAATGCGAATGCAGCAGGCCGAGCAGGCGCAGCGCGAGATGCGGATAACGGGCGTGCCGACGCTGGTGGTCAACGACAAGTACCGCATCGGCATGGAGGTGGGGCGCCAGACGGCCCTCGACGTGGCGGACCACCTGATCGCGCGGGAGCGCGACGCGCGGCGCGCCGGCGGCGCCTGAGCGTCCGGCATGTCCGAACACCATGTCCTTTATCAGTACGCGAGCTGTCCGTATTGCCGGCGGGTACGGCAGTTCCTCGCCGAGGCCGGCATCGACATGGAGATGCGCGACACGCTGCTCGACCCGCAGGCGCGCCGCGAGCTGATCGACGGCGGCGGCAGCAGCATGGTCCCGTGTCTGCGTATCGAGCGCGACGGCGAAGTGCACTGGCTGTACGAAAGCCTGGACATCATCGACTACCTGCGCCGCTATCATCAGGTCGGTTGAGCGTTCGCGGCCGGAGGCCGCTCCCACAGGTTGTTCGCGGCCGGAGGCCGCTCCCACAGGTTGATCGCGGCCGTCGGGTGCAGCGAAAGACGTTGGTTCGGTTCCTGGCCTCTGCTATGTTCGAGCCGACGACGTTCGCGCACAAGATTCCAACCGAGGGAGTACCTCACGATGAAGCTCGGGCTGATCGGCGGCTATTCCGGCCGCAAGATGCACATTCCCATCGACCACGTGAAGCACGCCGAGAGCCTCGGCTACGAGTCCATCTGGACGGCCGAGGCCTACGGCTCGGATGCCGTCACACCGGCCGCGTGGATCCTGGCGCAGACCACCAAGATCAAGGCCGGCACCGCGATCATGCAGATGCCGGCGCGCACCCCGGCGATGGCGGCCATGACGGCCATGACGCTGGCGGAGCTGTCCGGCGGCCGGTTCATCTGCGGGGTGGGCGCCTCGGGTCCGCAGGTGGTGGAGGGCTGGCACGGCGTCCCGTACGGCAAGCCGGTGACGCGGCTGCGCGAGTACATCAAGATCATGAAGCAGATCATCGCGCGTGAGGGCCCGGTGACCTTCGACGGCGACATGTACCAGTTGCCGTACACGGGTCAGGGCTCGACCGGGCTCGGCAAGCCGCTGAAGAGCATCCTGCACTGCGAGCAGAACATCCCGATCTACGCGGCGACCATCACGCCGAACGGCGTCGCGGCCGCGGCCGAGGTCGCGGACGGCTTCTTCCCGGTCTGGATGGATCCGGAGCAGTTCCACGTGTTCGACGAGCCGATCCGCAAGGGCTTCGAGCGCGCCGGCAACGGCAAGAGCCTGGCTCAGTTCGACATCGCACCGTTCGTGACGGTGATCATGGGCGACGACGTCGAGAAGTGCATGCAGCCGATCCGCGCCAACATGGCGCTCTACATCGGCGGCATGGGTGCGCGCGACAAGAACTTCTATAACGACTACGCGAAGCGGCTCGGTTTCGAGGAAGCGGCGGTCAAGATCCAGGATCTGTACCTGGCCGGCCGCAAGGACGAAGCGGCGGCCGCGGTGCCGGCGGAGCTGATCGACGCCTGCCACCTGGTCGGCCCGGCGGATCGCATCAAAGACCGTCTGCAGCGCTGGAAGGAAGCCGGCAAGCGCGGCCACGTCTCCAGCATGCTGATCGGCACGCAGCAGCCGGAGGCGCTGCAGCTCTTGGCGGAAAACGTGCTGTAACTCGAGGGCTCTGTGGGAGCGGCCTCCGGCCGCGAATGCTTCTCCGGTTCGCGGCCGGAGGCCGCTCCCACAGCCGGGCTACAGCGCCTCGACCATCCGCCACGCCCGCTCGGCGCGCAGCCGCGCGGCGTCCTTGAACTCCAGCGCCTTGGTCGAGCTCGCGTTGCCGTCCACGCCGCGCTTGTACACGCCCTGGATGATCGCCGCCGACCGGAACATGTTGTAGATCAGGTAGAACGGCCAGTTGTCGATACGCTCGATGCCGGCGTGGCGGCAGTACTCGGCGACCATCTCCTGTTCCGTCGGGATGCCGAGCGCGTCGAGATCCGCGCCCGCGAGCCCGGCGTCGTGGTAGGCCTCGCCGTGGTAGTCCTGGCACAGATAGCCGAGGTCGGCGAGCCCGTCACCTAGCGTCGAGAGCTCCCAGTCGAGCACCGCGGCGATGCGCGGCTCCTGCGGGTGGATCAGACAATTGCCGAGCCGGTAGTCGCCGTGCACGATCACGGTCTTGCGCTGCTCGGGGATGTTCTCCGGCAGCCAGGCCATCAGCCGGTCCATCGCCTCGATCTCTTCGGTCTTCGACGCGAGATACTGCTTGGTCCAGCGGCTGATCTGCCGTTCGTAGTAGTTTCCGGGACGGCCGAAGTCGCCGAGCCCGACGGACTCCGGATCCACGCTGTGCAGCGCGGCGAGCACGCGGGCGAGATCGAGGTAGATGCTGCGCCGTTCCTCCCGCGACAGACCCGGCAGGCGGGTTTCGGCGAACACGCGGCCGTCCACCCACTCCATCACGTAGAACTTGGTGCCGATCACGCTCGGGTCCTCGCACAGCACCGTCATCCGCGGCACCGGCACCGCGGTGTGCTCGAGCGCCTTCATCACCCGGTACTCGCGATCCACCTGATGAGCCGACGGCAACAGTTGTCCCGGCGGCTGCTTGCGCAGCACGAAGCGGCGTCCGCTCGCGGTCAGGCGGAACGTCGGATTCGACTGTCCGCCCTCGAACTGCTCGACCGTCATCGGCCCCGTGAACCCGGCCACGTGGGCTTCCAGATACCGGGCCAGCGCGTCCTCGTCGAACCGGTGGACGTCGCGTACCGGGGTCAGCTCTACGTTGCTCATGCGTCCCTCCTGAAGAACCGGGAAGCATACGTCTTGATTCCGCGAGCCGCAAAATGCGAGTCTTGCGGCTTTATCCGGAGGACGAGTCATGGGTGTGGAGAAACGGATCGCCGTGACCCTGCCGGCTGGGCCGCGGCTCGAGCAGACCATCGAGCGCATCCGCTGGGCCGAGGACAACGGCATTCCCGACGGCTGGTTCAGCGATTCGGGCGCACCCGACACCCTCACGCAGATCGCGGCGATCGCTCACCACACCCGCAGCATCCGGATCGGCGTCGCGGTGACACCGGTGTACACGCGCACGCCCGCGGTGCTCGCCGCGTCGATCAACGTGATCGCCCAGGTGCTGCCGGGGCGCTTCGTGATGGGCCTCGGCTCGTCGAGCCAGACCATCATGGGTCAGTGGAACGGCATTCCGCTCGACAAGCCGCTCACCCGCGTCAAGGAGACCACGCTGCTGGTGCGCTCGATGTTGAAGGGCGAGAAGTCCGACTTCCAGGGCGAGACGCTCTACAGCCGCGGCTATCGGCAGCCGCCGCTCGAGAATCCGCCGCCGATCTACCTCGCGGCGCTCCGTCCGAACATGATCGAGATGGCCGCGGAGGTGGGTGACGGCGTGATCTTCAACCTTTGGCCGAAGGGCGCGTTGCCGAAGATGATGGAGCACGTACGCATCGGCGCCGAGCGCGCCGGCAAGGACCCGGCGAACGTCGAGGTGGTGAACCGCTTCATGGTGCTCGTCACCGACGACAAGGCCGAGGGACGCAATCTGTTCCGCGCCGCGTTCGCGCCGTACTACGCGACACCCGTGTACAACAAGTTCCTGGCGTGGGCCGGTTACGAGGAGGCCGCGCAGACGATCCGTGAAGGCTGGGCGGAGAAGGATCGCGCGAAGACGGGCGGCGCGCTCACCGACGAGATGATCGACGAGATCGCGATCATCGGCGACGAGGACGAGGTGCGCGAGCGGATTCAGGAAGCCGCCGACGGCGGCATCGACACGGCGATCATCGCGCCGATCGCGCCGACCGCCGAAGCCGCGCAGCGCACGCTGGCCGCGTTCACGGCGAAGAACTTCCAGTTCCGCTGAAAGACGAGCGTCTGTGGGAGCGGCCTCCGGCCGCGAACTTCTCCAGCCTTCGCGGCCGGAGGCCGCTCCCACAATAGGGGCCGCTCCCACAATAGAGGCCGCTCCCACAATAGGGGCCGCTTCCACAGTAGCAGGAGGGTTCGATGGATTACGCCAAGATCGTCGTCGATGACCCGCGCCCGCTGGTGCGGCGCATCACGCTGAACCGGCCGGACAAGCGCAACGCGCTGTCGAACGAGCTGCGCGGCGAGCTGTTCCATGCGCTCGAGACGGCGGATCAGGATCCGAACGTGCGCGTGATGGTGATCCGCGGCGCCGGGCCGTGCTTCTCCGCCGGCTACGACCTGAGCTCCGACGTCTCGAAAGGTCAGCCGTTCTACACCGCCGGCGGGCTCGGCAACTGGCCGCGCCACGTGGTGGAGGGTTTCTTCCGCATCTGGGATCTGGCCAAGCCGGTGATCGCGCAGGTGCACGGCTACTGCCTCGCGGGGGGCACCGAGCTCGCCACCGCCTGTGATCTGGTCTACGTCGCCGACGACGCGAAGATCGGCTATCCGGTGGTGCGCTCGATCAGCCCGCCGGACAATCAGTTCTATCCGTGGATCGTCGGCCTGCGCCGCGCGATGGAGCTGATGCTGACCGGCGATCACATGTCCGGTGTCGAAGCCGTCGAGTGCGGCTTCGCGAATCGCAACTTCCCCGAGGCCGAGCTCGAGGAGCGGGTGCTGGCGATCGCCGAGCGGGTCGCGAAGACGCCGTCGGATCTGCAGCAGATCAACAAGCGCGCGGTGCACCGGCAGATGGAGGCGATGGGCATCCGCGCCGGGATCCGGGCGGGCACCGAGATGCAGCAGCTCGCCGTGTTCACGCAGACGACGCAGGCGCACCTGGCGGAGCTTCGCAAGGGGCTCACGGCAGCGCTCAGCAAACGCGACGCGGCCTACGGCGACTACCGCACCGCAGGGAAGGGAGGTTCGTCGGACGCCGCCGGCGAATGAGCGTCCGCACGATCTACGTCGTTCGCCACGGCCAGACCGAGTGGAACGCGGCGACTCGGATGCAGGGTCGTATGGACTCGGCGCTCACTCCGCTCGGGCGCCTGCAGGCCGAGGTGCACGGCCGCACGCTGGCGCGGCTCGGCGGTATCGAGACGCTGATCGCATCGCCGCTCGGGCGCACCCGCGAAACCGCGGCGCTCGTGAACGCGCATCTGTCGGTGCCGGTGCGCTACGAACCGGCGCTGATGGAACGCGATTGCGGCCTGTGGTCCGGGCTGACGCTCGAGCAGATCGTGGCCGCGTATCCCGACGAGTGGCGGGCGCGCAGCGAAGACCCCTTCCACCACCGGCCGCCGGAAGGCGAGAACCTGGCGGACATGGCCGCGCGGGTACGCAGCTTCCTCGACGAGTTGCTCGAGGGGCCGGAACGCACGCTGGCGCTGATCACGCACGGGGTGATGTCGCGGGTGATCCTGATGCACCTGCTGGGGCTCGATCCCGAGGACGCGGTCGCGGTGCGGCACCCGAACGAGCTGTTCTACCGGGTTGAAATCCCCTCGTCCGGCGAGGCGACCAGCGCGTATTTCCTGGAAGGCCAGGGGCCGCGACCCGGTTTACTTCGGGTGAACGACAGTGAAACAATCCCAGGTTCTTCGGCAGTCGAAAGCAACCGCAGCAATCGGAGGGGAACGCGATGAAAGTCGACGGCGGCGTAGGCTGGGAGCTCGACAAGGTCGGCGCGCAGGCACGTGAGCTCGAGGAAATGGGCTACTCGGGCATCATGACCGCGGAGACCGCGCACGATCCGTTCTTCCCGCTGCTGGTGGCCGCGCAGAATACGTCGAAGGTCGATCTGATGACGTCGATCGCGGTGGCGTTCGCGCGCACGCCGATGATCCTCGCGAACATCGGCCACGATCTGAACGCGGCCTCCAAAGGCCGGTTCGTGCTCGGCATCGGCTCGCAGATCCGCGCGCACATCACCAAGCGCTTCAGCATGCCGTGGTCGCATCCCGCGGCCCGGATGCGCGAGTTCATCCTGGCGATGCGGGCGATCTGGGCGACCTGGCACGAGGGCAAACCGCTCGAGTTCACCGGCGAGTTCTATACGCACACGCTGATGACGCCGTTCTTCACGCCGACCAACAACGAGTACGGCGCGCCGCGCGTGTTCCTCGCGGCGGTCGGCCCGCGCATGACGGAAGTGGCGGGGGAGGTCGCCGACGGCGTGATCATCCACGCGTTCACCACCGAGAAATACCTGCGCGAAACCACGCTGCCGGCGCTCGAGCGCGGGTTCGCGAAAGCGGGCAAGAAGCGCAGCGACTTCGAGATCAGCTATCCCGTGTTCGTCGTGACGGGCAGCAACGAGAAGGAGCTCGCCGAAGCGAAGGTCAACACCCGGCGGCAGATCGCGTTCTACGGTTCGACGCCGGCGTACCGCCCGGTGCTGGAGTCCATCGGCTGCGGGGAGCTGCAGGAGGAGCTGAACCGGATGTCGAAGCAGGGGCGCTGGCAGGAGATGGGTGAGCTGATCACCGACGACATCCTGAACGCGTTCGCCGTGGTCGGCGAGCCCGCGACGATCGCCGGCCAGATCAAATCCCGCTACGGCGACATCATCGACCGCACCTCGGCGGCTTACGCGAACATTCCGAAGCAGGATCGGCTGAAGATCATCGCCGAGCTGAGCGCGGCGTAGTCATGAAGGTCGACGCAGGCATCGGACACCGGCTCGAGAGCATTCCCGAGCAGGTGCGGGCGGCGGAGGCGGCCGGCTACGACGGCGTGCGCGCCGCAGAGATGAACCACGATCCGTTCTTTCCGCTGCTGCTCGCGGCGGAGCATTCCGAGCGGCTCGAAATCAGCACCTCGATCGCGGTCGCGTTCGCGCGCAGCCCGATGATTCTCGCCAACATCGGCCACGACCTGAACGCGTATTCGAAGGGCCGGTTCACGCTCGGTCTCGGCTCGCAGATCAAGCCGCACATCACCAAGCGCTTCAGCATGCCGTGGGGTGCGCCGGCGGCGCAGATGCGCGAGCTGGTGCTGGCGATGCGCGCGATCTGGGCCAACTGGTACCAGGGCGAGCCGCTCACCTTCGTCGGCAAGTACTACACCCACACGCTGATGACTCCGGCGTTCACGCCGGAGAACAAGGAGCACGGCCCGCCGCGCGTGGTGCTCGCGGCGGTCGGCCCCGCGATGACCGAGGTCGCCGGTGAAGTGGCCGACGGCATGATCATTCACCCGTTCAGCACCGTGCCCTACATCGAGCAGGTGACGCTGCCGGCGATCGAACGCGGGCTCGCGAAGTCGGGGCGCACGCGCAGCGACTTCGAGATCTCGTATTCCAATTTCGTCGTCACCGGCCGCGACGAGGCGGAATTCCAGGCGAGCAAGCGCGCCGCGAAGGAGCGCATCGCGTTCTACGGCTCGACGCCCGCCTACAAGGGCGTGCTCGAATCCATCGGCGTCGGCGAGCTGCAGGGCGAGCTGAACGCGATGTCGAAGCAGGGCCGCTGGAAGGAGATGGGGGACCTGATCACTGACGAGATCCTCGACGCATTCGCGGTCGTCGGCGAACCCCGTGAAATCGCGCCGGAAATGCTGCGCCGCTACGGCCATTTCACCGACCGCACATCGGCCTCCTTCCCGGTATCCGACGATAACGAGCGGCGCGAGATCATCGAGGCGCTGCGCGCGGGATCGTCCGGGCGCTGACCCTGACCTGACCTGTGGGAGCGGCCTCCGGCCGCGAATGTCCGAGAGTTCGCGGCCGGAGGCCGCTCCCACAGCGAGGCCGCTCCCACAGCGTTCTCGTTACAAACGACTCGACTATGCGGCGCTGCGGCCGCGGGGAATGCAGTTTTTCTGCAGGTTTCTTATGCCGCGAGCACCTCTACAGGTCGCGTGTCTAGAACCACACGTTGCAGATCGACGTGATGACAGGCGCTGAAGCGTGAGGATCTACTAACGCAGCGCGATTCGCACTCTCGGGGAGTTCTCGTTACAAAGGTGTTCCATTTTTCCTTCATTGTGTGACGAGCAGCAACTAAAATGGCTCCCACGACTGAAGGTGTTGCGCGTCCGAGGACTGGCGTGCGGCGCAGAAGAAGCAGAAGAGGTCGACCGTGCACCAGGTCTGGAAGCAGTTACCGTTTCTCTTCAAGCTGCAGGGCGCGACGCTCGTTCTGGCGATCTGCGCGACGGTGGTCGTCACGAACGTGTTCGGGCCGCAAGGCTCCGTCCGCATCGCGTTCGCGATCCCGGCGGTGGAGCATCCGGGAATTCCGTGGCAGGAGCGCGTGGAGGCCTTCGGCGCAAAGGTGAGCGGCGCGTTCGGCGTGCGGCGCAGCACCGCGAACGAGTTCGCGAGCTGGATTCTCGAAGCGTCGCTCCGTCACGACCTCGACCCGGAGCTGCTCGCCAGCCTGGTACACATCGAGAGCACGTTCCGCAAGGAAGCGCTCTCTCCGGTGGGCGCGGTAGGCCCGGCCCAGGTGCGGCCGAACTACTGGAGCAGCTTCTGCGGCAGCTCGAACCTGCAGGACCCGGCCGAGAACATCTACTGCGGTGCACAGGTGCTCTCTCACCTGCGTGACCGCTGTGGGGACGAGGTCTGCGCGCTGCGTGCCTACAACATCGGCATGTACGGGCAGGAAGTGCAGGCCGCGAGCCGCTACGTCGCGAAGATCGATCTGGCCCGGGATCGCCTCCGTTCGCAGGCCCTCTGAGGATACGAGAAGAGCCGGCGCGCGAGCGCGCCGGCTTCGCTCTCCACGGCAGGGGAAGGGGAACCCGTGGGAACGCGGTGCCGGCTCCGCACCGGCTACGGGTGGAGCGCGCCCAGTGCGGTTACCGACACCTGGTACCCAGCGTACCCGTCCGTCGATGAATCGAACCTGAACGAACGCACAACTCTGGCGATCCGTCCGGCAGCGGGTTACGTTCAGGCTCCATCCGCCGATTCGGAGCGACCATGGAACTGTGGAACCTCACGCACTCGCACCCGGACCACGCGCTGCGGGCAGCGCAGCGCGCAGAGGCCGTCGGCTGGTCGGGTCTCGCGGTGGTCGACTCGCAGAATCTGGCAGCCGATTCCTACGTCGCGCTGACGCTGGCCGCCACCGGCACCTCGCGCCTGCGTCTCGGCACGGGCGTCACGAACTCGGTGACGAGGCATCCGGCGGTGACTGCATCCGCGGCGATGGCGGTGCAGCAGCTCTCCGGCGGCCGCATGTACCTCGGGATCGGCCGCGGCGACTCGGCGCTCGCGCACCTCGGGCGTTCGCCGGCTCGTTACGCGAGTTTCGCCCGCTACGTGGAGACGCTGCAGAAGTACCTGCGGGGCGAAGAAGTGGCGTTCGGCGAGCTGCCGATGGACGATGCGGTCGCGCCGCCGGTGGAAGCGCTCGAGCTCGCCGATCATCCGACCAGCAGCCGAATCCGCTGGTTCGACCCGAGCCTGCCCAAGGTGCCGCTCGAGATCGCGGCGACCGGCCCGAAAGTGATCGCGCTGGCCGGCCGGGTCGCCGATCGGGTGATGTTCACGCTCGGCGCCGTTCCGGAGCGGCTGCGCTGGGGAATCGACCTCGCTCGCCGATCGTGCGCGGAGGCGGGCGGCGACCCGGACGCACTCGAGCTCGGCGCATACGTGAACCTCGTCTGCCATCGCGACCGCGCGACGGCCCGGGCGCTGGTGCGGGGCGGTCTCACCACGTTCGCCCGCTTCTCGGTGATGCACGGCCAGGTGGCCGGGCCGGCCGACGACTCGACCCGGCAGGTGCTCGAACGTCTGCACGACGGCTACGACATGCGTCAGCATACCCGAGCCGATTCGGCGCAGGCGACGCTGATGAACGACGACTTCATCGACCGCTTCGCGATCGCCGGGCCGCCGGACTACTGCCTCGAGCGGCTGGCGGAGCTCGAAGCCCTCGGCATCGACAAGGTCGTGATCAGCGGGCCCACGGCGGGCACCGACCGGGACGCGGCTCGTGAGGCGATGGCGTTGCTGGACGAGGCGGTCGTGCCGGTGCACGCGTGATCGACTACCGGGTAATCGCGGCTCCGATACCGGCCGAAGCGCTGGAGTCCGCGGCAGCGCTGGCCGGTGTCTGCTTCGATGCGGCCGCATCCGCGGTCGTTGCCCGTGCTGCCGAGCGGCCGGATCCGATGCTGGTGCTGGCGTCGGAGGAGGGCGCCGCGGTCGGCTTCAAGCTCGGCTACCGGCGCAGTCGCGAAGAGTTCTACAGCTGGCTCGGCGGCGTGCATCCCGAGCATCGCCGGCGTGGCATCGCCGAGGAGCTGATGCGGAGGCAGCACGCCTGGTGCGCGGAAGCCGGCTACCGCGAGATCACCACCGAAACGCTCGGTGACAATGCGCCGATGCTGATTCTGAACCTGCGCAGCGGCTTCGAGGTCGTCGGAATGCGGGTGGACGAACGGGGTACGAAGGTGCTGCTGCGCCGGCGCCTCTGACCTTCAGCGAGGATTCGCCGTCAGCCCCGATTGAATCGCCTCCTCGACGGGAGCCCGGCAACCATCGGCGGGGGCGGACGCATCCGGTCCGCCGCGCCAGAAGAGGCACGGCTGAGCCAGGAATCGCGGTTGGCTCCCGCGATTGATCTGCGCGGCGTGCACCAGGAACGGGTGACACAGGTAAACGGTCCCTGCGGGCCCGGTAGCGAGCGCCTCGGCGCAGCCTGCGGTCGGCGCCAGGTCGATCCGTGGTCCCCGAAGGCCCGGCTCTCCGACGGGTTCGAGCAGTCGGGCGACGATCCGGTGCGAGCCGACGCGAATGCGCGTGGGGGCGTCGTGCTCGCCCACGTCGGAGAACAGGAACAGCATCAGCAGCGCGCGCCCGCGAGAACGGACGTTGACGTGCCACGTCTGGTAGTCGTTCGGGTCCGAGCCGGCACCGGGAAAGCTCACATCGACATGCCATCCCGTGTCGCCGGTGTCCTCGCTGGCCGGGAAACGGACCGGAAACGCTCCCAGGCTGCTGCGGGGTATCCACCGGCCCGGTCCGACGAGCTGATCCATCGCGCGGTGCAGCCGCGTCGTGTTGGCAGCCTGCACGAACGGCCGCTCGTCGCAGTTCGTCAGCCAGACGACGGGCTTCGTCCACGTCGACGGGTCGTCGCGTACACAGCCGACCTTGGTCCAGAGCAGGTCGCGGCATCGGTCGGCCAGATCGCGCGGGAACGCCTCGTCCACGCGCACGAAGCCGTCGGACACGAATCGCTCGATCTGCGTGCCGCTGAGCATGCTACTGATCGGTTGCTGCACGGGCCGGTTCGAATCGCATCTCGTACGAATTGCCATATTCGGCCGTGACGCGAAAGCCGAGCCGGTCGTACAGGCGCTTGGCCGGATTCACCTTCAACACGCGCAGCACGACCGGCACACCCGCCTGAGAGGCGTCCTGCAACAGCGCCTGAATCAAGCGGCCTCCGAGCCCCTTGCGCTGATGCACAGGCAGGATCTGAATCTGAACCAGATGCCAGAGGTCGGGCAGGCGCGTGACCTTCAGCATCCCGACCCGCTCCGAGCCGACCATGACGATCCGGATTGCATCGAAATCCCTCAGAACCCGCGCGCGCTGATCCTCGGTTGTCAGATGCTCGCCGGCCCGTTCGAAGTGTTCGGCCATCGTGATCAATCGGAGCCCGATGAGCCAATCGAGGTCTTGCGGCGTCGCCGGAACCAGCACCGGCTCCGGATCGGGACTGGAACTCCGCAAAGTTCATAGCTCGAGTGATGTGCCGCCCCTATTCTGACCGCGTGAGAGGACAACGAACAGCAACGCCTTCCATGCCGCGCTCGGCGTGGCGCAGAGGAACGAGTCAGCCGCTTCCGCAGCGGAGGGAGACGAGCAGAACGAGGGCGGACCGGCCGAGGCGGCCCAGCAGATCATCCAATTGGTCCTGTTCGAGGAAAGCCACGAAGGTCACACGAAGCTGGAGACGGCGCTGGCGGCACTCGGCGCCCTCACCGGATGCTCCTGTCAGATGGCCATCCGGGAGCGGCTGGTGCGTCCCGGTCAGATCAATGAGGAACGCGCGTTCACGACCATCGAAACGAAGGCAGGAGAGCGACGTGGACCAGATCGTTGGCAAGACCGCCGCGTCGATGGGCAGCGATCACTATGGCCGGATGGATCTTCCAGAGGCCGACCAGCCGGCTCGAGGCAGTGAAGCCTTGCTCTGGAAGTACTGGAACCCGACGCGCAACGTGCTCGTTCTCAATCGGCAGAATCCCGAGATCTGGCCCTTCGTGTTCGCGCTGGCCGCGCAACAGTTGCTGATGGCCGGGAAGGACGTGATGGACCCGACCCTGGCCGCGAGGATCCTCCTGGAGGCGGCCGTTCCGATGTCGCGGCTGGATCCCGGGCGCATCCACGGCGCCCATCTGGCGGCGGTCCTCCTGATCGGAGCGAATCACCGAGCTCATACACCGCCGAGGCTGAGCGGCGCCGGTGATCCCCCGTCGACGTCGCGCACGCCGAGCTCCCTTGCGATCTGCGCGGCTACACAGGTACGGCCGCTCAGTCGCTCGGTGACGTCCGCGTGCCGCGTCCCAGCGCCGGAGCGCCTGCTGCCAGTAGGGATCGGCCCAGGTGAAGCGGCCGTCCTCCACCATGTTTTCGTAGCCGCCCCAGACGTTGTTCACGAGCAGATCGAGCGCCCCGTGTGCAGTGATCTCGTCGAACAGCGCCGACACCGCCGCGTCGTCGCCATGATCGACGCGGCGCGGGGTTGTTTGGGGAGATACTTGTTACAGCGCGGACAACAGGCCGCCATGGGATCAACGCCGTGCGGCACGTCGCCGCCGCCATGCCGCGGCGAACCCCGCCAGCAGGATCAGCAGCACGCCGCCGAGTAGAACGGGCACGACGCGCCGGATCTCGCCCGGGATGCTGAAGAAGTCGGGCAGGCCGGTCTGCCAGAACACCCAGTGGCCGCCGAGCTCCGACGCCAGCGTCCGGCTGCCGGTCACCAATACCACGATCGCGTCGCCGGTGTCGGGATTGACCCGCACGGACGCGTTGACGGCCGGTTCGTTGACCCCGTCATGGCCGAAGACGAAGTCGCCGCCGTCCGTGGGTGCGTACAACACGGTGCCCAGTCCCCAGACCTCTACGCCGCGCAGCGTGGCGTGCGGCTCGCGCATCGCGTCGATCGTCGCCTGAGTCAGCGGCTTGTCGGTGAGCGCAGGCAACTGCGCCAGAACGAAGCGGGCCATGTCGGCGGCGGAAGTCGCGAATCCGGTTGCCGCCCTCGAAACGTGCCGGTACACGGTGGCTGAACGGCCGTCCTCGTCGTAGGCCTTCGCGGCGTTCTCCAGGCCGCCGAGGTAACCGTAGCCCGAACGGGACATGCCGAGCGGTTGCAGCACGGCCTGCCGGATGAACGCCTCGAACGGCTGCCCGGAAACCTCCTCGATCAGCAGCTCGAGGATCAGGTAGCCGCCGCCGGAGTACCGCCACTCGGTGCCGGGCTCGATCCCGACGGCGATCGCCACCGGCTCACCCGAGGACGCCCGCGGGCTGTCGAGCGCCTGCTCGAGCGTCGGCAGCGCCTCGTCGGGGCCGTAGTCACCGAAGCCGAGTCCGTCGGTCAGCCCCGCCGTGTGGCTGAGCAAGCGTCGGACGGTGACGCCGCGATGGTCGAAGGGGCTCGATGGCAGCTTCCAGCGGGTCAGGTACTCTTCGACCGGCCGGTCGAGGTCGAGCCGGCGGTCCTCCACCAGCGACATGATGCCCCAGGCCGTGATCCACTTGCTCACGGAGGCGACCGGGAACACGGTGTCGCGATCGATGGCCTGCGCCGATCCGGAATAATGCTCACCGGCGATCGTGCCGTCCTCGATCAGCACCAGGGCCGCATCGCCCCGGTTCGCTTCCTTGATCCGGGCGACGGCTCGATCCAGGAACGTCTGTGCATCGTCCGGCGGTGCGATCGGCTGTCGCCACCAGCCGAACAGCGCACCGGCGAGCACCACGGCGCTCCATAGGACCAGCGCCAGGAGCGAGAGCACGATGATCTTTCCGTAGCTGATCAACCCGACTCCCCGAGCTCTCGACGTGCTGTCTTCCGACCAGCGAAGGCGTCATAGATCCGCCGATGCGCGTGGTACGACCATTGATCGTGCCGCTCATAGTAGCCGGCCACCCAGGACTGCAGATATTCCAGCATCCGGTCCTGGGCTTCTTTGGACGCGTACTTGTGAGGCTCCCAGGGCCGGCGGCGATTGTTCTCGAGGCAGACCTCCAGCCCGGGGTTCGAGAACACCAACTCGGTACAATGTTTGGAGGTGGCTTCCAGGAGCTCGCCATAGCAGCCCTCGATGACCCAGCGAGAATAACGAGCGAGAACGTCGGTCAGCGATTCCATGATCGTGTTCGAAGGGCGCTGGACGGCGATCTGCTCCGGCTCCCAGACGATGGAATCGAGGTCGAGATGAGCCAGCCCATGCTGCTCGGCCAGCCGCTTCGCGAGCGTGCTCTTGCCGGAACCGGAGTTGCCGAAGACGAGGACTTCATGGCGATCTGCCGTCGCCTGGCGGTGCCTTGCTAAGCGTCATCCGACCCGCGTCCTCCTTCTTGACCGATCCACAGATGATTGCCATCCGGATCTTCGATGCGGAACTCCGTCATGCCATAAAACGTGTCGTTCAGCGCAGGAACCGTGAGTCCGTTCTCCCGCGCGCGGCGATGGAACGCCTCGATGTCTTCGGGGTAGAGATACAGGACGGACATTCTGGGAATTCCGGCACGGAGGTTGATCGATTCGTCGAGCATGAGCTGGCAGTCGCCGCAACGCAGCTTTGCCCAGCCCCATTGGTCGTTTCGATCTTCGACGACGAACCCGAGCTTTTCGTAGAACGCCACACGGGCGGGCATGCTCGTGACAGGTTGCATCGGGGACCAGCCGGGTGAGATTCATCTGATTGCGTCCGTGGCACGTCAGCGCGGCCGTGTGGGACCTGACGTTCGGCTCATACCAGAAGCGAAAACCGAGTACCGAATACGGAGATACCGCTCGACGGAACGCTTCTAGTTCGCCCGAGACATCGCTCATAGATCCTGTTGCTGAAACCGATGCACCCCTTCGAGGCCAAGCCATTCGAACAAGTCTGTCCATAGTCCGTCCCACCAGGATCGCGTCGCCAGCTCCGCTGCGAAGGCATCATTCGCAAGAACGACGAACAGCCCGTTGACGATCTCTTCGCCGTGGTACACGTAGATCGTACCGAACAGAGCCGCCTCTCCGTCGAGGCTCCAACCTC
>DASVDC010000011.1:0-20358 GCA_036381275.1 Pseudomonadales bacterium | reverse complement strand
GCGCGCGGCAACCACAACCTGCGCCTGGTCGCGAACTTCATCAGCGGCGTCGACGACGAGCGGTTCATCAACGAGGACGGTTCGCTCAATCTGGAAGCGCTGACGCCGGCGGGCTTCCAGCCCGGAACCGACACGCCGTTCGGTCCGTCGGATTTCGGGGTCAAGGGTGACGATTGGTGGAGCTTCGATCTGCACTACAACGTGGAGTTGCCGTGGCAGACGACGCTCGGCGTGTCGGTCAACAACCTGTTCGACGAAGATCCACCGGAGTCGCGCCAGGAGCTCGGCTACGATCCGCGGATCGGCGATCCGCTCGGGCGGACGTTCGAAGTCACTTTCCGCAAGTACCTGGGCAGGGACTGATCCCCGCCTGACACGAGAGGGCGAACCCGAGGGTTCGCCCTCGCTTCAGCGGTCTTCGGCCATCCGTTCCAGCCTCGGGTACAGCAGCGCGAGCAGCACGGTTCGTGCGGTCATGAACACGATCATGCCGAGCCACAGGCCGTGGTTGCCGAGCGGCTCGAGCGCGAGCCACAGCGCGACGGCGTAGCAGACGAACGCGAGGAACATGCTGTTGCGCAGCTCGGTGATCCGCGTGGTGCCGATGAACACGCCGTCGAGGTGGAACGCGCCGACCGCGGCGAGCGGCGCCGCGAGCATCCACGGCAGGTAATCGCGCGCGGTGGCACGCACCTCCGGCAGCGTCGTGATCAGGTCGATCACCGCACCGCCCGCCACCGCATAGGTCAGCGTGATCGCGAGCGCGACCAGCACCGACCACAGCAGCGTGTAGCCGGCGGCGCGGCGCAGCGCCGCCCGGTCCCGGGCGCCGAACGCGTGCCCGGCGAGGCTCTCGGCGGTGTGGGCGAGCGCGTCGAGCCCGTAGGCCATGATGAAGAACATCTGCATCAGCACCGCATTGGCGGCGAGGATGCGGTCGCCGAAGCCGGCGGCGAGCACCGTGAACGCGAAGAACGGGAGCTGTACGAACAGCGTGCGCAGGATCAGGTTCAGGCTCATGCCGGTGAGCGCGAGCAGCCGTTCGCGGCGCAGCAGTGCGTCGGCGCGTGGGCGGCGTCCGCCGTGGCTGCGCAGGCGAAGCGCGAGCAGCAGCACGCCGACCGTCGCCGCGAGCCATTCGCTGATCGCGGTGGCGAGCGCGACGCCCTCGATGCCCCAGCCGAGCCCGAGCACGAACGTCACGCTGAGCACCACGTTGCCGACGTTCAGCAGCACGCTGATCAGCAGCGCCGTGCCCATGCGCTGCAGCCCGAACAGCGCGCCCAGCACTACCAGATAGGTGAACAGCGCCGGCGCGCCGAGAATGCGCAGCGCCACGTAGGACTCGGCGAGCTCCTCGACCGTGGCACTCGCGGAGAAGATCCACAGCATGAAGTCGGTGAGCGGTTGCCGGAGCAGCACCAGCAGCACGCCGAGCGTCAGCCCGATGCCGATCGCGCGGATCGGCACCGCCACGAGCTCCGCGCTGTCGCGCGCGCCGAACGCCTGCGCGACGAGACCGGTGGTCCCCATGCGCAGGAAGCCGAACATCCAGTACACGGCATTGAAGATGGCCGCGCCGACGGCGACCGCGCCGATGTAGGCGGCATCCGGCAGGCGTCCCATCACCGCGGTGTCCACCACGCCGACCAGCGGAGTCGTCAGATTCGCGACGACCACCGGCCACGTGAGCGACCAGACCCGCCGGTGCCCGCTGCCCCCGAGCGGGAGGGCGGCGTCGCTCACGGCCGAGGCTCGTCGGATGCCGGTCCGGGCGTCATCGAATGCTCCGAATGCCGAAGAAGAGCCGAGACTGTAAGCGATCGGGCCCGCCGAGCGTATCCGCGGGTAGGCCGATTGAATTCGTCCGGGGTACCGGTCAATCTGGCCGCCGCGCAGGGGAGAGACCGTGGACAAGCGGGATCTGCTGGGCCAGCTCAGAATCGATCGGGATGCGCCGCCCGAGCGCAGCGCACGCCCGCTGAAATGGCTGATCGGCCTCGCGGTGCTCGGCGGCCTCGCGTTCGTCGGTTGGTTCGTCGTGCTGCCGGCGGAAAAGCACAGCGCGTTGCTGGTACCGACGGCCGTTGCCGCGCCTTCGACGGCCGCGCGCGTCGGCGGCAGCGTGCTCGACGCCACCGGCTACGTGGTGGCCCGGCGGCAGGCCACGGTCAGCGCGAAGGTCACCGGCAAGGTCGCGCAGGTGCTGTTCGAGGAGGGTATGACGGTGAGCGAGGGGCAGCTCCTCGCGACCCTCGACGACAGCGTGCCCAGGGCGGAGCTCGCGCTCGCGCAGAGTCGCCTGGCGGCGGTTCGGGCCGGTCTCGCCGAGCTCGAGGCGGAGCTGCGCCAGGCCGAGCTCGATCGGGATCGGACCGGGGAGCTCGCCGCGAAACGACTCGCGAGCCAGGTCGAGCTGGATCAGGCGCGCCTCGCCGTCGACGTGCTGCGCGCCCGGATGGCGCGGACGCGGGAAGAGATCGCGGTGGCCGAGCGCACCGTCGCCGTGCAGCGCCAGCTCGTCGAGGACATGCAGCTCCGCGCGCCGTTCGCCGGGGTGATCGTCACCAAGTCGGCCCAGCCGGGGGAGATGATCTCGCCGATCTCGGCCGGCGGCGGATTCACCCGCACCGGCATCTGCACCATCGTCGACATGGATTCCCTCGAGGTCGAGGTGGACGTGAACGAGGCCTACATCAATCGTGTGCAGAGCGGTCAGCCGGTGGCGGTGACGCTGAACGCGTATCCGGACGAGCGCATTCCGGCCGAGGTGATCGCGATCATCCCGACCGCGGATCGCACCAAGGCCACGGTGCGGGTGCGCGTCGGGCTGCTCGAGAAGAGTCCCCGGGTGCTGCCCGACATGGGCGTGAAGGTGGCGTTCCTCGAAACCGACGCGCCGGCCGGGGAGCCGGCCGGTCCGCAGGGCGTGCTGGTCCCGCGCGAGGCGCTCGCGGAGGATGCGCGCGGTGCGTTCGTCTGGGTCGTGGTCGACGGCACGCTGCAGCGCCGGGCGGTGACGGTCGCCGAACGGCGCGGGTCACGGGTGCTCTTGAGCCGTGGCCTCGCCGGCGGCGAGCGGGTCGTCGCGCCGCTCGAGGAGGCGCTGCTGGCCTCGATGGCGGAGGGGCGGCCGGTTTCGGTACGTAACTGAGCGGAGGAAGCCAATGGCAGCGATGGTGCACCTGGCCGGCGTCAGCAAGGCCTATCGCCGCGGCAAGGAGACGGTGCAGGTGCTCGACGACCTCGACCTCGACGTCGCGGAAGGCGACTTCCTGGCGCTGATGGGGCCGTCGGGCTCGGGCAAGTCGACGTTGCTGAACCTGATCGGCGGGCTCGATCACCCCACCGACGGCGTCGTCGAGGTGGCCGGTCAGCGGCTCGACCGCCTGTCCGCCAGCGCGCTCGCCCGCTGGCGGGCCCGCCACATCGGCTTCGTGTTCCAGTTCTACAACCTGCTGCCGGTGCTCTCGGCGGTGCGTAACGTCGAGCTGCCGCTGCTGCTGACGCGGCTGTCACGGCGCGAGCGCCGACAGCGCGCGCTCACCGCGCTCGACATCGTCAATCTCGCCGACCGGGCGTCGCACAAGCCGGGCGAGCTGTCGGGCGGGCAGCAGCAGCGGGTCGCCATCGCGCGGGCACTGGTCGCGGACCCCTCGGTGCTGGTCTGCGACGAGCCGACCGGCGACCTGGACCGGGAATCGGCCGATCAGATCCTCGGCCTGCTGGAGGTCCTGAACCGCGACCACGGCAAGACCATCATCATGGTCACCCACGACCCGCGCGCGGCCGAGCACGCGCGGCACGTGCTGCACCTCGACAAGGGGCGGCTGCGCCGGCTCACCGCCGCCGGCGCCGTGGCGGGGACGGTGTCGTCATGAGCTGGCTGTCACTGATCTGGGCGAACCTGTTCCGGCACCGGGTCCGCACGATCCTGACGCTGGTCTCGGTGCTGGTGGCCTTCCTGCTGTTCGCGCTGCTGCGCAACGTAATCGAGTCGTTCGCGACGGGCATCGAGATCGCGGGTGTCGACCGGCTCGTTACCGCGCCGAAGTACTCGATGGTCGATCGGCTGCCGCTCGCGCACCTTCAACAGATCGAAGCGGTGGACGGCGTCGTCGCGGTCACCCACGCGAACTGGTTCGGCGGCTACTATCAGGATCCGGCCAACTTCTTCCCGAAATATCCGGTGCGCCCGCGCGAGTGGTTCGCGATGTATTCCGAGTACCGGATCGCGCCGGAGCAGCTCGACGCGTTCGCGAACACACGCGACGGCGCCGTGGTGCCGGTGGGGCTCGCCGAGCAGTACGGCTGGAAGGTCGGCGACCGGATTCCGATCACCGCCGACATCTATCCGAAGAAGGACGGCAGCCGCCACTGGGAGTTCGAGCTGGTCGGCACCTACAGCGCGCCGCCGGACGAGCCGCAGCCGGTCACGTTCCTGTTCCAGTACGACTACTGGGACCAGGCCACGCAGCACAGCGCCGGCACGGTCGCCTGGTTCGTCGTGAAGGTGGCGGATCCGGACGCGGCGGGGGAGGTCGCGCGCCGGATCGACGCGCTGTTCGAGCAGTCGCGCAACCCCACCCGCACGTCCACCGAGGCCGAGCGGCAGCGGCAGTTCGCGAACCAGGTCGGCGACATCGGTCTGATGATGTCCGGGATCCTCGGCGCCGTGTTCTTCACGATTCTGCTGCTGACGGCCAACACGATGAGCCAGGGGCTGCGCGAGCGGATTCCGGAGCTCGCGGTGCTGAAGACCATCGGCTTCACCGACGACAGCGTCTCGCTGCTGGTGCTGGGCGAGGCGCTCGTGCTCTGTCTGGTCGCCGGCGCGCTCGGGCTCGCGCTCGGCGCGTACGTCAGCGCGGTGCTGGCGCCGCTGCTCGAGTCGGCGATCGGCGTCTTCGAGACATCCTGGCGCACGGTGGCGTTGGGCCTCGGCCTGGCAGCGCTGCTCGGGCTCGTGGTGGGCGCGGGACCGGCGCTGAACGCGCGCCGGGTGACCATCGTCGACGCATTGCGGGAGTAGCGACATGCTGGGGCAGATCGCCGAGATCACGCTGATGAACCTGCGCAACGTGGGCTCGCGCCTCGGCTCGTCGTCCGTGATCGTCGTGGGCATCGGCGGCGTCGTGGCCGTGCTGGTGGCGCTGCTCGCCCTCGGCACGGGATTCCGCAGCGCGCTCGAGCGTACCGGCGATCCGCATCGGGCGGTGGTGCTGCGCGGCGGTTCCACCGGCGAGCTGTCGAGCGGGCTCACCACCGAGGACCGCAACATCGTTGCGAGCCTGCCGGGCGTCGCGCTGGCGAGCGGCGAGCTGTTCCTGATCGCCGATCTGCCGAAGCGCTCCAACCAGAGCGTCGCGAACCTCGTGGTGCGGGGCGTCACGCCCGAGGCGTTCCGGATCCGGCCGGAGCTGACCATCGTCGAAGGCCGCAACTTCACGCCCGGCCGCGGCGAGGTGATCGTCGGCCGCGGCGCCGCGGCGGAGTTCGAGGGGCTGGCGCTCGGCGGCCGGATCGAGCTGCGCGACACGACCTGGACGGTGGTGGGGATGTTCGAGGCCGACGGTTCCGCCAACGAGTCGGAGGTCTGGGCCGACCTCGGCGCGGTGCAGTCGGCGTTCCGCTTCGACGGCGTCCTGACCTCGATGCGCTTGCGGGTCGACGACCCGGCGGTGATCCCGCAGCTCGCCCGGCAGGTGGACGACGACCCGCGCCTCGACCTGGAGGTTCACCCGGAGGTGGAGTACTACCGCAGCCAGGCCGAGACGCTGTCCACGCTGATCACGGTGTTCGGCTACGCGGTCGCCGGCGTCATGGCGATCGGCGCGGTGTTCGCAGCGCTGAATACCATGTACACGGCGGTCGCCAACCGCACCGTGGAGATCGCCACGCTGCGGGCGATCGGCTTCGGTGGTCTGCCGGTGGTCACGTCCGTGCTGGCGGAGTCGTTGCTGCTGGCTTTGGCCGGCGGGCTGCTGGGGGCGGGGCTCGCGTATTTGGTGTTCAATGGGATGACCGTCTCGACCCTGAACCAGGCCTCGTTCTCCCAGGTGGCGTTCGACTTCGCGGTCACGCCGGAGCTGATGCGGCTCGGTCTGGTCTGGGCGCTCGGGCTCGGTGCCGTGGGCGGGTTGTTTCCGGCGGTACGCGCGGCCAGGTTGCCGATCACCGCGGCGCTGCGGCGGGGTTGAGGAGGGGGCGATGAACTTCGAGCTCTGGGTGCTGCTCGCGGCCACGCTGCTCGGACTGGTTCATCTGTCCGCGGCCTCCTTTGCGTTCAAGGCCCAGGTGGGGAACCGCTACACCGTCGGCCCACGCGACGAGGACATCCGGCCGACCGGGGTCGCGGGCCGTCTGTACCGGGCGCAGATGAACTTCATGGAAACCTATCCGATGTTCGGCGTGCTCGCGGTGCTGGTCGAAGTGGTCGGCAGCTCGGGCGCGCTCAGCCGCTGGGGGGCGGCCCTGTACCTCGCGGGCCGCATCCTGTTCCTGCCGTTGTACGCGGCCGGTGTGCCGTGGCTGCGAACCTTCGCCTGGAACGTCGCCACGCTGGGGCTGGTGCTCGTCGGCGTGCAGCTCCTGCTGTCGGGCTGAGACGGGCGGGGCCGGCGGTCGACGCCCGATGGAGGGGTCGATATTCCGAAGGCAAGGTTACTTATGCCGGATTGATCGAAGCCGAACCCGCCGCAGATATGGACGCCGAACCCTCCGATGACAACAATGGCCACTGTGTACCTGGAGGAATGAAATGACGCTGCGAATCAACTCGCTTGCGCCGGACTTCACGGCGCAGACCACCCAAGGCGAGATCCGCTTTCACGATTGGATCGGTGACGGCTGGGCGATTCTGTTCTCCCACCCGAAGGACTTCACGCCGGTCTGCACGACCGAGCTCGGCTACATGGCCGGCCTGCAGCCGGAATTCGCGAAGCGCAACTGCAAGATCCTCGGTCTGTCGGTGGATCCGATCGACCGGCACGCCGAGTGGTCGAAGGACATCGAGGAGACGCAAGGCCACAAGGTCAACTACCCGTTGATCGGCGACCCGGAGCTGAAGGTCGCCAAGCTGTACGACATGCTGCCGGAAGACGCGGGCGACACCGCCGAAGGGCGGACCCCCGCCGACAACGCTACCGTGCGCTCGGTGTTCGTGATCGGCCCTGACAAGCGCATCAAGGCGATGCTCACGTACCCGATGTCCTCGGGACGCAATTTCGACGAGGTGCTGCGGCTGCTCGACTCCTGCCAGCTCACCGCCAAGCACAACGTGGCTACGCCGGTGAACTGGAAGCCGGGCGAGGACGTGATCATCCCGCCGTCGGTGCCCGACGACGATGCGAAGAAGAAGTTTCCGCAGGGCTGGAAGACGCTCAAGCCCTACCTGCGGGTGGTCGCGCAGCCGAAGTAACGCCGCTTCGCGGGCGCCGGGCGGTGATCACCGTCCGGCGCTCGGTCACTGTACCGTCCGAACCACCTCGTTCGAATAGTCGCTCTCGACGCCGTCCGCATCCGCGGCGGTCATCGCGAAGTAGTAGTCACCCGAGGGCAGACTCAACGAGTAGCTGGTGGCGCTCGCCGCGCTGACCGGAAGCTGATCCGTGTAGTTGCGGCCGGTCAGGCCATAGTAGATCCGGTATCCGGCGAGGTCGGTCAGCGGCGTGCCGTCGGTATTGTGGGTCGGCGCTTGCCAGCTCAAGGTGACGGTTCCTTTGCCGCTGATACCGACGCTTCCGCTCCAGCCGCCACCGGCCAGGCAGTCGTCGGCGTTCTGTGCAGCCCAGCTGAGCTGGGCCGACCCACCGCTGGCGATCAGAGTGGGGGAGGCCGAGAAGCTCAGTGCAGGCGCCGCTCGGGCGTCGGTTCCGGCTCCGGCGTGGGATCCGGTTCCGGCGACGCTGCGGGAACCGGCTCGGGCGCAATCACGCTCACGCGCACCGTTGCCCTGACCGCCTTTCCGCCGTCTTGCAGTCGAGCGTATAGGTCTTGTCCGCGTCGAGTGGCGGCGTGGTGTAGAGGCCGGACGTCGCGAGCTTGCCCGACCAGTCGCCCGATGCGAAGCACTGCCTGGTGTTGATGCTCGCCCGGCTCAACCGGGCGCGCTCGCCGACCGCGACTTCCGTGGGTTCGGCCTCGAACGAGGTAAGGTGCCGTGTCCGCTCCGCCGCCGCCACCTCCGGAACCCGGTCCTCCCCCTTTGCCGTTGCCCGGTGCCGACCAGGCTGGGGATGCCGCCAGCATCAGACCGATGAGCGCTGGCGCGACCGGTAGAGGCCCGCACGTTCCCACTCCTCGGCGGGCGCCCCTCCGGCGCCGTGCTGCCCTGGGGACCGCTGCGAGCCCGCCGAGCGGGACGTGTGCCGGGCGCCAATACGCGGTCACGCCGCCGTTGACTCCGTGGTGGCGCTTGGCATAAAAGAGTCAGTCACGACGGTTTGTGCAGGGATCCGTTTCCTGAGGAGAGAGGGCAAGGCGTCTGCCGGCCCGGGGAGGGTGAGATGACGAGTCCACGAGTGGGCGCGCGCGGCTGGCGCGTGCCGGTTCTGTTCGCGATCCTGTGTGCCGTGCCTCTGCCCCGGGCGCTCGCGCTGGAGCGCGATCAGTCGGGCGTCATCGAAGAGATCATCGTGACCTCGCAGCGCCGTGCCGAAGCGATCCAGGACGTACCCGTTGCGGTGACGGCGCTCGGGCCGGCAGACATCGAACGCACCTCACCGCGCACGCTGCGGGATCTGGACGCCATGGCGCCGAACGTGCGGATCGGTATGGTCACCGCGGCAGCGGGTCAGGGAGCGATCTTCATCCGCGGGCTCGGCTACGCCGATGCCGAGAACAATCAGCCGCCGGCCGTGGGCGTGATCATCGACGGCATCTTCCAGGGCACCAATACCGGTCAGCTCATCGACACGTTCGACATCCAGCAGATCGAGATCAACCGCGGTCCGCAGGGCGTGCTGTACGGCAAGAACACGACCGGTGGAACCATCGTGGTGAAGCGCAGCCAGCCGCGCTTCAACGAGTTCGGTTTCGACGTGGCGGGCCAGCTCGGCACGGAAAACGAGCGGATCGCCAAGGCCAAGGTGAACGTTCCGCTGGTGGACGACGTGCTCGCGATGAAGATCGGCGGCATTCACAAGGAACGCGACGGCTTCTACGACAACGTCACCCGCGGCGGTGACGCCGGTGCCGACGAATACGACGCCGCCCTCTTCGCGCTCAGGTACCAGCCGAACGACCGGTTCGAGGCGCTGTTCACCTACGACTGGGTCGACCAGGGCGGAGACCTGCCGCCTCAGGATCCGCGCTGGAACGGCGACGATCCCTTCGTCAACGAAGCCGATCTGGACGAGGTGCAGAAGCTCGACGTCGACATGTACGGGCTGACGATGAACTTCCGGTTCGGCTCCGCGAACCTGGAGAGCATCACCGGCTACATCGACTCGAGCGACCTCGCGGGCCAGGATTTCGACGGCTCGACGCTCGAGAGCCTGGCGACGCCCATTGCGCAGCTCCATACGCTGCGGGATCGGGATTACAAGCAGTTCTCCCAGGAGCTCAAGCTCTCCGGCGACTTCAGCGAGCGCTGGTCCTACATGATCGGCGCGTTCTACTGGGACGCCGAGTTCGATTTCCAGCAAGGCACGAATCAGGTCATCGCGATTCCGTCCGCTGCGCTGGGGATGCCGCCCGGTACGCCGTGCGCGGCGGTCGCGCCGTTCCTGCCGTTCCCGATCCTGGCGAGCCCGCTCGATGCGTCGCTGTGCCAGCTCCCGCCGGCGTTCACGGTTCAGCAGACCGCGGAGCAGGTGGAGTCGGTGGCGGTGTTCGGCTCCGTCGACTGGCGCGTCACCGACGCACTGACGCTGAGCGCCGGGGTGCGTTGGCTCGAAGAAGACAAGGAGTTCGTGACCACGTTCTTCCAGGGCGTGCCGCCGACGGAAGGCCCGACCAACGCGTTCGGGGTGTCGATCCTGCAACCGACCGAGACGATGGGGCCGCCGATCGTCGGGCCGGCACGGGCCGACGACAGCTGGGACGACACGCTGTTTCGCTTCACCGCGAATTGGAGCATCAGCGACAACCACATGCTCTATGCCACGTATGCGGACGGCTTCAAGTCGGGCGGCGTCCACAACCGCAGCGTCGACCCCGAGTTTCTCACCTACGAGCCGGAATCCGTGGAGAGCTACGAAGTAGGCACCAAGAACACGCTGCTGGATGGCCGCCTGATCCTGAACGCGGCGGCGTTCTTCACCGAGGTCGCCGGCGCGCAGGCGGCCACCGTGATTACGCTGCCGAACAACCAGCCGCCCGGCACCAACACGATCGTGAACAACTTGCCTAAGCGCGAGTACTGGGGCCTCGAGCTCGAATTGCAGGCGTATCTGACCGAGCACTTCTCCGCGCGTCTCGCGGCGGGCTACATCCACGCGGAGACCAAGGATTTCAGCCTGAGCTCGCGGCGGACGGCGTTCAACCTCGACGGCACGGCCTGCAACCCGTTCACCAACCCGCAATTCTTCCCGAGTGCGCCGGCCACGTCGCCGAACTCCTGCCCGGACATTCCGTTCGAGGGCGGTGACGTTGCGTTCGTGCCCGACTGGAACTACTCCGTCAGCGCCGCGTACGACCGGCCGATCGGGCCGGGAGACTTCCATGCGTCGGTAACGGTGCGGGCGCAGGACGACTTCAACATCGCTGGCTCGCCGCCGAACGACTTCATCGTCGAAGACAGCTACGCGCTGCTCGATGCGCGGGTGAGCTATCAGTGGAACCTCGCCAACGAGGATTTTCTGCGGGTGTCGGTGTACGGGAAGAATCTGACCGACGAGGAGTACAAGGAGCAGATCCTGCTGCTCGGCGTCGATGGCGGATTCCAGGGCTGGGGCCCGCCGCGGCAGGTTGCGCTGGAGGTGCTCTACTCGCGCTGAGCGGCGTCGCCGGGCACCGCCCGGCCGTCGCCTCAGACCGCCAGGTGCTCTACACGGACGTGATCCGCGGCGAGGTGCAGCCGCGCCACCGTGCAGCGGTCGGCCAGGGTCGGGCTGCCCGGGTCCACGATCAGCACGCCGTCCCGCCAGGCCACGGCCGGCCGGTGCGTGCCGGCGCAGAGCAGCACCGACACGGGCCGGCCGAACAGGTCGGTCAAGGCGGCGGTGAAGTCCGGCACCACGTCGAGTGGTTCGTTGCTGCGGAAGAGCCCGTGCCGCGCCGCGTCGAACACCGCTCCGATCAGCCGCCCACGGTGCTCGAACAGGCGGTATTCCGCCGTCGAGCGCGGATCGTCGCTCGGGTCGTCGGCACCGCGCGTGGCCATCAGCGGGGCCAGCGCCTCCAGCGCATCGAACCCGGCGCTCTCGCCGATGTCGCCGAGCGCGAAGATGCCCGCGACGCCGCGGAAGGCCTCGCTCACGCGCTCGGGTAGCACCGGTCCCGAACCCGGATGGACGTGAGCGTCCGCGATCACGCCGAAGGCGGTGCCGGTGAGCGGCTCGACGGTCGGCCGGGCGCCGCTCACGGCTGCACTCCGCCGTCGCCCCGGGTACGGCTCGCGAGCGCGAGCACGTTACCGCCCGGATCGCGGAAGAACACCATCCACTCGTCGGTGCCGGGGTTGTCGAACACGCCCGCGTCGTCGCGGTGAATCCGGTGCGGCTCACCCTCGAACTTTACGCCGCGCTCGGTCAGCGCGGCGTACGCGGCGTGGATGTCGTCCACGCGGAAGTACAGCGTGGCGGGGGCGGCGTTGCGTTCCAGCAGCAGCCGCACGCCGGCGAAATCGAAGAACAGCAGCCCGGGCGGTTCGAAGCGGCCGAGCAGCCGCGCGCCGAGCACGTCCTGGTAGAACGCGCGGCTCGCTTCGAGGTCGTCGGCGTGAGCGGCCACCTGATGGAGTCGGGTCAGTCGCATGGTCGATGGGGCTCCTCGGTCCGAACGGCGATCATCGGCGGCTCAGCCGTCCGGCGCTTTGCCGTTCTTGCGAAATCGCGCGGCCCGGAACCCGGCCGGGGCGACGCCGAAGCTGCGGCGGAAACGCCGGCTGAACGCGGCGGGGCTGTCGAAGCCGACGGCCAGCGCGATCTCGGTGATCGAGCGCTCGGTGTCGAGCAGCAGCCGCCGGGCGTGCGCGAGCCGCAGCCGGGTCTGGTACTGGTGCGGCGTGGTGCCGTGCAGCGCGCGGAACCGCCGGTGGAAGTGGTACGGCGACATGCAGGCGACCGCGGCCAGCTCGTCCAGCGTGATCGCCCGGTACGCGTTGGCGTGCAGGTAGTCCTGTGCCCGCGCGAGGCGGCGGTGGCATTCGGCCCGGGTCGCGGCCCGCGCGGCGGGCACCCGCGCGATGTGCGCCGGCAGATCGATCAGCGCGTGCAGCAGCAGCGCTTCGCCGAGCGCGACGAATGTAGGCTCGCTGCCGGCACCGTCGGCCGCTTCGTCATAGACGCGGCGGCGCAGCTCCAGGAGGCGCGGCACCACGCGCCGGTCGGCCGGGTGCAGGTGCTCGTGGAAGCCGAGCGCCGCCGGCGGTGCAGCGGGATCGTCCAGCAGCCGCGCCTCCGGTGTCGTCCACGCGCGGTGTATGTCCTCGACGAAACCCCGGCGGAAGAACGGACAGAAGGATTCACGCGGCGCGCCGCCTTCGATGTCGAGCGAGTAGGTCTGCCCGTGGTTCAGCACCAGGAACCAGCCCTCGTCCAGCCGATGCACCCGGGCGCCGGTGCGCCAGGTGCCGCTGCCGCGCACCATGAACTTGATCGACAGCGGGCCGGTGAAGCGTTCGACGTGGTGTTCGGTGCGGCCGGCGGCGCCCATCACGGCGTTGATCGTGCCGAGGCGGGCGGCGGGCGGGTTGAGCAGCACGGGTGCCGTCATGGAGTCCGGCCACGGGCGAGGGCGGTGGCGCTAGTTTAAGCAGGCTTCGCGGGGCGGCGCCACGATGGCGTCGGCGGGAGGACGCTCAGGAACCGGTGCCGTCGGCGGCGGGCCTGCTGCGCCGGCTCGCCAACGCTTCGAACGCCCGCCGCGCCGATTCGCGGTCGAGCCGTGACAGCGCGGCGAACGCCTCGGCCACGGCCGCCACGTCACGGGCGGCGAACGCGGCGTCGAGCCTTTCCGCACACTGCCGGTGGGCCTCGTAATCGATCTCCACCAGTCCTTCGAGGGCCGCCAGCCGCGGCGCGAACTGCCGCAGCAGGCTGCGCGCGATCAGCCGGCAGACCAGGTTGCCGCTCGCCGCCATCAGCGCGCTGACCATCTCGATCCGGGCCTGACGGAACGCGGCGACGTCGCTGCCCGGGTCCATCATCCGAGCCAGCCGCCGGCGGATCTCGGCGAGCTCTTCGTCGTTCGCCCGCCGAACCGCGTTCTCGGCCGCCAGCACCACCAGGCGGCTCATCACCTGAAAGATCTGCTCCATCAGATTGCGATCGGGCACGTCGCCGATGGCCAGCATGTGCCCGATCACGTCGAGACTCGCCTCGTGCAGCGGCGCCACCCGGGCACCGCCCGGCCGGATCCGCGCGAGGCCCAGCTGCTCGAGGTGCTTCATCGCCTCGCGTACCGCGCCCCGGTTGGCGTCGAACCGCAGAGCCAGATCGCGTTCCGACGGCAGACGCTGGCCGCAGCGGTAGAGGCCGCTCAGGATTTCGCGGGTCAGGGCCTCGGCGATCTCTTCGTGCTTGCGGGGCGGCGTGATTCGGGTCACTGCGGCTCGGTCGGGCGGTTGGTGATGCAGTCGGTCGACTGCCGTGTCAGACGCTGACGAACGATCGATGGTAGCCCATTTCCGTGACAGGGTGCAGCCTTCGTTACTTCCGGTAACGCCGCCGGGGCGTCGCCGGCTGCAGGAACACGACGAATTGTGCGATGATCGGGCCAGGTGAGGTCCCACGGAGCCATATCCGCATGAACCATTACGACGTCGTGATCGTCGGCGCAGGCCTCTCCGGCATCGGCGCCGCGTGTCATCTGCGGCGGGAATGCCCTTCGAGGACGTTCGCGATCCTGGAGGGCCGCGATGCCATCGGCGGAACCTGGGACCTATTCCGCTATCCCGGCATCCGCTCGGACAGCGACATGCACACGCTCGGCTACGACTTCAAGCCGTGGCGCGAAGCCAAGGCGATCGCCGACGGCCCGTCGATCCGCCGGTACGTGCGGGAAACCGCCGACGAATACGGGGTCACGCCGCACATCCGCTTCGGCCACTGGGTGAAGCGGGCGAGCTGGTCGTCCGAGACCGCGACCTGGCGGGTCGAGGCGGAGCGGGCCGGCACCGGCGAGCGCGTGGTCGTGAGCTGTAATTTCCTGTACATGTGCGGCGGCTACTACAGCTACAGGAAGGGTCATACGCCGGAGTTCGCCGGTATCGAGGATTTCTGCGGCACCGTGGTCCACCCGCAGTTCTGGCCCGAGGACCTCGATTACCGCGGCAAGCGGGTCGTGGTGATCGGCAGCGGCGCGACCGCGATGACGCTGGTGCCGGCGATGGCGCTCTCCGGCGCCCAGGTCACGATGGTGCAGCGTTCGCCGACCTACGTGGTGTCGCGGCCCGATCAGGACTGGATCGCGAACACGCTGCGCAAGCTCCTGCCGGAGCAGTGGGCGTATGCGATCACCCGCTGGAAGAACACGCGCCTGCAGCGCTACTTCTACCATCGCACGCGGGTCGCGCCCGAGAAGGTCAAGCGGATGCTGCTGAAGCAGGTACGCAAGGCCCTCGGTGACGAGTACGTCGACGCGCATTTCACGCCGCGCTACAACCCGTGGGATCAGCGTCTGTGCCTGATCCCGAACGCGGACCTGTTCCGGGCGATCCGCTCGGGGAAGGCCTCGGTGATGACCGGCGCGATCGACCGGTTCACCGAGAACGGGCTGCGGATGGCCAGCGGCGAGACCCTCGAGGCCGACATCGTCGTCACCGCCACCGGGCTCGAGCTGGTGGTGCTCGCCGACGTTGCGGTCACGGTGGACGGTGCGCCGGTGCGCCTCTCCGACACGTTCTCGTACAAGGGGCTGATGTTCTCGGGCGTGCCGAATCTGGTGCAGACGTTCGGCTACATCAACGCCTCCTGGACGCTGCGCGCCGACCTCACCGCGCACTTCGTCTGCCGGCTGCTCAATCACATGAGCACGACCGGCACGACGATCGTCACGCCACGCCTGCGACCCGAGGACCGCGACATGCCGGCGCGGCCGTGGATCGAGGACTTCTCGGCCGGCTACATGCGCCGCGCGATGGACCGCTTCCCGAAGCAGGGTGACCGCGATCCGTGGCGCAACACGCAGGACTACCTGCAGGAGAAGAAGCTGATCGGCGAAGCGCCGATCGACGACGGCGTGCTCCAGTTCGGCAATCCGGCGGCGAGCGAACAGCCGGCCGAGGAGCGCCCGGCCGCGGCGGCCATGTAGCCCGGTGCAGGCCGGCCCGGCCTGTCAGGCCGGGGCCAGCCGCTCAGCGCGCGCTCGGGTAGTCGGGCTTGCGCCGCTCCCGGATCGCGGCGGCGCCCTCGGCCGCGTCGCGTCCCATGAAGTTCAGCATCTCGAAACCGAGGCTCGCGTCGAACGCGGGCGCCGCCTGCTGGACCCAGAGATTCAGCGCCCGCTTGGTCAGGCGTACCGCGTCCTGCGGTCCCGTCGCGAGCCGGGTGGCGACGGCCAGCGCTTCGTCCATCAGCCGCTCGCGCGGCACCGCCTTCGACACCAGCCCGATGCGGTCAGCCGTGCGGCCGTCGATGAACTCCGAGGTCAGCCGGTAATACTTCGCCTTCGCCAGGCTGCAGAGCAACGGCCAGATGATGTTCGCGTGGTCGCCGGCGGCGACGCCGAGACGCAGGTGTCCGTCGGTGATGCGAGCGTCCTCGGCGATGAGGCTGATGTCGGCCATCAGCGCGACCGCGAGCCCGGCGCCGACGGCGACGCCGTTGATGGCCGAGATGATGATCTTCGAGCAGGACGTCATCCGGTAGACGATGTCGCCGGCCTCCCGGAACGCGACCATCATGCCGTCGTAGTTGCCGGTCATCGATTCGATCCAGTCGAGATCGCCGCCGGCGGAGAACGCATCGCCGGCGCCGGTCACCACCACGACCCGCACGTCGGGGTCGTCGTCGATGTCGAGCCAGACGCGGCTCAGCGACCGGTGCAGCGCCGGGTCGGTGGCGTTCTTCTGCGCGGGACGATGGATCGTCATTCGCAGCACGCCGTGGTCCAGCCGCTCGAACAGCAGCCCCGGGTAGTCGTTGAACCAGGCGTCATTCATCTCACGACTCCTCGTCTGGTCGGCTGTCGCTGCGCCGCTCGCTCAACGCAGCAGTGCGAACACGTCGAGATCCTCACTGACGGCGGCCTGTCGAGCGACCATCTGCGCCATCCACGCGTAACTCTTCTCGTGGCTGGTATCGAGCGTGCCGGCGACCACGCTGACGTAGAGCCAGTTGTAGAGCAGCGCCTGCCGGTAGTCGTCCCATACGGCGTCCCGATCGAGGCCTTTCACGCCGCCGGCCTCGAGGCCGTCGACGTACCGGCCGAGCAGCGCGCGCTCGTGCTCGCGGCGGACCTCGGTGCGGGTGCTCTGGCCGAGGAACAGCGCGACGTCGTTCATTCCCCGGCCGCGGATCGGCCCCTGCCAGTCGAGCACGACGATGGGATGGTGTCCGGGGCGGCAGCCGAACAGCAGGTTTTCCATCCGGAAGTCGCCGTGGCAGAGCGTGACGGGCGCGGTGTCCATCCGCTGCTGCAGAACGTCGATGGCCGCGAGGAACGTGTCCCGGTAGCCGCTCAGGGGCGTCGGCACGAACGCACCGAACTTCGCGATCAGGCCGTCGAAGCCCACGCCCGCGAGCGTCTTCATGTTGTCCGCGTGGTAGCTGTTCGAGATGCCCGGCAGCCAATCGAGCTCCGCGGCCCGGTTCCAGAACTGCGCATGCAGCTTCGCGAGCTCGTCGATCGCGAGCTCCGACTGCTCGAGCGTCGCCCCCTCGACCTGGCTTCCGACCCGGTATGCGGACAGGTCTTCCATCAGGATCAGGAATCGATCGTCGTCGAGGCCGCAGTAGTAGACGCGCGGCGTGCGCACGCTCGACCGCGGCGCCACCGCCGACATGAAGCGCGTCTCCCGTTCGGGAAGGTTGTACTGGAGCGCGATGGCGCGATTGGTCTCGTTCCGCGACGAGTACTTGGCGATGAAGGTCGGCGGCGCGGCGCCGGGGTCGCCCTCGTAACGGAGCGTCAGCCGGGCCAGCTCCGCCATCATGCCGGTGCCGTCCGCGATCTGTTCGCACTCCACGCGAGCGACGCAGGAGCTCGCCGGCAGGATACCCTCGCCATGCAGCAGGTCGGTCAGGAAGTCGGCCGTCAGTCCATCGGGCAGGTGGGGCAGCCTCTGCATTCGAATGGCCCGGTCAGCAACGCGTCTGACGATGATTCCACAGCTCGCGGCCGATGGCATCCGCTGTGGGAGCGGCCTCCGGCCGCGAACTTCCGGAGATTCGCGGCCGGAGGCCGCTCCCACAGGGGAGACTCAGCGCCGGTCGAGCACGGTGCCGCGGCGCAGCAGCTGCTGCACCCGTACCCGGCGGCGGGTGGGCTTGCGTTCGGCGAACGCGCTGTCGAAGGTCGGCGCACGGCGGCGGTGGATCACCCCGAACGCGGTCGGCAGCGGCGCCTCCAGACCGAGCAGCAGCTGCGCGATCAGCGGGTTGGTCTCATCGTGCACCAGGAGGTCCGCTTCACCGACGCCGTTCTCACCGACGGTCACCGCCTCGAGCGTGAGCGTGCGCGGATCGAGCCGCAGCCCCTTCTCGCGCTGCGCGCCGTACACGAGCGGCTGGCCGTGGCGCACGTGCAGCTGCCGCTCGGCGGCGGTCTTCTTGTTCGCGACGTCCTCGAACACGTCCGCGTTGTAGACGATGCAGTTCTGCAGGATCTCGACGAACGCGGCCCCCTCGTGCGCCCGCGCTTCGGCGAGCAGCCCCGGCAGCCCCTTCTGGTCGATGTCGATCGCGCGGGCGATGAACGTCGCCCCGGCGCCGAGCGCAAAGCGCCCGGGCGAGACCGGCCGGTCGAGCGAACCGCCCGGGCTCGACGGGCTCGCGGTGCCGACCCGCGAGGTCGGCGAGTACTGGCCCTTGGTGAGCCCGTAGATCTCGTTGTTGAACAGCAGGATGTTCAGGTTCACGTTGCGCCGCAGCGCATGCAGCAGGTGGTTGCCGCCGATCGACAGCCCATCCCCGTCGCCGGTGATCACCCAGACGTCGAGCTCCGGGTTCGCGAGCTTCACCCCGGTGGCGATCGCCGGCGCGCGGCCGTGGATCGTGTGAAAGCCGTAGGTCTCGACGTAGTAGGGCAGGCGCGAGGAGCAGCCGATCCCGGAGACGAACACGGTCTTCGCCGGGTCCGCCTGCACCTCGGCGAGCGCCCGGTGCACGGCCTTCAGGATCGAGTAGTCGCCGCAGCCCGGGCACCAGCGCACCTCCTGATCGGTCGCGTAGTCCTTGAACGCGCGCTCGCTCATCGTCATCGCTCCCCGCCGCCCGCGCGCGCCTGGATGCGCGGCCGGGCGAGCGCCCGGATCGCTTCGGCCACTTCCGCCACCGTGAACGGCTGGCCGCTCACCTTGTTCAGCGGCTCGACCGGGATCAGGAGCCTGTCGCGCAAGAGCGTCGCGAGCTGCCCGGTGTTCAGCTCCGGCACCAGCACCGCGTCGAACTGCGCGAGCAGCGCTCCTAAGTTCTTCGGCAGCGGGTTGAGGTATCTGAGGTGGATCTGCGCGACCGCGAGCCCCGCACGGATCGCCTCGCGCACCGCCTGGTGCACGGTCCCGTAGGTCGAGCCCCAGGCCACCACCGCGAGCCCCCCGGGCAGCCCCTGCTCGAGCTTCTGCTCGGGCAGGAAGTCGGCGACCCGCGCCACCTTCTCCTGGCGCAGGTCGGTCATCGCCTGGTGGTTGGCCGGATCGTAGGAGATGTTGCCGGTGTCGATGTGCTTCTCGAGCCCGCCGATCCGGTGCACGAAGCGCGCATCCCCCGGCGCCGCCCAGAGCCGCGCGCGGGTCGCCGGGTCGCGGCGGAACACGCCGCCCGCGGGGGTCTGCGGCGTCGGCTTGTGGTGCGCGATCGGCGCGAAGTCCGCGAGCTCCGGAATCGGCCAGAGCTCCGAGGCGTTCGCGAGGTAGCCGTCGGTCAGCAGGATCACCGGCGTCATGTGCCGAAGGGCAATGCGCACCGCTTCGATCGCGGTCTCGAAACAGTCCCCGGGCGAGCGCGCCGCCAGCACCGGCAGCGGGGTGTCGGCGTTACGGCCGTAGACGGCCTGGTACAGATCCGACTGCTCGGTCTTGGTCGGCATGCCGGTCGAGGGCCCGGCGCGCTGGGAGTTCACGATCACCAGCGGCAGCTCGGTCGCGACCGCGAGCCCCATCGCCTCGGTCTTCAGCGCCATGCCGGGGCCGGAGCTCGAGGTCACCCCGAGCTTGCCGGCGTAGGAGGCGCCGAGCGCCGCGCAGATCGCGGCGATCTCGTCCTCCGCCTGGAAGGTGGCGATGCCCGCTTCCTCCAGCCCCGCCAGATGATGCAGGAGCGAGGAGGCCGGCGTGATCGGGTAGGAGCAGAACAGCAGCTCCACGTCCGCGAGCTCGCCCGCCGCCACCAGCCCGAGCGCGAGCCCCTCCGCGCCGGTCACGGTCCGGTACTCGGCCGCGGCGAGCGGCGCGGCCGGGGTCGGATGCTGGGTCAGCACGTGGGAAAGCTCCGCGGTCTCGCCGAACGCGTGCCCCGCGTTCAGCGCCGCGAGGTTCGCCGCGCGCAGCGCCGGGTCCTTCGCGAAGCGCTCCTCGATCAGCCGGATCGCCGCATCGCGCGGCTGATCGAACATCCACAGCATCAGCCCCAGCGCCCAGAAGTTCTTGCAGCGCAGCGAATCCTTGGTGCCGAGCCCGAAGGGCTTGACCGCCTCCTGGGTGAGGTGGGAGATGTCCACCGGCACCACGCGGAAGTCCTTCAGCGTGCCGTCGGTGAGGGGGTTGCTGTCGAGCTCCGCGCGCTTCAGGCGCTGCTCGGTGAACGCCGGCGCGTCCACCACGATCAGCGCCCCGGGCGCGAGGTGCGGCAGGTTCACGACCAGCGCCGCGGGGTTGAACGCGATCAGCACGTCCGGGGCATCGCCCGGCGAGGTGATGCGCTCGCCGCCGAACTGGATCTGGAACGCCGAGACGCCGAAACGGGTGCCGGCCGGCGCACGGATCTCGGCCGGAAAGTCCGGCAGCGTCGCGAGGTCGCTGCCGCCGAGCGCCGAGGCCGCGGTGAACTGCTGGCCCTGCAGCTGAATGCCGTCACCGGAGTCGCCGGCGAAGCG
>DASVDC010000010.1:0-9063 GCA_036381275.1 Pseudomonadales bacterium | reverse complement strand
GCCGGCACCCGAAGAACCCCCGGTGCGCCGACAGCGGCGACGGGTGCGGCGCGGACAGCACCAGGTGCCGCCGCCGGTCGATGTTGGCGCCCTTCCGCTGCGCGTAGCTGCCCCAGAGCATGAACACGAGATGCTCGCGCTCGCGGTTCAGCACTTCCACCACGCGGTCGGTGAACGTCTCCCAGCCGCGGCCCTGGTGCGAGCCGGCGCGGCCGCGCTCGACCGTGAGCACCGCGTTCAGCAGCAGTACGCCCTGCCGCGCCCAGGGTTCGAGGCAGCCTCGGGTGCCGTCCAGGCGCCGCTCGGGGGTGCCGAGGTCGTCGTTGATCTCGCGGAAGATGTTCACCAGCGACGGCGGCTGCTCGACCCCCGGCAGCACCGAAAAGCACAGGCCGTGGGCTTGATTCGGGCCGTGGTACGGGTCCTGGCCGATGATCACCACCTTGACCCGGGGCAGCGGACACAGATCGAGCGCCGCGAAGATGTGCTCGCTCTTCGGGTAGACCACCCGGCGGGCGCGCTTCTGCTCGAGCAGGAACTCGCGCAGCGCGGCCATGTACGGCGCCTCGAACTCGGCCGCGAGCGCCGCCTTCCACGAGGCCTCGAGCCGAACGCGTTCCGCCGCCGGGCTTTCAGCCATCCTTCGGCCTCATCAGCGGAAACAGCAGCACGTCGCGGATGGACGGTGAGTCGGTCAGCAGCATGATCAGCCGGTCGATTCCGATACCTTCGCCCGCGGTGGGGGGCATGCCGTACTCGAGCGCGCAGATATAGTCGTCGTCGTAGTGCATCGCTTCAAGATCGCCGCCGCTCTTCAGCTCCGCCTGCTGGCGGAACCGCTCCGCCTGATCCTCCGGGTCGTTCAGCTCCGAGAAGCCGTTGGCGATCTCGCGGCCGGCGATGAACAGCTCGAAACGGTCGGTCACGTCGGGGTCGTCGTCGTTGCGCCGCGACAGCGGCGAGACCTCCGCCGGATAGTGCGTGATGAAGGTCGGCTGCTGCAGGTGCTGCTCGACGTAGTGCTCGAACACCTCGTTCTGCAGCCGGCCGAGGCCCCAATCCTGCTCCACGGGCCGGCCGGCGGCCGCGAGCTGCTCGGCGAGACGCTCCGGATTCTCCACGCCGGCCTCGTCGAGCGGCGAGTAACGCACGATCGCTTCGGCCATCGTCATCCGCTCGGCGGGCTTGCCGAACGCGAGGCGCTCGCCCTGATAGACCACCTCGTCGCTCTGCAGCACGTCGCGCGCGAGCGCCCCGAGCAGCTCCTGGGTCAGGCCGATCAGATCCTCGAAGTCGGCGTAGGCCCAGTAGAACTCCAGCATCGTGAACTCGGGGTTGTGCCGGGTCGACAGGCCTTCGTTGCGGAAGTTGCGGTTGATCTCGAACACGCGCTCGAAGCCGCCCACCGTCAGGCGCTTGAGGAACAGCTCCGGAGCGACCCGCAGGTACAGATCGAGATCCAGCGCGTTGTGGTGGGTGATGAACGGCCGCGCCGCCGCGCCCCCGGGGATGAGCTGCATCATGGGGGTCTCCACCTCCATGAAGTCGCGCTCGACGAAGAATCGCCGCAGGTACGCGATCACCTCCGAGCGCCGCTCGAACACGCGGCGGGACTCCGGGTTCATGATCAGGTCGAGGTAGCGCTGCCGGTACTTGATCTCGGTGTCGGCGAGGCCGTGATACTTCTCCGGCAGCGGCCGCAGATCCTTCGCGAGCAGCTCGATCTGCCGGGCCTGTACGGTGAGCTCGCCCTTGTTGGTGCGCATCATCGTGCCGCGCACGCCGACGATGTCGCCGATGTCCCACAAGTCTTCGAACGCGGCGTAGGCCTCGGCGCCGACGTCGTCCCGGCGCAGGTAGCACTGGATCCGGCCGCTGCCGTCCTGCAGCGTGATGAAGCTGGCCTTGCCCATCACCCGGCGCAGCATCACCCGGCCGGCCACCGCGGCGTCGATCGATTCCCGCTCGAGCGCGGCCTTGTCGAGCTCGGCGCAGCGCGCGTGCAGCTCGGCGGCGAGCGCGCTGCGGCGGAAGTCGTTCGGATAGGCGCGCCCCGTCGCCCGCCAACGGGCGAGCTTTTCGCGCCGCACCCGGATGATGTCGTGCTCTTCCGTCATAGTCCCGCCTTCAGGCTCGCTTCGATGAAATCGTCGAGGTCGCCGTCCAGCACGTTGTCGGGATCGGAGCGCTCGATGTTGGTGCGCAGATCCTTGATCCGCGACTGATCGAGCACGTACGAGCGGATCTGGCTGCCCCAGCCGATGTCGGCCTTGGAGTCTTCGATCGCCTGCAGCTCGCTGCGCCGCTTCATCATCTCGAGCTCGTAGAGCTTGGCGCGAAGCTGGTTCCAGGCCTTCTCGCGGTTCTGGTGCTGCGAGCGCTCGCTCTGACACTGCACGACCACGCCGGTCGGTATGTGGGTCAGGCGCACCGCGGAGTCCGTGCGGTTCACGTGCTGCCCGCCGGCGCCGCTCGCGCGGTAGGTGTCGGTGCGCACGTCCGCCGGATTGATCTCGATCTCGATGTCGTCGTCCACCTGCGGCGACACGAACACCGACGCGAACGAGGTGTGCCGCCGGTGGCCGGAGTCGAACGGCGACTTGCGTACCAGCCGGTGCACGCCGGTCTCGGTGCGCAGCCAGCCGAACGCGTGGTCGCCGCGGATCTCGATGGTCGCGCTCTTGATGCCGGCCACCTCCCCCGGTGACAGCTCGACGATCTCGGTCTCGAAGCCGCGCTTCTCGCACCAGCGCAGGTACATGCGCAGCAGCATGCCGGCCCAGTCCTGCGCCTCGGTGCCGCCGGAGCCGGCCTGGATGTCGAGATAACAATCCGCCGAATCCGCCTCGCCCTGGAACATGCGGCGGAACTCGAGCACCGAGAGCTCCGCCTCCACCGCCTCGAGCTCCGCCTCCACGTCGTCGAGCGCGGCACGATCGCCTTCGTCGGCGGCGAGCTCCGCCAGCTCCTCGAGGTCGGTCAGGCTCGCCTGCACGCGCTTCAGGCCCCCCACCACCTGCTCGAGCTCGGCGCGCTCCTTGTTGAGCGCCTTGGCGCGCTCCTGATCGTCCCAGACCTTCGGATCCGCGAGCTCGAGCTCTACCTCTTCGAGCCGCGCCGCCCGGCCGTCGAAGTCAAAGATACCCCCTGAGCGCCGCATTGCGCTCCTTCAGGTCACGGAGGCGTTCGCGAATGGATGTGATCTCGGCCATGACTCGGTCCCAAAGGCGCGGCAGTTTATTGCAACGGGAACAGATGCTCCACCACGAGCTGGACCGTCGGCAGGTCGCCGAAGTCGTTCTCCGCGAGCCGGAACGCGAGGCGCAGCCGCTGCACGCCGTCGAGCGGGGGCTGCCGGAACGCGATGGCGTCCACCAGCCGTCCGTCCAGGCGCACCACCAGCTTCAGGTGCGCTTCGCCCACCACGCGCTGGCTCACCAGCTCCACGTCGCCGTGGAACAGCGGCTCCGGAAAGCCCGCGCCCCAGGGGCCGCCGTCCGCGAGGCAGCGGGCCGTCTCGAGGCAGAGGTCCGCCGCCGTCACGGAGCCGTCCGTTTCCAGGGTCCAGTCGAGCGCGTGGGCCGGCAGCCGATCCGCGACGACCGCATCGAACACCTTCGCGAAGCGCTCGTAGTGCACGCGCTTGATCGACAGCCCCGCGGCCATCGCGTGCCCGCCGAATCGGGACAAGAGACCAGGATAGCGGGCCGCGATCGCGTCGAGCGCATCGCGCACGTGCAGATCGGGTACCGAGCGCGCCGAGCCCTTCAGCTCGTCCGGGTACAGATCACCCGCGTCCGCGAACGCGATCACCGGCCGGTTGATCTTCTCGCGCAGCCGCCCCGCGACGATGCCGATCACCCCCTGGTGCCAGCCGGGCTCGTAGACGCAGACGCCGTAGCGGTCCGCCGCCGGCAGACGATGTCCGGCGACGATCAGCTCGGCCTCCCGAACCATTTCCTGCTCGAGCGCCCGGCGCGCACGGTTCAGCTCGTCGAGCGCGCGCGCGAGCGTCCGGGCCTGCTCCAGATCGTCCGCGAGCAGGCAGCGGATGCCGAGCGTCATGTCGTCGAGCCGCCCCGCGGCGTTCAGGCGCGGACCGAGCGCGTAACCGAGGTCCTGCGCGCCGATCTTCGAGAGCGGCCGTCCGGCGACCTCGGCGAGCGCGCGGATGCCCGGCCGGCAACGGCCGGCACGCATCCGCAGCACGCCCTGGTGCACCAGAATGCGGTTGTTGGGATCCAGCCGTACCACGTCGGCCACCGTGCCGAGCGCAACCAGGTCGAGCCAGTCGGCGAGGTTCGGCTCGGGCCGCGTCTCGAACCAGCCCTCCGCCCGCAGCCGCGCCCGCACGGCTCCGAGCACGTAGTAGATCACGCCGACGCCGGCCAGCGCCTTGCTCGGAAACTCGGCGCCGGGCAGGTTCGGGTTCACCAGCGCGAACGCGTCGGGCAGCTCCCGGCCCGGCAGGTGGTGGTCGGTGACGATCACGTCCATGCCGGCGGCGTTGGCGGCGGCGACCCCCGCGACGCTGGAAATCCCGTTGTCCACCGTCACCAGCACGCGCGGTCCGCGTGCGGCAGCCAGCGCGACGATCTCCGGCGACAGGCCGTAGCCGAACTCGAAACGGTTCGGCACCAGGAAGTCCACCCGCTCGGCACCGAGCGCGCGCAGCAGCGTCACCCCGAGCGCGACCGAGGTGGCCCCGTCGGCGTCGAAATCGCCGACCAGCAGGATCGGCTCGCGCCCGCGGATCGCCGCGGCGAGCCGGGCCGCCGCGCGGTCGATGTCGCCGAGGCCGCGCGGCGGCAGCAGGCGCTTCAGCGAGCGGTCGAGCTCCTCGGGGCCGCGCACCCCCCGCGCCGCGTAGACCCGGCGCAGCAGCGGCGGCAGCGTGCCGAGCCCCTCGGGCAGCTCGCCCACCGGGCGGCAGAGAATGCTCGGCGGCGACGCGGCGACGGGGGCTTCAATCATTCAGGTCTTCCACGCGGATGCGCGTGATCTCGCCGACCACGCCGGCCAGCGCCTGCACCCGCGCCAGCGCTTCGTTCATCGCCCGCTCCGGCACCCGGTTGGTGATGATGACGATGGGCACCCAGGCCTGCTGGGTTTCCGCGTGGATCGCTTCGGCGCGCTGCACCGCCGACTCGATGCTGATGTCGTGCTCCGAGAGGATCGTCGCGACCCGCGCGAACATGCCGGGCCGGTCCAGCGACGGGATCTTCAGGTAGTAGGCGCTCGCGCTGTCGATGATCGGCACCACGCGCAGACCATCGTCGACCGCCCGCTTCGGCCGCAGCGCGGTGCCCCGGGCGATCTCGATCAGATCGGCCACCACCGCGGACGCGGTGGGCAGGTCGCCCGCGCCGGCGCCGTAGTAGAGCGTATCGCCCGCCGCATGGCCGTGCACGACGATCGCGTTCATCACGCCGTTCACGTTGGCGAGCAGCCGCTGGCGCGGCACCAGCGTCGGGTGCACGCGCACCTCGACGCCGGCGGGCGTCTTGCGCGCGATGCCGAGGTGCTTGATCCGGTACCCGAGCTGCGAAGCGTACTCGATGTCCTCCGGCGTCACCCGGCTGATGCCCTCGGTATAGACCTCGCTGAAGCGGAAGCCCATGCCGAACGCCAGCGCCGCGAGGATCGTGAGCTTGTGCGCGGCATCGATGCCTTCGATGTCGAACGTGGGGTCGGCTTCCGCATAGCCGAGCCGCTGCGCCTGCTCGAGGGCCGCCTGAAAGTCCTCGCCGCGCTCGGCCATCGCGGAGAGCACGTAGTTCGACGTGCCGTTGATGATGCCGGCCAGCCACTCGACGTCGTTGGCGGCGAGCCCCCGGGTGATCGCGGTGATGATCGGAATCCCGCCCGCCACGGCGGCCTCGAAACAGAACGGCACGTCGTGACGCGCGGCGAGCTCGAACAGCTCGTCGCCGTGCAGCGCAACGACCGCCTTGTTGGCCGTGACCACGGGCTTGCCGGCGGCGAGCGCCGCCCGGTGCAGCTCGAGCGCGGTGTCCTCTCCGCCGATCAGCTCCACCAGCACGTCCACGTCCGGGTGCTCGGGCATGGCGCGCAGGTCGGTGCTGAACGCCGCGTCGCCGAGATCCGCTTCGGGCCGCCGGCGGCGGCTCGCGACCCGGGTCACGACGAGCGGCCGGCCGGCCCGGCGCGCGATGCTCTCGGCATTTTCCTGGAGGATTCTGAGCACGCCCTGGGCGACGGTGCCCAGGCCGCACAATCCGATCCGCAACGGCTGCAATGCGGCTCCCCGATGGACGAACGGTGCCGCAATGGTACGGGGCCGACGCAGGCAGCGGAAGCCGCGCGAGCCCGCCGATGTGGGCGCGGCCGCCGGCCGCGAATCCGGACAGCCGATGGCCTGTCCAGGGACCGAACGATCAGGTCCCGATGCCGACCGCCCTCGCGAGCTCCTCGGCCGGCATGTAGCCGGGCAGCAACGTGCCGTCTTCGAGGATGATGGCGGGCGTTCCGGTCACGCCGAGCTCGCGGCCGAGCTCGAACTGATCGGCGACCGGGTTCGGGCAGGTGGCCGGCGGGATGGCTTGCTGCGCCTTGAGGCGGGTGATCGCCGCATTCGGATCGTCCGAGCACCAGGCGGAGACGATCTTGTCGTAGGAACGCGAGCCGATGCCGGCGCGCGGCCAGGCGAGGTAGCGCACTTCGATGCCCATCCGGTTCAGCGCCGGCACTTCCTGGTGGAAGCGCTGGCAATAGCCGCAGTCGACGTCGGTGAACACGTTGACCGCCGCCTTCGCGCGCCCTTTCGGGCTGAAGATCACCATCTCGTCCCGCGGCACCGACGCGAGGAGCTTGCGCCGCATCTCGGCGCGGCCCACCTCGGCCAGGTTCACGAGGTCGTCGTCGCCGAGCTCGTAGAGGTCGCCGGCGAACAGGTAGCGGCCGTCAGCCGTGCCGTAGTAGACGGTGCCGCCGCTGATCTCGAGCGCGTAGATGCCGGACACCGGCGTGCCGGTCACGCGTTCGATCGGGATGCCCGGCCGCAGCTTCTTCAGTCTGGCAACCAGCGCATCGGCCGCCCCGTCGACGTCGTCGACCACCTTGTCCGCCGCGAGCGCCGGCGGCGCAACCGCCAGCCAGGCGCCGAGCGCGAGCCCGACCGCCGCGAGCACGGCGAGCCCGGTGAGGAAGCGGAGCGGCTTGGCAATGGTCGTCACGGGTGGTCTCCGTTCGAGAATTGTCGGTCGTCCGGCCCGCCGGACCGTCGTACTGCGTGATTCGACCCGCCGCCCGGGCTGAAATTCCTCACCCGCGCGGATGGTGTTCGCGGTGCAGCGCCTGGAGACGCCGCTGCGCCACGTGAGTATAGATCTGGGTGGTCGACAAATCCGCATGACCCAGCATCATCTGCACCGCGCGCAGATCCGCGCCGTGGTTCAGCAGATGGGTCGCGAACGCGTGGCGCAGCGTGTGGGGCGAGATGTCACGGTCGATGCCGGCGAGTGCGGCATAGCGCTTCACCGCATGCCAGAACGTCTGCCGGGTCATCGGGCCGCCCCGGCGGCTCGGAAACAGCGCCGCGCTGGCGCGCCCGCGCACCAACACGGGCCGGGCCTCGGCCAGGTAGCGTTCGATCCAGTGGAGCGCCTCCTGGCCCACCGGCACCAGGCGTTCCTTGCCGCCCTTGCCGACCACCCGCAGCACGCCCTGGCGCCGGTTGATCGAGGTCGCGGTCAGCCCGATCAGCTCAGAGATGCGCAGCCCGCACGCATACAGCACCTCGAGCATCGCCCGGTCGCGCAGCCCCAGCGGGTCGTCCACGTCCGGCGCGTGCAAGAGCGCGGTGACCTCGCGCTCGGACAGCGTGCCCGGCAACGGGCGGCCGAGCTTCGGCAGCGTCAGATCCGCGGCCGGATCGACCGCGAGACGGCCTTTGCGCAGCTGATGACGGTAGAAGCCGCGCACGCAGGACAACCAGCGCGCGGACGAGCGGGCCCGGTAGCCGGCGCGGTAGCGGGTGGCGACACATTCGAGCAGGTCGGCCGCGGAAGCGCTGAGCAGCGGCCGGCCGAGCAGCCGCGCCAGCAGCTCGAGATCGCGGCGGTACGCGGCCAGCGTGTTGGCGGCGAGGCCCCGCTCGAGCCAGACCTCGTCCAGATAGCCGTCGATCTCGGCGCGAGCTTCCGGCGAGATCGGCTCGCTCGGGCCCGCAGCCTCGCCTTGGGACGGAATGAGCGTCGGCCTCAGACCTTCTCGCGGATCCGCGCGGCCCGGCCGGAGCGATCGCGCAGGTAGTAGAGCTTCGCCTGGCGCACGTCGCCGCGGCGCTTGACCTGGATGTCGGCGATCAGCGGGCTGTGGAGCTGGAACGTCCGCTCGACGCCCACCCCGTGAGAGATCTTGCGCACGGTGAACGACGAGTTCAGGCCGCGGTTGCGGCGGCCGATCACCACGCCCTCGAACGCCTGCAGGCGCTCGCGGTTGCCTTCCCGGACCTTCACCTGAACGACCACCGTATCGCCGGCGCCGAACTCCGGCACGTCCGTCTTGAGCTGCTCGTTCTCGAGCCCCTCGATGACCTTGTTCCTGCGCACCTTCTTGCTCCTCAACCGTAGTTGTCGCTCAATGATCGCGGTCGTTCGCCGGCCGCTCCAGCATCGCGGCCAGCAGGGCCCGGTCCTCGGCGCTCCATTCCCGGCCGACCAGCAGGTCCGGGCGCCGCTGCCAGGTGCGCCAGAGGGCCTGCTGGCGGCGCCAGCGGCGGATGGCTTCGTGATCCCCGGTCAGCAGAACCGGCGGCACCGTGCGGCCCCCGGTCGATTCCGGCCGCGTATAGTGCGGGTAATCGAGCAAACCATCAAGGTGAGACTCGTCCACCGCCGAGGCCGCATTTCCCAGCGTTCCGGGCAGTTGCCGCGCGATCGCGTCCATCAGCACCATCGCCGGCAGCTCGCCGCCGCTCAGCACGTAATCGCCGATGGACAGCTCCTCGTCCACCACCGCGTCGATCACGCGCTCGTCGATCCCTTCGGAGCGCCCGGCGATCAGCACCAGCGCCGGCTCGTCCGCCAGCTCCCGCACCCG
>DASVDC010000009.1:0-3499 GCA_036381275.1 Pseudomonadales bacterium | reverse complement strand
GACCGACCCGCCGCTGTACCTCGACGGGGAAGCCGGGCGGGTCGGAGGCGTCGCCACCGCGCTGCGCCCGGAGCAGCTCGCCGAGCTGTTGTCGGCACCGGGCCTGTTCGCCGGCGACGCCACGGTGCTGGCGCGTCTCTTGACCAACGAATTTCCCGACCTGCCGCTGCCGACGCCGCTCGATACCGGTCCCGCGCAGGCCGAGCGCCACCCGCTGGTGCCGCGGCTGACGCTCGTCGGCCGCGGTGCCGACGCAGGGGCGCACGAGCTGCGCCTCGCGTTCGTGTACGGCGGCCATGCGGTGCAGCCCTGTCCGCGAACGCTGCAGAGCCTGGTGGAGACGCCGCAGGGGCCGCGGCGGCTGCACCGCGACCTGCAGGCCGAAGAACGGGCGCTCGCGCGCCTCGCCGAGGCGGGTTTCGAGGCGGTGCCGGCGCCGCCCGCGGCCGCGGAGCTCGCGCTCCGCAGCGCGGCCGAGACCGAGGTGGAGGCGGCCGGCGCCTGGTCCCGGCTGGTGCAGGACGTGGTGCCGGCGCTCGAACGGGACGGCTGGGAGGTGCAGCGTGATGCGTCGTTCCGGATGCAGTTCCGGCCCGGCGACTGGCGGGGCGCGGTCGCTCCGCGCGGCAGCGGCAACGACTGGTTCTCCCTGCGTTTCGACCTGACGGTGGACGGACAGAGCTATCCGCTGCTGCCGCTGCTGACGCCGCTGATCGCGCTCGGTCTCGACCGGGCGCTGCCGGCGCGAGTCACGGTCCCGCTGCCGGCCGCCGGCGACGGCGTCGCGCGTTACGTCGATCTGCCGGGGGAGCGGCTCGCGCCGTTTCTGGAAACGCTGCGCGAGCTGTTCGACGGCGAGCGGTGGCGTGCCGGGCGAGAGGAGCTCGCGGTCAGCCGCTTCGATGCGGCGCTGCTCGGGCGCCTCGAGCAGCACGGCACGCGGGTAGAGACACCCCCGGCGCTCGGCGAGCTGGCGCAGCGTCTCGCGGATTTCCGCGGCATCCGGCCGGTGCCGCCGCCGGAGGGCTTGCGCGCGGAGCTGCGCGGCTACCAGCGGCGCGGCCTCGACTGGCTGCAGTTCCTGCGCGAATACCGGCTCGGCGGCATCCTGGCCGACGACATGGGCCTCGGGAAGACGCTGCAGACGCTGGCACACCTCCTGGTCGAGAAGCGCAGCGGGCGCATGGACCGCCCGGCGCTGATCGTCGCGCCGACCAGCCTGATGGGCAACTGGCGCCGGGAGGCCGCGCGCTTCACGCCGGAGCTGTCGGTGCTGGTGCTGCACGGCCCCGGGCGGCGCGCGGATTTCGATCGGATCGGTGCGTACGACGTGGTGCTGACAACCTACCCGCTGCTGCCCCGCGACCGCGCGGCGCTCGAGGCGCAGCCGTACCACGTGCTGATCCTCGACGAGGCGCAGACGGTGAAGAATCCGCGCGCGAAGGCGGCCCAGGTGGTCCGCGCGCTGGAGGCCCGGCATCGGCTCTGTCTCACCGGCACGCCGATGGAGAACCACCTCGGCGAGCTCTGGGCGCTGTTCGATTTCCTGCTGCCCGGCTTTCTCGGCGACGAGGAGCAGTTCCGCCGGCAGTGGCGCCAGCCGATCGAGGAGCACGGCGACGTGGAGCGGCATCAGCGCCTCGCGCAGCGTGTCGCGCCGTTCCTGCTCCGCCGCCGCAAGGCCGACGTGCTCGACGAGCTGCCGCCGAAGACCGAGATCCTGCGCACCGTCGCGCTCGGCGAGCGTCAGGCCGCGCTGTACGAGAGCGTGCGGCTCGCGATGGACGAGAAAGTACGCCGGGCGATCGCCGCTCAGGGCCTCGCGCGCAGCCGCATCACGATCCTCGACGCGCTGCTGAAGCTGCGCCAGATCTGCTGCGATCCGCGTCTGTTGCCGTTCGAGGCCGGCCGCGAGGTCAGGAGCTCGGCGAAGCTCGATCTGCTGATGCAGCTGCTGCCGCCGATGCTCGAGGAAGGCCGCCGGGTGCTGCTGTTCTCGCAGTTCACCCGGATGCTCGCGCTGATCGAGGCCGAGCTCGGCCGGCACGGGATCCCGTACAGCCTGTTGACCGGCCAGACGCGCGACCGCGACGCGGCGCTCGCGCGGTTCCGCAGCGGCGCGGTGGACCTGATGCTGATCAGCCTGAAGGCGGGCGGCGTGGGCCTGAACCTGACCGAGGCGGACACGGTGATCCTGTACGACCCCTGGTGGAACCCGGCCGTCGAAGACCAGGCGGCGGACCGCGCGCACCGGATCGGCCAGCGGCGCGCGGTGTTCGTGTACAAGCTGGTCACCGAGGGCACCGTCGAGGAGAAGATCCTCGCTCTGCAGGCGCGCAAGCGCGCGCTCGCCGACGGCGTGCTGGCCGCGCCGGAAGCCGCCGAAGGCGGTGCGCTCGATCCCGACGAGCTGCGCGCGCTGCTGTCGTAGTCCGTGGGAGCGGCGGCTACCCGCCCAGCTCCGGCCGCGAACTTTCCGTACATTCGCGGCCGGTACGCACCGGCCAAACACGTAACACCTGGACGGGACGCCGCGGCGACACCTGGACGGTAGTGTCGCCTCAGCGGCCGGGAATTTCTGCCGGATCGATCAGCCGGTGACGGCGCCAGCCTTTCGTCAGCAGCCAGGTTGCGGCGGGTGCGACTTCGCGTGTTCGCGAGGGTGAATCACCCGGGTTCCACGGCGGACGCTTCCAGCCCTCGAACCACACCGCCGAGCTCGCCGGATCGAGCTGCGTCGTAGGGGGCGGCTTCCGGTGACGCTCGAAGTAATGGTGCCGCGCGTTCAGCAGCACGTAGCCGAGGGCATGACGCACCTGCTTCGGCGTGCGCAGCAGCCGGTGGTGGTACCGCCCGTCGAGCACACTCCCGCGCCGGGCGAACACCCGGTTCACGCACCGCGCGACCCGCGCCGCGAGGCTCTTCATCCCGCACGCGAGCGCGCGCTTCCCCTGCGCCTCGATCAGAAAGTGCAGGTGGTTGTGCTGGATCGAGTAGTGCACCACACGAAAGCCCGGGCGCTCGGCGCACTGGGCGAGGCTGTATCGGAAGGCCGAGACGAAGCGCTTCCTGCGCAGGTTCGGCAAACCCCGTTGCAGGCGCACGGTGACGTGCACGGGGCAGTGGCCGGGGATCGGTTCACGGCAACGGTGCAGCACCCGCGCGTTAGGCCGCGCCTTCCGGCCGGCCCCGGGCCGCCAGCCGCCGCGTCCCGACGGGATCAGCACCAGCTCGGTCTGTTTCGGCCGTCGTCTGCGCGCCTTTGTCATGCGCCCAGATTAGGGCGCTGTTCATCGCGGCGATGCCGGCGATGGCTGAAGGTGCGGTAAGAAGTCGCTGACGTCTTTGTGCAGCTGCACGCGGCTCTGCCAGCAGCCGGATCATTCGAACCATTCCGGCCGGTATCCGCGGACGTCGCTCCCCTCGGAACGGAACATGGCCCGAATCAAATTGCAGCTCGCCTCCCGAACGAAATCGCAAACATCGCCCGAATCGAATT
>DASVDC010000008.1:0-69612 GCA_036381275.1 Pseudomonadales bacterium | reverse complement strand
ACGCCGACCAGCTTCACCTCGGGCTCGTCTAAGGTACCACCGATGTGGTAGCGGGCGCTGCTGAACTGCTCGAGGGGCTTGCGCAGCACCCGCTCGCCGACCAGCACGCCGAGCCCGGCAAGCGGATTGGCCAGTGCCACGTACGCCGCATACCACGGCAGGCTCTTGCTGACCGGCAGCGTCACGATCATGTCGTTGTCGAGGCGCCCGTCCTCCAGGTCCACCCGACCGCCGACGCGGAAGCTGCTGCCGGTGCCGTCCACCCGCATCGGCTCGAGGAACGTGAGCATGCCTTCGTCCAGCGCGAAGCGCGCCGTCAGTTCGTCGAAGCTGACCCCGCGGCCGAACACGTCCGAGAAGTTCAGCGAGATCCGCTTCGCGATCGCGGTGAAATTCATCAGGCTGAAGATCTTCTGCGCGCCGGCGCCGGATTCGACGTCCAGAAAGCGCCCCTGCTCCGCCCGTGCCTCGCCCTCGCCCCGCAGCGCCAGCAGATCGAACGCGAGCGGCGACCCCCGCCAGCGGAACGTGCCGGCGAGCCGTGCGGAGGCGGTCTCGACGCTCGGCGCGTAATCCCATTGCGGCAGCACCTGGGCGAGGTTGTCCGCGGTGAGCGTGCCGGTGAACTCGGTCTCGTCGGCCCCGCCGCGCCAGATCAGCCCGTCCGGCGCCTGAATCCTGAGGCCCCGTACCTCCGCGTCCAGGTTCCGGATCCGCAGATCCTCACCCTCCGGCTGCACGAAGAAGCGCCAGCGGCCGTAGTCGTCGCTGCCGATCGCGAGCGCGTCGATCGCGACGTCGGCGGCCGGCAGATCGGCGATCATGGCGGGCTCGAGCGGGTCGGACGGCTCGGCGCCGCCGGCCGGCTCGTCCACCGGAATCCGCACCCGCGACAGGCGCACCGCGAGCGGCGCTTCGCCGCGCTGCTCCACGGTGCCGGTCGCCTCGGTGCTGTCGACGCGGACGAACAGCCCGTCGCGCGCGATGCGACCGTCGAGCATCGCACCGGTGAGATCGAAATCGCCGATCGCGATGGTGCCCGCCGCGAGGCTCTCGAGCCGGATCGGCAACGCCAGCCAGTCGGGGCCGCCGTCGCCCGCTCCTTCGCCATCCCCCTGGTCCGGGATCACCTCCTCGAGCGCGAAGCCCGCCACCCGGCCGCCGAGGACCAGCACCGGATCCCGGGTCCGCGCATCGGCCGGTTCCACCGCTTCGAGGCTCGCGAAACCCTCGCCCCCGGCCGCGCCGTCGGCGCCGAACCGGATCGCGCCGCGCAGCGGCGCATCGGCGAAGTGCAGCCAGCCGACCGCGTCCCGATACGCGAAGCGCAGCGCGCGGTGATCGGGCCGGAAGCTGACCTGCACCTGCGTCGGCTCGCCGCGTCCGGTCGGCTTGCCGTAGCCGCCTGGCAGGCGGATCTCGGTGTCCTCGAGGGTCGTGCTCACCGCGAGCTCCGTGGCGAGCTCCGGCACCATCGCGATGCCGAGGTCGGCCTGATAGTCGAACGCGCCCGAGGCCAGCCCCGGATCGGCGATGTCGGCGAGCCGCCAGACGTCGTCCGTCCGCGCGCGGCCGTCGATCGCGAGGTGCAGCCGTTCGCCCCGGGTCTGCGCCGCGAGCGTCACGGGCTCGCCGAACAGCCGGCCGCGGACCCCGCTCGCGTCGACGACCCGGGGATAACGGTAGCGGACGCTGCCGGCCAGATCGTCGAGCGCGAGCCGATACCCGGGCAGCTCGAGGTCGACTCCGCCGAGGTCGACGCGCAGGCGCACGGCGAGCTGATCCGGGTCCGTGCGGCGGTTCAGCGGCACGTGGACCTCGCCGGAGACGCGGCTTGGTCCAGTGGCCGCCCAATCGGGCTCGACGAACGTAGCCCAGTCGGCGAGCGGCGTGCCGCGCACGAACTCGAGCAGCGCGCCGGCATCGGCCTCCGCATCGAGCGAGAGATCCACCGCCGCGGCGTTGTCCACCACCCGCACCCGCGAACCGGCGAGGCTCGCGCCGGCGCTCTCGCCGTCGGCCACGTCCATCTCGACCAGTGAGCCGCTGACGTTCAGCGCGCCGTCCAGCGCGCGCACCTCGGGCCAGTCGGGGTGATAGCGCAGCCGGCCGTCGCTCATCGTCGCGGCCAGCGCGAGACGCCGCGCGAGCTCTCCCGGCTCCTCGAGAAACTGCCCCTGATACGCGAGCCGCGCATCCGTCAGCACGCCGCCGAGCGGCGCCGTCAGCAGCCAATCCTTCAGCGCCTTCGGCAACCGGTACGGCACGAAGCGCTGCGCCTCGGCGACCGCCACGCTGTCGGCGCGGATCAGCAGCAACAGCCGCTGGCCTTCCCGGTCCGGCGGGCGGCTCATCGCGAACCCGCCGCCCGCCCGCGTTCCTCCGACCTCGGCGCGGAGGTTCAACCCCCGCACGCCGAAATAGTCCCGGCTGAACCAGGCCTGCACCACCCCCTGGGCATACGGGAGCTGCCAGCGGTCGGTGAACACGTCCGGAAACCCGATGGTCATCTCCTGCGCGTTCAGATCGAGCTGCAAGCCGCGCTCGTAGCCGAGCAACTCGCCGGCGGCGTGGCGCACCATCGGCACGCCCTTGAACCCGTCGAGGCTGAGGTCGTCCAGCGTCATCGCGTAGCTGAGCCCGGTGCCGCCGAGACCGAAGTCGATCCGTATGTTGCGTGCGATGCCTTCGGGGCTCAGACCCTCGAGCCAACGCTCGGCCGGCGCGAGCCCGGCGAACGCGAGGCGCAGGAAGCGCGCGGCGCGCCCGAGGTCGAGGTGCGGCAGCCACAGCCTGATCCGCTCGTCGTCGGCGTTCACCGCCATGGCCGGCAGCTCCCAGACCGCGTCGCCCTGCTCGACCCGCCAGTGCGTCACCGAGCCGCTGTGACGGCCGTCCGCGCCGCGCACCGCGCCGTCGAGCTGCATCGCCACCGTGACGTCGCCCGGCAGGTCGAACTGCTCGGTACGCAGCTCGAGGGTTCCGCCCGACTCGTCGCCGCGCTGCTGCCAGCCGAGCTCGAGGCGGGCGAGCGTCAGCGGCGACAACCCGAGCACCGCACGCGGCACCAGGAACCCGTCGCTGTGCGCGGTCAACCGCGTCTGCGGCCGCCGCACCGGCCAGAGCGGCTCCACCTCGTGGTAGTCCACGGCCAGTCGACAACCGCCGCTGCACTGCGCCGCGCGGTTATGAAGCGCGAGGCTGTGGCGATGCACGCCGCCCCGGTTGAGCCCGAGGTAGTCGAAGCGCACCTCGGCAGGCTCGTGCCCGTGCCGGTCGAGGACGACGGTACCGGCGAGCTCGAGCTGATCGCTGTTGCGCAGCAGCGGCTCGACATCGAACGCCTCGCCTTCTCCGCTGCCGCGCAGCCGCCAGGGCCGGCCCGGCGGCTTCTCGAGCACGATCGATGCGTCCGTCACGCGGAGCCGCCGCGCGAGCGGCCGGCCGCGCAGCGCGGTCTCGACCGCGTCGACCTCGACCTCGACGCCCTTCAGATAGCCCGCCGGCAGGTCGACCCGCTCGATGCGTACGATCGGATTCAACATCCGCCAGTCGCCGCTCAGGCCGTGCAGCGCGATGCCGCGCCCCGCGAGCACGCGGTTCAGCGCCGGCTCCATCTCGTCCAGGAAGCCTGCCGTGATGCGCCCGGCCACCTGCAGGAACGCCACCAGCAGCGCGCCGAGCGTCAGGATCACGAGGAGCGGTCTGAGGACCAGACGTAGCAACAGCCGGTACCGTCGGGAATCGAGCGGGCAGGATATATGACCCCGTCGGCGGAGGGTAAATTCCGCCAGCGGGAGCTGTGGGAGCGGCCTCGGGCCGCGAACTGACCCAGCGGTTCGCGGCCGGAGGCCGCTCCCACAGTTATTTCAATTTCGCGTCAGAGCGGCGCCGGGCGCTGAATCCCCTGCACCAGCACCAGATCGAACTGGCCCGGCCCGTAGCTGGGTTCGACCTGGATGCGGACGTTGCGGCCGACCTCCCGGGACAGCGCGGCGAGCTGCGCGGCGTCCTCGTCGAGCAGGCGGTCGACCACCGCTTCCGACGCGCGGATCAGATACTCCCCGCGGTCCTCGTCGGTGCCGAGCCGGACCGTCCGGCACCGTGCCCGCGCGTCCTGCAGGATCGCCCGGAACACCTCGATGCAGGTCGTCTGGGGCGTCTTCACCAGCCCGAGGCCGTCGCATTCGGAGCACGGCTCGCAGACCTGCTGAGCCAGCGACTCGCGCGTGCGCTTGCGGCTCATCTGCACCAGGCCGAGGGACGAGAAGCCGTCGAGCCGGATGCGCGCGGGGTCCGCCTCGCACGCTTTCTCCAGCGCGCGCAGCACCTGGCGGCGGTGCTCCTCGTCTTCCATGTCGATGAAGTCGATCACGATGATGCCGCCGAGATTGCGCAGCCGGAGCTGGCGCGGGATCGCCTGCGCCGCTTCCAGGTTGGTGCGGAACACCGTGTCCTCGAGGTTGCTCGCGCCGAGGAACCCGCCGGTGTTCACGTCGATGGTGATCATCGCTTCGGTCTGCTCGATCACCAGATAGCCGCCGGACTTCAGCGGCACGCGCTTCGACAGCGCCCGCGAGAGCTCCTCCTCGATGCCGTAGCGCTCGAACAGCGGCCGCGGCTCCTGGTAGAGCTGCACCCGGTCCGCGAACTCGGGCAGGAACTCGTCGACGAAGTCGCGCACCCGGCGGAAGGTCTGCTCGTGGTCGATCAGGATCCGGGTCAGCGACGGCCCGGCCAGGTCGCGCACCACGCGGATGTGCAGCGGAATCTCCTGATACAGCGCCGCCGGACAGGTTACCTGTCTTTTCTTCTCGAGCAGCCGCTCCCAGATGCGGGCCAGCAGCCGGATCTCGCCGTCCACCACCGGCTCGATCACGCCCTCCGCGGCGGTGCGGGCAATGAAGCCCATACCGATACCGAGCGCCGCGCGGCGCGCCTCGATCAGGCTGCGCAGGCGCTCGCGCTCGGTTTCCTCCTCGATGCGCTGCGAGATTCCGATGTGGTCGTTGAACGGCATCAGCACGATGTAGCGCGACGCGATCGCGAGCTGCGTCGTCAGCCGCGCGCCCTTGCCGGCGATCGGATCCTTCGCCACCTGCACCATCAGGTGCTGGCCGTCGTGCAGCACGTCGCGGATGTCGGTGGGCCGGTCGGGCACCTCGCCGAGCATCAGGCGCGGACCCTCGATGTCGCGCAGGTGCAGGAAGCCGGGCCGCTCGAGCCCGAGATCGACGAACGCCGCCTGCATCCCCGGCACGATCCGTTCGACCTTGCCGAGGTAGATGTTGCCGGTGAGGCTGTAGCCGTCGGCGCGGGCGAGATGCAGCTCCTGCACGGTTCCGCCGGCCAGAAGGGCCACCCGCGTCTCGAAGTCGGTGACGTTGATCAACAGCTCTTCAGGCATCAGAGGTGCGCTCGCGCCAGGTGTCGAGACCGGAATCACGCAGCAACTGCTCCGTCTCTGCCAGCGGCAGGCCGACCACGGCGCTGTAGCTTCCGCGAATGCTGTCGGCAAATATACCCCCGATGCCCTGGATGCCGTAACCGCCTGCCTTGTCGGCCCCTTCCCCGGTGGCCCAGTAGGCCTCGGCCTCCCAGCGCTCGATGGGGCGGAACCGAACCTCCGTGGTCACGCAGCGGCTCAGAGTGCCCGCCGGGCCGCTCGCGGCGATGCCGGTCAGCACCGCGTGGGTCCGGCCGCCGAGCGCGAGCAGCATCGCCACCCCCTCCTCCCGGCCAGCCGGCTTGCCGAGCACGCGCCCGTCCAGCACCACGGCGGTGTCGGCGCCGAGGCAGACGGCCGGGTCACCGGGCGGGAGCGCGGCTCGGGCGGCCTCGGCCTTCGCGACCGCGAGCCGCACCACGTAGTCGGCGGCGGATTCGCCGGGGCGCACGGACTCGTCCAACTCGACCGCGCGGACCTCGAACGACAAGCGGATCTGGCGGAGCAGCTCGGCCCGGCGCGGCGACGCGGACGCCAGCACGAGCCGCACGCTAGACCACCCGGAACTGCAGGCGCAGCCGTCCGAGGGTCAGCGCGACGAACGGCCACAGCAGCAGGCTCACCGCCGGCGGTCCGAACACGCCCCAGGAGAGCCCCCGGTCGTCGGTGAGGCCGAGCACCACTGACCGGGTCAGCTCGGCGCCGAGCACCAGCACGAACACGACGCCGCACTGCTGCACGATCGAGTACATCCGCAGCCGCTCGTAGAAGCGCCAGGCCACGTAGGTGATCGCGGCGAGGATCACGCCGTTCAGACCGAGCGGGTCGGCCTGCAGCACGTCGACCAGCGCGCCGAGCAGCCAGGCCGCGATCAGGCCGATCCGGTGCGGCAGCTCCATCACCCAGTAGAACAGCACCATCGCGACCCACGCCGGCCGGAGCCACCCGAGCCACTGCGGCCAGGTCTCCGGCAGGTGCACCACGGCGAGAACCATCGCCGCGGCCACGGTGAGCAGGATCAGCCAGCCGCCGCGCGTCGGGTTCACGGTTCCGGCTCCAGCGGCTCGTCATCGCCGGGCGCGCCGGCCGGCTCGCCGCCCTCCCAGTCGTCGACGGCGTCCGCTTCCTCACCGAACAGATCCATGTCGCGGCCGCGCAGATCCAGACTCTCGGACGCCAGCACCACCAGCACGTGGCGGGACCGGTCGAGCTGCGCCAGCGGCCGCACCGTGACCGTCGCGAACGCCGCGGTCGGCTCGATCACCACGGCGTCGACGTAGCCGACCGGATACCCCGGCGGAAAGCGTCCGCCGAGGCCGGAGGTTTCGATCAGGTCGCCCTGGCGGATGTCGGCGGTGACGGACACGTTCTCGAGCTGCAGTGCGTCGAGCGCGCCGGTGCCGCCGGCGATGCTGCGCACGCCGTTGCGGTTCACCTGCACCGGCACCGCGTGATTCGGATCGGTGATCAGCAGCACCCGGCTGGTGTAGCGGCCGACTTCGACGACCTGGCCGAACAGCCCGTGCGCGTCGATGACCGCGTCGCCGAGCTGCACGTCGTCGTTCGTGCCCTTGTCGAGAACCACCTGATGCGTGGCGGGGGCCGGCAGCACGCTGATGATCTCGGCGATCAGCACTTCCGCCGGCAGTCGGGCGCGGCTGCCGAGCAGCGCGCGCAGCCGTTCGTTCTCGGCCTTCAGCGCCATGTACTGCTGGGACACCTGCGAAAGCTCGAGCACGCGGCGCTCGAGCTCGGCATTGCGCTCGCGCAGACCTTCGCGGGTCGCGACCACACTGCCGACCTCGTCGGAGAGCAGGTACGGCAGCTCGGCGATCACCTGCAGCGGAGCGACCACGCTGAGCAGCACCGCGCGGGCCGGCTCGAGCAGCCGGGTGGTGGATTCCAGCGCGATCAGCACCGTGGACACCAGCGCCAGCGCCGCCAGCAGATATCCAGCGCCCGATTCTCGAACGAACAGTGCCTTAATCGGCGCGCTCCCTCAGCCTGTGCTGTCTACCTTACTCGGTCGACAACAGGTCGGCATTCCCCGCTGCATCCATCATCTCGAGCGCCTTGCCGCCGCCGCGCGCGACGCAGGTGAGCGGATCCTCGGCAACGATCACCGGCAGTCCGGTCTCTTCCTGCAGCAGCACGTCGAGGTCGCGCAGCAGCGCGCCGCCGCCGGTCAGCACCATGCCGGTCTCGGCGATGTCGGAGGCGAGCTCCGGCGGACACTGCTCGAGCGCCATCTTGACCGCCTGCACGATCATCGACAGCGGCTCCTGCAGCGCCTCGAGGATCTCGTTGCTGTTCAGCGTAAAGCTGCGCGGCACGCCCTCGGCGAGGTTGCGGCCGCGTACGTCGATCTCGCGGATCTCCTTCTGCGGATACGCGGCACCGATCTCCTGCTTGATCCGCTCGGCGGTGGCCTCGCCGATCAGGCTGCCCTGGGTACGCCGCACGTACGCGACGATGGACTCGTCGAACCGGTCGCCGCCGACCCGCACCGTGTCGGAGTACACGACGCCGTTCAGCGAGATGATCGCGATCTCGGTGGTGCCGCCGCCGATGTCGACCACCATCGTGCCGACCGCCTCCTGCACCGGCAGCCCGGCGCCGATCGCGGCGGCCATCGGCTCCTCGATCAGCCGCACGTCGCGCGCGCCCGCGGACAGCGCGCTCTCACGGATCGCCCGCCGCTCCACCTCCGTGGACTTGCACGGCACGCACACCAGCACCCGCGGGCTCGGCCGGATGAAACTGTTCTCGTGCACCTTCGCGATGAAGTGCTTGAGCATCTTCTCGGTGACCAGGAAGTCGGCGATCACGCCGTCCTTCAGCGGCCGGATCGCGGTGATGTTCCCGGGCGTACGGCCGAGCATGCGCTTCGCGTCGAGCCCCACCGCCGCGACGCTCTTCTGGTTGCCCTGAACGCGGATCGCGACGACCGACGGCTCGTTCAGCACGATGCCCTGATTGCGCACGTAGATGAGGGTGTTGGCTGTTCCGAGGTCGATGGACAGATCCCGCGAGAACAACCCACGAATATTCTTGAACATTTATCGAGGAGCTCAGCCTTTAAAAGTGAGTATAGACGGGCGCGGCGGGGCGCTACTCTACCACGAACTTCGGCAACTGCAGCGGCCTCGCTGGCTGCCATTCTCCGGTTCCCGAATCGGCCGGCGTCGCCGACGCGCACCGGGCGACCGCCGAAGTTGAGCGGGCCACGCAGGCAGGCTAGGCTTCGCCGCCTATGGCGGACATCGACATTCAGCACCTTTCCCGCCTCGCCCAGCTCGCGCTCGCCGACGACGAAGAACGGGCCGTGCGCGGCGACCTCGAGCGGATCATCGCGATGGTGGATCAGATGCAGGCGGTGGACACCGAGGGCGTGGAACCGCTCGCGCATCCGCTCGACGCGGTCGCTCGGCTGCGGCCGGACGAGGTGACCGAGCGGGTGGACCGGGAGCATTTTCAGGCGCTCGCGCCGGCGGTGCAGGACGGTCTGTACCTGGTGCCCCGGGTCGTCGAGTAGATGGCGCCGCCGCCGACAGCGTTCGCGTCCCTCGCCGAGCTGGCCCGGGGGCTGCGCGAGAAGGCCTTCTCGAGCGTCGAGCTGACCCGCTGGTACCTCGACCGGATCGCGGCGCACGACGGCGCGCTGAACAGCTTCGTCACCGTCGCGGAAGAGCGTGCGCTGGCGCAGGCGCGGGCCGCCGACGAGCGGCTGGCCGCCGGCGAGGGCACGGCGCTGACCGGCATTCCGCTCGCCCACAAGGACGTGTTCTGCACCCGCGGGCTGCTGACGACCTGCGGCTCGCGGATGCTCGAGAACTTCGTCGCGCCGTACGACGCCGCCGTGGTGGAGCGGCTCGACGCGGCCGGTGCGGTGACGCTCGGCAAGACCAACATGGACGAGTTCGCGATGGGCTCGTCCAACGAGAACAGCTACTTCGGGCCGGTGGCGAATCCGTGGCAGCTCGACCGGGTCCCGGGCGGCTCCTCCGGCGGGTCGGCCGCGGCGGTGGCCGCGGGCCTCGCGCCGATCGCGACCGGCACCGACACCGGCGGCTCGATCCGGCAGCCGGCCGCGTTCTGCGGGCTCACCGGGCTCAAGCCGACCTACGGGCGCGTGTCGCGCTGGGGCATGGTGGCGTTCGCGTCGAGTCTCGACCAGGGCGGCGTGCTCGCGCACGACGCCGAGGACGCCGCGCTGCTCCTGGCCTTCATGAGCGGCTTCGATCCCCGCGACTCGACGAGCGCCGAGCAGCACGATCCATGGCTCGAAGGCCTGCGCCGGGGGGACCGCGTCGGGACGCCGGCGACGCCGCCGGTGATCGGCGTGCCGCGCCAGTACTTCGAAGGGCTGCGCCAGGGCGCGGCGCAGCTCGACGAGGCGCGCCGCGCGCTCGAGCAGGCCGGCTGCACGTTCCGGGACGTCGACCTGCCGCACACCGGGATGGCGATTCCCGCGTACTACATCATCGCCGGGGCCGAAGCGTCCACCAATCTGTCACGCTACGACGGCGTCCGCTTCGGCTATCGGGCGAGAAACCCGCAGTCGCTCGAAGATCTGTATCGGCGCTCGCGCAGCGAGGGCTTCGGCGCCGAGGTGAAGCGGCGCATCCTCACCGGCACCTACGCACTGTCGGTCGGCTACTACGACGCCTACTACCTGAAGGCGCAGAAGCTGCGGCGCCTGATCCGCGACGATTTCCTCGCCGCGTTCGCCGAGGTGGACCTGATCCTCGCGCCCACCGCGCCCGGCGTCGCGTTCCCGCGCGGCGACCTGACCAGCGACCCGGTGGCCATGTACCAGCAGGACATCTTCACCACGCCGGTCAGCCTCGCGGGGCTGCCGGCCATGTCGGTGCCGTGCGGCTTCGACGGCGGACTGCCGGTCGGCCTGCAGCTCATCGGCCCGCATTTCGCCGAACGCACGGTGATCGAGACCGCCGCGCTGTACCAGCGCGAGACCGGCTGGCACCGCGAGCATCCGGGAGGCTTCGGCTGATGGAGTGGGAAGCGGTGATCGGGCTCGAGCTGCACGTGCAGCTCGCCACCCGCAGCAAGATCTTCTCCGGTGCGCCCACCGCTTACGGCGCGGCACCGAACACGCAGGCCTGCGGAATCGACCTCGGGCTGCCGGGCGTGCTGCCGGTGCTGAACGAAGCGGCGGTACGGATGGCGGTGAAATTCGGCCTCGCGATCGGCGCCGAGATCCATCCGTACTCGGTGTTCGACCGCAAGAACTACTTCTACCCCGACCTGCCGAAGGGCTACCAGATCAGCCAGTTCGCGCACCCCGTGGTCGGCCGCGGACGGCTCGTCGTGCCGATGCCGGACGGCACCGAGCGGGTGGTGGGCATCACCCGCGCGCACCTCGAGGAGGACGCGGGCAAGTCGCTGCACGAGGCGTTCCCCGGCCTGACCGGCATCGACCTGAATCGCGCCGGTACGCCGCTGCTCGAGGTGGTCTCGGATCCGGACCTGCGCAGCCCCGAGGAGGCCGCCGCCTATTTCCGCCAGATGCACACGCTGGTGCGCTATCTCGGCATCTGCGACGGCAACCTCGAGGAAGGCAGCATGCGCTGCGACGCGAACGTGTCCGTGCGGCCGCGGGGCAGCGACACCTTCGGCGTGCGCACCGAGATCAAGAACGTCAACTCGTTCCGCTTCGTCGAGCGTGCGCTCGCCTACGAGATCGAGCGGCAGATCGACGTGCTCGAGTCCGGCGGGCAGGTGGTGCGGGAAACGCGCCTGTACGACGCGGAGCGCGACGAGACGCGCAGCATGCGCACGAAGGAGCTGTCGGAGGACTACCGCTACTTCCCCGACCCGGACCTGCTGCCGGTGCACGTCGACCAGGCGCTGATCGAGGCGCTGCGCGCCGAGCTGCCGGAGCTGCCCGCCGAGAAGCGCCACCGTTACGTCGAGCAGCTCGGCCTCTCGGCCTACGACGCCGACTGGCTGACCCAGGATCCGCAGGTGGCCGGCTACTTCGAACGGACCGTCGACGCGTGCGGCGATCCGAAGCTCGCCGCCAACTGGGTGATGGGCGAGCTGGCCGCGGCGCTGAAGCGCGACGACCTGCCGATCGAGCGCGCCCCGGTGACGCCGGAGCAGCTCGCCGGGCTGATCGCGCGCCTGAAGGACCAGACCCTCTCCTCCCGCACCGCGAAGACGCTGTTCGAAGCGCTCTGGGCCGGCGAGGGCGACGTGGACGCGATCATCGAGGCGCGCGGCCTGAAGCAGGTGAGCGACGCCGGCGAGCTCGCCGCCATCGTCGCCCGCGTGGTGGCCGACAACCCGCAGCAGGTCGAGCAGTACCGCGCCGGCAAGGACAAGGTGTTCGGCTTCTTCGTCGGCCAGGTGATGAAGGCGACCCAGGGCAAGGCCAACCCGCAGCAGGTCAACGAGCTGCTGCGCGACGCGCTGAAGCAATAGAGCCCGAAGCAATAGAGCTGAAGAAGTAGAGCTGAAGAAGTAGAGCTGAAGAAATAGACCTGTGGGAGCGGCCTCCGGCCGCGAATGATCCCGCGCCCGTGGGAGCGGTCTCCAGACCGCCATTCGCGGCTCCCACAGCAACGGCGAAGCGTGGTACGTGTTTTGCTCCGGTTCCCGCATCGAAGCCGCTCGACGAATCGGACATGCGCACCCTGGCAACGCTCACCGGAGCCGCCTTACTGACCGCGACGCTGCTCACCGGCGGCTGCGGCAACTCGGAAGACGACGCTTCCACCCCGGGCGAGGCGATCACCGACCGTACCGCCGAGCCGGCACCGCAGTCGGGCCCGGACGATTCGCGCGCCGCCGAGCCGGCTCGCGAGCCGACGCCGCCGGCTAGCCAGTCCAGCGGCGACGAGAGCACCAGCGGCGGAGCCGAGCGCATCGAAACCGTCGTGATCGACAGCGAGGGACAGCAGACCGGTACCCTGACCGTGGAAGCGGCGAATGCGGGCGTGCGTCTGACCTTGAGCGTCACCGGGCTCCAGCCCGGCGAGCACGCGGTCCACTTCCATGAGGTCGGGCGCTGCGATCCGCCGGACTTCGAAAGCGCGGGCAGTCACTACAACCCGCACGGCGCGCGTCACGGCATGCCGGACATGGACGAGGACCCCCAGGATCCGGACCATCACGTCGGCGACATGCTGAATCAGGCGGTCGATCCCCAGGGGCGGCTCGAGACCGAGATGGTCAACCACATCGCGACGCTGAGCGACGGGCCGAACACGTTGCTCGACGAGGACGGCAGCGCGCTCGTGATTCACGCGCGTCCCGACGACTACGAGTCGCAACCCTCCGGCAACGCCGGCGACCGGGTCGCCTGCGCGGTGATCAGCCGCAGCGAGGCACAGGGCACGTCGGCGCCCTGACGTCGTGACTCCGGAGCTGATCGGCTGGGCCAGCTCGGCGGTGCTGCTGCTGACGCTCGCCGGCCAGGTGCGTCAGCAATGGCTCGCCGATTCGGTGGCCGGCGTGTCCTGGGCCCTGTTCGCGGGCCAGATCGCCGCGTCCGTCGGTTTCGTGACCTACAGCCTGCTGGTCGGCAACGTGGTCTTCATCGTCACCAACTCGCTGATCCTCGCGACCGCCGTGACCGGGCAGTGGATCTACCTGCGCAAGTCGCGCCGGGCCGGCTAGCGCGGGCTTACTCCGGCCCGGGCAAAGGTAGTATGCTTTCCGGCTCCAACGCTTTCGGACACGGCTCGATTCATCCAAGTCACTGATCCACAAGGGGGAACCTTGAGCGCAAAACCATTACCGGTGGTCGATTACCTGAAGATTCCGGACGACGGCGAGCCCTACCTCGAAGGGCACAAGTGCGGCAAGTGCAGCGCGATTTTCCTCGGCGCGCGGAACGTCTGCTCCAAGTGCGGCGCGCGCGATTCGATGACCACGGTCAAGCTGTCCAACAAGGGCAAGCTTTACTCCTACTCGATCGTGCACCGCTCGTTCCCCGGCATCGAAGTCCCGTACGTGAGCGCCATCGTGGATCTCGAGGACGGCGTCGCGATCAAGGGCAATCTGGTCGACATCGAGCCCGACCCGGAGAAGATCAAGTTCGACATGCCCGTGGAGGTCGTCTACCGCGACGCCCTCGGCCGCAAGGACCGGGACGGCAATTCGTACCTTTCCTACTTTTTCAAGCCCGCTAGCTAACGACCCCGGAGGAAGCGATGACAGACGCATACGTAGTTGGTGTCGACATGATCAAATTCGGACGGTTTCCCGAGAAAACCGTTCCGGAGCTCGGTGCCGAGGCGGCTCTGCTCGCTCTCGACGACTGTGGTCTCAAGATCCAGGACATCCAGGCCCTGTACTGCGGCAACCTCGGCCAGGCCAACGGCATGGTCGGCCAGCGCATCCTGCAACAGATCGGTCAGACGGGCATTCCGGTGGTGAACACCGCGAACGCCTGCGCCACCGGTGCGACCGCGTTTCGTGAAGCGTGGGCCTCGGTGAAGGCCGGGCTGTACGACTGCGTGCTGGCGGTGGGCGTCGAGCAGATGGGCAAGGGCCTGCTCGGCGGCGCGGGCGGCGGCACCGGGATTCCGAAGGAAGGCCTGCTCGGTTCCGGCACCATGCCGGCCGTGTTCGCCGAGGCCGGCCTCGAGCACTCGCGCAAGTACGGCACCACGTTCGAGCAGTTCGCCAAGGTATCGGTGAAGAACCATCATCACTCGACGCTGAACCCGAAGGCGATGTATCAGATCGAGACGCCGCTCGACGTGGTGATGAACGCCGAGATGATCGCGTACCCGAACACCAAGCTGATGTGCTCGGTGAACGTCGACGGCTCGGCGGCCGCGGTGATCTGCTCCGAGAAGAAGGCCAAGGAGCTCGGACTGATGAAGCGCGCGGTACGCGTGCGCGCGTCGGTGCTGACGTCCGATCCGTGGCAGGAGCGGGACCTCGTAATGCCGGACGTGAATTCCTGCACCCGGCTCGCGGCGAAGCAGGCCTACGAGATGGCCGGCATCGGCCCCGAAGACCTCGATCTCGTCGAGCTGCACGACTGCTTCGCGACCGCCGAGATCCTGCACTACGAGAACCTCGGGCTGTGCAAGGACGGCGAAGCCGGCCGGATGATCGACGAAGGTCAGACCGCGCTCGGCGGCCGGATTCCGGTGAACGTCTCCGGCGGCCTGCTCTCGAAGGGTCACCCGCTCGGCGCGACCGGTATCGCCAACATCTACGAGGTGGCGACGCACCTGCGCGGCGAGGCCGGCAAGCGTCAGGTGGAAGGCGCCCGCATCGGCCTGACCCACGTGATCGGCCTGGGCAGCGCCTGCGGGATCCACATCCTCGAGAAGGTGTAACACGACTGTGGGAGCGGCCTCCGGCCGCGAATGACCTTCGCGGCCGGAGGCCGCTCCCACATCGGTCCCATGCGCATCGGCATCGTCAGCGACACCCACAACAACCTGCGCAACGTCCACCGCATCGTCGAGCTGTTCAATGCGGCGGGCGTCGACCGGGTGATCCACACCGGCGACATCACCCAGGCGAAGACGCTCGACGTGTTCGCCCACCTGGACGCGCCGCTCTACGGCGTGTTCGGCAACAACGATCAGGAACGGGAAGCGCTGGAAGCGGCCATCGCCCGCTACGGCTTCCGGTTCTGCGAGCCGCCGTTCGAGCTCGACTGGCACGAGCGGCGGATCGTGGTCGTGCACGACCCGCTCGAGCTCGAAGGCGTGCTCGGGCCCGAGCACGCGCTCGCGCTGCACGGCCACACGCACCTCTATCGCTACGAGCAGCGCGGCGGGCAGGTGCTGTTCAATCCCGGCGAGTGCGCCGGCCACATGAAGGGCCTGAACGCGGTCGGCGTGATGGACCTGTCGGACCTGTCGGTGGAGCTGCTGCGCTTCTGAGCGAGCACCCGGGCCTGTGTAGGAGCGGCGGCTACCCGCCAGCTCCGGCCGCGAACACTCGCGCTGTAGGAGCGTTCTCCAGACCGCGCGATTCGCGGCCGGAGGCCGCTCCCACAGGTCTCCCTCAGTCGTTGCGGAACGCCTCCAGGAACTCGCCGATGCGCGCTGCGTTGGTGCCGAGGTCGCTGCGGCCGACCCGTGACACGCTGCGCACGTCCACCCGCGATCCGCCGGGCCCCGGCCGCACCCGCACCACCACGTCGTCCTTGAAGCCGAACCAGAACGTCGTGTCGACGGCCTCCACCCGCCCGGCCGTCGGATCGACGTTCACGAGCTCGAGCCCCTGCGCCTCGAGCACCTCGGCGGCGCGCTCGAGCGCCTGCTCGGGCGGCAGCTCGGTTTCGAGGGTCCGCACCCACGGATACGCCCGCTGCTGGGTGTCGGCGAGCTCCGCGGCGTCGTAGTGGAGCGGATTCGCTTCGTCGCCACGCAGCGCGATCACCCGGTCGAACTGCGGCGGGTCGTCGACGTCGGTGGAGATGTTGTGGATCGGCGGAACGGTCACCGCCCTGTAGAACTGCATGCCCATCAGTGCCAGCACCGCGACCGACAGCGCCACGCTGATCCACAACCCGGGCTTGTCGGGCGCCAGGCCGTGGCGTCTGGCCGCGATCAGCCCGGCGATGCCGGTCACCAGCACCACGCACGACATCATCACCCCGACCGCGAGCAGCATGAAGCCCGTGCCGAAGGACCAGAGGCCAACACGGGATCCCAGCGCTCCGATCGGCAGCAGCGCCACCGCGAGTACCGCTCCGGTGAAGATCGTCTTCGACCACCACCGCTTTTCACCGTCGCGCTGCCAGGTGTTCACCGCCACGCTCGGACCTCCCCTGGGCGTCGGTTCGAGGATATTGATTTTGCAGCGGCATCTCCACCGCTGCTCACGGCGAAGGCCAATCCGGGCGGGCCGCTGGCACGGCGGATGCAGCCGCTAAGGCTCAATCACGGAGGTAGCGCAGATGAACAAGTTGCTCCTGCTCGGCCTGATCGGCGGCGGCATGTACTGGCTGTTCAGGCAGTCCGGGCAGCCGGCGTATCTCGAGGAGATCGAGGGTGAGCACCCTGGCACCGATTCCGACGTCGCGCTGACGCAGGCCGATCACGAACAGCGGCTGCTGGACGAGGCGCTCGAGGAATCGTTCCCGGCGAGCGACCCGATCTCACCGTCCACCGGTGGTCAGCGCCCCGAAGGCCTGTAGGGCGAACCGCGGCAATCACTCCGTGAGAGCGATGTGGGAGCGGTCTCCTGCCGCGAATCGCGGTCTGGAGCTGCGCGGGCAGCCACCGCTCCCATGGCCGATTCGCGGCCAGAGGCCGCTCCCACAGGACAACCTCCGTCAGGCGATCGTCGCGCCGCCGTCGATCACGAAGTTCTGCCCGGTGGTGAAGGAGCCGGCGCGGGAAGCGAGGTAGACGGCGATGCCGGCCACCTCCTCCGGCTCGGCGATGCGCCGCAGCGGATCGCCGGCGGTGCGCTTCGCGAGGATCTCGGGGTTCTCCCACAACGCTCGGGCGAAGTCGGTGCGGATCAGGCCGGGTGAGATCGCGTTGACGCGCACGTTGTGCGGGCCGTTTTCCACGGCCAGATTCCGCACGAGCTGCAGATCCGCCGCCTTCGAGATCGCGTACGCGCCGAGATCACGGCTGCCCTTCAGCCCGCCCACCGACGAGACGACGATGATCACGCCGTCGCGGCGCTCGACCATCTCGGGCAGCACGAGCTGCGCGAGCCAGTGGTTCGACACGATGTTGACCCCGAGTATCTTCTCGAGCGCCGAGTCCGGCAGCCCGCTCATCGGACCGTAGTAGGGGTTCACGGCGGCATTGCAGACCAGGATGTCGATCCGGCCGAGCCTGGTCCGCGTCTCGGTCACCAGCCGCTCGAGCTCTTCCTTGTGCCCGATGTGCGCGGGGATCGCCACCGCGCCGCCGGGCTCACCGTCGAGCTCGGCGTTGATCTGACTCGCCACTTCCTCGCAGGCGTCGGCCTTGCGGCTCGAGATCACCACCTGCGCGCCGTGGCGCGCCATCTCCACCGCGATCGCGCGGCCGATGCCTTTGCTGGACCCCGTGATCAGGGCGACCTTACCGGTCAGGTCAAACAGATTGCTCGCCATGAATCCTCCTCGAGCCACTGGCGGGAGCGGCCGCTCCCCCGAGTGCGCTACGCGATGCCGAGCTCGGCCTTCGCGTACGCGGTGATCCCCTTGTAGTCGGCCTTGCCGTTGCTGGCGCGCGCCAGATCGTCCTTGATCAGGATGCGCTTCGGCGTCTTGTAGCCGGCCAGGTGCTGGCGCACGTGAGCCTGCAGCGCCGCCTCGTCGAGCTCCGCTCCCGGCTCCGGCTGCACCACGCCGGTGACCATCTGGCCCCACTTCTCGTCCGGCACCCCCACCACCAGGGCGTCCAGCACACCGGGGTAGGTCTTCAGCACCTCCTCGACCTCTTCCGGATAGACCTTCTCGCCGCCGGTGTTGATACAGACGCTGCCGCGCCCGAGCAGGATCAGCGTGCCGTCGGCCGCGACCTTGCAGTAGTCGCCGGGCATCGAGTAGCGCACGCCGTTGATCACCGGGAACGTCTTGCGGGTCTTCTCCTCGTCCTTGTAATAGCCGCGCGGGATCGGGCCCGAACGGGCGATGAAGCCGGCCTCGTCGCTGCCCGGCTGAACCTCGCGGAAGTCCTCGGTGAACACCTTGCAGTTCTCGCCGATCTGGAACCGGCCGATCTCGGTGGTACCGTCGATGGTGGTATCGGAACGGCCGAAGCCGACCGCCTCGGACGCGCCGAACGAGTCGGTGAGCACCATCGTCGGATTGTGGCGCAGGAGGCCCCGCTTCACTTCCGGGCTCCACATCACGCCGCTCGAGACGATGCTGACCACCGAGCGGATGTCGTACTCGCCGGGATGCGCATCGAGCTCGCGCAGCATCGGCTTCGCGAACGCATCGCCGACGATGGCCATCGCGGTGACGCCGCGGCGCTGGACGGTGGCCCACAGCTCCGCCGGATCGAACTTCGGCTGGGTCAACGTGACCACCGTGCCGCCGTTCGCCAGCGTCCCGATCGTGGTCAACAGGCCCGTGCCGTGCATCTGCGGACAGGCCGGGACGAACACGCTGCCGGCGTTCTCCGCGACGTTGCGGCAATGCGCGTCGAGGTCCGGCGGCGGCACCATCCCGTTGGCCGGGTTCGCGCCGGCGCCGCCCGCCTGCCAGAGGTCCTCGTGGGCCCACATCACGCCCTTCGGCATGCCGGTGGTGCCGCCGGTGTACAGGAACAGCAGATCGTCACCGGACCGGTGCAGCCCGAGCGGCTCGCCGTCGCCGATCTCCGCGAGCTCCTCGTAGCTGACCGCGAACTCCGCGGCCGGCCGCTCCTGGTCGGTGACCTCCACCCAGACGAGCACGGCCGGCAGGCGTTCGCGCAGCGCGCGCACGTTGTCGGCGAACTCGGCGTCGTAGACGACGATGCGGCTGTCCGAGTTGTCGAGGATGTACCACAGCTCCTCGTCGACGTAGCGGTAGTTCACGTTGACGTGCACGAGCCGCGCCTTGAAGCAGGCGCCCAGCACCTCGCTGTAGGCGGGCCCGTTGCGCATGTAGAACGCGACCTTGTCGCCGGCCTGCACCCCGCGGTTCAGGAACCGCCGAGCGAGGTTGTTGGTGCGGCGGGTGTAGTCCCCCCACGTTATCACCCGGTCGCCGTGGATCAGCGCCGGCTTGTCCCTCGGCACGGTCCGGCCGATGCCGTCGAGAATGTCTCCGTAGTTCCAGCCCATGTCGATCAGTACCCTGCCTTCATTCCTACCGGTTCGCCGTCGACGATCTGATCCAGGTATTCCGACAGACCGTAGCCGTCGATGCCGTCGCACTCGTACTCCGTCATCCCCTCGGTGATCCGGGTGGTGAGCTCTTCGCCCTCCGGCGTGCGGCGGCGGTTGCGCAACGGGATCAGCGACATCACCCGCCCGCTGACGCGGTACTCGCGCTCGTCGGTGCGCGCGGTGACCTCGAACGTCTCCTGGCACTGATTCGCGTCGTACACGGTCTCGAGCCGTGCGTCGCGAATCGTCACGTACTCCCCGTTCCGCAGCACCATGCCGCCGGCGCGCGGCTTCTCGCCCGGCCGACAGGTGATGGACACCATCATCGCGAAATCTTCGGTGAAGTTCATCGGCAGCCAGCGGTACCAGTGGATCGCCTGCCAGTAGCGCGGCCCCCACGAATGATCACGCAGGCCGAGCCCGTCGATCGCGAACGTCTCGTCGCCGACCCGGATGCTGCCGCGGCCGCGGGTGTGCTGCTCGGTATGACCGCGGGCGAAGGATTCCTCGGCGTTCTGCTCGATCGGGCGGCCGTCGGCGTGCACCGGCTCCCCGCCGAACATCGGCGAGACGCCCTGGAAGTCCAGGTCGATCCGCGCGTCGACGATCGGATTGGTCTTGAACGCCCGGCCCGGATCCGCCATGTCCTGCGGATTGGCCATCACGCAGAGCTTGCCGGCGTACTCGAGGTGCAGCCGCTTGTGCGGCTCCAGCACCGTGACCTTCATACCGCCGCCGTCGAGCGCGTCGTTGTCGTGCCGTTCGGGGCGCGCGAACATGAAGCCGATGCGTCCGTCCGGCAGATAGACGCAGCAGGACATCTCGCCCCGACCCTCGTTCGGCCGGTTGGCGATGCGGAACCACCCGCCCAGGCGGTTCGCTCGATCGAACACGTTGAAGTACATGCTCTCGTTGAAGTTCGGTGCGGACTCCAACGGATGCATGTAGTCGTCCTCGGGTACCAGGCGCAGAACCACGTCGGACGGTTTGCCCATTTTCGACCCCCACGGTTTCGTGTGTGACCTCCCGGAACTCGGGATACTACCATCACGTCGGCGGATGCGTCCGCCCGCAGGGGGCGCTTCGAGCTTGGTGGGGAGGAGTCGGCGGGAGGTTCGCGGCCGGAGCCGGGCGGGCAGCCGCCGCTCCCACGGGAGGGGCGGCTACTGGGTGTCTTCGAGATCCAGCACGAGGTCGCGGTGGGAGGTGACCTGCTCCTCCATCGACAGCACCGACCGGTAGACGAAGCCGGGGATCACCGTCGGGCCGGTGATCTCGCGGCGCCGAGCGCGCTTCGGGCTCGGCGTCTCGCTCGCGAGGCGCGCCGCGATGTAGGCCTGGGCCTCACGCTTCGCCTGCTCGCGGCTGCGGAACGGACCGATGTCGCCTTCCCGCGCCGAGAAGTACCACTGGCCGTTGATCTGAAAGAAACGATCGTTCGAGCGGAAGAAACGCTTCTTCAGATGGCTCGGGTCGTCCTTTCTCATGTGATGGGATCCTCGGTACCTCTGTGACACGCGCCAGCGGTACTGCAAACCTCACCGCCGGCGCATGCGTATTGCAGCACACCCGGGCGGCCGAGTTGGGCAATTGTTGTGACGGCCTGTGCGTCAAATGTGAAGCTGTGATGTGGCACCCGTAAGTCCCCGGCGCCGCGTGATCACGACGCGCCGGCGGCAATTGGGTATAGTGCGCACCCGCGCAACCGGTCACGATTCCGAGGTTCAAGGTGCCCGCATCATCGATGGAGGAGCTGGTCTCGCTCTGCAAACGCCGCGGCTTCATCTTCCCGTCGAGCGAGATCTACGGCGGCCTGCAGGGCATCTACGACTACGGCCCGCTCGGGGTGGAGCTGAAGAACAACCTGAAGGCCGCCTGGTGGCGCGCGATGGTCTACGAGCGCGACGACGTCGAGGGGCTCGACGCGGCGATCCTGACCCACCCGCGCACGCTGAAGTACTCGGGCCACGAAGACACGTTCACGGACCCGCTGGTGGACTGCCGCAACTGCAAGACGCGCCACCGCGCGGATCACCTGACCGACGCGAAGTGCCCGAACTGCGGCTCGAGCGACCTGACGGACCCGCGGCCGTTCAACCTGATGTTCAAGACCAACGTCGGGCCGGTGTCCGACGGCTCGCAGTTCGCCTACCTGCGGCCGGAGACCGCCCAGGCGATCTTCACCAACTTCAAGCACGTGATCGACTCCACCTCGCGGCGGCTGCCGTTCGGGATCGCACAGATCGGCAAGGCGTTCCGCAACGAGATCACGCCGCGCAACTTCATCTTCCGGGTGCGCGAATTCGAGCAGATGGAGCTCGAGTTCTTCGTCAAGCCCGGCACGGACGAGGAATGGCACGATCGCTGGGTGGAGGAGCGGCTGGACTGGTGGGAAGCCCAGGGCGTCAACCGCAATCGGATCGAGCTCTACCGCGTGCCGAAGGAGGAGCTCTCCCACTACTCCAAGGCGACCGTCGACGTGATGTACCACTTCCCGCACGGCGTCGAGGAGCTGGAAGGGATCGCCAACCGCACCGACTTCGACCTCGGCTCGCACACGAAGGCGCAGCACGAGTACCGGATCTCGGCGAACGTCATGCCGAACCGCGACTCGAACGCGAAGCTGGCCGTGCAGGATCCGGACAGCGGCGAGTGGATCATTCCGTACGTGATCGAGCCTTCCGCCGGGGTCGATCGCGGCGTGCTCGCGGTGCTGAACGAGGCGTATCGGGTGGAGACGCTCGAGAACGGATCGCAACGCACCGTCCTCTCGCTGAAGCCCCACCTCGCCCCGATCAAGGTGGCCGTGGTGCCGCTCAAGCGCAATCACGACGGCATCGTCGACAAGGCGCTCGGCATCAAACGGGACCTGCAGCGGCTCGGGCTCGGGCGGATTCTCTACGAGAACACGGGCAACATCGGCAAGGCTTACCGGCGCCACGACGAGGTGGGCACGCCGGTGTGCGTGACGGTGGATTTCCAGACCATCGAAGGCGACGACACGGTGACGGTGCGCGACCGGGACACGATGCAGCAGCAGCGCATCGCGCTGGCCGAGCTCGCCGACTACGTGAAGGAGTACTTCCGCTGATGCCGCGCGCGGTGATCTCCACCATCGGGCGCGACCGGCCCGGCATCGTCAACGAGCTCTCCGAGCAGGTGTTCGACCTCGGGCTCTCCATCGAAGACAGCCGGATGACGGTGCTCGGCGGTGAGTTCGCGGTGCTGATGTCGGTGGTCGGCGACGACGCGGCGCTCGCCGAGCTGGACCGGCGGCTGACGGAGATGGCGCGCGCGACGGATTTCGCGTACCTGTTCCGCCGCACCGTCGAGCGGGCGGCGCCGCTCCACCGCCCGTACCGGGTGCGCGTGGTCGCGATGGACCATCCCGGCATCGTGCACCGCATCGCCAGCTTCTTCTCCGCCCGGAACATCAACATCCGCGATCTCGAAACCGAGACGGAGCACGCGCCCCACACGGGCACCCCCATCTTCAATCTGACGATGACGGTGGAGGTTCCGCACGGAACGAAGGTGGCGCAGCTCAGGAACGAGTTCGCCGCGTTCTGTGACGAGCGGGACCTGGACGGCGTCCTGGACGTCCCGCTCTGACGGGTCAGCCCTGGGTCAGCGGCTTCAGCGCGATTTCGACCCGGCGGTTCTCGGCGCGGCCTTCCGGCGTGCTGTTGTCCGCGATCGGATAATGCGGCCCGTACCCTTCCGCGTAGAGGCGGGCCGGATCGACGCCCTGGTTGCGCAGGTACTGCGCGACGCTCTGCGCCCGGCGCCTGGACAGATCCATGTTGTAGGCGACGGTGCCCGTGCTGTCGGTGTGGCCGGCCACGTCGATCAGGGTCCTGTTGAATTCCTTCGCGACCTTTGCCACCGAGTTCAGCACCGGGTAGAAGTCGGCTTCGATCGAGGCCTGGTTCACCGCAAAGGTGATGTTGCCCGGCATGTTGAGGATGATGTCGTCGCCGATGCGCGTGACGCTGACGCCGGTGCCCTGGAGCTCTTCGCGGAGCTTGGCTTCCTGCCGGTCCATGTATGCGCCGATTCCGGCACCGGCCAGCGCACCCACCCCGGCACCGATCAGCGCGCGCTTGCGGCGCTCGTCGGCATCGTCACCGGAGAGCACACCGGCCACCGCACCGACGCCCGCGCCGATGCCGGCGCCGATCCCGGCCTTGGAGGCCTGGCGTTCCCCGGTGTAGGGATTAGTAGTGCAGGCTACCACGAGGCTCAACGAGATCATCGCAGCGACAGCGCGTATACCCATGCCCTGCATGGTCACAAACCTCCGATCGAGAGCTGAAGTTGGTTGGCGGTGCGCATTCTCGCCGATCAGCCGCTGAACGCGCAATGAATCCATCGACCCGTGGAACGTGCACGGCGTCTCAGGGAAAACCATCACCCAACGCGTAGAAGGAATGGCGAGCGAGGTGCCAGAACGCGCGGAGCCGGCCGAAGCGCTCGTACTGGCGATATATCCTGTACATGTCACGGCCTTTGCTCAGCTTGTTCGCCGACAGACTTTCGCCGCCGCACACGTAGACCGCCTCCACACCGGGGTAGCGCATGCCTCGAACGCCGTTCCGTGTCAGGGCCAGCCACAGACCCCAATCCTGGCCGCGCGCGACGGCCGGCATGTACCTCTTGCCGAGGGCTTCCTGATTGTAGGCGGCGGTCAGGCAGCCGACGGGACAGCTCCTCAGCAGATCGCGGTAACCGACCATCGCCGGCGGCTGGTGTGTCCTCAGCGTCTTTCCGCTGATCCGGTGACGCACGACATAGCTCCCGTAGCTGAAGACGCAGTCGCGCGTTCGCATGAAGCCGAGCTGCCGCTCGATCTTCCGCGGGAGCCAGAAATCGTCGCTGTCGAGGAAGGCGATGTAGGTTCCGCGGGCCGCCTCGATGCCCGCATTCCTTGCCGCCGCCGCGTTCTCACGCGGTCGCCGGATGTAGACGAGGTGAGGGACCGTCCGCTGGAGCTCTTCCACGACCTCCCGCGTAGCGTCCGTGGAGCCGTCGTCGATGACGATGTGTTCGAGCACCGGCACCGTCTGCGCACAGACGGAACGGATCGCTTCGGTCAGGACTTGGGCAGCATTGAAGGTCGGAGTGACCACCGAAACGGAGCCAGCCAGATCGTTCGGATTTCCGTTCGTGCTCATTCCGCCCATGCGCAGGGGCCAACCTGTGTTCGGCGATCGCGCTGTGCTCGCAGTCCGGCTTGGTTCGGCGCGCGATTGTACACTATGCTGCTGATGGCGGTGCACGGAAAGCCGGCCGGGACGGGTTTTCGCGTCCCTTGAAGCTTCACTCCGCCACGATGATCATTGCCGTTCCGTAGACGGGCACCCGTAGCTCGAGCCGATCATGAATCTGTTGCAGGAGTCCCGCGAATACGACCGTTGGCTGTCCAGGGTTCTCGGCCGGTTTCTGCGTGTGCGGCCCCTGCTGACGATCACGACCATCGGCGCCACGACGCTGTCCGGCGTCGCCAATCTGCTCGCGTTCTTCCTGCCCCTCAAGGTCATCATACTGGTTGGATCGGACGGCGTGCCCCGATACTTCCGGTTCTTCATGGACCCGGATGACAAGATGCCGTGGGTGATCGGCCTGTCGCTCGGCGCGGTCGGACTGTATGCACTCTCCATGGCTCTGGACGCGCTGGCCGACCGCTGTGCCCATGTCGGCAGCGCCTGGGTCCTTCGCGAAGCCAACGAGCTGACGCTGGTCAACAACCAGAGCGGCGTCGCCCGCGAGTATTTCGCCCGGATCTGCAGCGCCTGCGGCGCGCTGTTGTTCGTGCTCGTGGCCTTCGTCGGCGGGCTGCTGCTGAACTTCTGGGTCTTCGTTCTCCTCGCCGGGCTGCTCTGCCTGCAGTATCTGTTCACGGCGCTGCTGCTGCGTCGCTACGAGCCCGGTGCCGTGCGCGGCAGAGGAGCCTACGTCGCTGCACACATCGGCGAGTACCTGAACATCCTCGGGTCGGCGAACTTCCTCGCCGTGTTCGGCTTCATCGTCGCCGGCTTTCTGTGGCTCGGGCAGAACAATCTGATCGTCGGCATCCTTTCCATCCTGCTGGGCAGACAGCTTCAGCAGAACGTGACGACCTTCATCACGCAGAGCCTCCGGCTGGCCCCGCAGAAGGCGATGATCAACACGCTGGTGTTCAAGGACCACCAGCTTCTCCGGCCGGAGAGGACGGTCTTTCAACGCTTCCGCCGCTTGTTCGGCAGCGGCGCGCGCAGGCGGAGGATCGGTCAGGTCCGGACCCTGGCGGGTCTCAGCAAGCGCGACGTCATCCGGATGAAGTGGATCGACCCGCTGAGCATCGGTCTCGCGATGTTCGAATGGACCGTTTCGGACCGGAACAAGCCGCCGAAGCAGCAGTGGTTGGAGCGCATCCATTTCCCGAGCCGCCACAGCGCTCTGGAGCACGAGACATTCCTTTTCCGACACCTGGACGCGTCGTCGCTGCGCGCGCTGCCCCAGCAGTTCCGATACACGGCGGACCAGTTCGTCTCGCAATTCTACGACTATGGTCTGGGCGTCCGACTTCCACGGAATCAATGGCCCCGGCATAGCCTCGAGACCACCTGCCATTTCCTCGCGCTGCAACCGCCTCGCGCGCTGCAGGAAGCCTATTTCGGCTCCAAGCCGATCCTCGACGCGAGACTTCACGACGACTTCGTCGCGAGAGTGGACGTGGCCATCGACTCGGATGCCGACGCACAACGCGTGGCCGAGCTGATGGAAGCATTGCCGCGGATCAGGTCGCGAATACGCGAGCTGCCGCTCTGCATCCACAATCCGGACATCGGTCCGGAAACCGCAGTCCTCTACGCGGAAGGCGATGTGCGTTTCATCGCCTGGGGCCGCTGGGCGCTCGAGCCGGTCGGCTACAAGCTCAACCTCTTCCAGCTCACCGAAGAGCGGCTCGGCAAAATGGTCGACGCGGTGAGAAGCCGCAGCGACTGCCCGACCGACTTCTCGGCCACGGATCTCCGTCTGGTCGCCGCACTGTCCCAGCTCGAGGATTGCATAACCAAGCAGTGGCACCGGCAGGCGCTCGAGCTCATCGACACGATTCTGGCGCATGCCGCCGCACCCCAGTCGAGCTCGCCCGCAGCCCTCTTGCCGGTAGCCAGCAATGCCAAATGATGCCAGCATGCGCCTGGTTGCCGCGTAGCGGTCGCCTGGCCCCGTGCGATCGCTGATTGACGCGCATATACTGGCGCCCCTGAACAGGGCTATCCAGTAAGGTAGTTTGCGCAAATCAGTCGTTCGAGGAGCTCGATACCCGGCATGAATGAGGACACCGCTCGAGCGCCGGAGGCCAGGCATCGCGATATCGCCTCCGAAGCAGAACCCGCCGCGGACCTCGAGAAGGAGCTCCACGCGGCGCGAGAGCGGCTGAACGAGGCATTCGCCTGTATCGCGCAGGTTCACGGCCGTGCGCATCACGCGCAGAGGAACCTGCTGGCCGCGCGCGAGGCCGAGGCGCACCTTCGAAACTCGTTTTCGTATCAGGTCGGTGCGTTGCTGGTTCGCCACGGCCGATCGCCCGCCGGATGGGTCCGGTTGCCGATCGCACTGTGGCGACTGGTCGTCCGGCATCGGCGGCAGCCGACGGCCGCTTCGAGTCCCGCCTCCGACGCAGAAGCCGCGCGCGCCATCGCCGTCACGCAGGCGGGCGGCACGTGGATTCCGCTCACGCGGGAGCCGCAGACCGTTCGGATTCGATGCGCCGAGGGTGCGGACGTCTGGATGTCGGCGATCTGCGCGGAGGCCGGGCGGAACGTAACGATCACGGTGCAGACGCTACGGCCCGAGCCCACGGAATCGAATGGACGCACGGTCGATCAACTCGAGCGGCTCCGCAATCTGGCGCTTCGCAGGCTGACGTTGAGTCCAGGCCGGTCCGTTCGGCTCGTGGAAGGAGGATCCGGCGACATCACCTTGAGAGTCGCTCGTGAGGACGAACGATTCTGCGTCCTCAGGATCGACGCCCGACCGGCAGAGGGCGGTCAGCGCCAGCCGCTCGAAAGCCCGATCCGGCCCGTCGCCATCGAGCGAGCGCCGTCGGCAGCGACGCCGGCCGCTTCGACGCCGGATGATTCCGGCGAGCTGCCTTGGCGGTTCTCGGCCGACAAGCTGCAAACGAAGCTCTGGGGCGGCTTCGCCCGTTATGCGGTTCCCGCGCTGGAGAAGCTCGAGAGCGACGCGAGCACCTCGGCGCGAGAGCGCCGCAATGCGGCGTGGTATCTCGCCCAGTGGTTCTACGTCGAGGGCGACTACGGGCGAGCGTTGGACGACCTCGAGCTCGCGAAGCGCTCGGGCGGCAACGATCGGGCGGACATTGCGCTCGCGGAAGCCCAGTGCCTCATCAAACTGCAGCGCTTCGACGCGGCCGATGCGCTCCTGAAGAAGCAGGTCCGCAAGCACAGGCGCAAGCGGCTCGAGATCGACTTCCGCCTCCTCAGGTCCACCGTTGCGCGACACCTTGCGCTGCAGCGCGGCGCATCGGCCGCCCAGGCGGACGCGGCTCAGCTCCGCCTGATCAACGAGCTCTACGTTTCCGCCGGGCTCGCGCCCCTTCAGAAGATCAGGCCGCACGATCCGCTGCATCTGTCGAACATCACCGCGACCGCACGACCACGCCACCGTGATCAGCACCTGAAAGTCTCGGTGATCATCCCGGCCTACAACGCCGGCGAGATGATCGGATGGGTGATCGCGAGCCTTCTGAACCAGACCTGGCGCAATCTGGAGGTCGTCGTCGTCGACGATTGCAGCACCGACAACTCGCGGGAGGTGGTCGAGGAAATCGCTCGAACCGACCCGCGCGTGAAGCTGGTGCGGATGACGGAGAACCGCGGTGCCTATGCGGCCCGCAACACGGGCGCGCGGCATGCCTCGGGCGACCTGATCACCGTGCACGACAGCGACGACTGGTCCCATCCGCAGAGGATCGAGCTGCAGGTGGCGGCTCTCGAATCGAGTCACAACCTCGTCGCAAGCAAGTCGCATTGGGTTCGGGTGAGCGAGCAGCTCGAGGTCATCGGGCCATGGATACCCCGGGGCAGCCTGGTCGATCTGAACTTCTCGTCCCTCCTGTTCAGGCGGGAATTGCTCGACGTCATCGGCGTATGGGACGAGGTACGGGTCAGCGGCGATGCGGAGTTCTTCGCGAGACTGAAGCGCGTATTCGGCGCCGAGAGCGTCCTGAAGCTGCCACGGCATCAGCTTCTGGCTCTCTCGCTGGCCCACGACAGCTCGCTGACCCGGTCGAAGGCAACGCACCTCAGGAGTCTCTACCACGGGCTGCGACGCAACTACCGGCACGCCTACCAATACTGGCACTCGCAGCTCACCGGTGACGGCGACGAGTTGCCATTCGATCCGGGCGCCTCGCGCCGCCGGTTTCCGGTTCCGCCGAGCAACAGGCTGCTCGGAAAGCAGGCGAACCGTAAGTACGACCTCGTCGTGATCTCCGATCTCGCGATGCCCGGCGGGGCATTCGTATCGACGCTGAACTACATCGTCGCCGCCTGCAAGGCCGGCAAACGAACGGCGATCTTTCACTGGAATCGGTTCGATCTCTCGGCGAATGCGCCGCTGCAACCGCGGCTCTACGAAGCCTGCATGGACTTCGAGATCGATATTCTCGGTCCGGGTGACGAGGTCGAAACGGAGCTCGTGCTCGTCGGCTACCCGCCGATCCTGCAGTACCGGATCGAGCCGATGCCCGACATCAGCACGAAGCATCTGGCGATCATCGTCAACCAGTACGCGAGCCGGCTCGTCACCGGAGAGGATCAACAGTACGATCCGCTGCGTGTCCGGTCGCACCTCCGGACCATCTTCGGCACCGAGGGCGTCTGGATCCCGATCTCCAACTGGGTCAAGCGGCTGATGGAACAGGATGGCCGTTACCCGGCTCCGTATCCGGACCCCTGGTACCCGATGATCGACGTCGATTCCTGGTGCGCGCGACGCATCCGCTGGCGCGGCGCCGAGCGGCGCAGGCCGGTGGTCGGGCGGCACGGACGCGATTCGTACACGAAATGGCCTTCCGACCCCTGCGCGTTGCGCGCGGCGTACGGCGTCGGTCAGGAATGGGACGTGCGATTCCTCGGCGGCGCAGAGCGTGCTGTTGGACTCCTCGGGGAACGTCCGCGCAACTGGACGATCGTGCCGTGGGACGAAATGTCAGCGCAGGAGTTCCTCGGGGACCTCGACATATTCCTCCACTACCCGCACGAGCAGTACATCGAGGAGTTCGGGCGCGCGGTCATGGAAGCCATGGCGCTCGGGATTCCGGCGATCCTGCCGCCCCAATTCCGGGAAACCTTCGGCGATGCCGCCACCTACGCCAGGCCTTCAGAGGTTCCGGGCGTGGTGGCTGACTTGTGGCGCTCGAAGGACAGGTACCTCGAACGTGCCGAGGCCGGCCGATCCTTCGTGCTGAAGAACTGCGGCTTGTCCGCATTCCCCGACCGCCTCGGGGCGTTGCTCGAGGCGGCGGACAGGCAGAGGGCAACGATCGCCGAGGCTCGGGAGCTTTCCGCAACAGGAGGCCAATAGCGATGGTCGCGAACCTGAAGAAGCACCTCGCCAGAATCCGTGAAAAGACCAAGCGCGGCAACTACTGGCAGCGCCGGAAGGATTCGATCTACCTGTTTGCCGCCCGGCAGATCTGCGAGCTCGAGTACGGCGAACCGATTTCCGTCCTCGACGTCGGTTCGAATGCGACGCCCACGTTGGAATGGCACCGGGCTGCGGCCAAGCGCCTCGTCTCCGTCGATCTTCGCAGGCCCTACGTCGCGGAAGGCGTAGAGTCCCTCACCTGCGACTTCCTCCAGTACGAGCCGGAGTCCCGGTTCGACATGGTGACCTGCTTCCAGGTTCTGGAGCACGTTCCCGACGCCGCCTCGTTCGCCAGGAAGCTGCTTCGGGTCGCCGACGTTGCCGTGGTCTCCGTGCCGTATAAATGGAAACGCGGAAGCTGCAAATGGCATGTGCACGATCCGGTCGATGAGCGGAAAATGCGAAGCTGGTTCGGTCGTGAACCCGACTTCTCGTACATCGCCTGCGAGCTCAACAACGTGAAGCGACTCATCAACGTATACAGAACCTGAGCCAATGGAGCATTCGTCCGCCATCAAGTCGGATCAACCGTGCGCCAGCATCGACGACGTCGATCGTCACTTCGGCCGGTTGAAGTACATGAATCTCGAGCGGGCGCGATTTCTGCGCGAGTTCATACGAAGCCACGATCTCGAGGACCTGCTCGAGCTCGGCTTCTTCCACGGCAAGAGCACGGCCTTCATGGCGGCCATTCTCGAGGAGCGGGGCCGCGGGCACGTGACGACGATGGATCTCGAATCCGCCCGCAACCGGAAGCCGTCCATCGAAGACGTGATCTCGACGCTTCGGCTCGGCCACCGGGTGACGCCCGTTTATGCGCACCGTTCCTTCACCTGGGAACTGAGGAGACTGCTCGCCCGCTCGCCCCGCCCATCGTTCGATTTCTGCTACATCGACGGCGCCCATACCTGGGACGGCACGGGCTTCGCCTTTCTGCTCGTGGACCTGCTGCTGAAGCCGGGCGGATGGGTCATCTTCGACGATCTCGACTGGTCCATCGCGAAATCGCCCGCGGCGCGAAAGAACATGCAACGCTATGCGGGATACTCCGACGAGGAGAAGAACGCGAGGCAAGTGCGCGAAGTCTGGGAAATCCTCGTCCCGGCGAGAGGCTACGAGAACCGGCACGAAGAGCGCCGTTTCGGTTGGGGAATCGCTCAGAAAGCCGTGGGGGCCTAGTCCGCGCATGCGGCGCCCACTCCGCCCATGACGCTTCGCTCCCGCCTCTCCGCGCTGTTCAACTCGTCGACACGCCCAACTGCCGCAGTTACCCACGGCCGGGAGCCGACCGGAGATCTGCGATACGTGCTGGGCTTCCTGGTCGGCGCGGCGGCCGGCCCGGCCGCGGAGCATTTTCGGAGCACCGGGTTCCCGCTGCCGCTCTCCGTGCATCCGGCGACGCGCTTCGCCATCGCGAGGCAAGGCGAAGAAGCCCTGGCGCTGATCGGTGAGGCCGTTCATCCGGACCGCTCCGATCTCGATCTGCAGGGCGTCGCCGATCATCTGGCGAAGCATCGGGCCACCCGGCAACCGGAAATCGACAAGCTCGTCGGCCGCTTCGTGGTCATCCACGGCCGTGGAAGCGACTTCAGGATCCAGACGGACGCGATAGGACTACGCTCGGTGTTTTACGCAGCCACCGATCGGGGCGTCGTTGCCGGGTCCCATGCCGAGCTGGTCGCCCGAGCGGCCACCGGAACGGCCGTCCGGCGCAGGCGCCCGCTCCGCTGGGGCCATCCCGGAATCGACACCCCGTTCGAGTCCGTGTTCCGCCTCCCTCCCAACTGCGAGCTGGCGATTGCCGACGGCAAACTGCATCGGTTCTTCCCCGCTGCCAGGGTTCCCGAGACGGGAATCGAAGACGCCTGGGCGCTGGCGTTCGATCGGGCCGCCACCACGATCAGAGCTCTGGCTGCGCGTCATAATCTGGTGCTGTCGCTTACCGCTGGGCTCGACAGCCGCACGACCCTGGCGGCCAGCCGCGGTCTGTGGCGGAAGCTGAAGTTCTTCACTTACGTCGGGCGGCCCGAAGATCACCTGGAAGCCAGAGTCGCGAGCGACGTGGCGAAGCGGCTCCGCCTCGATCATTTCCTGGTCGACTACTCCGACCGATTCGTCGTGAACGGGACCGTGAGGGCGGCCATCTCGTGCAACGCCATCATTCAGCACAAGCCGAAGGTGGCCTGCGCCTATCACCACCAACTCGGGCAACATCGCTATCTGCACATCCGCAGCAACCTCCTCGAGCTCACCCGCTCGAACCTCTTCGAGCATCTGCACAAACGGCACGGACTCGAGGGTCCGGCCAGTGCCGAAACGATGACCGCCGTTTACAAGCACGCGGCCCGCATCGACCCGACCAGGCTGAAGCACGTACGGCCGGCTTTCGACCATTACGTCGCCGTCAGCGATTTCGAAAGCACCATCGGCAGAGCCAGCCCGTGGGACCTGTATTTCGTCGAGCACCGGATGGGAGCCTGGCAGTCCGGAGTAGTCACCGAGTCCGACGTCAGCTTCGACACGGTCATCGCGTTCAACAGTCGCGAGATCGTACGCGCCTTCATGGGCGTCCCCGACGAAGTGCGCTGTACCAGCGGGCACCTGCGCGAGCTGCTGAACGGCCTCCTGCCCGAGCTGTCCGACATCCCGATCAACCCTCGGCGGTACCCTCCACGGGCACCCGCACGGAAATGACCGGCGGCAGCCATGAACCCGCAGAAAATCCTGCCGTTCTATCGCAACCTCTGCGCAGCAATCGGGATCGCGTCGGATGCCCGTCATTTCGGCGCGGCGGCTCGAGATACGCTGGTACCGCATCCTCTCCTTCGCAGAAGCCTCGAGAACGATCCGGCGATGGACGCGATCCTCACGTCCGGAGGGGCTCACTACGCGCTGGGAAGTTTCCAGGATGCGCCGTTCATGCTCCGGGCACCCGGGCTGATTCAGCTCTCGTCGACGCTGATCTTCGATCCTGCCGCGTTGTCGGCCGCCGCCCGCTGGGGGCTCGAGGCACACCATGCACGGGAATCCTCCGGTGAGAAGCTCCGACTGTCGCGTCTCGCTCGCTACGGCCGGGCGCTGATCGACGCACTGGACGACCCGTCACGAGAGCGCCTGCTGGCCGTCACGGATCCAGCCGTGCGGGCCGCGCTTCTGAACGGGATTCCGGACCGGATCGACGACGACGTACTGCGCTGGCTCGCCCGCCTCGTCGGCGTGGACTACCGGCCCGGGGAGCCAGATTTCGTTGGTGAGCCCACGGAACTGTGCTACCCGATGGAGCACATTCTGGCCAGCGGCGGTGACAGCCGGCTGCTCATCGACCGCCGCACCGGATCCAACCGCTACGGCGTTCCGCCGCGACCGCGGCCCGAAGCCGTGCATTTTTCCTCGTCCACCGCATCCGCCATCACGGATTACGGTTTCTCCCTGTGCGACCTGCTTCGCCGCGATCTGCTGGCGGCGGTCAGCGACGGAAGCCTGTCCGAGCAGGACGCGCGCTCCCGCCTGGCCGAGGCCATCGGACAGAGAATCCTCGGTCTCTTCGGGCTGAACGGAAGCGAGAGCGACGTCGCGATCACGCCGTCCGGCACGGATTCCGAACTGCTCGCCGTGCTGGTCGGACTGGCCGGTGCCGGCGGAAAGCCACTGGTCAACGTGCTGATCGCTCCCGACGAATCCGGAACGGGCGTCCGTGCGGCCGCGAGCGGACGCTGGTCCAACGATACCGACGCGGCCGGCGTGCGAATCTCGAAAGGCACCGCGGTCTGGCCGGACGCCCGCATCGCCGTTCGGGAGATACCCATACGCGATCCGCGAGGCCGGCCGTTGCCTGCCGCTGCCGTGAACAGGCGCTTCCTCGAGACGTGTCGTGCCTGCCTCGCGGAAGGTCATCACCTCCTGGTCCATGTCCTGATGTCTTCGAAGACGGATCTCTACGCGCCCGATTTCGAAGCGGTGACGGAGCTCGTAGCCGAGCGCGGCGAGAGCATCGACGTCGTGGTGGACGCATGCCAGTTGCGGGCGAACTTCCAGATCCTCGGCGAGCTCGTTCGCAAGGGCTGCATGGTTCAGGTCACCGGCTCGAAGTTCCTCACCGGCCCACCTTTCTCGGGCGCGCTGCTGCTGCCGGCTTCGATGCGATCCCGCGCACCGGCCATCGCCGACGCGCTGAAGCGCTCGCCGGCCGTCGCCGCGCTGGCCGATTGGCTGGCCGACTGGCGTCCACCGCCCGCGCCCTCCGCGTGCCACCGGAGCTATGGGCCGTTGTTCCGCTGGCTGCCGGCGCTGATCGAGGCCAGCCTGTTTCTGGAGCTGCCCGAGGATTTCCGCCTCGAGATCGCTTCCCGCTTCCGTGATGCGTTGCTGGCGAAGATGTCGGCGAGCCGATATCTGCATCCGCTGACGCTCGTCGAGCCGCCGACCACCGAGCTGGCAAAGGTGATCGCGCAACATTCGATCCTGTCGTTCGCCGTGCTCGGCAAGCGCGATTCGGGCGAGCTCAGCCCATTGAATGAAGCCGAATGCAGACATCTCTTCGAGCTTCTGAACAAGGACGTTGCTTCCTTGCTCCAACCGATTTCCGCGGTCGAAGAAGCATTGGCCCGCCAGCCCGTGCACATCGGCCAGCCTGTGACCCTCGGCTCCGCGGAAACACCGACGACCGTACTCCGTCTGGTCCTCGGGGCTCGGTTCTTCACGATCGTGGGGCAGGCCGACACGGAGATCGCGAGGGAAGCGGCGCTCGAATCGGAGATCGCCGACGCCACGCGCGCGATCGCCAAGGTCGAGCTGCTCGCTTCGTACTGGTGGCGTGTTGCCTCGAACCCGGATGCGATGAAGCCGCGATGACTGCCGAGAGATCGCTCCTCGACCCGGATGACTGGGAAGATTTCCGCTCACAGGCCCACCGCCTGCTGGACGCCTGCATCGACCACCTCGCCCGCGTGCGGGAGCACCCCTGGCAACCGGTCAACGAGGCTGACCGTCGATTCACGCTCGGGGACGCCCCCGGTGGCCGCGGCACCGACGTCCTCGTCGACGAGTTGATCGAGAACATCCTCCCCTACGCCACCGGCAACATCCATCCGCGGTTCTTCGGTTGGGTGCACGGGACGGGCCTGCCGGTCGCCCTGCTGGCGGAGCTCGTCGCATCCACGATGAACAGCAACTGCGGCGGCCGTGATCACGGCGCCATCTACGTCGAGCGGGAGGTCATCGATTGGTGTCGGCGCTGCTTCGGTTTTCCCGACGGGGCCAGCGGGGTACTGGTGACGGGCACGTCTCAGGCGACGGTCATCGCATTGGCGGCCGCGCGCACCCGTGCGTTGGGCGCGAAGAGCCGCGCCGAGGGCATTCGGGACCTGCCGAGGCTGGTCGCCTACGGAGCCGAAGGCGTACACAACGCGGCGGCAAAGGCGCTGGAGCTGCTGGGGCTCGGCAGCGACTCGCTGCGGCGGGTACCTCGCGGCCGCGACGGCGCCATGGACATGGACCGGCTCGAGGCCATGGTGGCCCGGGATCGCGGGCAGGGCCTGCGGCCATTCTGCGTCGTGGGCACGGCCGGATCCGTCGACCTCGGCGAATTCGACGACCTGAACGCCATCGCCGACTTCTGCGGCGAGCACCGGCTCTGGTTCCACGTGGATGGCGCTTTCGGTGCGTGGGCGCGCCTGGCCCGCGCGCCGTGGAACGAATTCACCCGCGGAATCGAGCGGGCCGATTCGCTGGCCTTCGACTTCCACAAGTGGATGTACGTGCAATACGACTGCGGCGCGGTGCTGATCCGGGACGAAGCGGCCCATCGCGCGGCCTTCGCCGCGAGGCCCGATTACTTGACGCCCCAGAGCGAAGGTCTGGGCGGAGGCGAGCCGTGGTTCTGCGACTACGGCGTCGATCTTTCCCGCGGATTTCGCGCGCTCAAGGTGTGGGCCGCGCTGCGCGCCCACGGGGCGGAGGCGTTTTCCCGAGCCATCACCCGGAACTGTGAGCTCGCCGCGCACATGGCGTCCTGTGTCGACGCCGACCCGGGCCTCCGGCTGGCCCACCCGGTCAGACTCAACGTATGCTGCTTCAGCGCGGCCCCGTCCGACTGGGAACCGGAGGCTCAGGACCGGCTCAACACCCGTGTTGCGCAGCTTCTGCAGCTCGCAGGCGACGCCGTGTTCTCGACGACGCGGATCGACGGAAGCGTGGTGCTGCGCGCGGCGATCACGAACCACCGTACCACTCGGAGCGATGTCGAGGACGCCGTTTCATCCGCCGCCCGGGCCGCCGCCGATCTCATCCGTCGGCGGAAGGCCTAGTCACGGCCGGCCGACCGGGACAAGCGTGTCGATACGCAAGCGAGCATCGAGACAGGAAGGACGATGAGAGTATTTGTGCTGAGCACGGGCCGATCCGGCACGACTACCTTCACGCACGCCTGCAACCACATCACGAACTTCACGGCCGGCCACGAGACGCGCGCCCGGTTCATCGGCCCGGAACGGCTGAACTATCCGGACAACCACATCGAGATCGACAACCGGCTGTCGTGGTTCCTCGGACGGCTCGACCAGGCCTTCGGCGACGCTCCGTACTTCGTCCATCTGACTCGAGAACCGGCCGAGGTCGCGGCCAGCCTCGCCAGGCGGATGAACAACCCGGTGAGCATCAGTGCGGGTCACAAGACGAGCATTCTGATGAATGCACCCTATGACGATCTCGAGATCTGTCTCGATCTGACGGAAACGATGCTGACCAACATCGAGCACTTCCTGCGCGGCAAGACGAAGGTCATGCATGTGCGGCTCGAAAACATCGAAGAGGACTTCTCCAGATTCTGGGACTGGATCGGTGCGGAGGGCGACAAGGCCGCCGCGCTGGCCGAGTGGAGGATTCGATACAACGACAGCGAGAACCGGCACGGAATGATCCCTACGCCGGTTCCCGAGACCGAGCTGTCCGAGTTGAGACAGAAAGTCCGCGCGCTTTCGGATGAGAACCGCAAGCTCCGATCGAAGGTATCCAGCGGGAGAGTCGAATCCCGGCATCACGAGCAGGAGCTCGCCAGGCTGCGCGACGCGATGGAGATGCAGGCCGCGCAGCACCGGACGGAGCTCGAAGCGCTGGAAGGGAGATTGGCTGCCGCTGAACGATCCCGTCAGAAGCACATCGAAGAACGGGATGCCTTCATACGCTACGCCGATGAGCTCGAACGCGTGTGTCGACGCATCCTGGCCAGCGGGAGCTGGAAGGTCATGGGCCCCTATCGGGTGGCGATGCGAACGCTCAAGAGCCTCGTCCTCCGGCGCCGGGTCGCTCCCAACCGGCTGCCGTCCCGCCCGGTTCTCGGGGCTCTCGACGGCAAGCCCCGAAAGGCGAAACAACCGTCTCCAGCTCAAGCGCTCGAGGACAAGCTGTGGGGCGGATTCTCCCGCTCGGCGCTGCAGGACCTCGACATCCTTCGAAGCGACCCGAAACGGTCTCCGAAGGACCGTTCAGACGCCGCCTTCCGCCTGGCACGCTGGCACTCGGTTCACGGCAATTTCGACGAGGCGCTGAAGGAGATCAAGGCGAGTCAGTCGTTGAACCCTTCTTCGGCCCGCGGTCCCCGGCGAGTCATACCCGAGGCGCTGCTTCTCTGCCGTCTCGGCCGGGTCGAAGAGGCGCGCAGCCTGATCGAGGCGGCCGACGTGGCTTTCGATCCGACGGTTCGGCTCATCCTCGCCAACACCTGGAATCCGGCGGTCAGCGGAGACACGAGGACGGCCGAATCGGAACGAAAGGTGCTCGATCACGTCAACTCGATCTATGAGACGTTCGGATTGAGCCCGATCGAAAAGCGCGATCACGGAGCCCCACTCTCGATCGACAACATCCGCGGCGTCGCCGGCACGTCCGTCGACGCCAGGGAGAAGGTCACCGTGATCATGCCGGTGTTCAACGCACGGGACACCATCGTCACGGCCATGACCAGTATCGCCGAACAATCCTGGTCGAACCTCGAAGTACTCGTGGTGGACGACGCCAGCACCGACGACTCTGCCGAGGTGATCGCGGACTTCTGTTCTCGGGACCAACGCTTCCGACTGATTCGCGGAAAGGAGAACGTCGGCAGCTACGTGTGCAGAAATCTGGCACTCGAGGTTGCGACCGGCGATCTCGTGACGGTACACGACTCCGACGACTGGTCGCATCCGGACAAGATCAGGTGCCAGGTGGAGGCCCTCAGGAGCAACCCGGCGCCCTACAACCTGGCGATGTGGGTCCGCACGACGACCGAGCTTGCGTTCTTCGGCAACGCCCATACGCTGCGCGAACTGGTTCGGCCCGATCATTCCTCGGGGCTCTTTCCCCGGGAAACCTTCCGCCGATTCGGCGCGTGGGACGCCGTGCGTGTTTCTGCCGATACGGAGCTCTACTGGCGGATCGAACGACTGCTCGGCAACGAGAAGCGGATGATGAGGCGACGTCAGGTTCTCCCGGAGTGTCCGCTGGCGTTCGGCCGAATCAGGGATTCCTCACTCACCCAGAGCGCGGCGACGCGGGCCACCACCATCTATCACGGGATGAGGAGGGAGTATCGAGATGCAGCCGACTGCTGGCACGCTCAGCTCGGCGAGATCGAGGATCCCAACCCCGCCGCCAGGCGGAAGCCCTTCTTTCCGGTGCCTTCATCCATTGTTGCCGGGTCCGCGCCAGGTCCGGTCGTGAGCACTCTGCTGATCGCCGATTGGAACGCTCCCGAGATGACGGATGCGAGGATCGGGCATCTGAAACGCCTGGCGGCGCTCGGCTCGACAGGTTTGCTGCACTATCCCCGCTACGAGTCGGATGTTGCCGAACCCCTCGACCACGACGTTCGTCGCGTCGCCTGGGCGAACGACATTCGAGTGATCGTGCCCGGAGAGTCCGTTCGCGCTACCAACGTCATCATTCTGGCGGCCCGCGTATTCGAGCATGCGCTGGATCGCTTCCCGACGATCGCGTACGAACGCCTCTTCGTGGTCGCGGGGAGCCTGAATCGAGATCCGAGCAGAGGCGAGCCAGACCGGCCCGATTTGGTTCGTGCGCGGCGACATCTCGTCGAATTCTTCGGCGGCGAGGGCGACTGGTTCTCGAGCCTCGATGAGGTGTTACGCATGATAGAGGAGGAGAGCGCGCCCTCACTCGATTCCACGAACGCGTCCTCTCCTGGACGACGGTAGAACCGGCCGGTCGATCCGCGGCCGGCCACGACAGACGACACGGCGGCCGCGGATTCCACTCGTGGGCGGCCGGCACGGTTTGTGATAACGTTCGATGACGATTGGGGACGCTTTCACAGGCAAACACTATCTCGCCCGGGCTTGCTCGACCGCCGGCGAGCGCGGGCTGCTCACTTGATCCGGATGAAGCACATCGATACAGAAGTGCGATTCTTCTCTTCGCTTGACCGCCCCTCGTCGTGGGGAATCCGGACGGTGTCGGACGACTCGGAGAGGAGGGCGTCGGGGAGAAAAGGCCAATGCCGAGATTGACACAACGCCGCGTCCTCGGTGGCGTGCTCGTACTGGCGGGCGCCGTGCTGCTGATGGTCGGCGCTTGGCAACAGAGTCCCGCGCTCCTGGTCCTCGGGCTCGGCACATGGACCGCCGCGCTGATCGCGCTGACCGTGCTGGTGGTTCGGCGCGTCAATGCCCTTCAGTCGAGGCTTCAGTCGTCGGGTCGGGCCCTGGAGAAGTTGCTTCGAAGGTCCGAGGATCTCCGCAAGGAGCAGGCAAAGACCGCACAGGCGCAAGCCCGGGGACTGGAGCGCGTTTCCTCGGCGGAGACCGCGGCCGATGCCTGGCACCAGGCCCACGCCGAGCGCGTCGGGAACTTTCAGAAGCAGTTCGGCGACTTCGTCGCTACCGTCGCGCAGTGGATGGCCATCGCCGAGCTCGAAGGCAAGCGAGTCATGGCAGTCGCCCAGGAACTGGAGCAGCGGCTCGATGATGTGGAGGGCCGGCTCGAGAACGTAGACGGCCGGCTCGAAAACATGGAGCAGACGATGCGGCGACTGCTCAACACGACGGCTGCCAAGCGATCCAATTCGATTCTCCCCTATCGGACCGAGCTCGCACGACTGAGGGTCGAGGCCGTGCAGGAGCTGGAGGCGATACTCCAGCTGAGGGACCTGTTCCCGACGAGACAACCGATGCCCCTCCTCGGAGGATGGGCGATGAGCCCCATCTCGATGCTGGGCATCGTGAACGAGCTGGTCGCAAGGCAGCCCAAGCTGGTGCTCGAATGCGGATCGGGGACGTCGACACTCTGGATAGCGAAAGCTCTCAAGCACATCGGCACCGGACGTCTCATCTCGCTGGAGCACGATGAACGGTTCCATGAGGCGACGTCACGGGCACTGGCCGTCGCCGGCGTGACCGACGTGGTCGATCTTCGCTTCGTACCGCTACGTCCACATCGACTCGGAAACGAGCAATTCCAGTGGTATGAGCTCCAGGAAATCGATGTGGTCGGAAGGTCCATCGAGTTCCTCGTGATAGACGGCCCGCCGGGTGAATCGGCACCCCTGGCCCGATATCCGGCGCTCCCGCTGCTCGAGCCCTGGCTCGCCGACGGTGCCGTCGTCATCGTCGACGATGCGGACCGACCGGAGGAGCAGGAGGAAATCTCCCGTTGGGTTCAACGATATCCGGGTCTCCAGGAGCTCGGCGAGATGGGTGAGCGAACGAAGATCTACACCTATTCGCTCTCCGGAGTGCCGCGCGAGAGCGGGCTCGATCGGCTCGAGGCGTTATAGGCGGCGCTCGGCGATGAACGTGCACGTGAGTCGGCCCACGGCCAGCGAGCTTCGCCTGGAGTTCAAGACCGATGCGGCGGATGCTCTCATTCCGGTTCCGAACGTCTGGTTCCGATACGAACGAGCCAGCCAGGTTGCACCCCTGCGCATCTGTCTGCTGGCTTATCTTCTCGCGAGACCCTTCATCGGCAACAGCTTCAGATTCTCCAAACTGCCGATTCCGGCCCATCTGGCCTCGCGGATACAGAAGGATTTCGAGGCCGATGAATTCTTCATAGGACCGGTGACCAACATTCCCTCGCAGATCCTTCCGGATTTCTGCTACGAAGCGATCGCGACCGATGCTCAGGACGGGAGCGATGCCGCGTCGAGCGGCGAGAACGATCTGATCTGCACCCGAAACGAGCTCGGCTATTGCCTCACTGCGGCTCGGAACGACGAGTCCCCGTTGCTGCGCATCAGCACCAACGTCGATCTGCTGACCGGGTTCACGGAGCACCCCGCTCTGCTCTCGCTCATCTCGGTCTATCTGTGCGCGTACGATGCCCTGGGCGTCAGATGTCTTCGCGTACGTCCGCAGCCCGAGAGCGGGGAATGGCTGGACCGTACCAGACTTCTGTTGGCGGAGGTGGGAGGAGCGCTTGCTGAACCATCCGGCTGAGTCCTGCGGCCGCCCGGCCCTCGCGATCGTGATCTGCTTCCGGAACTGGGGCCTCGACAGGCTGGTCGCCGCCATTCGCTCACACTTTCTGAACGCAGAGCTGTGCGGGATCGAAATCGAGGTCATCGTCTCCGACTACGGTTCATCCAATCCCGGTGAAGTTCGATCCGCCATCGAGCCGCTCGGCGCGAAAGTCGTGCGCACGGTGACGTCCGAGCCCTGGTGTCGCGCTGCCTCGCTCAACGCCGGAGTACGGGCAGCCACCGCCGAATGCATCATAACCACCGATGCCGACATCGTATTCACTCCCGGGACGTTCCCCGCCCTGCTCGAACGCTGGAGTGCCAACGCGCACGCTCTCTACCTGGTACAGTGCCGAGATCTTCCGCAAGCATTCGGCGTCGACCGCATCAACAGCCTGCTGGATGGTGACTGGGAGAACGGCATCGCGCAGGCGCTACAGCACGCCGTCGTCCGCCCGCGCTGGGGAATGGGAGGATTCGCCGCCTTTTCCCCCACGCTGTTCTCCACGATCAACGGTTACGATGAGCGCCTGAAGGTCTGGGGAGGCGAGGACAACGATTTCGTCAAGCGCGCGCGACGCATCGGCTATCCCGTGCGATGGCTCTCCGCCCCCAACGTCTCCATCCTGCACATCTGGCACGAGCCGACCCGACTGTTGGCCGCACAGACCGCAGAAGGGGAAGCGGCGATGGCCTTCAATCGCAACGTCGTCGCCACCGACCGCTCCGTGCAGCGCAACCTGCCGCGAACGATCACCGCCCGCCGCCAGGAGCCGCTCGTCAGCATCGTCGTTCCCACGCATCGGCGCGCGCGCCTTCTCTGGGACTCGATCGCTTCCTGTCTGGTCCAGACGTTCGAGAACTTCGAGCTGCTCGTCGTCGAAAACGGCGACTCCCACGAAGCCGAGCAGGTCGTTCGCGATTTCGGGGACGCTCGTCTACGGTATCTGTACTGTCCCACGCAAGGAGCCGCGGCCGCCAGGAACCTGGGACTCGAGCACTCGAAAGGCCGGTACATCGTCATTCACGACGACGATGACGTGATGGTGTCGACCCGCGTCGAGGATCACCTCGCCGCGCTCAAGTCCGGCCAGCATGGAACATACTGCGGATGGATCGATTTCGATTCGGAGTCCTTCGAGGTCGTCGGAACGTTCCCGGGGAAGCAATTCTGCTTCGAATCCGTGTTGTGCACCGGCAAGGTCCTTACGCATGGCGGACTGATGCTCGACCGGCGAATCTTCTCGATGTACCGCTATGAGGAGAGCCTTGCCGCCGGCATCGACTACGGATTCATCCTGTTGCTGGCGCGCAACGGCCTCAAGCTCGGACATACCGGCACGTTCGGTCTGCTCAGGCGGCTGCATCCATCGAACATGACCCGGGTCAACGCCGAAGATCAGAAGTCGGCGGCACGACGCATGAGCGGAATCATCCGAAGCGAAATCGACGATCAGCTCTACGCCAAGTACCGGGCCCGTGCCAGCGCCTGTGGGGCGTTGACCTGCTCGAACGAGACCGCGGCATTGGCGGAACTCGCCGCCCTCGCGGCCGATTCGGCCAAGGTCCGCCGGCTCGACGTGCTGCGCGGCTGCGACTTCGGCGGTGGAACGATCGAGGGTCTGAGCGCGAATTTCGAGCGCCTGGATTCGAAGATCCTGGAGCGGCTTTCGTCGAGCCGGCCATTGCCCATCAGGGCCTGCGGTTTCTCCGAGACGGCGCTGATTCAAATGCGGCTGCGAGCGATTGCACTCGCGGCCCAGCGAGGACGGCAAACACCATCGTGGAAGGACGACCAATGAATGGTGACCGGACGGACACCACGGAGGCGTCCTGGGGTTCAGGATGCACCCGATTCGTGGTGATCACGCGTTCCCGCACCGGTTCCAACATGCTGATCTCCCTTCTGAACTCCCACCCGGAGATCATCGCGAAGGGCGAGCTCCTGGCGCGGCTGAAAGGGGGGTCGCATGAGGAAATCCTGCGGACGAAGCTGATCCCGCGGCGTCGGACCCGGGCCATCGGGTTCAAGCTGTTCTACTACCATCCGATGGATCACGGACGGGAAGAGGTGTGGGAGAGCCTGGTCTCGGACCCCGCACTGAGGATCATTCACCTGAAGCGAAGGAACGTTCTCAGGACCTGCGTATCGCGCGCAATCGCCGAGAAGCAGGATGTCTGGAAAGAGCGAACGACCGAGGTGAAGGCCACGGCCCGGGAGAAGGCCGTGCACCTGTCCTATGACGAGCTGGTCGAGGCGTTTCAGAAGACCCGGGAATGGGAAGAGCACACGGATCGACTGTTCTCGGGCCACCCACGGCTCGAGGTCGTCTACGAGCAGATGGCACAGACACCGGTTCCCACGTTCAGCCGAGTGGCAGCCTTCCTGGGAGTCCAGGATCACACTCCCTCGACCGACCTCGTCAAGCAGAATCCCGAGCCGCTCTCCCAACTCATCCTGAACTACGAGGAATTGCGCACCCGATTCGAGGGAACGCCATGGGAGGTCTATTTCGAAGAGTAGCTTCTGCGGCGCTCGATGATCTCGGCCAGTCGCTCGATGTCCTTGCGCCGCGTATCGCAGCTCTTCGACGTGGTGGCCTCGAAGGTGTCGTATTCGAATCGGGATGAGCCTGCCTGTACCGCCCTGGCCATCCTCTCGTAGTCCTCGACCGATCGCCGCCGCCGGGTCGCCAGCACTTCCGGCGGCACGACGACGTGGAGAATCACGGCGGAATCGAAGGGTGTGCTGTCGCGAAAACGGCTGATCAATCGCGATACCAGTCGGTCTCGAGACGAAGCATTCGGCAGGACGCCCTCGGTGATCAGTGACCCGCCGTTACCCTGCTGTTCGTAGAGCTCCGCGCAAAGCGCGAACATCGGTCGCCGGCCGAATTCCGGATGCCGCCCCATGTCTGCGTAATACAGGTCCGGAAGCATCTCGGCCACGCCCCGCGCCAGCGTCGATTTGCCTGCACCGGGAGACCCGTGCAGGAGTACCAGCACGCGCTTCACGTCAGGAGATCTGATACATCGGCCGTTTGCCGAATCCCCCGATCCGGCGAACCGTGCTCAATCCGGCGGCGTTGCTCACGAAGGCGGCGAATTCGTCCGGCTCGAGGTTCAGGTAGGCGCCGGCCATCTGACCTTCCTTGGGGTTGTGTGCCTGGAAGAAGATCACCCTGGCATCGAGCCGACCCAGAAACTCGACGAGCTGATCATGAGCCGCCTTGGTCTTCGTGAAGTGGTGGAAGATGTTCAGGGCCAGCACGACGTCGAACGCAACCGGGTCGGGCAGCTCGAACACGGATCGATCGAAGATTTCGAACTTCTTCCCGCACAGATCCCGGATGCGCCGCAGAAACTTCAGATAGGCCGGGCTGTTCTCCGCGGCGGTCACCTGCAAGCCGTGGTCCTCCAGCCGGTGGGCGAAATACCCCCAGTGGGAACCGATGTCCAGCGCCGTCCGGGCTTCCTTCGGGATGTGCGGCGCCAGCGCCTCGTAGCGTTCCGGCCCGTGCTGGTACGGGATGTGACGGAACGACGGATGACAGATCGGCGCATAGATCCGACCGTTGTGTGCTTCCGCGTACTGCTGAACGTCCCGCAGCAGTTCGTTCAGCAGTTGATCTGTATCAGACATCTACGCCTCTCGAGCCTCGTGAGAAATGGGAACCCGAACCGATGTGCGATCATATCAGGTGAGCCATGCCGCAACGTCCCGGTGCTATCGCCGCTCGGGTACCTTGCGGCCGAGCAGACGGACGGCCTCGACCATCTCGACGCCCCAGATCCTGAGCTGCACCGTCACGGCCGCCAGGCGATACCGCATCGGCACGCCGGGCGACGAGAGGAAACGCCACATCGCGATCACCGGTGGCGTGAAGGTACGAACCATCCACATCAGTCGCCGACGTATCGATCCCGCCCGGATGTGAGCCCCCTTGATCCGCCTGGCCTTGACGACCAGCGCCTGCCAGCTTTTCCTGGCAGGATGTTCTACCACGGCATCGTCCGCGTATCTCAGCCCCACCCCCGCCCTCGACGCACGGCGGCAGAAGTCATAGTCGCCGCCCGAGAAGCGGGATGCGTCGAATCCATTCAACTCGCGAACGACCTGCGCCGGTGCAGCCAGGTTCGCCGTGGCCGCGTAACCCCGGGCCACGTACCAGCTCTGCGGTATGCCCTTGACGATATCGTACATTTCATAGCGGTTCGGCGCGCTCGACGACGCCACGACGTCGACCCGCCCTGCGATCAGAATCGGCTCGTTCGGCGAGCGTTCTGCCTCATGGAGGAGCCTTTCCAACCAGTCGCTGCGGGGAAGGCAATCCGCGTCCGTGAACACCAGCCAGGCGCCGCGTGCCGCCTCGATCGCCGCGTTCCTCGCGGCGTACGAGCCGGGCGTCGAGCAGGTGAGGATCCGTACGTTTCCGGGGAGCTCGTCCGGCGGTGAGAACTGCGTCGATCCGTTGTCCACCAGCAGGACTTCGAAGCGGTCCTGTGACAGCGACTGCGCACGAAGTCGTTCGAGCAGCCGGGGCACCAGATCCCAATGGTCGTAAACGGGCACGATCACACTGACGTCCATCGCAGTGCCGCCCCGCCCGCTACCGCTCATACCCGGGGGCCAATTGCCAGAACGGCATGATGCCGTCGTTGGGGGAGAAGACCGGCTTGATGTCCCTTGGAGCCGGTATCCCTTCGGCCGTGCAGGTCACCCCGTAGCGCGCGCGATACGCGTAGTAGATCGGATAGAGGCGTTCGTGATCGAACCGGTCGGTCTGGGAATAGGGCCACGGTCGATCCGTATACTGCAGCAGCCACTCCGTCGCCTTCCGAATGCCGCGGCCGTCGGCGCTCTCGAACGACCAGAGATCATCGCCGAGCGACTCGGCGAGCTGCGCCAGGTGAATCCAACCCTGAAGGTTGAAGCAGCAACCGTGCGCCGAATTGCGGCGCTTCAACTCCTCGTGCTGCGCACCCGTGGGGTCGATCTGATGCAGCAGCCGCGAGCGACAGTCGCGAAGCCTGTCGCGTACCACCTGCGTCTCGCCGAGGAACACACCGATGGAGACGCACTGAAGATCGTACCAGGTACCGCGGCTGCCAGCGGCCGCACGCTCCCTGCGTCCCCGCTCGCTCGTCTGCAGCCAGTGCAGGTAGCGTCCGAACCATTCCTGGAGCGCCGCGCAGTCGCGATCAGCAAGCCGGCCTGCATTGACCAGAACGCGCACGGCATCCAGGAAGTAGCAAACGCCCTTCATCTGGATGGCGCCGCCGCTCGGGCAGCCATCCGAGCGGTGCGGCCACCGCCTGCGTGAGCGCTTCGCATCCTCCGCGTCGAGCAGCCAACTGCGCACCAGGCGCACAGCCTGCTCTGCGTAGCGTTCATCGCGCCCGTGCTGCCAGGCGAGACACAGCACCAGGACGTCGTCGAACACGCGCTGCAGACATCCGCCCGTCGTATCCCTCCTCGACGAGCGCTCCCGGTCGTTTCCCGCGACGTTGGATGGATCTCGCAACCGCGCGTCGTCCGCGGCTTCGCGCAACAGCTCGAGCAGTGCACCGTCTTGCGGTCGGCTCGGTGGATCCACGGCAATGAACGCCGCAGCCGACCCGACGGGGGCACCGGAAATATCGGCGTCGAGGTCATCCAGGAGCCGCTTGATGCCCTGGGCGCGCGCGACCCCGCGAGCTCTGCCGACAGCCCCCTCCTCCAGATGCGCCCGACCGGAGAACAACCGCGCGACCCATCCGGCCGTTCCGTAAGCCCCCGCCTCCGCCGCGAAAGGCGGACACGGCAGATCCCAGGGCTCCAGCGACCACCGGTCCCAGGCGCCCGGCACGCCGAGCCGCCACAGCAACTCCACCTTGGGGCGGTGCCCATAGTAGTAGCGCGGATCGAACTCCAGAGCCGCATCCTTGCGGAAGATGATCTGCGGCTCTTCGTTCGCGTCGAGTCGCGTGTCGTTCCGGAGAAGCTGCGCATTGTCCGTGACTCGCGCCATCGGCACGACGAAGTACTGCAGCGCCGGTGCGGCGCGCACCGCCGCGGTGATTTCGCTCCAGGCAGACGCGGTGACGAAGCAGTTGCCGTCCCACGGCAGCACCCACTTCGCGCGCTGTTTGCCGTCTCGGAGCGCGGCATTGCGGGCGCCGTTGTTGTTCATCACGTAGTTGTTCTTGTGGCGATACAGCCGCATCAGCACGCGCCCCTGCTCGGCTTCGCTCAGCGCGTCGAACCCGGCGGTCCACGGTGCATATTCCACGGGGACGCCTTCGACGTCCCAATCGGTTCGGCGATACGCTTCGCGGCTGAAAGGGATGTGGAGGTACGGCCTCCCCGCCTGTTCCAGCAGTTCCAGAACCTGCCGTTCCTCCTGCGCATCGACGATCCGGTTCACCACGAACCGCTTCTCGCACCCGGGCAAATCCGGTTCGTGCTCGAGGATGAACGCGAGATTCTGACGTGACTGGCCGAACGCATGACGCGGCGGCAGGTCGTTGCCGATGATCCGATACAGGACGAACGTGTCCGGCTCCTGCTCGATCGGGCGGCCGTTAGCCGTATCGGCCGATCGCTCGGGCCTCGGCGGCAATCCCCGATCGGCCGGATACGTCACCGGGACGCGCCTGCGCCGCCCCCACCGGAACACGCGCTGTCTGATCCGGACGAGCCATGGAATCGAAGCGGCGGCCGCTCTGAGCCTCATGGCTGCACCACGCGGCTCCGAGGAGAAGATTCCAGAATCATCTTCGCGCAGGCTGCTCCGATGCCATCATCCGCCCGGTCGAGGTCCCGAAAATATGGTGGGCCCACCAGGACTCGAACCTGGGACCAATGGATTATGAGTCCACTGCTCTAACCAACTGAGCTATAGGCCCGGGGGGTCCAATTCTAACGTGGGTACTGCCGGCCGATGAACCGCCGGTTCGCGTCATGCCGAGCGCGGTTCGGCTTCGGGAGCGCTCGTGGGCACCGCCACGATGAAGACCGACGAAGCGAAGGGCGCCGGCACGAAGCCCAGAGGGAACCGGGTCAGTCGAACGATCCTCATGTTGTGACGGATCGTCTGCGCCAGCCAGCGCCAGTCGAAACCTTTGTGTCCGGTGCCATGGGGCGGCAACCGGTCCAACTGATACAGGCCCGCCCAGAGCGTCTCTGCCCAGCGGTATTCGCGGTGCCGGGGATAACCCACGAGCTGCGAGCCGATGTTCTTCAGCCAGATGGCCGGCCCGATCTCCACCGGCACGGAGCAGACGAACCGCCGGGGGTTCATCGCAGCCACGCGTTCGATGATCCGCACCACGTCGTGCTCGGGGATGTGCTCCAGCGACTCCAGCGCGATCACCAGGTCGGGGCTCTCCATCTTCGGCAGAACGTTCATCACGGAATCGTGAACGATGCGGAAGTTCGGCAGGTCGCCGTACCTCGCCCGCGCCGCCCTCACGAAAGCCGTCGAGACGTCGATGCCGGTGTAGTCGATCGCGACCCGGTCGTTCAGCACACCGAACAGCCTGGCATGCGCACAGCCGATGTCGAGGATGCGAAGCGTCCTGTCACCGACTTCGCGGCGCGTCTCCTCGACAACCTTCAGCACGTGCTCGAAGCGCAGCGAATGCAGCCACCGCACGACGGCATTGAAGCGCTGGTTCCTCTCGTAGCGGGTCTCTTCCGGTGGTCGAGCCGCCTGCATCGCCTTTCCTTCCATTCGCAACGATATCCCCGAGCTTTTGCTTCCCGACGGCTACCAAAGTATCTTGATCGAATGCGCCAATTCTAACCTGTGGGGGGCCAATGCCGGTCGCCGAACGCATCCTCGTCATCGTCGACAAACCCAAGCACGAGCAGACGGCCCTGCGCCGCGCGCTCGATCTGCAGAGCCGCACGCGTGCGCACCTGCATCTGGCCGCCTTCGCGTACCACCCGATGTACGATCAGAAGGATCTGTTCGACGCTCACCAGCGCCGCGCGATCCGGGCGGAAGCCTGCCGCCAGCGCAGCGAGTGGCTGCGCGGCCAGTTGGCCGACGCCGGCGCGCTCGCCCGTGACATCGTGACCGAGGTGGTCTGGGTGAAGGACATCGCCGGCTGGGTGACGAACCGGGTAGCGGAAGCCGGCGACGATCTGGTGCTCAAGTCGATCCACCAGAGCCAGACGCTGCTGCACACGCCGCTCGACTGGCAGCTCCTGCGCAATTGCCCCGTGCCGGTGCTGCTCTGCACCAATCGGCCGTGGCGGCGCAAGCCCCGCATCCTCGCCGCACTCGATCTGCGGGTGGACGACCGGGCGCATGCGGTGCTGAACCGCAAGGTGCTGGAAACGGCGAACGCGTTCGCCGAAGCCCACGGCGGCGAGCTGCACTGCGTCTACGCGCTGGTGCTGCCGCGTTCGGTGAGCGAGCTGCGCATCCCGGACCCGCGCCGGTTCCGCGCCGAGGCGATCGAGCGCTCGCGCGAGCGGATGGCGGAGCTCGCGGCGCCGTACGACGTGCCGATGGCGCGCCTGCACGTGCCGCTCGGGAAGGTCGGGTTTGCGGTCAACGGCGTCGCCGGCAAGATCAAGGCCGACCTGCTGGTGATGGGCACGACTGCGCGGCGGGGGCTCGCGGGGCTCGTGATCGGGAATTCGGCGGAGAAGGTGCTGACCCGGGCGCGGTGCGACGTGCTGGCGCTCAAGCCGTAACAGCCGTAGGAGCGATCTCTCGCCCGAGATCGCTCCTACGTTTCGCGGCCGGAGGCCGCTCCCACAGGGGCGTTGGTCAGCGGCCGCTCGAGCCGTCGAGCCACTCGTCGAGGAAGCTGCGCAGGTGCTCCGAGCGGCTCGGGTGCCGCAGCTTGCGGAGCGCCTTCGCTTCGATCTGACGGATCCGCTCGCGGGTCACGTCGAACTGCTTGCCGACCTCCTCCAGGGTGTGGTCGGTGTTCATGTCGATGCCGAAGCGCATCCGCAGCACCTTCGCTTCCCGGGCGGTCAGGCCGGCGAGCACCTCGCGGGTCGCCTCCTTCAGGCCCTCGCTGGTCGCGAGGTCCACCGGCGAGCCGATGGTCACGTCCTCGATGAAATCGCCGAGGTGCGAATCCTCGTCGTCGCCGATCGGCGTCTCCATCGAGATCGGCTCCTTCGCGATCTTGAGCACGCGGCGCACCTTGTCCTCGGGCATGTCCATCCGCGCGCCGAGCTCTTCCGGCGTCGGCTCGCGGCCCATCTCCTGCAGCATCTGCCGGGACACCCGGTTCAGCTTGTTGATGGTCTCGATCATGTGCACCGGGATGCGGATCGTGCGGGCCTGGTCCGCGATCGAGCGGGTGATGGCCTGCCGGATCCACCAGGTCGCGTAGGTCGAGAACTTGTAGCCGCGACGGTACTCGAACTTGTCCACCGCCTTCATCAGGCCGATGTTGCCCTCCTGGATCAGATCCAGGAACTGCAGGCCGCGGTTCGTGTACTTCTTCGCGATCGAGATCACCAGGCGCAGGTTCGCCTCCACCATGTCCTTCTTCGCGCGGCGCGCTTTCGCCTCGCCGAGCGAGATACGGCGGTTGATCTCCTTGATGTCGGTGACCGTGAGGCCCGTGTCGCCGGTGATCGCCTTCAGCTTCTTCTGCGCGCGCGCGATCTCGTCCTTCTGCGCCTCGAGCGCCGCCGAGTAGTCCTTCTTCGCCTTGATGTGCTTGTTCACCCAGGCGATCGACGTCTCCGAGCCGAGGTACTCCTTGCGGAACACGTCGCGCGGCATCCGGGCGCGGCGCACCGCGGCGACCATGATCGCGCGCTCGTACTTGCGCACCCGCTCGAGCGCCTGGCGCGGCATGTCCATGATCTCGTCGAAGTGCTTCGGCACCAGCTTGAACGGCGAGAAGCACTCGCCCAGCTTCTCGAGCTGCGCCTGCGCTTCCTTGCTGTGCCAGCCCTTCTCCTTGATCGCCTTCATCGTCTTGCTGTGCTGGCGCTTCAGGGCCGCGAAGCGTTTCTTCGCCTCGGCCGGATCGGGACCCTTGTTCTCGTCCTCCGGGGCGGAGACTTCCTCGTCGTCTTCGTCGTCGTCCACCTTCGCCGGGGCCGCCTGCACCTGGGCCGCCTCGGGCACGTCGTCGGTCGGATCCAGATAGCCGACCAGCACGTCGGAGAGCCGATCCTCCTTCGCCGCTTCGTTGTAGGCGTCCAGCAGATACTCGACCGTGCCCGGGAAGTACGCGGCCGCGTGCAGCATGTCGCGGATGCCTTCCTCGATGCGCTTGGCGATGGCGATCTCGCCCTCGCGGGTCAGCAGCTCGACGGTGCCCATCTCACGCATGTACATCCGCACCGGGTCGGTGGTCCGACCGGCTTCGGTTTCCACGGCAGCGAGCGCGGCGGCCGCTTCCTCGGCGGCGAGCTCATCGGCGGTGTTCTCTTCGGACGTCAGCAGCTCGTCGACATCGGGCGCGGACTCGTAAACCGTGATGCCCATGTCGTTGATCATCCGAATGATGTCTTCGATCTGATCCGGATCCGAGATATCATCGGGCAGGTGGTCGTTCACCTCGGCATAGGTGATGAACCCCTGCTCTTTGCCTTTGGCAATGAGCTCCTTCAGACGCGATTGCTGCTGTTCAGTTTGCGTGCTCATGTCACCTCGGTAGTGATATGAAAATGTCGGCTGCAATCGCCCCTCGAAGCGATGAGCCGTGTCCCCCAGCCAAACGGGCCATTGTACTGGCCTAGATGGGGGCGCTCCAGTAGTTTGCAACTGCCAGATTAGACCCAATACGCCGGGCATGGTGCCCCGGCGTCATCCCGCCGCGGGCGGGTTTCCCTTCTTCAGTGAGACCAGCTCGGCAACTTTCTCCACCGACGGCTCCTGGCGGAGCTGCGCGAGCAGCCGACGCCGCTGCTCCTCGGCGTGCAGCTCGAGATACCGCCCGACCCCCTCGGCCACTTCCCCCTGCAGCGCCTCGTCCGACAGCGCCGGCGCGTTCTGCAGCAGGCCCACCAGTCGCTGGTGAACGACCGTCCCGGACCAGCGCCCCAGAATCTCGGCCGTGTCCGCGCCCGGGTTGTCATCAAGGTACCTTACCACCTCGAGCAACAGGTCGTCGCCGTCGAGCTTCGAGAGCCGCTCGCGCTGATCCGGCGCCACCCCGAGCAGCAGCGACGGGTTCTGCAGCAGCCGGGCGAGCAGGCGCTCCGCCAGCTTCGAGGCCCGTCCGCTGCGGCCGTGCGGCGCGCCGGCCGGATCCATCCGGCGCGGCGCGGCCGTCCCGACCCGCCGTCCGGCGTCGGCCGCGATGCCGGTCAGCCCGTACAGGCGCTCGCTCATCAGCCGCCTCAGGATGCCGTCCGGCACCTTCTCGATGAACGGCAGCGCGAGCCCCGCCAGGCGCGCCTTGTGGTCGACGTTGCGCAGGTCGAGTCCGTCGGCCAGGCGGTTGAACAGGTACTCGATCGCCGGCTCGGCGACGCCGGCCATCTCGAGGAACGCCTCACGCCCGCGCGCACGCACCAGGCTGTCGGGATCCTCGCCCTCCGGCAGGAACATGAAGCGCAGCTGCCGGCTCTCCTCCAGCACCGGGAGCGCCGACTCGAGCGCCCGCCAGGCCGCCCGGCGCCCGGCGTTGTCGCCGTCGAAGCAGCAGATCACCTCCTCGGTGTAGCGGTACAGCTTCTGGAAGTGCTCCGCGGTGGCGGCGGTGCCGAGCGTGGCGACGCAGTTCGCCACACCGGCCTGGGCCAGCGCCACCACGTCCATGTAGCCCTCGACGACGATCAGCCGGTCGAGGCGCTTCAGCGCGCGCCGCGCCTCGTACAGACCGTAGAGCTCGCGGCCCTTGTGGAAGATCGCGGTCTCGGGCGAGTTCAGGTACTTCGGGCCGCTGTCGTCGGCTCGGATGATGCGGCCGCCGAAACCGATGATCCGCCCGCGGGTATCGCGGATCGGAAACATGATGCGCCCGCGGAAGCGGTCGTAGACGCGGCCGGCGTCGTTGCGGGTGAGCACGCCGGCCTCCAGCAGCCGCGACTCGGGGACGTCCTGGAGCGCCCGCCGCGCCGCGTCCCAGGCGTCCGGCGCGTAGCCGATGCCGAAGTCCCGAGCGACCTCGCCGGACAGCCCGCGTCCGCGCAGGTATTCGACGGCGGGCGGGTGCTCCTTCAGCGCCTGGCGGTAGAAGCGTTCCGCCCGCGCGAGCACCGCGTACAGATCCGAGTGATCCTGCTGCGGCCGCTCGCGATGCTCGCGCGGCACCTCGACCCCGGCGAGCTTCGCGAGCTCCTCCACCGCCTCGACGAACTCGAGGCGGTCGAACTCCATCAGGAAGGTCAGCGCGGTGCCGCTCGCCCCGCAGCCGAAGCAGTGATAGAACTGCTTGTCCGGAACCACCGAGAACGACGGCGTCTTCTCGTTGTGGAACGGGCACAGCGCCTGATAGTCCTTCCCCGCCTTGCGCAGCGTCAGACGGCCGTCGATCACGTCGACGATGTCGATCCGAGCCAGCAGGTCGTTGATGAAGGACTGAGGGATCCGACCCATCGGGGCAATCTACCACGCTATCGTTGTGGGAGCGGCCTCCGGCCGCGAACGCTTTTGTGGGAGCGGCCTCTGGCCGCGAACGCTTTTGTGGGAGCGGCCTCTGGCCGCGAACCGCTCGAATTCGCGGCCGGAGCTGGGCGGGTAGCCGCCGCTCCCACATCGGGCGGCGCTCCCAATGGCTCCTTCAGCGCCCGTACTGATCGTCGAAGCGGACGATGTCGTCCTCGCCGAGGTACGCCCCCACCTGCACTTCGATCAGCTCCAGCACCAGCTTGCCGGGATTGGCGAGCCGGTGCTTGACGCCGAGCGGGATGTAGGTGCTCTCGTTCTCGGTCAGCGTGAAGACCTCCTCGCCCCGGGTCACCTCGGCGGTGCCCCGCACCACGATCCAGTGCTCGCTGCGGTGGTGGTGCTTCTGCAGCGACAGGCGCTCACCGGGTTTCACCTTGATCCGCTTGACCTGGTAGCGCTCGCCGCGGCCGACGCCCTCGTAGCTGCCCCACGGCCGGAACACCTCACGGTGCGAGAGGTACTCCTCACGGGCGCCGTTCTTGAGCTGCTCGACGACCTGCTTGACGTCCTGCACGCGGCCCTTGTCGGCCACCAGCACCGCGTCCGCCGTCTCGACCACCACCAGGTTGTCGACGCCGATCGCGCCCACCAGCCGATCCTGGGCGAGCACGTAGGAGTTGCGCGTGCCGATCGTCAGCACGTCGCCGACCAGGTGGTTGCCGTCCTCGTCCTGCGGCGAGGCGGCCCAGATCGCGGACCACGAGCCGACGTCGCTCCAGCCGAACGCCACCGGCACCACCATGGCCCGATCGGTCTTCTCCATCACCGCGTAGTCGATCGACTCCGCCGGACACTGCAGGAAATCCGGGCCGGGACGGAAGAAATCGAGGTCGGTGCGGCCCGCATCGTATGCGGCCGCCATCCGCGCGTGTATCTCCGGCTGCCAGCGGGCGAGCTCGTCCAGGTAGTCCCGGGCTCGGAACACGAACATGCCGCTGTTCCAGAAGTAACCGCCCGATGCGAGGTACGCCTCGGCGGTGGCCGCATCGGGCTTCTCGACGAACGAACGCACCGGCGTGGCCGCGTCGCCCACCCGGGCGCCGGGCGCCTCGATGTAGCCGTAACCGGTCTCCGGCGCGGTGGGCTGGACGCCGAACGTGACCAGCGCGCCGCCCTCGGCGGCCGCGGCCGCCCGCTCCACCGCGAGCGCGAAGGCATCGAGATCGGTGATCACGTGGTCGGACGGCAGCACCAGCAGGATACCGTCGCCGTGCGCCCGGCAGACCTCGAACGCCGCCAGCGCGATGGCCGGGGCGGTATTGCGGCCCTGGGGCTCGAGCACGATGCGCCGGCACGGCGTGTCGAGGGACCGGCACTGCTCCGCCACCAGGAACCGGTGCTCCTCGTTGCAGACGATCACCGGCGCCTGCCCGGAAACCCGGCGCGCCCGGCGCAGCGTGTTCTGCAGCAGCGAATCGCCGCCGAACAGCGCGTGGAACTGCTTCGGGAACAGCTCCCGGGACAGCGGCCACAGCCGGCTGCCGGTACCGCCGGCCAGGATGACCGGGATCACGGAATCCATGGACGTTGCCGAACCTCTCCGAGCGCTCACGGTGACGGCCGATTATCGGCCGCCGCGGCGCCCCGTGTCTGTGAACCGAATGTCGCGGTACCCGCCGGAAGCGGTCCCGCGGCGCGAGCGCGCCGCCGCCGGGTCAGCCGAGCTTGGCCTTGACCTTGCCGCTCACCACGGCCATGTCGGCCCGGCCTTCCACCTGCGGGCGCAGCAGGTTCATCACCTTGCCCATGTCGCGCATCGACTGCGCGCCGGTGTCGCGGATCGCGGCGACGATCAGCCCCTCGAGCGCATCGTCGTCGAGCGGCTCCGGCAGGAACTCCCGGACCACGTCGATCTCGTAGCGCTCCTGCTCGGCGAGGTCTTCGCGCCCGGCCGCCTCGTACTGCGAGAGCGAGTCCTGGCGTTGCTTCACCATCCGGTTCAGCACGCTCACGACATCCTGATCCGACAGCGTACGGCGCTCGTCGACCTCGACCCGCTTGATCTCGGAATTGATCAGGCGCAGCACACCCAGGCGCTGCCGATCCCGAGCCTTCATCGCAGCGACCGTGTGGGCGCCGATGGTCTGTTTCAGCTTCGACTCGGACATCGGCGACACTCCGGGAATGTGGCCTTTTTTGGCGGCCCCGGTGGGGGCCGGAGGGCCCGAAGCGGGCCCAGTGCTACGACGTCAGTAGTTGCGCTCGAAGCGCCGTGCCTCGCGCTGCAGCTTCTTCGCGTGGCGCTTCACGGCGGCGGCCGCCTTGCGCTTGCGCACGGCGGTGGGCTTCTCGTAGAACTCCCGGCGACGGACTTCGGAGAGCACTCCGGCCTTCTCGCAGGAGCGCTTGAAACGCCGCAGGGCGACGTCGAACGGTTCGTTTTCTTTGACCTTTACACTGGGCATCGTTGACTCGATTGGTTCTCGTTCTGATCCGGCTCCGGAACGATCGGGCGAGAACGCCCCCGATCCGAAGCGGGATCGCCAAGGGTCGCGGATTCTATAGCAATCCTCCGGCTTTGCAAAACCTCGCAGTGTTAACATGGCCGGATGCTGGTGCTCGGTATCGAAACCTCCTGCGACGAGACCGGTGTGGCCGTCTACCACGCCGAGCGCGGCCTGCTGGCCGATGCGCTGCACAGCCAGGTGGACCTGCACGCGGTCTACGGCGGCGTGGTGCCCGAGCTCGCGTCGCGCGATCACATCCGCAAGCTCGTCCCGCTGACCGAGGAGGTGCTCGCGCGGGCCGGCTGCCGGCTGACCGACCTCGACGGCATCGCCTACACCGCCGGACCCGGGCTGCTCGGCGCGCTGCTGGTCGGCGCCACGTTCGGCCGAGCGCTGGCCTGGAGCCTGGACGTTCCGGCGATCGCCGTGCACCACATGGAGGCGCACCTGCTCGCGCCGCTGATGGGCGAGCGCCGGCCGCCGCTGCCGTTCGTCGCGCTGCTGGTCTCCGGCGGACACACCCAGCTCGTGCGGGTGAACCGCCTCGGCGATTACGCGCTGCTCGGGGAATCGGTGGACGACGCCGCGGGCGAGGCGTTCGACAAGGCGGCGAAGATGCTCGGGCTCGGCTATCCCGGCGGCCCGGAGCTCGCGCGCTGCGCGCAGGCGGGTGATCCGGACCGCTTCCGCTTCCCGAGGCCGATGACCGACCGTCCCGGCCTCGATTTCAGCTTCAGCGGCCTGAAGACGTTCACGCTCAACACCGTCACGGCACACCAGCCGCTCGACGAGCAGGACCGCGCCGACATCGCCCGCGCGTTCGAAGAGGCGGTGGTCGATACGCTGGTGATCAAGTGCCGCCGCGCGATCGAGCAGACCGGCGTTCGGCATCTGGTGGTGGCCGGCGGCGTCAGCGCGAACACGCGGCTGCGCGAGCGCCTCGAGCGCCGGCTCGACGCGGCGATCTACTACGCGCCGCCGCGCCTGTGCACGGACAACGGTGCGATGATCGCCTACGCCGGCTGTCAGCGGCTGCTGGCCGGCGAAATGGCCGGTCTCGCCATCGATACCCGGGCCCGCTGGCCCCTGACCGAGCTCACACCCCCGGGAGGCTGATTGGATACCGTCTTCGTCCGCGCACTCACCGTCGAGGCGATCCTCGGCATCCTTCCACACGAGCGGGAGCGGCCGCAGCCGGTGCGGATCAGCTTCGCGATGACGACCGACGCGAGCCGCGCGGCCCGCACCGACGACATCGCCGACGCGGTGGACTACGCCGCCGCGGCGCGGCGAGTGACCGCGCTGACCGTGGAAGGCCGGTTCCGGCTGGTCGAGACGCTGGCCGAGCACATCGCCCAGCTCCTGCTGCACGAGTTTCCGGTCGAGCGCGTCCGGGTCGAGGTGGAGAAGCCCGCCGCGCTGCCGGAGGCCGGCGGCGTGGGCGTCGCGATCGAACGGCGCCGGCAGCGGTGAGCGCCGCGGCCGGAGTCGGGTACCGGGCGGCGGCCTGTCCGCGCCGGGCGGCGCTTCTGATCGCGCTGGCAGCCGTCGGTTTCGATCCGGCCTTCGCGGCCCCGGCGGCGGCGCCCGACGCCGAGGCGATCGCCGGACTCACCGCGGAGGAGTTGCGCGCGCGGCTCGAGCGCGGCGAGCTGACCGCCGCCGCGGTCACGGACGCGTTCCTCGCGCGCATCGCCGAGCTGGACGACGCCGGGCCGCGGCTCAACGCGATCGTCGACCTGAATCCGGACGCACGGCGCATCGCCGCGGAGCTCGATCGGGCGTTCGCGGAGGCGGGCCCGCAGGGTCCGCTGCACGGCCTGCCGGTGGTGCTGAAGGCCAACATCGACACCGGCGACCGCATGCCGACCCACGCCGGCTCGCTCGCGCTGGCCGATCACCGGGCGCCGGAGGACGCGCACCTGGTGACGCGATTGCGCGCGGCCGGCGCGGTGGTGCTCGGCAAGGCGAACCTGAGCGAGTGGGCCAACTTCCGCGGCGAGCACTCCACCAGCGGCTGGAGCAGCGTCGGCGGCCAGACGCGCAACCCCTACGTGCTGGACCGCAATCCCTGCGGCTCGTCCAGCGGCTCCGCGGTCGCCGTGGCCGCCGGGCTCGCGCCGCTCGCGGTCGGCACCGAGACCGACGGCTCCATCGTCTGCCCGTCGGCGATCAACGGCATCGTCGGCATCAAGCCCACGGTCGGCACCGTGAGCCGGCACGGCATCATCCCGATCTCCCACACGCAGGACACCGCGGGTCCGATGGCGCGCACCGTGGCCGACGCTGCGCTGCTGCTCGGCGTGCTGGTGGATCACGACCCGCGCGACCCGGCTCCGCGGCGCTTTCCCGCCGGCACGTCGTTCCTGCCCGACCCGGCGCTGACCCGCCTCGAGGGGCTCCGGATCGGCGTGAACCGCAGTTACTTCGGCGCCGGCGAATATCCGGCCCTCGAACGTATCTATCAGGCCGCGCTCGACCGCCTCGAAGCGCTCGGCGCGGTGCTGGTGGACGACGTGGTGCCCGAACTGCCGGAGCGCCTGTTCGATGCGGAGCTCGACGTGATGCTCTACGAGTTCAAGGCAGGCCTGAACGCGTACCTCGCGAGCCATCCGGTTCCGGAGGATCGGAATACGCTGGCGGAGCTGATCGTCTGGAACCGGGCGCACGCGGATCGGGTGATGCCCGTCTTCGGGCAGGAGCTGTTCGTCCGGGCGGAAGCGAAGGGCGGCCTCGACGACGCCGCCTACACGCGCGCGCTGGCGGACGGGCCGCAGCGCATGCAGGAGATCCTGGGGCGGCTGCTCGAGACCGAGCGGCTCGATGCGCTGGTCACGCTGGCGGGCTCGTTCGCCTGGAAGACCGACTGGGTCGCCGGCGACCGCTACATCGCCGGCAGCTCGTCGCTGGCGGCGATGTCCGGCTTCCCGAGCATCAGCGTCCCCGCGGGCGACGTCGCCGGGTTGCCGGTCGGCATCGCGTTCGTCGGCGAGCCGTTCAGCGAGCCGCGCCTGATCCGGATCGCGTACGCGTTCGAGCAGACGACCGGATGGCGTCGGAAGCCGGCGTTCGTGCCGACGCTGGAGCGGCCCGCACGGTAGGAACCGGCCAACCTGTGGGAGCGGCCTCCGGCCTGTGGGAGCGGCCTCCGGCCGCGAACGTCGACTCCATTCGCGGCCGGAGGCCGCTCCCACAGAAGCTTCGAGTCAGCGCCGCACCCCCTCGAACAGCTTCACCAGCTCGCGGAAGGTCTTGCGCTGCGCCTGCGCGTCGCCGCTGCTGATGGCCTGCTCGACGCAGCTCGCCGCGTGGGCGTTCAGGATCTCGCTCTCGGCCTTGGTGAGCGCGGCGCGGATCGCGCTGATCTGCTGCAGGATGTCGATACAGTAACGATCCTCTTCCACCATCCGGATCACGCCCCGCACCTGTCCCTCGATCCGTTTCAGCCGCCGGATGGTCGCCTGGTGATCCGCCATCATTGCCTTTTACTCCATAGGGGTATAGGGTATGCGGCAATCTTAGCGATGCGGGCGCCGCAAGGCAATCCGATGACACCCGACAGCCGATCCCACGAACACTGCCGGCACGAGGCAGCACACGAGCATTGCGGGCACGCGGCGGAGCACGAGCACTGCGGCCACGCCGATGCCGGGCACACGCACCACCACGGCGCTGCGGCCGGCCGCTCCGGCGGACGCTACGACCGCGTGCCCCCCGGCTACCGGGGCACCATCTACACCTGCCCGATGCACCCCGAGGTGCGCGACGTGCGGGCGTCGAGCTGCCCGATCTGCGGGATGGCGCTCGAGCCCGCCGGCGTCCCCGTCGGCGAGGAGGACACCACCGAGCTCGACGACATGACACGGCGGCTGTGGGTGAGCGGGCTGCTGACGCTGCCGCTGTTCGTCTATTCGATGGCGGAGATGCTGCCCGCGCTCGGCCTCCACCAGGCGGTCCCCGGCGGCATCGCCGCGTGGGCCCAGCTCCTGCTCGCGACGCCGGTGGTGCTGTGGGGCGGCTGGCCGTTCCTGGTGCGCGGCGCACAGTCGGTGCGCAACCGCCATCTGAACATGTTCACGCTGATCGCGCTCGGGGTCAGCGTGGCCTACCTGTACTCGGTCGTGGCCGCCGTCGCGCCCGGCGTGTTCCCGGAGGCGTTCCGGTCCCACGACGGCCGGGTCGGCGTCTACTTCGAGGCCGCCGCGGTGATCGTCACGCTGGTGCTGCTCGGCCAGGTGCTGGAGCTGCGCGCCCGCAGCCGTACGTCCGGCGCGATCCGGGCGCTGCTCGAGCTCACGCCGCCCACCGCGCGACGCCTCGGTGCCGACGGCAGCGAGGAGGAGATCGCACTCGAGGCGGTGCAGCGGGGCGACCGGCTGCGGGTGCGCCCCGGCGAGCGGGTTCCGGTGGACGGCACCGTCGACGAGGGCCGCAGCGCCGTGGACGAGTCGATGATCACCGGCGAACCGCTGCCGGTGCAGAAGACGCCGGGCGATACCGTTACCGGCGGCACCGTGAACGGCACCGGGAGCTTCGTGATGACCGCGACCCGTGTCGGCGAGGAGACGGTGCTCGCGCAGATCGTGCAGATGGTCGCCGAGGCCCAGCGCAGCCGCGCGCCGATCCAGCGCCTCGCGGACACCGTCTCGGCCTGGTTCGTGCCGGCGGTGATCGCCACCGCCGTGATCACCTTCGTCGTCTGGGCGCTGTGGGGCCCGCAGCCGGCGATGAGCTACGCATTGGTCAACGCGGTGGCGGTGCTGATCATCGCCTGCCCCTGCGCGCTCGGCCTCGCGACGCCGATGTCCATCATGGTGGGCACCGGCAAAGGCGCGCAGCACGGCGTGCTGATCCGTGACGCCGCGGCGCTGGAAACCCTCGAGAAGGTGGACGTGGTGGTGGTCGACAAGACCGGCACGCTCACCGAAGGGCGGCCCGGGCTCGTGCGGATCGAGCCGGTCGGCGGTTTCACCGAGGACGAGCTGCTGCGGCTCGCCGCCGCCGCGGAGGCCCAGAGCGAGCATCCGCTGGCCGCCGCGGTGGTCGGCGGCGCGCGGGCGCGCGGCGTGCCGATCGAGCCGGCCGGCGACTTCGAATCGATCACCGGTGCCGGTGTCGTCGCCACGGTGGACGGCCGGCGGGTCGCGATCGGTAACCGCCGTCTGCTGGAGCGGCTCGGCGCCGCCGACGGCGCGCTGTTCGAGCGCGCTGAGCAGTACCGCCGCGAGGGCGAGACGGTGATGTTCGTCGCGGTGGACGGTGGCGCGGCGGGCCTCGTGAGCGTCGCCGACCCGATCAAGGAGACCACGCCGGACGCGATCGCGCGCCTGCACCGGCTCGGCGTGAAAGTGGTGATGCTCACCGGCGACAGCGAAGCGACGGCCCGCGCGGTCGCCGCCCGGGTCGGCATCGACGAGGTGCACGCCGAGGTTTCACCGGAGGACAAACACCGGATCGTGCGCGAGCTGCAGCAGCACGGAGCGGTGGTCGCGATGGCCGGCGACGGCATCAACGACGCGCCGGCGCTGGCGCAGGCGGACGTCGGTATCGCGATGGGCACCGGCACCGACGTCGCGATGGAGAGCGCCGGGGTCACGCTGATGCGCGGCGACCTGCGCGGCGTCGCCCGGGCGCGGGCGCTGAGCGCCGCGACCATGCGCAACATCCGCCAGAACCTGTTTCTCGCGTTCGTCTACAACAGCCTGGGCGTACCGATCGCCGCGGGGGTGCTGTATCCGTGGCTCGGCTTGTTGCTGAGCCCGATGATCGCGGCAGCTGCGATGAGCCTGAGCTCGGTCTCGGTGATCGGCAACGCGCTGCGCCTGCGGAACGTGGAGATCTGACCCGATGCGCCGGACCCGAACGTTCGATGCCGGCCGCCGCCGGCTGTTGAAGGCCGGGGCCGCCGCCGGCGCGCTCGGAGCATTCACCCGGTGGCTGCCCGCCTACGCGGGCGGCGGCTCGGCGGCCGGCAGCGCCGCCCGCGTGGCCGGCGGCGCGCCGCGCGACGTCGCCGTGACGCTCGCGGTGCGCGGCGAGTCGCTCCGCATCGCCGGCCGCCGCGCCGCTGCCACGACGTTGAACGGCTCCCTGCCCGGCCCGCTGATCGAGCTGTGGGAAGGCCGCGAGGCGGTGCTGCGCATCGAGAATCATCTGGACGAGGACACCTCGGTTCACTGGCACGGCGTGCTGCTGCCGTACCGGATGGACGGCGTGCCGGGGGTCAGCTTCCCCGGCATCTCGCCGGGCGAGACGTTCGAAGCCCGCTTTCCGGTGCGCCAGTACGGCACCTACTGGTACCACTCCCATTCCGGGCTGCAGGAGCAGACCGGCCTGTACGGACCGCTCGTGATTCACCCGCGCGAGCCCGAGCCGTTCCGCTACGAGCGCGACTACGTGGTGGTGCTCTCCGACTGGACGTTCGAGAACCCGTACCGGCTGCTCGCCCGGCTGAAGAAGCAGAGCACCTACTACAACTACCAGCAGCGCACGCTCGCCGAGTTCGTTCGTGACGTCCGCGAGGAGGGTCTCGAGGCCACACTGCAGGACCGTCTCGCCTGGGGCCGGATGCGGATGACGCCCACCGACATCGCCGACGTCAGCGGCGCGACGTACACCTACCTGATGAACGGGCTCGATCCGCTCGCGAACTGGACCGCGCTGTACCGGCCCGGCGAACGGGTGCGGCTGCGTCTGATCAACGCATCCGCGATGACCTACTTCAACGTGCGCATCCCGGACGTGCCGATGACGGTGGTTCAGGCCGACGGCCAGAACGTCGAGCCGGTCGAGACGGACGAGTTGCAGATCGCGGTGGCGGAGACCTACGACGTGATCGTCACGCCCCCCGGCGACGGCGCCCACACGCTGATGGCCGAATCGCTCGACCGCAGCGGCTTCGCCCGCGGCACGCTCGCGCCGCGCCCCGGCCTGACCGCGCCGGTGCCGCCGCTGCGCGAGCCGCCGCGCCGGACCATGATCGACATGGGCATGGATCACGGCAGCGGCCATGGCGCCCACGGCGAGCACGCACATCACCACGGAACACCTGCCGCGCAGGTCGATCACGCGCACCACCACGCCGCCCCCGCGCGGGTACGCTCGGCCGAGCCGGGTCCGCGGCCGCCCGGTCCGGTGGTCGCCCGGCACGGGCCGGATGGCCACGGCCCGGGCAACACGGCCGTCGCCGAGATTCAGCGCAACCGTCTGGCCGAGCCCGGCGCCGGATTCGAGACGGCCGAGCACCGGGTGCTGACCTACGCGGACCTGCGCAACGCGGCCGCGCCGCCCGACCGGCGCGCACCGTCGCACACCCTCGAGCTGCACCTGACCGGCAACATGGAGCGCTACATGTGGTCGTTCGACGGCCGGGAGCTGCACGAGGTGAACGCACCGATCCACTTCCCGTACGGCGAGCGGATCCGTCTCGTGCTGGTCAACGACACGATGATGGAACACCCGATCCATCTGCACGGCATGTTCATGGAGCTGGAGAACGGCCAGAGCGACCGGCTGCCGTTCAAGCACACGCTGAGCGTGAAGCCCGCGGAACGGGTGAGCCTGCTGATCAGCGCGAACGAGCCGGGACCCTGGGCGTTCCATTGCCACCTGCTCTACCACATGCAGATGGGCATGATGCGCGTGGTCGAGGTCGCACCGGCCGGAGGGCTCGCGCATGCCTGAGCGCTTCCTCACGAATGCCGCCCGATTCGCCGCGGCGCTGCTCACGATCGGGCTGACCGCCGCCACGAACGCCGAGCCGGGTCTCGACCACCGTACGATGGCGCACCTCGACGCCGAGCCGTACGGGATGCTCGCGCTCGACCGGCTCGAGTACGGTGAGAGTAACGACGGGGATACGCTGCGGTGGGATGCCGAGGGCTGGTACGGCGGCGACTACAACAAGCTGTGGCTCGAGGTCGACGGTCACGGCTCGCCCGGCGAATCGCCGGAGCGCACCGAGCTCGCCCTGCTCTACGACCGGATGTTCTCGCCGTTCTGGAGCTGGCGCACCGGCCTCGCCTACGACGTCCGCGGCCACGGTCAGCCGGATATCGGCTATCTCGTGCTCGGTCTGCAGGGGCTCGCGCCGCACTGGTTCGAGACCGACGCCGCGCTGTACCTGAGCGAGGACGGCGACGTCGCCCTCCGTGCGGAGCTGGAATACGACCTGCGGCTGACCCAGCGCCTCGTCCTGCAGCCGCGCGTCGAATTCGACCTGTGGAGCGACGACGTGCCCGACGCCGGTGTCGGCCGCGGGCTCTCGAGCAGCGAGCTCGGGCTGCGCCTGCGGTACGAGATCGTCCGGGAGCTCGCGCCGTACATCGGCGTTCAGCGCGAGCGCCGGCACGGCGACAGCCGCGATTTCGCCCGGGCGGCCGGCGAGCCGGTCTCGCGCACCTCGCTGGTGATCGGAATCCGGGCCTGGCTCTGACGGGGCCGAGCGCATGAGCAAACCGATCGAAGACTACGGCTTCATCGGCAACACGCTGACCGGTGCGCTGATCGCGCGGGACGGCTCGGTCGACTGGCTGTGCCTGCCTCGCTTCGACGGCGACGCCTGTTTCGCGGCGCTGCTCGGCGAGCCGCGGCACGGCCACTGGCAGATCGCGCCGGCCGTACCGGTGCATGACGTGACGCGCCGGTATCGGCCGGATACCGCGATCCTCGAAACCACGTTCGCGACCGACGCCGGCCGGGTCCGCCTGATCGACTTCATGCCGTTCAGCGACGACGAGCGCCACGTCGACCTGGTGCGGCTGGTGCGGGCCGAGCGCGGCTGTGTGCCGATGCGGATGACGCTGACGATGCGCTTCGGCTACGGCTTCAGCGTGCCCTGGGTGCGGCGCGAGCGGTACGGGCTGTCCGCCGTGGTCGGTCCGGATGCGCTCGAGCTGTACACGCCCGTCGAGCTCGTCGGCCGCGACTTCACCACCGTGGCCGAGTTCAGCGTCGGCGAAGACGCGCTGGTGCCGTTCACGCTGAGCTACCACCCCTCGCACCAGCCGCCCGCTCCGCTCCGCGACCCGCTGCAGCAGCTCGACGAAACCGAGCGGCGCTGGCACGACTGGGTGCGCCAGTGCACGTTCGGTCCGGCGGACCATCCCTGGCGCGATGCGGTGATCCGTTCGCTGATCACACTGAAGACGCTGACGTTCAGCCCGACGGGCGCTATCGTGGCCGCGCCGACCACGTCGCTGCCGGAGCGGCTCGGCGGCGTGCGCAACTGGGACTACCGTTACTGCTGGATCCGGGACGCGACGTTGACCCTGTACTCGCTGCTCAATTCCGGCTACCGCGACGAAGCCATCGCCTGGCGGGAGTGGCTGCTGCGCGCGGCCGCCGGCGAGCCGAGCCAGCTCCAGATCATGTACGGGCTCGCCGGCGAGCGCCGGCTGACCGAGCTGGAGCTGCCCTGGCTGCCGGGCTACGAGGGCAGCGCCCCGGTGCGCATCGGCAATGCCGCCCACGAGCAGCGCCAGCTCGACGTCCCCGGCGAGCTGATGGACGTGCTGCACGTCGGCCGCCGCGCGCACCTCGAGATCACCGATGCGAGCTGGCAACTGCAGACAGCGATCCTGAATCGGCTCGAGCACGACTGGGTCTGTCCCGACGAAGGCATCTGGGAGGTGCGCGGGGGCCTGCGGCACTTCACGCATTCGCGGCTGATGTGCTGGGTCGCGTTCGACCGCGGCATCCGGGCGATCGAGAGCTACGGCCTGTCCGGGCCGGTCGAGCGCTGGCGCGCGGTGCGCGAGCGCATCCGCGACGACATCTGCACGAACGGCTGGAACGACGAGAAGCAGAGCTTCGTGCAGTACTACGGCGGCCGGGCGCTGGACGCGTCGCTCCTGGTGATGGCCCAGGTGGGCTTCCTGCCCGCGGACGATCCGCGCTTCGTCGCCACCGTGGCGGCGATCGAGCGGGAGCTGATCGAGGACGGTCTGGTGCTGCGCTACCGGCCCGACGAGACGCCGGACGGCCTGCCCCCCGGCGAGGGTGCATTCCTCGCGTGCAGCTTCTGGCTCGCCGACGCGTACCTGATGCTCGGCCGCCGCCGTGACGCACTGGCGTTGTTCGAGCGGCTGCTCGATCTGCGCAACGACCTCGGCCTGCTGGCGGAGGAGTACGCGACCGAAGCGCGGCGGCAGCTCGGCAACTTCCCGCAGGCGTTCTCTCACATCGGCCTGATCAACACCGCCCACAACCTGGTCAGCGCGGAAGGGCCCGCGCATCAGCGACCCGCATGAACGGCAGCGAGACCATCGTGAATCCGACACCGCGCGCCGGCGAGCCGTCGAGCGAGCCGGAGCGCTACATCCTCGACTGCGTCGCGGCGGATCGGGTGGCCGATTTCACCGGGCGTGCGCCGGCGGAGCGGCGGGTGAGCGCCGCGTTCCTCGCCGCGCTGGTGGCCGGCACCGACGAGACCCGCCCCGGGCTGCCGAGCGCGCTGCGGCTGCGCGGCGCCGACGTCTTCGGTCCGCTGCGGATGCTGCCCGGCAGCGGCAGCGAGATCGCGCTGCTGTTCTGGTCCTGCCGGTTCGACGAGCCGGTGGATCTCTCGGGCGGCAACTTTCTCGCGCTGCGCTTCGTCGGCTGCGAAGCGCCCGCGCTGATCGGCGCGAGCCTGACGACCCGCGCGGACCTCGACCTCTCCGGCTCGCGCTTCACCGGCGTCAGCGGCTACGAGTGCGAGCTGTCGGAAGTCGGCACCTGCGCGATCCACCTCAGCAACGCCCGCATCGGCGGGCGGCTGGTGATGCGTTCGATCCCGCAGTCGCCGTTCGAGACGCGCGGCGTGGTCCGGCTCGTCGGCGCGCGCATCGAAGGCAGCGTGCTGCTGGACGGCGCGCGCCTGGACGGCGACGGCGATGCCGCGCTCGACGCGCGTTCGATGACCGTCGGCGGCAACGTGAGCTGCGACTGGGGCGCCGGCCGCCGCTTCGAGGCGCTCGGCGAGGTGGCGCTCGCCGCTGCCCACGTGACCGGCGACGTCACGCTGCGCGGCGCGCGCCTCGCGAACCCGGGCGGGCGGGCGCTGCACTGCGAGGACCTGAAGGTCGAGTCGGTGTTCCTGACCGGACGCGCCGAGGCACCGTTCGAGGCGAGCGGCCGGCTGAATTTCCTGTCCGCCACCATCGGCGGAAGCTTCTTCCTGGCCCGCGCCCGGCTGCACCCGGGCCCGAGCAGCGACGTGTTCGGCCGCGGCGGGCCGGTGGCGGTGAACCTGCAGCAGCTCCGGGTCTCGAACACGCTCGTGCTGAACAACGTCTGGACGCTGCCGGCTCCGGACGAGGATCCCGAAGGACAGCGCCTGCAGCCCGTGCACGGCTGGCTGCTGCTGACCGGCGCGGAGCTGAACGCGATTCTGGACGACCCCGATACCGGCTGGCCGGCGCCCGGTTACCTCGACCTGGAAGGCGCGACCTATCAGCGGCTGCGCAGTGTCGGCGGCAGCAACGACGTGGTCGCGCAGCGCAGCCGCTGGCTGCGCCGTCAGTTTCCGGACGGGCGGCCGACCGTGGACAGCTTCCGACCGCAGCCGTACGAAGAGCTCAGCCGCGTGCTGCGTCAGCACGGTCAGGCCCGCGAAGCCAGCGCGATCGCGGTGGAGAAGATCCGCATGCGCCTCGCGGCCCGGGTGGATCCGGCGTGGGCGAGGCCGTTCACGAAGCTGCTGATGCTGGTGAGCCACCACGGCTACTCGAGCGCCCGCGCGGTGCTGTCGTTCGTCTTGTTCGTGCTGCTCGGCGGCGTTTTCTACGCCGTGGCGCTGTGGGGCTACGACCAGCCGTTCGTGCCGTACGAGACCGAACCGGTACCGGTGGTGTACCGCTTCCCGTTCGACCTCGCCACGGCCTCGCACGAGCGCGGCTGCCCGGGGCTCGACGTGCTGCACTTCGCGCTCGACGCCGCGCTGCCGGTGATCAACCTCGGTCAGGACAACTACTGCCGCTTCGCGCCGGAAGGTTCCTGGCGGTGGCTCTGGCTCACGCTGCACGCGCTCTTCGTGATCGCCGGCACCGCGCTGTCGGCCGTGGTGGTGCTGACCCTGACGGGCGTGCTCCGGCGCGACTGACGCCGGTCTCTGGGAGCGGCCTTCTGCTGTCGGAGCGGCCTTCTGCTGTGGGAGCGGCCTCCGGCCGCGAACTCCCGGCAATTCGCAGCCTGTACGAACCAGCCGCGCCTCAAGACGGTCTGCAGGCAATCGGCATCCCGGATGAACACCTCGGAAAGGTGTTGCCCGTCGGATCGGACTGACTGCTGTCCATCCGACCGGACGTACAGGCCGCGAAAGCTGGGCTCGATGGACGGGAGCTCGATTCAACCAGCGCTCTGCTCCAAGTGGTCGCCCCATTCCAACGGGTAAGAAGCGGCCGGCGGGCGCTGGACTCGCGATGAATCCGCGCGTCTCCGGCGAGTCCCGCTCCGCAACATCGCCCGAATCAAGGCCCGGGGGCGGGTGGTCGACGTCGGCCGCAGCGCCGCCGTGCAGCGGCGGTTCGCGTGCGTGATCTCGCACGGCAGCATCCGCCTCGGCACCATCCACCGCGCCCGCATCGGGAGGGAACATGGCCCGAATCAATCGATGAAGCCCGGGCGATCGAGATCCGGCGCTCTACCTCGAACCGCGCGGCTTCGATTCGGGCGATGTTCGCGACTTGATCCCGACGAGGTGGCGATTTGATTCGGGCCATGTTCCGTTCCGAGGGGAGCGACGTCCACGGATACCGGCCGCAATGGTTCCAATGATCCGGCGGCTGGCAGAGCCGCGCGCAGCTGCACAACGACGTCAGCGACTTCTTACCGCACCTTCAGCCATCGCCGGCATCGCCGCGATGAACAGCGCCCTAATCTGGGCGCATGGGAAAAGCGAACAGGCGACGACCGACGCAGACCGAGCTGGTGCTGATCCCGTCGGGACGCGGCGGCTGGCGACCGGGCGCGGGACGGAAGGCAAGACCCAACGCGCGCGTGCTGCACCGGCGCCGCGAGGCGATCCCCGGCCACTGCCCCGTGCACGTCACCGTGCGTCTGCAGCGGGGTTTGCCGAACCTGCGCAGGAAGCGCTTCGTCGCAGCCTTCCGATACAGTCTCGCGCAGTGTGCCGAGCGCCCGGGCTTTCGGGTGGTGCACTACTCGATCCAGCACAACCACCTGCACTTTCTGATCGAGGCGCAGGGGAAGCGCGCGCTCGCGTGCGGGATGAAGAGCCTCGCGGCGCGGGTCGCGCGGTGCGTGAACCGGGTG
>DASVDC010000007.1:0-102670 GCA_036381275.1 Pseudomonadales bacterium | reverse complement strand
CAATGCCACGTCGAGATGACCGAGGACCTCATCAAGGTCTGGGTGCGCAGCGGCGCCGACGAAATCCGCGCTTCCTCCAGTCCGGCCGTGCAGAAGCCCGACGAGATCACCTCCAACATCGAGCCGCGCCTGGACAAGCTGCACGAAGTGGCGAACCAGCTCTACGACCGCTGGATCGAGAGCCTCGCGAAGGGCTGATCCGGCGAACGGATTTCGCCGGCAGCTAATCCCGGAAGTTGATGAACTGAATCGGCAGGTCGGTGACGGACTGCTTGACGAGCTGGATGGCGGCCTGGAGGTCGTCTTTCTTGGAGCCGGAGACGCGAACGGCATCGCCCTGGATGGAGCCGGCGACTTTGAGCTTGGAGTCCTTGATCAGCTTGACGATGCTCTTGCCCTTCTCGACGGGGATGCCGGCCTTTACTTTGACGGGCTGCTTGACCTTGTCGCCGGAGATTTTCTCGACGGCGCCGGGCTCGAGGGCGCGGACGTCGACGTTGCGCTTGGCGAGGCGCTGGCGCAGGACGTCCATGACCTGGCCGAGCTTGAAGTCGTCGTCGGCGAACACGCTGAGCTCGAGCTCTTTCTGCTCGACGCGGGCGTCGGAGCCCTTGAAGTCGTAGCGGTTCTGGATTTCCTTGTTGGTCTGCTCGACGGCGTTCTTTACTTCCTGCTGGTTGACCTGCGAGACGATGTCGAAGGAGGGCATGGCGGGCTCCGTTAGCGGTTCAGGCGCTGCAGCTGGTCCACCCAGGCGGCGGTGACGGCGCGGATCCAGGCGACGTCCTCGGGCGACTCGTAGACGGCGAAGACGGCGAGGTTGAGCACCTTGCCGCGCGCCACGAGCAGCGTGCTGGTGGAGAGCAGGTAGTTCTGGCGCTCGTCGGTGCCGAAGAACCGCGGGATCCTGGTGGGCTCGAGGCGCGTGCCCTGGAGCAGGGTGACGACGCTGGCGTCGCGGCGCAGCTGGGCGAGGCTGCTGCGCGTGCCGACGGGCTGCTTGTCCAGGTACTGCGCGAGCTCGGTGTCTTCGGCGGGGGGGCGGAAGCCGCGCAGGAAGTCCTCGGCCAGCCGCTGGAAGGTGTCCGGGTCGACGCGCTGGCGCTCCATGGCGCGCGGCGTGGCGACCAGCATGTGGCGGCGGAACTCGGGCGGGTCGCCCTGGGTGAAGCGGCGCAGGTCGGCGTCGCTGATGGCGAACAGCAGGACGCGGTTGGAGGCCGAGGTGAGCGACTCGGCGAGCTCCTGCAGCCGCGGCGAGCCGGTGAAGGTGGTGTCGGCGTAGCCGGGCGGGGTGTCGAGCAGCAGCCGCGTCTCGCCGACGGTGAGGGCGAAGGGCGCGGCCAGCGCGCTGCTGAGAAACAACGACGCGATCAGGGCAATGGCGGCGCGCACGCGAGGCATTCTATATATCATTCAATTTTCTTGGAGACAGGCGCTTTGGCCACGATTCTCGGCTCGCTTCCGAAGGGCGAAAAGATCGGCATCGCGTTCTCGGGCGGGCTGGACACCAGCGCGGCGGTGCACTGGATGCGCGCGAAGGGCGCCGTCCCGTACGCCTATACGGCCCACCTCGGCCAGCCGGACGAGGCCGACTACGGCGAGATCCCGCGCAAGGCGTTGGCCTACGGGGCGGAGAAGGCGCGCCTGGTGGAGTGCCGCCCGCAGCTCGTGGCCGAAGGCATCGCCGCCATCCAGTGCGGCGCCTTCCACATCTCGACCGGCGGGGCGACCTACTTCAACACCACGCCGCTCGGGCGCGCCGTCACCGGCACCATGCTGGTGCTCGCCATGCGCGAGGACGGCGTGGACATCTGGAGCGACGGCAGCACCTACAAGGGCAACGACATCGAGCGGTTCTACCGCTACGGCCTGCTCGCCAACCCGAGCCTGCGCATCTACAAGCCCTGGCTCGACCAGCGCTTCATCGACGAGCTGGGCGGCCGCAAGGAAATGTCGGCGTACCTGGCGAAGGCCGGCCTCGACTACAGGATGAGCGCGGAGAAGGCCTACTCGACCGACTCCAACCTCCTCGGCGCCACGCACGAGGCGAAGGACCTCGAGTTCCTGGACAAGGGCATCGCCATCGTCCAGCCGATCATGGGCGTGGCGTTCTGGAAGAGCGAGGTGGCGGTTAAGGCGGAGAAGGCGACGGTGCGCTTCGAGGAGGGCGTGCCGGTGGCGCTGAACGGCCAGCGCTTCTCCGATGCGGTGAAGCTGATGCAGGAGGCCAACGCCATCGGCGGCCGCCACGGCCTGGGCATGTCCGACCAGATCGAGAACCGGATCATCGAGGCGAAGAGCCGCGGCATCTACGAGGCGCCGGGCATGGCGCTGCTGCACATCGCCTACGAGCGGCTGGTCACCGGCATCCACAACGAAGACACCATCGAGCAGTACCGCATCAACGGCATGCGTCTCGGACGGCTGCTCTACCAGGGTCGCTGGTTCGATCCCCAGTGCCTGATGCTGCGCGAGACCGCGCAGCGCTGGGTGGCCCGCGCGATCACCGGGGAAGTGACACTGGAGCTGCGCCGCGGCAACGACTACAGCATCGTCAACACCGAGAGCCCGAACCTCACCTACCATCCGGAGCGGCTGACGATGGAGAAGGGCGAGGGGGCGTTCACGCCGGCCGACCGGATCGGTCAGCTCACGATGCGCAACCTCGACATCGAGGACACGCGCCAGAAGCTCGGCGTCTACACCGGCACCGGGCTGCTGCGCGGCGGCGAGGGCAGCATTCCGCTGATCGGCCGGCCCGATCGCGAGTGAGTGCTGTGGGAGCGGCGGCTACCCGCCCAGCTCCGGCCGCGAACGGGTGAAGGAATCCGGTCATTCGCGGCCAGAGGCCGCTCCCACATCATTCGCGGCCGGAGGCCGCTCCCACAATGATGTGGTCGACCACGGCGTCCGGCGGGTCGGCGGCGTTCACCGTGAGCGCTCGCGTGGGTTCCTCGAGCGCCGCGAGCTGACTTTCGAGCAGCCTCGGGTCGAAGAAGTGGCCGCGGCGCTGCGCGAGCCGCTGCTCGAGCACGTCCCGGTCGGCCTTCAGGTAGACGAACGTCACGCCGTCCTGGCGCAGCCGCTCGCGATAGGCGCGCTCTAGCGCCGAGCAGGCGACCACGGCGCTGCCGCCGGCCTCGAGCACTTCGTCGATCTTCGCGCGGATCGCATCGAGCCAGGGCCCGCGGTCGGCGTCGTCGAGCGGTATTCCGCGCCGCATCTTTTCCCGGTTCGACGGGGAGTGAAAGTCGTCGCCTTCGAGGAACGGCCAGCCGAGCCGGTCGGCGAGCATCCGGCCGATCGTGCTCTTGCCGGCGCCGGAGGCGCCGAGCAGCACGACCACGCGCGGGTGCGGCTCATCCGTCAAGGAATGCGCGGCGTACCGCCTCCATCCAGCCGTCGTCGATGCCGATGCTGCGCAGATAACCGAGCGGCCCGCCCCAGCGCGCCTCGAGCCCGTCGAGGAAGTCGCTGATGGCCTCCGCCGGAATGCCCGCGAGCCGTTCCATCGTCGCGCGGTCCATACCTTCCGGAAAGCCGAAGTGGCGCTCGATGAAGTCGAGCTGGCGCGGCACGTCGAGGTTGCTCAGTACGTAGTCCGCTTCGATCCAGCGCCGCTCGACGCCGAGCACCGCCAGCAGGAACGCCGTCGAGACGCCGGTGCGGTCCTTGCCCGCGGTGCAGTGCAGCAGGATCGGGTGCCTGTCCGCTTCCGCGAACAGCTCGAACATGCGCCGCCACGGCTCCGGGCCGAATTCCAGGTAGCCGAGGTAGCGGGCGCCGGAGATGCGGGTGTCACCCACCAGCCGGCTGAGCTGCTCGGTGCCGCCTTCCGGGATCACCGGGAGGTTGTGGTACTCGGCGCCGAGCTCGATCAGCGGGCCGCAGCCCTGATCGCGGATCTCGTCCGGCCGGCGCAGGTCGATCTGCGTTCGGATGCCGAGCCGCTCGAGCCTCTCGAGATCGCGGCGGGTCATGCGATCCTGGCGGCCGGCGCGGAAGAACCGGCCCCAGCGAACGGTACGGCCGTCCACCGTGGGATAGCCGCCGATGTCGCGGAAGTTGAAGCAGCCCTCGAAGGGGTAATGTCGGGTGGTGTAGTCGTCGATCATTCTCGTCCGGATTCCGGCAGGCGGCGCTGCGAGGGGCACCATACACGAATGAGCCGCGCGCTCAATCCTGCTCCGATCCGCTGCTACGACTTGCGCTGCCGCTGATCGTTCCGGATACCCCGCCGCAGATCTGCCGAACGGCCTGCCATTCGGCGTCGCCGAGCGGCGCGCGACCTTCGCGCACCATCGACCGCGTCTCCGCGATCCGTGCCGCGTTCGCCGGGTGCGTCGACGCCAGCATCAGCGGATCCGGCAACGATCGGCCGGACTCCTCCAGTCGCTCGAAGAAGCGCGGCAGCCCGGTGGAGTCGATGCCGGCCGCGTTCAGCAGGCGCATCGCGAGCCGATCGGCTTCCGCCTCGTCCGCGCGGCTGTTCGCCATGCTGGCCATGAAGGCCGCGGTATCGCCCGCCAGCGCGGCGAAGCCGGACAGGTCGCCGGTGACGAGACTCGCGATCAGGCTGTAGCCGCTGCGGCGGATGATCTGCTCGGTGGCGTGGCGCTCGATGCCGTGGGCCACCTCGTGGGCCAGCACGCCGGCCAGCTCACCGGGTCCGTCCGCCGCCTTCACGAGGCCGTCGAATACGCCGATCCGGCCGCCGGGCAGCGCGAACGCGTTGACTTCCTCCCCCTGCAGCACGTGGACGCGGAACCGGTACGGGCTCTCGGCCTGGGCGGCGAGCTCGTCCACCAGATCCTGCACGTGGCCGAGACCGGGGTTCGCCTCGCAGAGGCCGTATTCGTCGATGAAGCCGGCCATCAACTCCGTTCCGAGCGCGTCCTCCCATTCCAGCGGCACCAGTGCGGCCAGCGGCTCGGCACCGAACTGCACGACGCCGAGCAGCAGCGCGAGCACGGCGACCAGCGCGCCGGTCCAGGCGGTGAAGCGGTACAGCGTGCTGCGCTGGGCGTGGTACCGGCGCGCGAGCCGCGGGGCCGCGGCGATCAGCTTGCCCATCAGCGCGTGGTCGTCCACGGTGAGACGCGCGTCCGGCCAGCCGTCGTGCTTGAGGCGCAGCGGCTGGCCGGTGTAGATCTCCTCGGCGAGCGCGAGCCCATCGAGCGGCAGCTCCGCGAGCGGCCGATCCGCCTCGGCTCCGGTAACCAGCAGCCGGCGGCCCATCAGCCGCACGCGCACCGGGTGGCGCTCGGCGCTGCAGCCGTCGTTCCACCAGCCCGGGTAGTCCATCGGCTCAGACGATGCCGAGGTCCAGGGCCTCCGCGAAGCCTTCGCCCACCGCCTGGGACTCTTCCTGAGCCTGACGGATCCGCGAATAGTCGATCGCGCCGGTGACCTGCAGGTTCTCGCCGAGATGGCGCAGCGACCGGGTGACGACCCACGGCAGGCCGAGTCCGAGCGTCAGCACGAAGATCAGCGCGTTGCCGAGGAAGAACAGCGCGAGGCTCATGTCGCTCTCGGTGACCTCGAAGCGCACCTTGCCGGCCGAGAGGCGCGACAGCGTGTAGCGGTATTCGCTCGCGCGATACCAGAACCAGACCAGGCCGAAGGTCGGGATCGTGAGCAGCACGGTCACCAGGAACCGGACGAACAGGTCGCCGCCGCGTCCGTCGAACGCGAACTGTTCCGTGCCGAAACGGGTGTTGCTCAGCATGTGGCCGGCCAGCTTCATGCGCATGAACGGCGTGTAGAGCCCGAGAGTCAGCGCGGTGAGCAGACCGTAGCCGAGCGTCTTCAGGCCGTGGTTCCACGGCGAGCCGGCGAGACCGAAGCGGATGCCGCGCAGGCGCGTCCGGGTGAGCTTGTAGCGCTGAGCGCTGTAGACGGCGGCACCGATCAGCACCGGAAACAGCACGTACAGCGCGATCATCAGCACCGCGGCGACGGGCGGAACCAGGCTGGCGAGGATCGCAAAGGCGAGAATCACGCCCGCCAAGACGACGATCGCCTTCAGGAACCCAACGAACAACTCGAGGCCGGTGCCGGTGTACTCGAGACGTTCGCCGTCGAAGCTGGTCTGCGTCCACAGGTAGCGGCGCACCCGGGTCTTGCCCCAGAAATGGTAGACGCCGAGGGTCAGGATCTTCAGAACCACGTTGACGATGAAGAGCACGAACAGCTCTCCGCCGCGGCCGTGGTGCGCGAGTCGGTTGCCCGGGGCACCGGTAGTATCGTTCGAGATCATGGTCACACGCTCCGTCGGTGTCGGTTCCCTCGGACTTCGAGGACGCTGTCCCAACCGCTGCGCGCCGTCAGTGACAAGCGGCGACACGAAGTCGCCGAGTATAGGAGGCGGCGGCGCACGCAAATGTGGCCTGGGTTCAGGAATCGGCACGCGGCGTGCATCACGCGGGGTGATCACCAGGACGCCCAGCCGTGCCGAATTCCGAGGAAAACCGACTGCGGGGGCCGGCCGAGGCCGGTGAGCGCCCGCGCGAGCCGGACGGATACGCCGGGGACGCCTCCTGGGTGACGTTCCTGGTCGGCGCCACGCTGGTCGTCGCCATCCTCTACGTCGGGCAGGACGTGCTGATTCCGCTCGCGATCGCGATCCTGCTGAGCTTCCTGCTCTCGCCGCTGGTGACGCGGCTGCGCCGGCTGCGCGTGCCGCGGGTCGCGGCCGTGCTGCTCACGGCGATCTTCGCGTTCCTGGTGATCGGCGCGATCGGGCTGCTGCTCGGCGTGCAGGCGCTGCAGCTCGCCAGCGAGCTGCCTTCGTATCAATCGAACCTGCAGAGCAAGCTCGAGGGGGTCAAGGCGGTCTCGCCCGGCGGCGGTGTGTTCGACCAGCTCACCGAGATGATGCAGTCGCTGCGTGCCGAGGTGGCCGAGCTGGCACCGGAACAGCGGTCTTCGGACGTGCCCGTCGTGCAGGTCGAGGAGCCGCCGCCGAGCGCGATCGACGTGATCTCGCAGCTCGCCGCGCCGCTGGTCGGGCCGGTCGGCAAGGCCGGCATCGTGATCGTGCTGGTGATCTTCATGCTGCTCGAGCGCGAGGACCTGCGCAATCGCTTGATCCGCCTGCTCGGGCCGAACATGAACGTCACCACCGAAGTGCTGGACGAGGCCGGCACCCGGGTCAGCCGTTACCTCTTGATGCAGCTCGTGGTGAACGTGACCTACGGGATCCCGTTCGGCATCGGCCTGTACTTCATCGGCATTCCGAACGCGTTCCTGTGGGCGGTGCTCGCGGTGCTGCTGCGCTTCATACCGTACCTCGGCCCGCTGCTGTCGGCGGCGTTTCCGCTGCTGCTGGCGCTCGCGGTGGATCCCGGCTGGACGACCGTGCTGCTCACGCTGGGGCTGATCCTGACCCTCGAGCTGATCAGCAACAACTTCGTCGAGCCGTGGCTGTACGGCTCGAGCACCAGCATGTCGGCGGTAGCGGTGATCTTCGCGGCGATCTTCTGGACGGCGCTGTGGGGGCCGGTGGGCCTGTTGCTCGCGACGCCGCTCACCGTCTGCCTCGCGGTGGCGGGACGGTATTTTCCGCGCCTCGCGTTCCTCGACGTGCTGCTCGGCGCCGCACCGGCGCTGTCGCTGCCGGAGCGTCTGTACCAGCGCCTGCTCGCGGGAGACGCCGACGAAGCGGTGGCGATCGCCGAGGACTACGTCGAGGAGCACACGTTCCTGCAGCTCTACGATGACGTCGCGCTGCCGGCACTGCGGGAGGCCACCGGCGAGAACGCACGGTTGTCCACCGAGCGCCGCCTGCTGGTGATGCGAACGGCCCTCGAAGTGGTGACCGAGCTCGCCGAGCAGGTCGCCAACGGCGAGGAGGAGGAGCGGGTCGCCGCGGCCGGGCAGGGCCGGTCCCCGGGCGAGCGCACCGTCCTCTGCGCGGCAGGCCGCTCCGGGCTCGATCTCACCGTCGCGGCGATGCTCGGGCAGCTTCTCGAGCGGCGCGGCTTTTCCGTTCGCGTCGTCAGCGCGGAGGCTCTGGCGCCGGAGCACGTCGACGCCATCGACCTCGACAGCCTCCACGCCGTCTGCCTCTCGTACCTCGACCCGGCGCCGCTCCCGCGGATCAAACAAACCGTGCGGCGGCTGGCCCGACAGGCACCGGAGCTGCCTCTACTGGTCGGGCTGTGGAATCTGCCGGACACCGCTCGCACGCGGCTCGGCAAGCTGCCCGCGAACGCGAACGTGGTGACGTCGCTGCGCGAAGCGGTGCAGGCGGTGGAGCTCGCAGCGGCGCCGTCCGAGGAGTATCTGGCCGCTCCGATCCCGCCCGACGAAGAAGAGCGCCTCGCCGACCTCAAGGCGCTGCGCGCGCTCGAGGGCAGCGACGAGCAGCTCGCCCGTTATACTCGGCGGCTGGCGAAGGCGTTCGGGGTGCCGATCGCGCTGATCAACGTGGTCGACGAACAGCACCAGAACTTCCGCGCGCCGGTGGGCCTTCCGGACGAGCTGGTTCGCGCCGGGCGCAGCCCGCGGGAAACGTCGGTCTGCGGCCACGTGGTGGCGGAGAACGAGCCGCTCGTGATCGAGGACGTGCTGAAGGATCCGCGGTTCGCGAAGAACCCGTTCCTGCTCGAGCACGGCATCCGCTTCTACGCGGGGGTGCCGCTGCGGACCCGCAGCGGACAGCCGATCGGCTCGCTGTGCGTGATCGACGCGAATCCGCGTTCGGTCACCGAAGAAGAGCAGCAGCTCCTCGAGCAGACGGCGGCGGAGGTGATGGCCGAGCTCGAGGAGGCCGCCACGGTGGCCGAGTTCGCCAGCGAGGCCGGCGACGATGCAGACGCGGCGGAGGGCTCGCCGGCCGCGCCCTGATTCGACTGGATTCGGCAAAAGGAAGGTGACAGATGGACTTCGGTCTGCACGGGCGTAATGCCCTTGTGGTCGGTGGAAGCCGCGGCATCGGCAAGGCGATCGCGCTGGTGCTGGCGGAGGAAGGGATGAACGTGGCGCTGGCGGCGCGCGACCCGGAACGCCTGCGCCGGGCGGCGGAAGAGATCCAGCCGGCCACGGGTGTGCGGGTCGCGACGCTGACCTGCGACGTGCGCTCCCGAGAGTCGGTCGACCAGATGGTGGAGAGTGCCGCGGAGGCGCTCGGCGGCCTGCACGTGCTGATCAACAGCGGTTCCGCGCCGGGCGGCTCGCCGACCGCGATCGGGCGAATCGAGACCATCGTCGACGAGGCCTTCCTCGACGACTTCGACGTGAAGTACCTGGGTGCGCTGCGCTGCGCCCGGGCGGTGATTCCGCACCTGAAGCGCGCCGGCTGGGGCCGTATCGTCAACATCAGCGGTCTGAACGCGCGCGTGGCCGGGAATCTCTCCGGCGGCGCCCGCAACACGGCGCTCGTGCACCTGACCAAGACACTGGCGATGCAGCTCGGCCGCGACGGGATCACGGTGAACTGCATCCACCCCGGTATCACCCGCACCGAGCGCACCACCGAGCTGCTGGCTGAGCGGGCAGCGCGCGAAGGCCGGACCGTGCGGGAGCTCGAGCAGGCGGACTACGCACCCGGCAGCCCGCGCGGCAACGCCATCGGCCGGATGGTGGACGCTCGGGAGGTGGCCTACCTCGCGGCGTTCCTGTGCTCCGACCGGGCGTGGGCGGTGACCGGTGAGGTGATCGCGGCCGGCGGCGGCGTCGGTAACGCCGTCTACTACTGACCGGCCGATGCGCTTGTGGACGCTGCACCCGAAGCACCTCGACCGCATCGGGCTGGTGGCGCTCTGGCGCGAGACGCTGCTCGCGCAGAAGGTACTGCAGGGCGCCACCCGCGGCTACCGGCAGCATCCCCAGCTCGTCCGTTTCCGCCGGCAGGCCGACCCGGTGCGTGTGATCGGATGTTACGCGAGCCTGGTGGCGGACGAGGCCGAACTGCGCGGCTACAGGTTCCTGCGCGACAAACTGATCGACGTCGCGGAATGTGAGCGGATTCCGTGCACGACCGGGCAGGTCGAGTTCGAGCGGCGCCACCTGCTGGCGAAGCTCGAGCGGCGGGATCCGTGCGGCTACCGGCGGTTGCTCGCGCTCCCGTCGCCCGAGCTCCATCCGCTGTTCGTCGAGTGGCCGGGTCCGGTGGAGGATTGGGAAGTGTCGATCGGTCGGTGACGGCTCGGTGCGGGACGCGGCGGCTCCGAGGCGTTCATTTCAGGCACCTCGGTTCGATCACGGCCTGGCGCTCGTCGTCGCCCAGCGTGATCTGGCCCTCCTGACAGACGGCGTGCAGGCGCATGTTGCGCTTCGCGAGCTCGCCGAGCTCGGCGAGCTCCCGGTCGGTCAGCGACCGGACCGCGAGCTGCGGCAGTCGCGTGAACGCGGTCGCGTTCTTCTCCCACCAGACGCGCGTCGCGCGTTCGCCGTAGGCGAGGACCGCGAGCGCGGCTGACCGGCCTGCCGCCCGACGCACGCGGCGCTCGTCGGGCAGCCCCACATCGATCCAGAGGCGCACCGCGCCGGTGTCGTCGCGGATCCAGAGGTCCGGATCCTCGTCGGCCGAAAGGCCGCGGCCGAACGCGAGGCGCGGGTCGGCGTGCAGCACGAACGCCAGCAGCCGGACCATCAGCCGTTGCTCGGTTTCGGACGGATGGCGGGCGAGGGTCAGCGTGTGGCTCGCGTAGTAGCCGCGGTCGATGTCGGAGACGTCGAGCTCGACCCGGTAGACGGTGGATTTCAGCGCCATGGGCCGCGAGTATCGCACAGAGCGCGAGCGAGGCCGGGCGATGACCGAACGGATCGGCGTGATCTCCGATACCCACGGGCTGCTGCGTCCCGAGGCGCTGGCGGCGCTCCGCGGCTGCGACCGGATCATCCACTGCGGCGACATCGGCCGCCCCGAGGTCGTCGAGGGCCTGTGCGCGATCGCGCCGGTGGTCGCGATCCGCGGCAACGTCGATCGCGGGGCGTGGGCGGACGGTTATCCGGAGACGGCCGTGGTGGAGGCGGGCGGCCGGCGGCTCTACGTGCTGCACGACCTGAAGGCGCTCGAGTTCGATCCCGCGGCCGCCGGCTTCGCGGCGGTGCTTGCCGGCCACTCCCATCAGCCGCGGGTGGCGCGGCAGGGCGGCGTGCTCTATCTCAATCCGGGCAGCGCCGGGCCGCGGCGATTCCGTCTGCCGGTGACGATCGCCCGCCTGCACGTATCGGCGCGGCGGCTGACCGCGCGGACGGTGGAGCTCAGCGTCTAGAGCGGGTTCGGATTCGCGACCGGAGGGCGCTCCCACATTTCCAGCGACGCCAGTAGCTGCTCCAGCACCTCGCTTCGCACCGGCTTGACCAGATGGCCGTCGAATCCGGCCCGCCGGGTGCGCTCGCGATCGTGCGCCTGACCCCAGCCGGTCATCGCGAAGATGCGCAGGCGCTGCCCGCCCGGCAGCGCCCGCAGGTGACGCGCGGCAGTCATGCCGTCCATCTTCGGCATCCGCAGGTCCAGGAACACGACGTCCGGCCGCGTCACGCGGGCCCGTTCCACGGCGACCGCGCCATCGTAGGCGACCTCCACCTGATGGCCCTGCAGCGTCAGCAGCCTCGCGAGCGACGCGGCCGCGTCCTCGTTGTCGTCCACCACCAGGATCCGCCGCCGGCCAGCGCCGGCCGCTTCGTGCGGCGCCGGCGCGGCGGGGTCGGCCGCGGGAGCGGCGGCCGACAGCAGCGGCAGCCGCACGGTGAACGTGCTGCCGGCGCCGGGGCCGGGGCTCGCGGCGCTGACGCTGCCGCCGTGTATCTCGACCAGCGCGCGGACCAGCGCGAGACCGATGCCGAGCCCGGAATCCACGGTACCGGCCAGCGATCGGCCCTGCGTGAACAGGTCGAACACGCCGGGCAGCTCACTCGCCGCGATGCCGCGTCCGGTGTCGCTGACCCGGATCACCGCCTGCTGCTGTTCCCGGCTCACGCGCACGGTGATGGAGCCGCCCGGGTCCGTGTACTTGGCCGCGTTCGACAGCAGGTTGGAGAACACCTGGGCCAGCCGGTCGAGGTCGCCCCTCACCGTGAGCGGCGCGGAATCGAGCTCGACGGCCAGGCGATGCTGCCGCTCGTCGATCAGCGGCTGGGAGGCTTCGATGCTGCGCTCGATCGCGTCGGTCAGCGCCACCGGCGCGAGACGCAGCTCGACCTTGCCGGAGCGGATGCGGCCCATGTCGAGCAGGTCGTCCACGAGGTGCACCAGGTGGCTGAGCTGGCGATCCATCATGTCCACCGTGCGCAGCAGCTCGTCGTTGCCGCGGCCGGTCAGCCGCGCGATCGCGAGCCCGTTGCGGAGCGGCGCCAAAGGGTTCCGCAGCTCGTGGGCCAGCGTCGCGAGGAACTCGTCCTTGCGCCGGTCGGCTTCGCGCAGCGCATCCTCCGCTTCGCTGCGCTCGATCAGCTCGGCGGCCAGGCGCAGATACAGATCGGTGAGCCGCAGTTCCCGGTCGGTCGGCGAGTGCGTCGTGCGGAAGTGCGTCGACAGCACGCCCTTCGGCTCCCCGTCGCGGGAGATGATCGGCAGCGACATCACCGACCGGAAGCCGCATGCCGCGGCCATCGCCCGGTGGGGAGTGAAGCGCGGATCGGTCTCGACGTCGCTGACCAGCACCCGCGTGCGTTCCCGCAGCGCCTCGGCGCATTGCGAGTCGGCGTCGGCGTGGACGGTGCCGAAGTAGTCGAGGAACGGCTGATCGAAGCCGCGCTGCGCCGCGATGACCATCGTGCGGTGCACGGGGTCGTAGAGTTTGATGTTGCCGAAGTCTGCGCCGTGCAGCGCCATCGCGGCATCGAGGATCTCCTCGAGCACCACCGGCAGCTCGTGGGTTGCGACCAGGCGGGTGGCCAGCTCGTGCAGACGGTTCATCACGTCGAGGTCGGCGGCGAGACGCGCCTGCAGCTCCTCGAGACGCGCGTTCGCCTCTTCCGCCTCACGGGCCCGGCGCTGCGCTTCGGTGAATGCCGCCTGCAGCGCCGTCTGGCTGCGTTCGCGCCGGCTGCGGCTGAGCGCGACATAGCCGCGTACGCGGGCCATCAACTCGGCGCCCGAGAACGGCTTCACGAGCTGATCGTCGGCGCCGGCGGCCACCCCCTCGCGCAGCGCCGCTTCGCCCGAACGCTCCGCGATCAGCACCATCGGCACCGCCTGCAGCATCGGATCCGCGCGCCAGGCGCGCAGCACCGCGAAGTCGTCCGGCGCGATGGCGGCCAGCTCGACGACGGCCATGTCGGGGGGCCGGCGGCGCGCCATCTCGAGTCCCTGCCGGGCGTCGTCGGCGGTCTGCACGTCGACCTCGTGCTCGAGCAGCGGACACAGCCGGTCGCGCTCGGCCGGATCGGGCTCGATCAAGAGCACCGCGCCGGTGCGGAGCGTTGCGCTGGTGCGCGCCAGCGCCCAACCGATGTGCTCGGCGGCCATCTCGAAGAACGCACGGCACTCGGCGTCGAGCACCTGGCGCGGGCTGACGCCCGCGACGAGCAGCCCGCACGGGCGCTGCTGACCGAACGACTGCAGCGGCAGCACCAGGGCCTCGGCGGCGGGCTCGGGCCACGCGCCGCCCGGCAGACGCAGCCCGCGCGCTTCGGTGCTGAGCACCTCCGGCCGGCCCCGCGCGAAGACCGACCCGAGGGGCAGTGCGCCGTCCGCGCCCTCCGACACCGATTCCGGCAGGGGATGCCCGGCCGGCAGGCCGGAGGTCGCGGTCAGCCGCAGTGTGTCGTCGCCTTCGCCCGGCGCGTAGATCGCCGCGAAGGCCACGTCGAACGGATTCGCCTCGAGCGCTGCGGCCGCCTGCCGGCAGACGGCCGTGCAGTTCCCCGGGGGCGCGTGCAGGTCGCCGAGGCGCCGCAGCGTGGCGAGCCGTCGCTGCTCCAGCACGGTCGAGGTGATCTCCGAAACGGTGCTGAAGACGCCGGCCACGTTGCGGCCGTCGGCGGAGAGGACCGGCGAGCAGGCGAATTTCAGGTGCACTTCTTCGCGCGCCCGCGTGCGGGCGTAGAAACAGGTGAGCGTGTGGTCCCCGGCCGTGTGTCGGCCGGAGCGCAGGCCGTCGAGCACCGGGCCCAGCGTCTCCCAGACCTCCGGCCAGGCGTCCGCACCGGGGCGCGCGAGCAGCGCCGGGTGCTTCTGCGGGCCGAGCAGCCCGATGCAGGCGTCGTTGTACAGCGCGACGAAACGCGGCCCCCACCACAGCAGGGTGGGAACATGCGAGTGCAGGCAGAGGCTCACGCACAGGCGCAGGTTCTCGGGCCACTGTCCGTGTTCCCCGAGCGGGGTCCGGACCCATGACAACGCCCGCATCCGCCTGGCCATCTCGCTGTCGCCGGGAAACCAGGTTTCCAGATCGGCGGCTGTCATTTCCCTCCCACCGCGCGTCCGATGCGCAGTCGGAAAGAGTACTGGCAGCGCGCGCACCGCACAAACGCTGCGGCGACGGAACGTTGCGGCTGTCAATCCGCGCCGGCTGTGGTAGCGTAATCCGCGGGGTGTCGCCCGAACCGTCGCGGGCTACGGGGTAGACGAGGCCGAGACACGGCCGGTCGGCATCGGCCGATGCCGCTCCGTTTCGTCCGGCCGATGACAAGCAGCGAGGCCTCATGACGCTGTCCGAATTCGTCCGGCAGCACGCCGAGACCTTCTTCACCGACCTGCCGCGCCGCCCCGGGCCGCCGCGGCAGGACGACACGGATCGGCCGTGTCGGGAGCGTTGGGGATACCTCTACGAGATCCTGATCGCGTCGGCGGAACAGGCCGATGCGGACGGCGGCCCCGCTCGGTCCGACAGCCGGCCGGTCTCCTCCGAAATCGAAGAGTGGGCTGCGCGCCACGTCGACACGCGCCAGCAGCACGGCTACCCGCTCGAGCAGGTGGTCCAGGAGCTGCAGGCGCTGAAATGGCGGGTGCTGCACGCGTGCGTGGAGGCGCCGTCGATCGATGCGTCGACGCGAACCCGGCTGGCGATGCGCTTCGGCGCAGCAATGGACCGGGGCGTGGCCACCGCCGTCGGCTGCTACGACGCGCGTCTGCGCGAGGCGGCCGAGCAGCAGGCCGAGCTGCACGCCCGCCTCGCACGGAGTGAGCAGCGTCTGCGCGCGCTGCTCAACGCGAGCTCGCACGTGGTCTACCGGATGAGCGCAGACGGCAGTGAGATGCGCGAGCTCGACGGCCGCGGCACCGTCTCGGACACCGTGCGCCCGAACACCGGCTGGATGGACGAGTACGTCCTGCCGCAGGATCAGCCCGCGGTCGTGCAGGCGTTCCGCGAAGCCCTTCGTGACAAGAGACCGTACGAAGTCGAGCACCGCTACCGGCGCATGAACGGCAAGATCGGCTGGACGTTGTCACGGGCGGTGCCGCTGTTCGACGAGGAAGGCCGGATCGTCGAATGGTTCGGTGCCGCCACCGACATCACCGCGCGTCGCCAGGTGGAGGAGACCTTGCGCGAGGCCGATCGGCGCAAGGAGGAGTTTCTGGCGGTGCTCGGCCACGAGCTGCGCAATCCGCTGGCGCCGCTGCGCACCTGCGTGGATCTGCTCGACGAGGCGCGCCGCCGGCCGGATCTGATCACGACGCTGCGTCCGATGATGGAGCGGCAGCTCTCGCACCTGGTGCGACTGGTCGACGACCTGCTCGACGTTTCACGGATCAGCCGCGGCCAGCTCGAGCTGCAGCGGGTCCCCCTCGACCTGAATCAGCCGGTGGCGGCCGCGGTCGAGCAGACGCGTCACTCGATCAGCGAGAACCGCCACGATCTCGAGGTGCGGCTCGCCGAGATGCCGCTGACGGTATTCGGCGACGCGGTACGGCTGACCCAGGTGGTCGCGAACCTGCTGAACAATGCCGCGAAATACATGGACCGGGGCGGGCGGATTCGATTGACGACGGCGAGCGAGGGCGGTCAGGCGGTGGTTCGCGTACGCGATGAGGGTTACGGCATCCCGCCGGAGCACGTCGACAAGCTCTTCAAGCTGTTCAATCGCATCGACGGGCACCACCCGCATTCCAGTGAGGGCGGGCTCGGCGTGGGCCTCGCGCTGTCGCACCAGCTCGTCGCGCTGCACGGCGGGACCATCGAGGCGCGCAGCGAAGGGCCGGGCCGGGGCAGCGAGTTCATCGTGCGGCTCGCTCTGTTGAATGAACAGGAAACCACACGGGAGCAGTCATCATGAGCCGTGAGCTGGTGTTCTACACGAATCCGCAGTCCCGCGGACGCATCGTGCGCTGGATGCTCGAGGAAGTCGGCGAGCCGTATCGCACCGAGCTGCTCGAGTACGGCGGGTCGATGAAGTCGCCCGAGTATCTGAAGATCAATCCGATGGGCAAGGTGCCCGCGATCCGGCACGGCGACGTGGTCGTCACCGAGTGCGCGGCGATCTGTGCCTACCTCGCCGATGCGTTTCCGGCCGCGGGGCTGGCGCCCCCGACGGACCAGCGGGGCCCGTATTACCGCTGGCTGTTCTTCGCGGCCGGACCGCTCGAGAGCGCCGTGATCAATCAGGCGCTCGGCTTCGTGGTGCCCGAGGAACGCGAGGTGATGGCCGGCTACGGCAACCTCGGCCGCGTGCTCGATACGCTGGAAGTCGCGGTCTCCGGCGACGGCTACATCGCCGGCGACCGGTTCACCGCCGCCGACGTCTACGTCGGCGCGCAGATCGGCTGGGGCATGCAGTTCGGCACCATCGACCGGCGGCCGGCGTTCGAGCGCTACTATTCGCGGCTCGAGGCGCGGGATGCGTGGAAGCGGGCAACGGCGCTGGACGACGAGGCCGCCGGCGGCTCGGCTCAAAGCACGTAGCAGCCGGTGACCGCCATCTCGCCGCCGCCCTTCACTTCGCGGTATTTCTCGTAGAACAACGCGTCCACCTGCCGCCCGTGGGCGGACGCGTCGGTCGAGCGGTATCGGTCGTACTGCCGCGGCCCGCCGTTGTAGGCGGCATAGGCCGACCGCGCCAGGCTGTCGATAGTGCCCGTGGTTTCGTGCTCGCGGTGGCGGATCGCGTAATCGATCAGGTAGTGCGCCAGGATGTCGGCGCCGGCCGCGGCGTTGTAGACGATGTCCCAGCGCAGGCCGTGCAGATCGTACAGGCCGCGCCAGACCCGCGGGTTCACCTGCATCATGCCGAGGTCGCCCGACGCGGATTCCACCGGCACGCGCAGATCGTCGCGCGCGGTGAACTGGCGCCAGCAGCTCTCCTGCCAGGCCGCCGCGAACACGAGCCAGCGGAACACGTCGTGGAACGCGCGCGCCACCTCGCCGCCGGCCAGTTGCCGTTCGACGACGTGGTGGAGCACCTCGCGCACCATCGGCAGGTACTTCTCCATGTCGCGGGTGCGCGGGACCCAGTTGTTCAGGCGTTTCACAAGCGCCGGATCGAGTGAGTCGGCGGCCACGGCGGCGGGGATCAACCAATCGAGCCAGGTGGCGTCCGGCGCGTACGCGTCCGGCGGCGGCAGCGGCGGGCCGAAGCCGAGCGCGCGGCGCAGCGCCGGGTTCACCGCATCGTCGTGGCGCAGCGGATCGACGTCGGTGTCGCGGATCAGGATCCGCGCGAGGCGCCGCAGCCCCTGACTCGACACGTCGACCCCGACGGCCGGGCCCAGCGCGTCCAGCGCGCGCAGCGCATCGCCGGCACCGATGAAGCCGAGCCAGCGCAGCGCCGCGTCCGCGTCGCGTTCCCGCGCGGCGACCGTCTGCAGCACGGGCGCGAGCGCCGACCAGGCTTCGACGAACAGCGCCCGGGCCGGGTCGACCGCGGCGCGCTGCCGTTCGCCGAGCGCGGCCACCAGATCGCGGCGCAGCTCCACGAGCACCTCGAACAGCTCGCTCGCGGCCGGTGCATCCGCTCGCTCGCCCAGATGGACGATCAGGTTCGTGAAGAACGCATCGAGCGCATCGAGCCGATCCTCCAGCGCGGCGAGCTCCGCGGCGCTCAGCGCGAGCTCGGTGGGCGCGGAGGTTGCGGGCTGTGGCGGTGCGTCGGCCGCGACCGTCACGGTGACGCCGTCGGGGCCGGCACCGACGGCTTCGGCTCGCAGGCTCGCGAGCAGGGCTCGGGCGTCGGTCGGTTCGCGGCCGGAGGCCGCTCCCACAGCGTTCCCCGCCGGCAGCACGAGCGCCAGGAACTCGCCGAGCTCGGCGAGCGGCGCGAGCAGGTCGACCCGCGTCTCCCGCAGCCCGAGCGGCATCAGCTGTTCGATCCAGCCGCCGACGGTGGTGGAGACGGTATCGGTGCTGCCGTCCGCGCGCAGCGCGCGCCACGACCGGGTGTGCAGCACCACGCCGCTCGCGTCCGCGGTGAGCGCCGGCTGCTGAACGAGCTCGAGCCGTCCCCGCCAGTCGAGCACGAGCAGACATCGATCGCCGACCGCGCGACCTGCACGGGCGGAGGCGTTCACCCGCACCCGGACCTCGCCGTCGGCGGTGCTCACTTCGGGCTCGCGCAGCACCAGGTACTGACAGCCGCTGCCGTCGTCGTTCAGCCGCACGCTGTCGCCGCCGTCGGTGAACACCTGTGCGCGCAGCAGCGCTTCGAGGAGCGCAGGGTCCAGCGTCACCGGGATCGTCACTCGTTCGGCCAGTGCGGCCGCCGGCCACAGCAGCACCGACAGCAGCAACAGCTCGCCATGCATCCGCCGCATCGGAACACCCGTCCGCTTGCGAAGCGGCTACTGTAGAGCCGCGCTGCGGGCGAGGCCACCGGCGGCGCGGCGTCGGCCGTGTCTGCCATTGCCGAATGACATGGATCGCGACCGAGCGCTGTGCTATCGAGTGGCCTGCGGCGCGAACGCGGGGTCGCCTTGCCGGATCTGCTGACCATTCTCGCCATCGCCGGAGCGGCCGCGGTCGCTTCGCCGCTCGGCGGCTTGATTGCGCTGTGGCACCGGCCCGACACGCTGTTCACGTCGTCGGCGCTCGGCTTTGCGAGCGGGGTGCTGCTCGGCACGATCGCGTTCAGCATGCTGCCGCAGGCGCTGGCGCTCGGTTCGCTGCCGATCGCGGTGGGCGGCTTCGTGATCGGCTTCGCCGCCGTGTACGGCTTCGATCTGTTCATCCATCGCGGGCGCGTTGCCGGAGCGGCCGCGGAGCAGCATCCGCAGATCGAGCGGTTGTACCGGCGGCGCCGTCCGCGCGGCGGCGAAGTCACCGTGCTCGCCGGCGGAACCAGCGCCGAGGAGCTGATCGAGGGCCTCAGCATCGGCGTCGGTGTCACGATCCATCCGGGCGTGGGCCTCCTGATCGCACTCGCGATCGTGGTCGATAACCTGAGCGAAGGGCTCAGCATCGGCGAGATCATCCGCAGTGAGCCGGCGTCGGATCGGTCGCGGGATCAGACGCGGCGCATTCTCGGCTGGACGACGCTGATCGGTGTCGCGCTGTTCGGTTCCGCGCTGGCCGGCTGGTTTCTGCTGCGCGGCGTCGCGCGGCCCGTGCTCGGCCTGCTGTTCGCGGTCGGCGCCGGCGGCATGTTCTACCTGACGGTGAGCGATCTCGTTCCGCAGGCGGAGGAACGGCACTACCAGCAGTCGGCGGCGATCACCACCGGTGCCGGCTTCGTGACGATGTTCGTGCTGTCGCAGTTCATCTAGGCGTCCGCCGCCGCGTTCCCGCCGCGTTGCGCAATGGTCTTGTCTTGTGGCCGCGCGATGTTACCGTGTCAGCCTCCCCGGCGGCCGGAGCGGACGGCGTGAACCTCGAGAAGATCGTGTTCGGCTTCTTCATCCTGCTGGCCGCGACGCTGAACTTCGGCTTCGTCTACGGCGAGATCGACGATCCGCTGTTCCACAACCGCTGGGAGTTCTTCGCAGCGCTGGTCGTCAACATCATCGCCACCGTGATCAAGCTCGGCGACCGCACCCACGTCGGCGCGATTCATCTCGCGACCAGCCTGGTGGCGCTGATTCAACTGGTGGCGGCGGCACTGGTCTGGTTCTTCGCCGATGCGACTCCCGAGGGCGGCGTGTCGGCGTATGCGATGGCGAGCATCGTCTCGCTGGCGGCGGGCGCGCTGCTCGCGAACCTGGTCTCGGTGACGATCCTGATCGTCGAGACCACCATGCGCCGGGGCTGAGCCGGTGAACCGCAGCGTGCTGCTGCTGGCGCTGCGCCATCTGCGCGGGCCGCTGATCACGCTCGTTGGGGTGTTCGCGGTCGGGATCGCGGGCCTCGTGATCATCCCCGGAGTGGATGCCGATGGCCGCCCATGGCAGATGACGTTCGCGGAAGCCCTCTACTTCATGAGCTACACCGCGACCACCATCGGGTTCGGCGAGATCCCGGCGCCGTTCACCGGCGCGCAGCGTCTGTGGGTCACGGCGATCATCTTCGCGTCGGTGATCGGCTGGGCGTATCTGGTCGGAACCGTGGTGACGCTGACCCGTGACGAGGCGTTCCGCGGCGCGCTCACCGCGGCTTCGTTCGCGCGCTCGATCCGCGCGCTGCGCCAGCCGTTCTACCTGATCTGCGGGTTCGGCGAGACGGGGTTGCTGGTCGGGCGGGCGCTGGACGGGCTCGGCCGGCGCTTCGTCGTCGTGGACATCGACGAGGCGCGCGTGCAGGAGGTGAAGCTGCTCGAGCTGCATCAGGACGTGCCGGCGATCACCGGTGACGCGCGGTTGCCGGACGTGCTCGTGCACGCGGGCCTGACGGCACCTCATTGCCAGGGCGTGCTCGCGCTCACCAACGACGATCAGGCCAATCTCGCGGTGGCGATGGCGGTACGCCTGCTGCACCCGGAGATCCCGGTGCTGGCGCGCGCGATGAGCCGCGACGTGGAAGCCAACATGGCATCGTTCAAGACCGACCACGTGATCAACCCGTTCGCGCGCTTCGGCGATTACCTCGCGCTGGCGCTCGCCGCGCCGGCCGCGCATCGGCTGATCGCGTGGCTCACCGCGTTGCCGGGCAGCGAGTTCAGCCTTCACCTCGCGCCGCCGCGGGGTCGTTGGGTAGTCTGCGGCTACGGCCGCTTCGGCAAGGAGGTCGTCGAGGCGCTGCGCGATCAGGACCTCGACGCCGCGGTGATCGATCCGGACGAGAAGTCCGTACCGGGGCTCGAGACCATCCAGGGGCGGGGCACCGACGCCGAAACGTTGAACGCGGCCGGGATCCGCGAAGCGGTCGGGATCGTCGCCGGCACCGACGACGACATCACGAACCTCTCAATCGCGGTCACCGCCCGCGAGCTCAACGAGAACCTCTTCACGATCGTGCGGCAGAATCTGCAGTCGAGCGGTGCACTGTTCGCCGCGTTCTCTGCCGACATCACGATGGTCTCGAGCGAGATCATCGCAAACCAGTGCCTCGCGCTGATCAAGACGCCGCGGCTCGCCGACTTCCTGCGCTTCGCCCGCGCGCAGAGCGAGCAGTGGTCGGAGCGCGTGCTCGATCGGCTGACCGCGGCGATCGGCAATCGCGTGCCGGAGACCTGGAGCGTCGCGTTGACGCCAGCCGACACGCCGGCGCTGCTGCAGGCAATCGAAGACGGCCGCACGATCACCGTTGCCGATCTGCTGCGCGATCCCGCCGACCGGGACGCGTCGCTGCCGATGGTGACGCTGAGTCGCTCGCGGCGCGGCAACTTCGTCACGCTGCCGGAGCCGGCGGACGTGTTGCAGCCGGGCGACGAGCTGCTGTTCGCGGGCACCCGGACCGCGCGACGGCTGCAGGCCGACCTGCTGCGCAACCTGAACCTGCTCTGCTACGTGCTGACCGGCCAGGACGTGCCGAGCGGCTGGCTCTGGCAAGCGCTGCGGCGGCGGTGAGACCATAGCGCGATGGATCGACGCAGCTTTCTCGCGCTGACCGCACGCTCCAGCCAGTATCTCGTCGCGGCCGCGTTCCTTGCCGGCTGCGTCCGCGGCGCCGCGATCGCCGCCGCGGCGAGTCCGAAGGGCGGCGGGCATGACGCGCGCGACCGCGCCGCGGCGTCGTCGCGTCTCGCGAGGCTCGGTCCGCTCGGCCCGGCGGACGACAACGGCATCCGTCTGCCGGAAGGCTTCCGCTCCCGCGTGGTCGGAATCAGCGGCCGGCAGCCGGTGCCCGGCAGCGATTACGACTGGCACGGCGCGCCGGACGGCGGCGCCACGTTCCCGACCGGCGACGGCGGCTGGATCTACGTCAGCAACAGCGAGATCGACCGCGGCCGGGGCGGAGTCGGCGCGTTGCGCTTCGCCGCCGACGGCACGCTCACCGACGCGTATCCGATCCTGACGGGCACCAGCCGCAACTGTGCCGGCGGCGCGACGCCGTGGGGCACATGGCTCTCGTGCGAGGAGGTCGTCGACGGGCAGGTGTGGGAATGCGACCCCGAAGGGCGCCGGGACGCCGTGGTGCGGCCGGCGCTCGGGCGCTTCCGGCACGAGGCGGTCGCGGTCGATCCGGAGCGGAGCCAGCTCTACCTCACCGAGGACGAGTCGGACGGCCGGTGGTACCGCTTCACGCCGCAAGCGAGTCGGCCGGGCGAGCGTCCGGATCTCGAGATCGGCACGCTGGAAGTTGCCCGGGTCGAAGACGGCACGGTTCGCTGGCTGCCGATCGACGACCCCGAGGCACGCCGCACGCCGACCCGATACCAGGTGCCGGAGAGCACGCCGTTCCGAAGCGCCGAGGGCACCGCCTACCATGACGGAACCGTCTATTTCGCCACCAAGGGCGACGGCCGGGTGTGGGCGTACGAGATCGAGAGCGCCCGGCTCACCGTCCGCTACGACGCCGCCACCGCACCGGTCGCGATCCTCACCGGGGTGGACAACCTCGAGGTGAGCGGCGAGGGTGACGTGCTGGTGGCGGAGGACGGCGGCGACATGCAGATCGTCGTACTGGCGCCGGACGGCACGGTCGTGCCGCTGCTGCAGGTGACCGGCCACTTCGGCTCGGAGATCACCGGCCCCGCGTTCTCACCCGACGGCCGGAGGCTCTACTTCAGCTCGCAGCGCGGCGCGTTCGGCTTCCGCACGCCGGGCATGACTTACGAGATCACCGGCCCGTTCGTTTGAGCGCAGCCGGCAGCGACGGGAGGTTGCCGTGGCAGCACCAGGCCCCGTACTGACCACCGACGGCGCCGTACGCAGTACCGTGCCGGCCCGCCTCGACCGGTTGCCCTGGGCCCGGTTCCACACTCGGGTGGTGGTCGCGCTCGGCATCTGCTGGATCCTCGACGGGCTGGAGATCGCGATGGTCGCCGGCATCGCCGAGACGCTGCAGCGCAGCGAAACCCTTGCGCTGACCGCGTCGATGATCGGCTGGAGCGCATCGCTGTATCTGCTCGGCCAGGTGATCGGCGCGCTGTGGTTCGGGCGTCTGGCCGACCGGCTGGGGCGCCGCCGGCTGTTCATCACCACCATCGTGCTGTACCTCGTGGCGAGCGGCCTGTCCGGCTTCGCGTGGAACTTCTGGTCGTTCGCCGTGTGCCGCTTCGCCGCCGGCCTCGGCATCGGCGGCGAGTACGGCGCGATCAATTCCGCGATCGACGAGCTGATTCCGCCGCACCGCCGCGGCTGGGTGGACATCGGGGTGAACGGTACCTACTGGGGCGGCGCGATGCTGGCGGCCGGCGCGCAGATGCTGCTGCTGAATCCGGAGCTGCTGCCGATCGACCTCGGCTGGCGGATCGGCGTGTTGAGCGGTCCGATCATCGGCCTGCTGGTCTGGCGGCTCCGGCGCCACATCCCGGAGAGCCCGCGCTGGATGATGACCCACGGCCGGGCGGACGAGGCCGAACGGGTGGTCACCGAGATCGAGCGGCAGCTCGAGGCCGACGGTCACGAGCTTCTGCCGGTGGGGCCCGAGCGGGCGATCGAGATCCGCCCGCAGACGACGGTTCCGTACCGCGAGATCGCGCGGGTGATGTTCGGCACGTACCCCACCCGGACGCTCCTCGGCGCTTCGCTGATGATCACGCAGTCGTTCCTGTACAACGCGATCTTCTTCACCTCGGGGCTGATTCTCGCGACGTTCTACGGCGTCACCGAGCAGGCCATCGGCTACTTCCTGTTTCCGTTCGCGTTCGGCAACCTCGCCGGCGCGGTGATCCTCGGCCGGCTGTTCGATACCTGGGGGCGGCGTCGGATGATCTCGGGCAGTTATCTGCTGGCGGCGGTGCTGCTCGCGTTCTCCGGCTACCTGTTCTACACGGGCGCATTGTCGGCGTTCAGCCAGACCGTGATCTGGTGCGTGATCTTCTTCTTCGCGTCGGCCGGCGCGTCGAGCGCGTACCTCACGGTCAGCGAGATCTTCCCGATCGAGTTCCGCGCGCAAGCGATCGCGTTCTTCTTCGCGCTCGCGCAGTTCTTCGGCGGCGTGGTGGCACCGGCGCTGTTCGGCTATCTGATCGAGGCTTCCGACGGCGGCGCCGACGCGACACCGCTGTTCGTCGGCTATCTGATCGGCGCGGGACTGATGGCGGTGGGCGGGCTGGTGGCGCTGTTCTTCGCGGTCGACGCCGAGGGCCGGTCGCTGGAAGACATCGCGCCGCCGCTGTCGGCGGTGCGCCGCGACGGCTGAGTCATCCGGGCCCTCCGGTGGTGCCGCGCGGCCGGGCAGGGTAGGCTTGGCTCGAACCGTGGCAATCCGGAGGAAGCGGCGGTGGCCGAGGCAGCGCAACTGAACACCCCACTGGACGAGCTCGACGTCAGCGATCCGAGGCTTTATCAGACCGACACCTGGCGTCCGCTGTTCGCGCGGCTGCGCGCGGAGGATCCGGTTCACTACCACCCCGACAGCCCGTTCGGGCCGTACTGGTCGGTGACCCGGCTGAAGGACATCATGTACGTGGACACCCACCACGACCTCTTCAGCTCCGAGCCGACCATCGTGATCGGCGATCAGCCCGAAGACTTCGAGATCGACAACTTCATCCAGATGGATCCGCCGAAGCACGACGCGCAGCGCGGCGCGGTGATGCCGGTGGTGGCGCCGCGCAACCTCGCGCGGCTCGAGCCGGTGATCCGCGCGCGGCTCGGGCCGATTCTCGACGCGCTGCCGGTGGGCGAGCCGTTCGACTGGGTGGATCGGGTATCCATCGAGCTCACCACGCAGATGCTGGCGACGCTGTTCGACTTCCCGTTCGAGGAGCGGCGCAAGCTCACCCGCTGGTCCGACATGTCGACGGACGGGGAAGCCACCACGGGCGGCAAGCTGTTCACGGAGGAAGAGCGCCGCGCAGGCCTGATGGAATGCCTCGAGACGTTCGTCGGTCTGTTCCGCGAGCGCGCGGCCCGGCCGCCGGGCGAGACGCTCGACCTGATCACGATGCTGGCGCACTCGCCGGACACCCGCGACATGCCGTCCCGGCCGATGGAGTTCCTCGGCAACATCATGCTGCTGATCGTCGGCGGCAACGACACCACCCGCAACACCATCAGCGGCGGCGTGCTCGCGCTGAACGAGTTCCCGGACGAGTACCGGAAGCTGCGCGAGAATCCGGGGCTGATCCCCAACATGGTCTCGGAGATGGTTCGCTGGCAGACGGCGGTGCTGCACATGCGCCGCACCGCGACGCAGGACACCGAGCTCGCCGGCAAGACCATCCGCAAGGGCGACAAGGTGGTGATGTGGTACATCTCCGGCAACCGTGACGAGACGGTGATCGACGAGCCCGACCGCCTGATCATCGACCGGCCGAACGCGCGCCACCACGTCGCGTTCGGCTTCGGCATTCACCGCTGCATGGGCAACCGCCTCGCCGAGATGCAGCTGCGCATCGTCTGGGAGGAGGTGATGAAGCGGTTCCGCTTCGTCGAGGTGGTCGGCCCGGTGGAGCGGCTGCACTCGAACTTCATCCGCGGCATCACGCGGCTGCCGGTGGAGGTGCATCCCTGGTAGGTTCGCTCCCCTGGCGCGGGCGTAGCGCCGCGCCCGCTCCATGACCGACACCCGCCGGGCTCATCGCGGCCTGTCCGCCCGCACCCTGGCGGGCCGCACCCTAGCGGGTCGCACCCTAGCGGGCCGCATCGAGTTCCATTCCGGGCGCGCGCTCGCGAAGATCGCCGTCTGTCTCGTGATTGCGAGCGCCGGTGCGTACCTGCCGGAGCACGCGGGGCTCGGCGATGCGGGCCGCGCGTCGCTGTGGATCCTGCTGCTGGCCGCCGGGCTCTGGATCAGCGAAGCGATTCCGGCCTTCGCGGTTGCGCTCCTGGTGATCGGCCTGCAGATCCTGCTGCTCGGCGCGCCGGGCGGGCCGCTCGCGGGGCCGGACGAGCCGGACGCGTGGCAGACGTTCACCGATCCGTGGGCGGCGCCGGCGATGTGGCTGTTCTTCGCCGGTCTGGTGATGGCGCGCTCGGCGGAGCGCACCGGCCTCGCGGCCTGGTTCGCGCAGCATGCGCTCGCGGCAACCGGCGGCCGCGGCCCGCTGGTACTGGTGGCGGCGATGGCCGTGACCACCGCGTTCTCGATGTTCATATCCAACACCGCCACCGCGGCGCTGATGGTTGCGGTGCTCGGCCCGGTGCTGGCGTCGGCCCGCGAGATGGGCACTCGGGGGCGGGCCGCGCTGCTCGCCGGCGTTGCGTTCGCCGCGAACCTCGGCGGCATGACGACGATCATCAGCTCGCCGCCGAACGCGATCGCCGCGGGCCTGTTGGCCGAGGTGCGGCCGATCTCGTTCCTCGAATGGCTGGCGCTCGGCGCGCCGATCGCGTTCCTGCTGATCGGCGGGCTCACCGCCGTGATGGCGCTGCGCGTGCGCGGCACCCGGTTCACCGGTTCCGAGCCGGCATCGCGCCCGCCGGCGCTGCTCGAGCTCGCCGACCGGTCGATCGATCCCGAGGCGCCGTGGCTTTGGCAGAAGCTCGTCGTGATGACGGTGTTCACGATCACCGTGCTGCTCTGGATGACGGAGGCGTGGCACGGCCTGCCGGCCGCGGTGGTGTCGTTCCTGCCGATCGTCGCGCTGTCCGTCACCGGGGTCATTCGCCGCGAGGACATGCGCGCGCTGCAGTGGGACATCCTGATCCTGCTCGCGGGCGGTCTGTCGCTCGGGGTCGGCGTGGCCGAGAGCGGCCTCGCGCGCTGGCTGGCGGTGCGGATTGCCGAACTGCCGGCCGCCCCGTGGGTGCTCGCGCTCGCGCTTTGCTACGTGACCACGCTGCTCTCGAATCTGATGAGCAACACCGCCACCGCGAATCTGATCCTGCCGATGGCGCTCGCGCTCGGGCTCGAGCTCGGCGGGCCGCTGCTCGCCGCCCAGTTCGTGCTGCCGGTGGCACTCGCCGCTTCGAGCGGCATGGCGCTGCCGATTTCGACGCCGCCGAACGCGATCGTGCACGCCACCGGGCAATTGGGCGCCCGCGACCTGCTCGGCGGCGGTGTGATGGTCAGTCTGCTGACTCCGCCGCTCGCGGTCGGCTGGTGTTTTCCGGTGCTGGCGTGGCTCGGCGGTTGAACCCGCGCGAGCCGCGCCAGTGCCGTCGGCGCTGCTCGCGCGATCAGCGGCGGCGGGGGATGTAGTAACGCACGCCCGCCATGTAGCGGGTGACGTCGTCGCCGAACGTCACGTCGAGCTGGAGCGCGAGGTCGGGCGTCAGGTTGTACAGACCGCCGAGCGTCACGCTCAGCTCGTCGCCCGTGTCGTCGAAGTCCGAATACGTCAGCTCGCCGGTCAGCTCGAGCTGCGGCTGGGCCATCCAGCGCAACCCGCCCGAAGCGACGACTCCGTCGTCCTCCGGGTCGCCGGGGCCCGGCGTGTCGAGCTCGGCCCAGCCGTAGCCGACGGTGCCGATCAGGTGCAGGTCGCTGCGCAGCGGCATGAAGCCGCCGATTCCGGCGGTGAACGTTTGTGCATCGACGTCGAAATCGAGATCGATGCTCAAGTAGGACGCGCGCAGGAACACCTGATCGGCGAGCGGCAGCGAACCGCCCACCTCGAATCCGTCACCATCGACGTCCAACGGACCGGCGTCGATGTCCAGGTGCTGATAGCCCCCTTCGATGTAGGTGTAGCGCGGCTCTGCCGCGGTGCCCGCGAGCGGGGCCAGCAGGCCGAGCGCAAGCGCCGCGAGCGCGGCGTGATTCGATCGTTTCATGTTTCTCCTCGTTGTTCTGGCAGGGCCGACGTCGGCCGCGCGCAATGTACCACGCAGCCGCCGTTCAGGGGATTGCGCTCGGCGTGTGACCGGCGTCACGAATCGGAGCCCGGCGGGCGGCCGCGTGGCGCGCACGCGCCCTCCGGCGTGACACGGCGCACACAGTAGCGGTGCTTTTGACCCTATGTTTGAAAATCGAGGGGTCGACGCATCGTCATGCCCGCACGCCGCCTTCGACGGCAGGGACCGGAACACGCGTACACGATGAAGCTTCTGCTGGTGGAGGACGATCGAGCCGATGCGCGGTTCCTGCGCTCGTGCCTTACCCGCAGCTCGGGCGCTCCGCCGGAACTGGTGCATCGCGAATGCCTGAAGGATGCGCTCGCGGCGCTGCGGGAAGATCGCTACGACGTGGTGCTGCTGGACCTGCATCTGCCGGATGCCAGCGGCCAGGCCTGCGTACGCGCGATTCAGCAGCTCGATCCGACCATCCCCATCGTGGTGCTGTCGGGCGAAGACAGCGAAGAGTACGCGATCGACATCCTGAAGGAAGGCGTCCAGGACTACCTGGTCAAGTGGGACGGCGACGGCAAGATCATCCTGCGCGCCATCCGCTATGCAATCGAGCGCAAACGCTCCGAGCTGCGGCTGAACCATCTCGCGACCTACGACGCGCTCACCCAGATTCCGAATCGCAGCTACTTCGTGCAGTACCTCGAGAAGGCCGTCAGCCGGGCGCGACGCGCCGGCAGCATGATCGGCCTGCTGTTCCTCGACCTCGACCGCTTCAAGGGCGTCAACGACACGCTCGGCCACCAGTTCGGTGACCGGCTGCTGGTGGCCGCGGCGCGGCGCATCGAGCAGGCGGTACGCAGCGGCGACATCATCGCGCGGATGGGCGGCGACGAATTCGCGGTGCTGCTCGAGAGCCTGCCGGACATCCGCGCCGCGGAGACGGTCGCACGGAAGCTGACGGCGGCGCTGTCGGAGCCGTACGTGCTCGACGGCCATCAGGTGAGCACCACGGTCAGCGTCGGCGTGACCATCTTCCCGAACGACCGCGGCAACCCGGAGACGCTGATCAAGAACGCCGACATCGCGATGTACCAGGCGAAGCACGACGGGCGCAACGGCTTCAAGTTCTTCACCGACAGCATGCACGAGGCGATCCTGCATCAGCACGACCTCGCTCAGGACATGCAGCGCGCGCTGCAGAACAACGAGTTCTTCCTGCTGTATCAGCCCCAGTTCGATCTGCTGGACGGCCGCATCGCGGGCGCCGAAGCGCTGATCCGCTGGAAGCGCGCCGACGGCCGCACGGTGCTGCCCGGCGCGTTCATCGGCATCGCCGAGGAGTATGGTCACATCATTCCGCTCGGCCGGCGCGTGGTGGAGCTGGCATTCCTCCAGAACCTCGCCTGGCAGCGCGGCGGGCGGCGGGTCGGGCCGATTGCGATCAACGTCTCGCCGCGCCAGCTCCTGCACGCGAGCTTCCGTGACGACCTGAAGCGCCTGGTGGACGAGCACGGCGTCGATCCGCGCACGATCGAGCTCGAGCTCACCGAGAGCAGTCTGGTGCAGGACGTGCGCTCGGCCGAGCGCGTGCTGAAGGAGCTGAAGTGTCTCGGTTTCGTGCTCGCGATCGACGATTTCGGTACCGGCCATTCCTGCCTCGACTACCTGCGGCGCTTCCCGATCGACACCCTGAAGCTCGACCGCTCGTTCGTCCGGGACATCGGTGTCAATCGGCACGGTCCGGCCATCTGCCGGGCGATCCTGTCGATGGCGGAGAGCCTCGGTCTCGACACGGTGGCCGAGGGCATCGAGACGCGCGAGCAGCTCGAGTTCCTGGTGCAGCACGGCTGCCGCCGCGGCCAGGGCTTCTATCTCAGCAAACCCGTCACCCCGGAGAAGATGCCGGCCGCCGCCCCGTGCCAGGGTGACCCGAACGGACAGGAGGCACGCCATGGCTGACGTCAACCTCGACAACCTGCGCATGATCGCCGATGCGATCCCGCATCCGGTCGGCTACATCCTGCCGGACGGCACGCTGGGGTTCGCGAACCGGGCGCTCCTGCGCGCGAACCGGCTGCCGCCCGACGCGCGCGGCAAGTCGGTGACCGAACTGCTGACCGCCGAGGAGAACCAGGCCGGCAAGGAATCGTTCGAGACCTGTCTGCGGGAGAACCGCCGCGTGCTCCGCGAGGGCCCGGCCTACGTGCCGGACGGCCCGCCGCGCTGGGCGCGCTACGTCTATCAGCCGGTGCGCGACGCGGACGGCAACATCCTGGGCGTCTGCGTCACCGTGGTGGATCTGACGGACATCAAGAACGCCGAGGAAGCGCTCAAGGCGAGCCATGCCGAGCTCGAGCGCTCGAACCGCGACCTCGAGCAGTTCGCGTACGTGGCCTCGCACGACCTGAAGGCGCCGCTGCGCTCGATCGAGGTGCTGGTGGGCTGGCTGGCGGACGACCTCGCCGACTACAAGGAGGGCGACGTACAGGAGAACCTGGAGCTGCTCCGGTCCCGCACCGCGCGGCTGAACCGCCTGCTCGACGATCTGCTGGCGTACTCGCGCGTCGGGCGCCGGGTCGGTGAAGTCGTCGCGGTCGATACCCGCGAGCTGGTGCAGGACATCTGGTCGATGCTGGCGCCGCCCGAGGGGATGCAGCTCGTGCTGGGCGAGCTGCCGACGTTCACGACGTTCCGTGCGCCGCTCGAGCAGGTGCTGCGCAACCTGATGGGCAACGCGGTGAAGCACCATCCGGGTCCGGCGGGGCGCATCACCGTGAGCGCCGAGCGCACCGGCGAGCATTGGCGGTTCGCGGTGGCCGACAACGGCGCCGGGATTCCCGAGGAGTACCGCGAGCGCATCTATCAGATGTTCCAGACGCTGCAGCCGCGCGACGAAGTGGAAGGCAGCGGGATGGGCCTCGCCATCGTCAGCCGGGTGGTGGAATGGCAGGGCGGGCGCGTCTGGCACGAGCCGGTCGAGCAGGGTACCGGCACGGTGTTCAAGTTCGAATGGAAGATCGTGGACGCGGCCGGAGCGCAGCGTCTGCTCGAAGCCAAACAAGCGAAGGAACGTGCTGCATGATCAGGGAGGCCGTACACATACTGCTGGTGGAAGACGACAGCATCGACGCCAAGGCGTTCATCCGGGCGATGGAGAAGCTGAAGATCGCGAACCCCGTGGTGCACGCGAAGGACGGCGTGGAGGGCCTCGAGAAGCTGCGCCAGCTCCCGCGCCCGAATCTGGTGATTCTCGACATCAACATGCCGCGGATGAACGGCCTGGAGATGCTGCGCCGGGTACGCGAGGACGAGGCGCTGCGCGACACCATCGTCTTCGTGCTCACCACCTCGAACGACGAGAAGGACAAGTTCGAGGCCTACAACCTGAACGTCGCCGGCTACATGCTGAAGTCCGACATGGGCAACAGCTTCGTCCGCGCGGTGTCGCTGGTCGACAACTACTGGAAGGTCGTCGAATTCCCGCTGCCGCGCGCGGCGATGGCGTGACCTGCATCGTCGGAGCGGTCTCCAGACCGCGATTGCGTGCAGGTGCGGAAGCGGCCTCCGGCGGTATGTACCGGCCACATGGGTAACAGCTGCACCGATCACATCGGTTACACCTAAGGCGGAGGAGGAGACGCCGACACCTCAGAAAGGTGAGGCAACGAAACGCCCGGCGGGCGCCGGGCTGACGATGAGTCCGCGTGTTCTTCCGAGAGTACGGTCCACAACATCGCCCGAATCAAAGCCGAGGGTGCCGACGTCGGCAGCGCCGGCGTGCGGCCGGCGGTGCGCGTGAACGATCTCGCACGTCGCCATCCGCCTTGCAAGATCCACCTCGGCCGCATCGGGAGGGAACATGGCCCGAATCAATCGATGAAGTCGGGGCAATCGAGTTCCGGCGCTCTACCTCGAACACCACGGCTTTGATTCGGGCGATGTTCGCGAATTCGATTCGGGCGATGTTCGCGACTTGATCCCAGCTTAGTGGCGATTTGGTTCGGGCCATGTTGCGTTCCGAGGGGAGCGATGTCCACGTGCACCGGCCCGAATGGTTCGAATGATCCGGCGGCTGGCAGAGGCGCGCGCAGCTGCACAAAGACGTCGGCGACTTCTTACCGCACCTTCAGCCATCGCCGGCATCGCCGCGATGAACAGCGCCCTAATCTGGGCGCATGGGAAAAGCGAACAGGCGACGACCGACGCAGACCGAGCTGGTGCTGATCCCGTCGGGCCGGGGCGGGTGGCGGCCTGGCGCGGGCCGGAAGGCGCGGCCCAACGCGCGCGTGCTGCACCGGCGCCGCGAGAACATCCCCGGCCACTGCCCCGTGCACGTCACCGTGCGCCTGCAGCGGGGTTTGCCGAACCTGCGCAGGAAGCGCTTCGTCGCAGCCTTCCGATACAGCCTCGCGCAGTGCGCCGAGCGCCCGGGCTTTCGGGTGGTGCACTACTCGATCCAGCACAACCACCTGCACTTTCTGATCGAGGCGCAGGGGAAGCGCGCGCTCGCGTGCGGGATGAAGAGCCTTGCGGCGCGGGTCGCGCGGTGCGTGAACCGGGTGTTCGCCCGGCGCGGGAGTGTGCTCGACGGGCGGTACCACCACCGGCTGCTGCGCACGCCGAGGCAGGTGCGCCATGCCCTCGGCTACGTGCTGCTGAACGCGCGGCACCATTACTTCGAGCGGCACCGGAAGCCGCCCCGTACGACGCAGCTCGATCCGGCGAGCTCGGCGGTGTGGTTCGAGGGGTGGAAGCGTCCGCCGTGCAACCCGGGTAATTCACCAACGCGGACTCGCGAAGTCGCATCCGCCGCGACTTGGCTGCTGACCAAAGGCTGGCGCCGCCACCGCCTGATCGACCCTGCCGAGATTCCTGGCCGCTGAGGGCGACGTGACCGGTTCAGGCGTCACCCCGTCCGTCCAGGTGTTACCTATTTGGCCGGTTCGTACCGGCCGCGAAATCTGCCGGCGAGGTCGATGAGTTCGCGGCCGGAGGCCGCTCCCACAGGTCATCCCGCCCGGCGCAGCCGCCGTTCCGCCTGCCAGATGCGCGGGCCGGTGCGCGCGAGCGACGGCAGGTACGGCAGTACCCGACGGATCACGCGGCTCGCGAACGTCCAGGCCTGGCGACGCCGCTCGCTCCACGGCAGCGCGTAGCGCTCGCGCAGCGGCTCGGGCAGCAGCGCCACGGTCGCGACCGACAGCACGTCGCCCGCGACGTGCGGCACCCAGGATACGGGCGGATACAGGATGTTCTCTGCCAGCTCCCGGGTCACCGGCGTGACCTCGAGCTCGTTGCCCGCCAGCATCGACGCGTAGTAACGCTCGAATTCGTCCCAGCCGGCCGGCAGCTCGTGCTCCTCGAGCCCCACCAGGTAGCCGATCGTCTTCGACTCCTGGTAGTAGCGCTGCCGCTCCGCGGCGGACAGCGGCCGCAGGAACGCTTCGTAGGCCGCCACGGCGGTCGCGACCAGCGTCGCGTGCACCCAGAGCAGGAGGCGCGGATCGCAGGCGTCGTAACGGGTTCCCTTCGGGAACGCGGCGGTGTCGACCGTCAGCGTCCCGTTGATGTGCCGGTGGATCGCCCGGATGCGAGCGGCGGTCGCCAGCGCGACCGGCCGGGGCCAGTAGATCATCCGCTGCATCGCGGTGATGGTGCCGTACAGGCGCTTCAGCGGCTCCTCGCGAAAGCGGCTGTGCTCGAACACCCCGGCCGCGACCAGCGGGTGGGCGATCTGCGAGAGCAGCGCGGCGCCGCCGCCGAGCAGCAGCACCGCTTCCCGATTGACGCGCCAGAATACCCCGTCCGGATCGAACAGCGGCCGATGATCGCCGCTTCCGGTGAGGGCGGAGTCGACCTGATTCTGCATGCCACCTCCGAGCCGCTCCGGGGGTTATGGTGGCGCAGCGGGTCGCGAAGGTCGAGGGGCCGTTCGAGCGGCCGCCGGCCGGGTGTCACAGCAGCCACTCGACCGGCAGCAGCGCGATGAGCCGCACCAGCGCCCGTTGCCAGAGCGTCGTATCCGGTTCCTGCCGGTGCACGACGACCTCGTCGCCGTCTCGCTCGAGCCATTCGAGCTCGCCCGTCCCGGTCAGCCGCACCTCGTAGGCCCGCCGGGGAATGATCTCGGCGAACGCCCGGAAGATCGTCCGGGTGAGCTCGGGGTCCTCGATCACGAAGCCCATCTCCGTGTTCAGCCGCGCCGAACGGGGATCGAAGTTGAACGAGCCGATGAACACGCGTTCGCCGTCCACCGCGAAGGTCTTCGCATGGAGGCTCGAGGCGGAGCTGATGCCGATGCCCGGGCGCGGTGCCGGCGGATCGTCGGTGTGCCGCAGCTCGAACAGGCGCACGCCCGCGCGCAGCAGCGCCTTGCGGCGCTTCGCGTAGCCGGCGTGCACCGGCAGCACGTCGCTGGCCGCGAGCGAGTTGGTCAGGATCCGCACGTCCACGCCCCCCTCGGCGAGCGCGATCAGCTCGCGTGTGCCGGCGTCGGCGGGGACGAAGTAGGGTGAGACCAGCCGCAGCCGTCGCTGCGGCACGCCGAGCCGCTCGGCGAGGCGGTGCGGCAGCATCGCATCCGATTCCGCGAGGCCGAGCCCCTTCGCCGGATCGTCGCTGATCATCCGGGTCGGCGCCCAGTGAAACGTCAGCCGCCGTGCGAGCAGGTCCTGCACGAACGGGTGCGCGGCCACCGAGATCAGGTAATCCTGTGCGCGCGGCTCACGCATCCGCTCGCGGGCCCGTTGCGCGGCTTCCGCGGCCGCCGCGGAGTCGATCGGCGCCAGGATCCGGTCGGCCGGGTAGGCCGAGCCGCTCGACCAGTAGCGGTCGAAATCCCGGGACACCTCCTGCACCACCGGGCCCACCGCCAGCACGTCGAGATCGGCGAACAGGCCGGCGTCCGTGGCGTCGAAGTACTCGTCGCCGACGTTGCGGCCGCCGATGATGGTGGCCTGATTGTCGGCGGTGAACGACTTGTTGTGCATCCGGCGATTGAGCCGCGCGAAGTCGAGGAGGTAGGCGAGCGGCCGGAAGCGGCGGATCGTGAACGGATTGAACAGCCGCACTTCGATGTGGGGGTGCGCATCCAGCGCCGCCAGCGTCCGGTCCATGCCGGCGGTCCTGTTGTCGTCGAGCAGCAGCCGTACCCGCACGCCGCGGTCCGCCGCTCGCCGGAGCGCATCGAACAGCAGCGTGCCGGAGAGATCGTCGTGCCAGATGTAGTACTGCACGTCGAGCGACCGCTCGGCAGCGTCCGCGAGGCGCATCCGCGCCGCGAACGCGCTGTGCCCGTCGACCAGCGGCAGGATGCCGGAACGGCCCGGGTGCGCCCGGGCACGCGGGGCGATCAACCGGCCGAGAAACGTGCCGTCGGTATCGGTGAACGCGCGCGAGTCCGGCCGCCCGTCGAGGCTCGGCAGCGGCGAGCAGGCAGCAAGCAGCAGCGCGCCGAGCAACAGCCCGGTGCGGCGCGCGGCGCCTCGGTGCGTGCGCGCGGCGGATGAGCGATACACGTCGTCAAGCCTTGACCCTGCGGTAACGGGCGGACTATACCGAACCGCTGATGACCGCACTGTCGATTCTGGACCTCGCCACGATACCCGAGGGCGCTACCGCGGCGGACGCGTTCGCGCGCAGCCTCGACCTCGCGCAGCACGCGGAGCGGTGGGGCTACCGGCGCTTCTGGCTCGCCGAGCACCACAACATGGTGGGGATCGCCAGCGCCGCCACGTCGGTGGTGATCTGCCACGTCGCCGGCGGCACCCGCACGATCCGGGTCGGCGCCGGCGGGATCATGCTGCCGAACCATTCGCCGCTGGTGATCGCCGAGCAGTTCGGCACGTTGGAGACGCTGTTTCCGGGCCGCATCGATCTGGGGCTCGGCCGCGCACCGGGCACGGATCAGCTCACGCTGCGGGCGCTGCGCCGCTCGCCGTCGGCCGCGGAAGCGTTCCCGCAGGACGTGATGGAGCTGCAGGCGCTGCTCGGCCCCGCGCAGCCGGGGCAACGCATCCAGGCCGTGCCGGGCACGGGTACCCGGGTGCCGCTGTGGATTCTCGGCTCGAGCCTGTACGGCGCGCAGCTCGCGGCGATTCTCGGGCTGCCGTACGCGTTCGCGTCGCATTTCGCACCGGAGGCGCTGATGCAGGCGCTCGAGGTGTACCGCGAGCACTTCAAGCCGTCGGAGCAGCTCGATCGGCCCTACGTGATGGTCGGAGCGAACGTCATCGTGGCGCCGACCGATGCGGAAGCGCGGCGCCTGTTCACGTCGGTGCAGCAGAGCTTCGCCAACCTGGTGCGCGGCGCCCGCGGAAGGCTGCCGCCGCCGATCGACGACATCGACGCCTACTGGACGCCGCTGGAACGGGCCCAGGCGGAGCGGATGCTGGCGTGCGCGTTCGTCGGCTCGCCGGACACGGTGCGCCGCGAGCTCGGCGCGTTCGTCGAGCGCACGCGAGCGGACGAGGTGATCGTCGCGGCTGCGATCTACGATCACGAGGCGCGGCTGCGCTCGTACGAGCTGCTCTCGGAAATCGAGCTCGGCTGAACCACCCTGTAGGGGCGCTGCTGTGGGAGCGGCCTCTGGCCGCGAACTGGTCTGTCCAGGATTCGCGGCCGGAGGCTGCTCCCACAGGGTACCGAATCTACCGGCCGGAGTCGGCCGTGACCCTGCGCTCCGGCACCTCCGCGAGCAGATTCTCGATGGCCGCGAGATCGACCGGTTTCACCAGGTGCTCGTCGAAGCCGGCCTCCCGCGAGCGCTGCCGATCCTGCTCCTGGCCCCAGCCGGTGACCGCGATCATCGCGATATCCCGGCCCCAGGCGCGGCGGCGGATCTCGCGGCAGACCTCGTAACCGGAGAGCCGCGGCAGCCCGAGGTCGAGCAGGATCACGCTCGGACGGAACCGCGCGGCGGCCTCGATCGCCTCGGCACCGTCGAAGGCCGTCTCGGTCGCGTGGCCGGTCAGACGCAGCAGCGTCGCGAGCGACGCGGCGGAATCGCGGTTGTCGTCCACCACCAGCACGCGGTGTGACGCACCTGCGCCGGCGCGGCGCGCCGGCGGCGCTTCCGGCTCGGCGGCCCGCGGCGCAGCGCCCACCGTCGGCAGGCGGACCACGAACGTGCTGCCCGTCCCCGGCCCGTCGCTTTCGGCGCGCACCGATCCGCCGTGCATCTCCACCAGGCGCTTGACCAGCGTGAGGCCGATGCCGAGCCCGCCGCGGGAGCGGTCGAGCGAGCAGTCGGCCTGGGCGAACATCTCGAAGATCTGCTCGAGCTGGTCGGCCGGGATGCCTTCCCCCTGGTCGCGCACGGTGATCTCGACCTCGTCGCGCTGCCGTTCGGCCCGCAGCGTGACGCACCCGCCGGGGGCCATGTACTTGGCCGCGTTGCTGAGCAGGTTGCCGAGCACCTGCGCGAGACGTACCGGATCGGCTTGCAGCCACACCGGTTCCTCCGGCAGTCGGACCGTGAGCGCGTGGCGCGGCGTTTCGATCGCCGGGCGGGTCGTCTCGACGGCCTGATGCACGACCTCCGCGAGGCTGATGCGCTCGCGGCGCAGCGTCAGCTTGTCGTGGGTGATGCGGCTCACGTCCAGCAGGTCGTCGATCAGCCTTGCCATCTGCCCGACCTGGCGTTCCATCGCGTCGCGCGCATCGCGCAGCATGACGTCGTCGTTGGGGCTCCGCTTGACGATCTCGAGCGCGTGCCGCAGCGGCGCGAGGGGGTTGCGCAGCTCGTGCGACAACGTCGCGAGGAACTCGTCCTTGCGGCGGTCGGCCTCCTTCAGCCGCTCTTCGGCGCGCTTCAGCGCGGTCACGTCGAGGCCGGCGTTGATCGCCGCCACCACGCGGCCGGCGGCGTCACGAATGGGTTCGATGTTCATGATCGCGGTGATGCGCGAGCCGTCCGGGCGCTCGATGACGACTTCCCGATTGCGGAAGCTGCGGCCTTCGCCGAGCGCTTCCGCCATCGGAGAGCGGTCGTGCGGCAGCAGCGTGCCGTCCGGCGTGAAGAGCTTCACCGAGCCGCAGAACCGTTCCGCCGGGTCGTTCAGCGCGGGTGTCCGGCCCCAGAGCTCGACCGCGTTCCCGTTGAAGTAGGTGATCGCGCCGCTCGGCGCTTCGCAGGTGTAGACCGCCACCGGCAGCAGCTCGGTGAGGCGCCGGTAGCGCTCCTCGCTCTCCCGCAGCCGGTTTTCCGCGAGCCGGCGTTCGGTGACGTCCTCGGCGACCCCGGCGATGCGGATCAGCCGGCCGCTCTCGTCCCGGATCGGATAGCCCCGGTCCCAGATCCAGCGGACGGTTCCGTCCGGGTGCACGAGACGGTACTCCTCGCCGGTGATCTCGCCCTGGGTGTGCCGCATCATCCACTCGTGCACCCGAGCGCGGTCGTCGGGATGCACCGCCTCGAGAAACGATTGCGGATCGGCATACAGGCTCTCGACGCTCCTGCCCCACGCGGTCTCGTAGGCCGGGCTGACGTAGAGCACCCGACGGTTCTCGACGTCCCGCAGCCAGAACACGTCGGTGATGCGCTCGGCGAGCTGACGGAAGCGCTGTTCGGACTCCTGCACTCGCGCGTACAGCCGCGCGTTGTCGATCGCGATGGCGGCTTGAGCGGCGATGCCGCTGACGAGCCGCTCATGGCGCTTGGTGAACGCGCCGACGCCGGAGTGCGCGAGCAGCAGCGCGCCGAGCACTTCGTCGGCTCGCGAAACCACCGGCACGGCCAGGAAGCTGCGCACCTCGGGCCGCCCCGGCGCCATGTCACCGAACCGGGCGTCCCGGGTGACGTCATCACAGCGCAGCGGCGTCTCGCCGGCGAGCGCGGCGGCGAACGGCGGCGTGCTCCGCAGCATCGCCGCATCTTCGACGGACGCCGTCGACACGCCCGACAGCGCGTACAAGCCGCCTCGGCTTCCGTCGGGCTGGCACTCGATGAACGCGCCGAGCTCGGCACCCGTAACGGCCGTCACCTCGTCGGTGACGAACTGCACGATGCGCTCGAGGTCGAGCTCGGCGGCCAGCGCGCTGCCTACCCGGTTCAGCGTCTCGGCGATGCGCGTCTGGTCGCGCAGAGCCTCCTCGCCACCCTTGCGTTCGGTGATGTCCACCAGCATGTTGATCGCGCCGGTCAGCCGGCCGGTGCGGTCGAACAGCGGCGTCGGATACGCCGCGGCCCAGGCGCGGGTGCCGTCCGGTCGCTCCACCAGGATTTCCTCTCCGTGGATCGCCTGGCCGGTTCGCAGCGCCCGAGCCATCGGACACCGGTCGTGGGGCAGCGGCGTATCGCCCGGGCCGTACAGCTTCCAGCTCACGCACCAGCGGTCGCGCCCGATCCGCGGCACGCGCCCCGCGAGCTCCGCCGCGGCAGGATTGAAATGCGTGACCCGCCCTTCGGCATCGGTGGTGTAGACCGCGGCCGGCAGCGCATCGATCACCGCCCGCAGGTGCCGTTCGCTCTCCCGCAGCGCCGCTTCCGCCCGCCGTCGCTCGCTGATGTCCCGGGCGATCTTCGAGGCGCCGATGATGTGCCCGTCACCGTTCCGCACCGGCGAGATGGTCAGCGAGATGTGGATGCGCCGGCCGTCCCGCGCCATCCGCACCGTCTCGAAGTGCTCGACCTTCTCGCCGCGGCGCAGCCGTCCGAGGATCGACCGTTCCTCGTCGCGCAGCTCCGGCGGGATGATCAACGTGATCGGCTGCCCGACCGCTTCGGCAGCCGACCAGCCGAACAGCCGCTCGGCGCCGTTGTTCCAGGACGAGATCGTGCCGTCGAGGGCCTTGCTGATGATCGCGTCGTCGGACGAGTCGATGATCGCGGCGAGCAGGGCCGTCGTCTCGGCTGCACCCGGCCCGGCGTCCGACGCCTGCGGCCGGCTAACTGACATCCGCTTTGACGTCCGCGTCGCGGGGAAGAGGCATGCTGCTGCTCTCGTGGGGTGACCCGTCGCTGTATGCATTATTCGGGCCGCGCGAGGCTCTCGAGCAGATCGAGCAGGCCGGCGGCAGGGTCGTCGCCGGGGCAGACGATCGGCTCGATGCCGCGGTGGCGCAGCAGACTTTCGTGCACCGGGTTGCTGCGGGTCAGGAACAGGAACGAGCGGGGGCGGCCGCCGCGGTCGTCGCGCTCCCATTGCCGCTGCAGCCGGTAGAGCAGGTAGCGGATGTTGATGTCGGACAGGCTGTAGCCGATGAACAGCACGGTCCGGGTCAGCACGTCGGCGCGCAGCTTGATGTCGAGCGGCGACTCGAACGACAGTCGGGCGAAGTAGTTCGATTCGGTCAGTACCAGCGACGCCTCGTCTTCGAGATCGCCGTGCAGCTTGATGATGTCGGTGACGCCCGGCCGGCCACGGGCGATGTCGGAGACGCGGGTGATGCGGTTGTAGGGGCGGCCGAAGGCCTCGTACGCGCGCTCGAGCCACGGGTCGTAGTTGGTGGTGTAGATCACCGGGAAGTCGAGCTCGACGATCGCGCGGTGGATGCGTGACTCGGAGACGTCGATCGATGCGCCGTCTTCCCCGCGGGTCATCCAGTCGGCCAGCGTCGAGAGCGAGCCGCGCTCGAGAAAGTAGAACTCCGCGAGGGAGAGCGGATCGCCCAGTTCCCGGAACTCGTCCGGGTCGTGTCCGATCTGCACCGCCATCCGCTCGATCAGCGCATCGAGCGACGGCACGCCGAGGTTCATCGACACCCCGGCGCCGACGAACAACAGCGCACGGCGCTGACGCACCGCTTCACGCAGATCGTCCACAGCGAACGTTTCCCGACAGCGGCCCTTACGGCGGATCCGGCAATTCCCGTGCCGGACCCGCTGCGCCACGGGCTAGGCCGGCGCCGGATAGAGCACGCGGCCGTCGGGTTCGACGACGGCGCCCGGTGTCGGATCGGCCGGCCGCATCGCGCCGGGTCCGAGGATGTGGAACACCGTGCGGCCGCGCGCGAGCAGGTAATCGGCGATGATGCGGCGGTGGCAGCGCCACCAGACGGCCTCGGCGCAGAGCATCGCGCACGGCCCGTCGTGCGCCAGTGCCTCGAGCCGCTCGAGCCCGCGGCGGAAGTCGTCGGTCAGCGCGTAGTCCGCGTAGTTGTGAAAGCTGCGGTTCTGCCAGAAGCCGTTCACCGCGTCGGGCACGTCGCGGCGGCGCGGGCGCAGCCCGCCGAGCTCGCGCAGGTGCCGGTAGCCGATGCCGTGGCGCTCGAGCGCGGGTGCCAGGACATCGCTGTCGAACTGCGGATTGCGCCGCGAGCGGGGTATCGTGCGTACGTCGGCCACCTGCCGGACCGCCGCGTCGTCGAGCAGCGCGATCAGCTCCTCGAGCGGACGAGTCGAGTGACCGACGGTGTAGAAGCGCATCGCCCGTTCTTCATCCTGACGCGGACGAGGCCGTATGATTCGATCAGGCCGGCCGCCGCCGGCACCACCATAATGGCAGGAGGGAGTCCATGAAAGCCGTCTACCGGCCTCGCGGCCGCACGCTGTTGGCCGCGCTTCCGATCCTCTGGGTCGCCGGCGCGCACGGCGACGTCACAATCGAACAGCGCATGCAGGTCGATGGCCCCGGAGGCATGAAGTTCCTGAACATGACCGGCACCACGGTCACGGTCATCTCGGGCGAGCGCTCCCGAACGGACAGCGACCTGAAGATGGAGTCCCGGCTGATGCGCATGTTCGGTGGCGGATCGATCGCCGAGATCGTGCGGCTCGACCAGGAGAAGGTCTATCAGCTCGATCTGAAGAAGAAGACCTACAGCGAGGCGACGTTCGAAGAGCAGCGCGCCGCGCTGGCGCAGTCGATGGAGCAGATGCGCGAAGCCCAGGCGCAGCAGCCGCAGCCGGGCGGAATCGACGAGTCCGACTGCGAATGGTCGGAGCCGACGTCGAAGGTCGATCGTCGCGGCGAGAAAGATACGATCGCCGGATTCGAGGCCGAGCGGATGATCGTGACCGCGAGCCAGTCGTGCACCGACCGCAACACGGGGCAGGTGTGCAGCTTCAACCTGGTCCTCGATCAGTGGCTCGCGCCGACGTTCGAAGCGAGCGAGGAGGTCACGAACCACTACCAGGCGTACGCGCAGAAGCTCGGCCTCGAGGTGGCGCAGTCGCGCGAGTTCGCCCAGCGCATCGAGTCCATGTTCGGCGGCTACGAAGGCATCTGGAGCGAGATCGCCGAGCAGATGCAGCAGCTGCAGGGTTATCCGGTGCGTTCCACCGTCTCGCTCGCCATCGGCGGGCCGCAGTGCCAGGCTGCGGACGAAGCAGCGAGCGCCGAGCCCGACCGGCCCGGAATCGGCGAGGCGGTCGGCGGCGCCATCGGCGGTGCGCTCGGCGGCTTCCTCGGCCGGCGGCGCGATCAGGCCCAGCGGCAGGCCGAGGCGCAGCCCGCGCCGGCCGCCGCGGCCGACCCGAGCCTGCCGGAGGGTACCGTGCGACTGATGTCGATCAGCAGCGAGCTCGTCTCGGTGCGCGACGACGACGTGCCGGACGAGATCTTCGAGATCCCGGCGGGTTTCCGCGCGGTGCGCGACTGAGCGCGGCCGTCAGGCCGGCGCCGCGCGGAGCTGCGGATAGACCGTCGGCGGCTCGATCCGCAGCCGCTGCCGGACCCGGTCGAGGGGCTCAGTGAGCAGGTGCTCCCAGTCGGCCGCCGGCAGCCACTCGGCGCGCCGGCCGGCGCGGTACGCGGCCCACAACGCGCGGAAGATCCGCGGGTTCACCTCTCGCGCGATCTTGGCCGCTCCGACCAGCGCGATGAACGCGAGGGCGGGGTTACGCGTCTGCGCGAACGTGAAGCCGAGCAGACACACCTCGCCCATCGTGTCGCGGCCGTAGCCGGTCACCACGTGCCAGAGATCGTGCATGTCGCGCAGCCGCATCGCGTACAGCGCGAGGCGCCCTTCCAGCGGCCGGTCGGCGCTCATGCTGGCATCCACCAGCCCCTCGGCGCTCAGGTTCTCGGCGCTCATGAACTCGAGGTAGGCGCGCCCGAGGCTGCCGGCGGGCAGCGACGCGAGGTAGTCGCGGTTCGACAGCACGTCGAGCAGCGAGCGGTTCTCGGCGAGCACCGCGGCACCGGTGGCGGTGGCCGCGAAGCGGTTGAATCCGCGCAGCAGGCTCTTGCCGGACAGCGCGCGCACGATCACGAAGACCTGGCCGGTGTCTTCGGGGTTGCGCAGCAGCACACGGATCGCGCCGAGCGCTTCGCGCGGGCGCAGGCGGAACGGGTCGGACTGGCGCTCTTCGGACGGGATCGTGCTCATCGCGGTTATCTACATTGATGTAGGCAGGGGTAGTCTATTACAATCTACATTCGTGTCAACAACAAGGGCGGAGGCCGCCGGACGTGCAGCGCCCCGTATCCCGCCGCCGGCGGACCCCGGAACAGGCGCGCGAGGAGATCCTGCGCGCGGCCGAGACGCGTCTGCGCGAGCACGGCCTCGACGGGCTCAACGTGGTGGACGTGGCCGCCGCCTGCGGCATGAGCCATGCGACGCTGCTGCACCATTTCGGCAGCACTGCCGGCATGCGCCGCGCGCTGGTGGAGGCGATGACAGACCGCCTGCTGCGCGACATCATCGAGGCGCTGCGGTGCGATCCGGGGCCGGAGCCGCCGGAGCTGTTGCGCGATCTGTTCGAGGCGCTGTCGAGCGGCGGGCACGCCAAGCTGCTGGCCTGGCTCAGCGTCGGCGGGGACGCGCTGTCGGACGATCTCAGCCCCTCCGAGCCGGTTCGGGCGCTGTTCGCGGCGCTCGTGCCGACGCTGGCGGAACGTCTGCCGCCCGGGCCGGATCGGCAGCGCATCGCGAAACGGCTGATCTTCCTGGTCGCGACCGCGGCGGTCGGCTACGGGGTCGCCGGCGACCGCCTGCCGCGCCTGCTGGCGATGGAAGCGGGGGAGGCCGAGCGGTTTCCGGCCTGGCTCGGCCGCCAGATCAGCGCGCTGCTCAGCGAGCCGTAGCGCCGCCGTCCCAGCGCATCAGGCCTTCCTGCAGACACGTGGCGACGAGCGTGCCGTCGCGCGTGAAGAACCGTCCGCTCGCGAGCCCGCGGCCCCCGCCGGTGGCTTCCGCGCGCTGCTCGAACAGCAGCCACTCGTCCGCCCGCGCCGGGCGGTGCCACCACATCGCGTGGTCGAGACTGGTGCCGAGGAAGTCGGCGTCCTGCCAGCGCAGCCCGAGCGGCAGCATGATCGTGTCCACCAGCGTGCTGTCGGAGAGGTAGGCTAGCGCGGCGGCGTGCACGGCGGGATCGTCGGGCAGCGGCTCGGCGATCCGCATCCACATGAGCTGGGGCTCGGTGATCGGCTCGCCGCGCGGCCGCTCGGGCGGGTTCACGTAGCGGATCTCCATCGGCCGCGCCGCACCGTGCCAATCGTCGGCACCCGTCTGCGCCAGCGTGAAGTCGTCGTAGGTGACGGCGACCGATTCGGGATCGGGCACCGGCGGGAGCGCCGCGCCCGCGTACTCGGGCGCCGGTTCCGGCACCTGCAGCGAGACCAGCATCTGAAACAGCCGCCGTCCCTGTTGTTCCGCGATGACCTCGCGCGAGGAGAAGCTGCGCCCGTCGCGCAGCCGCTCGACGGTGAGATCGAGCGGCTCGTCCACGTTTCCCGGACGCAGGAAGTACGCGTGCAGCGAGTGCACCGCGCGATCGCTGTTCACCGTACGCAGCGCCGCCGTCAGGCATTGTCCGAGGAACTGACCGCCGTACACGCGATCGCCCTTGTCGGGTGCCGGTGGCGCGATGAAGCGGTCGGGCCCGGCGCTGGTGAGCGCAATCAGGTCGGTGAACGGCGGCGGCATGCGATCGTTCATCGGGGCAATGTAGCAGCTTCGGGTCGGGCCACCCAACTCGTCGGTTGCAGCAGGCGGTCGGGGCATTAGACTGACGGCCCCAACGAGCGGAGCCGCTGCGATGAGCCCGCAATTGAACCACACCATCGTCTGGTGCCGTGACAAGCACGCATCGGCGGATTTTCTGACCGGGATCCTCGGCTTGCCGCCGGCCGGCCGCTTCGGGCCGTTCCGCGTGGTCGAGCTCACGAACGGCGTGTCGCTCGACTTCCACGACACCGACGCGCGGATCGAGCCCCAGCACTACGCGTTCCTGATCAGCGAAGCGGAATTCGACGCGGTGTTCGCGCGCATCCGCGAGCGCGGACTCGACTACTGGGCCGATCCCGGCCGCCAGCGGCCCGGAGAGATCAACCGCCGCGACGGCGGGCGGGGCGTGTACTTTCCGGATCCCGATGGCCACCTGCTCGAGGTGCTGACCCGACCTTACGGATCCGGAGGGGATCGATGACCTGCACGAACCGTTTCGCGACCATTCTCCTCGCGCTGGCGCTCGTCGGCGGCTGCGGCGGCGACGGCGCGGGGCCCGCGAGGGAAGCGCCGGCTGCGGGGCCCGAGCCGGCCTCGCGAGCCGCGGAGCCGCGGCCGTGGAACGCGTTCGTCGACGCCTTCATCGAGAGCTACTTCGACGCGCATCCGGCGTTCGCCGTGGTGCAGGGCCGGCACGAGTTCGATGGCCGTCTGCCCGACTGGAGCCGACAGGGCATCGAGCGCGAGATCGCGCGGCTCGAGGAGCTCCGCGCCGAGGCGCTCGCGTTCCCCGACGAGGCACTCGACGCCGCGCAGCGCTTTCAACGCGACTACCTGGTTTCACGCATCGACCGGGATCTGTTCTGGCTGGACGCCGCCGACTGGCCGTTCCGTAATCCGGCCTTCTACTTCGACTGGATGTTCGACTCGCTGGATCCGAGCCCGTACGTGACGCTGACCTACGCGCCGCCTGCCGAGCGCCTCGAAGCCGTCATCCGCTACCTCGAGAACATTCCGCGTGCGGCCGAGCAGATCCGGGCGAATCTGCGCACGCCGATGCCGCTGAGCTACGTCGAGTACGGCATCGACTCGTTCGGAGGGCTCGCCGACTACTTCGGCGGGGATCTGGTCGACGCGTTCGCCGACGTGCAGGATCCGGCACTGCAGGAGGCGTTCGCGGCGGCGCGACAGCCGGCCAGCGAGGCGATGGCGGGGCTCGCCGAGTGGCTCGAGGGCCAGCGCGCGACCGCCACCGACGACTTCGCGCTGGGGCGTGAGCTGTTCCGCCGGATGCTGTTCGATACCGAGCGCGTCGACGTGGACCTCGAGACGCTGGAACGCATCGGCCGAGCCGATCTCGAACGCAACACGCTGGCGCTGCGCGACGCGTGCGCGCGTTTCGCGCCGGGCGCGGACGTGCGCGAGTGCTTCGCCCGGATGAGCGCTGACAAGCCGGAGGACGGTGTGGTGGCAGCCGCCCGGCGCCAGCTCGACGTGCTGAAGGCGCACGTGATGGAGGCGGACCTGGTGTCGATTCCGTCGGACGAGCGCGCCGAGGTGCGCGAGGCACCGCCGTTCGCGCGATCGAACTTCGCGTACATCAACATTCCCGGCCCGTACGAGAAGGATCAACCGTCGATCTACTTCATCGCGCCGCCGGATCCGAGCTGGCCGCCCGAGGTGCAGCAGGGCTACATCCCCGGCGAGGCGGATCTGATGTTCACCTCCGCGCACGAGGTCTGGCCGGGTCATTTCCTGAACTTCCTGCACGCGAAGCGCTCCGACTGGATCTTCGGCCGCGTGTTCGTCGGCTACGCGTTCGCGGAAGGCTGGGCGCACTACGTCGAGGAGCTGATGTGGGACACCGGGTTCGGCGACGGCGCGCCGCAGATGCACATCGGCCAGCTTTCCAACGCGCTGCTGCGCGACTGCCGGTTCCTGTCCGCCATCGGCCTGCACACCGGTCGGATGACGGTCGCCGAGTCGGAAGCGCTGTTCGAAGAGACCTGCTACCAGGACCGGGGCACCGCGCAGCAGCAGGCGGCCCGCGGCACGTACGATCCGGCCTACCTGAACTACACGATGGGCAAGCTGCTGATCCGGCAACTGCGGGACGACTGGGCGCGGGAGCGGGGCGGACGCGAGGCCTGGAAGGCGTTCCACGACCGGTTCCTGTCGTTCGGCGGCCCGCCGATTCCGCTGGTGCGCGCGCAGATGCTCGGCGGCGCCGCGGAAGCCGTGTTCCCCGAGGCGCCGCGGTCGGTCGAATCCGGGGATGCCGGGTCGACCAGTCCATGACCGTCGAGCACGAGCGGATGGGCTTCCACGAAGGCTGGGGCCTCTGCACCGATCAGCTCGAGGCGCTGGTCCGTAGCCGCTCGGCGTCAGGCGGCGGCGCGCACCGATGAACGGTGCCGGCGCCGCCAGACGGGGTAGTGCTTGCCGAACGCCTGCCAGCCCATCAGCCGGGCGTCGCCGATCACCCAGCGCACGAACGTATTGCTGTTCGGCCCCGGCCACGGCAGGTAGCGGTCGCGCCACGGATAGCTGCGCGGCGACTGGGTGATCCGGGTGGCGAGCTCCGCCGCGGGCTCGCCGGACCAGCGCCTGACCACCCAGCTCGGCCCGTTGCCGACGCCCTGGTCGTAGGGCAGCAGGTTCCGGTGCAGATGGCCCCAGGACTCGCCGCCGGCGTCGCGCCACTGCCAGATCTCCCAGCGCTCCGGCTCGCCGTCGTGGATCACCAGCCAGTAATGGTGGGCAACCCGGCCGATGACGGGTATGCGCGCGGCGCGAAGCTCGATCTCCATCGGCGGATCCGGATCGTCGCGATGAATCTTCATGCGGGCGCGTCGGCGGGCATACGGGTTGCAGACCGGACGGTCGATCGTGAGCAATAGCGAGGAGCACGACGATGCACGGTATGACCGGTGATCTGCAGCACGGCGGCAAGAAATATACCTGGTGGGCAGGCTCTTCCGACCGCGAATCCGAATGGGTGGTTCATTGTCGGCACGAGACGCTGGGAGTGAGCCGCTACCTGACCGGGAAGGTCGACGAGAAGGAGGCGCAGAAGTTGGCCGAAGGACTCGCGCCGCTGGTGGAGGGCCTGACCGCCGACGACTACAGGCCCTGACCTGTGTCCGCTGTAGGAGCGATCTCCGATCGCGGTCAAGCGAACCGAAGGTTCGCCCCCGGCGAGCTTCGCTCGCCCAAGATCGCTCCTACATGATCACTCGCTGCGGGAGCGGTCAGTTCCTCCGGGCGACCAGGTCGGCGCGTTCCTCCGCCTCGAGTTCGCGGTACGTGATCGCGCCGAACAGCATCTCGTCCCAGGATTGCTCACCCCACGGAACCTCGCGGGTCGGGTCCGGGTTCGCCGGATTGCGCGGTGAGTTGTCCCACCAGGTGCTGTGCACGATCCGCGTGCCGGCCGGCAACGGCTTCGGTTCGGCCAGCTCGTAGGTGGTCTGCCAGTTGAAGTCGTAGTTCGGCACCGACAGCAGCACCTCCTCGCGCCCGTCCGGATAGATCGCGCGGAACTCCGACGCCTTGCCGCGGTAGTGTGCGTGCGGCAGCAGCGAATACAGCAGCACGTCGGTCTCGAAGGCCCGTTCCGCGTACTCCTTGTGCGCCGGCGCGCCCGCGGGGATCCGGATCTTCGGGTTCGCGATGATCATGGTTTCGATCGGGTGCTCCGGCGGCTCGTCGTGGAAGTAGATGCCGATCCGCGAGCGGTCGGTGGTCGCCTTGCCGTAGGTGGTGTAGTGCATCTGGAACTCGATCGTGGCATCCGCCGGCAGGAACGTGCCGGTGCCTTCCGGCAGCTCGCGCGCGACCCAACCCGGCACGTAACCGGACAGCCCTCCGGCCGGTCCTTCGCGGCGCAGGCGCCCCTTGCGCGGCCCCTCCGTCTCCACCATGCCGAACCGGGTGATCACGTGGTGCAGCGCCGCGCGGTCCCCGGGCAGGATCTGCGATGCGCGTACCCAGACGTCGCGGTCGAGCGGGTTCTTCACGTACTTGTACTGGTAGTCCACGACGCCGCTCGCCGGCACGTCGGTGGGCGGGATCTCGATGATCAGATCCGGCTCGCCGAGTGGGCCCCACTCCGGCAGCGGCTCCCCGTACGCGACGAGCGGGTCGTCGCCGTTGCCGCGCGGCGCTCCGGCCTCGATCCAATGCACCAGCGTGCGGGTTTCCTGCTCGGTCAGCCGGCGGTCGTTCGCGAAGTGGCCGTACGCGGGGTCGGCGTGCCACGGCGGCATCCGCTGGGTGCGGATCACCTCTCGGATCATCGGCGCGAAGCCGCGCACCATCTCGTAGCCCGTCATCGCCCACGGTCCGATTCCGCCCGGGCGGTGGCAGCTCACGCAATTGTCGATCAGGATCGGTGCGATCTGGTCGCTGTAGGAGATCCGGGCGTGGGCCGCCGCGTCGTCGTGCTCGAGCTCCACGGCGCAGCCGACCGCCTCGGTGCGCGCCGTCTGCACCGGCCGACCCGCGAGCAGGTCGTCGAGCGCCGCCTTCACGTAGCCGGCGGCACCCTTCGCCGGACCCGCCGCGCCGCGGTAGGCGATCGTCCAGGTCGCGGGATCGATCACCAGCACCTCGGCGGTGCGGTCGACGGCGAGCGACTCGCCGATGAGCTGCGTCGGGTCGAGCAGCACCGGCAGGTCGATGCCGAGACGCTCGGCGTCGGCGGCGATCTCGTCGCGGCCGTCCTTCGAGTTCAGCAGGAAGAACTCCACCCCCTGCGGTGCGTACGCATCGCGCAGCGCCTGGAGGCCGGGCAGCGCGTCGCGCACCATCGGGCAGCCGGTGCCGTGCGTCATCAGCACGATCGCGGGCGCGTCCCCGAAGTAGTAGAGGTGATGTGACTGGCCGCGATGGTCCAGCAACCGGAAATCCTCCACCCGGTCGCCCGGCCCGAGCGCCAGAGCCGGCACCGCCCACACCAGAGCGGCCAACGCCAGTATCCGCAGCATGCCTGGGTCCTCTCTCGCCCTTCGAATCGAGCATCCGATTCTACGGGGCGGCGGCCCCGATAGGAAGCGCGCAACAAGCCGTCAGGAGTGGAGCGGCTCCCGCGTGTTGACGCCGTCGAGCGGGTAGATCGGGCGGCGCACCTTGGCGAAATGCAGCTCCGAGTAGTCCGACGTGCAGACGCCGCACCCGGCGCATTCCACGACCGCGCGAGCGAGCTCACGAAAGCCCACACGGTAGTGCACGCGGCTCTTCAGCATCAGGAAGCGCCGGGCCGTCGGCTCGATTCCGACCGCGCGGAAGCAGCCGGGGTCGAACGGCTCGATGTGGCGCGACACCACCACGATGTCCACCGAGCCGGTACGCAGCACCGCCGTCGGCCCCATCTGCAGCGTGAGCCCGCGCGACATCGCGACGGTGGCGGGGAACTCGCCGTCCGCGAGCAGCCGCACGCGGCCGGACACGGTGAGCGGCGCGCTCTGCCGCGGGATCGACGGCATCGCGAGCTTGCCGCCGAGCGCGAGCGTCACCTCGGCACCCACCCCGGCGGCGGCCATCGCCTGTACCGCGGCCGGATCGTAGATGCCGAACACGGCCACGTCCTCGAGCCCCTGGCGCAGGATCTCCGCGAGCACGTCGGTCGTGTCCATCGTGCCGCCCGAGGCGGTGTTGTCGTAGTGGTCGAGCAGGATCACCGGCCCGTTGCCGGGCGCCTCCTGCGCGAGCCGGCGGGCCTCGGCCACCGACTCGGCGAGCGGTGCCGGACGGTAGACGAATTGGCTGCGCGACGACCAGGCCGCGTCGAGCAGCTCGTCACGAATGGCCTCGGCTCGGGCACGGTCGCCGTCGGTGACGACGCATACCGACAGGCCCGCCTGCTCGACGTCGGCGTGTGGGAAGCCGGTGAACACGCTCACCGCCAGCGCATCCTGCCCCTCGAGCTCTACCGCGCGCCGCTGCAGGCGGCCGTTCGGCGGATCGTCGGTGCCCTGGCGCATCACGTGCGGCAGCATCGGCGCGCTGCCCCACGCCATCACCGGCGTGAGCCGCCCGTCGAGCGCGTCCGCGAGCAGACGACCGGCGCGCAGCGCGGTCGCGTCCATGTCGACGTGCGGATACGTGTGATAGCCCGTCAGCACGGTCGCCTGGCTGACCATCGCGTCGAACAGGTTGGCATGCATGTCGAGCGAGAGCGCGATCGGCACGTCGCCGGCCACGGACCGGATGCGCCGCAGCAGCTCGCCCTCGGCGTCGTCGAACGTGCGGGTGACCATCGCGCCGTGCAGGTCGAGCATCACCGCGTCGCAGCCGGCTGCGACCGCGTCGACGATGCGTCCGGCGATGTGCTCGAACGCGGCATCCTCCACCGGCCCGCTCGGCGCCGCGCCGGCGGCGACGGGCAGCACCACGTCGAAGCCGCGCTCGCGGCACACCTCGAGGTAGCCGCCGAGGCAGGTCGCGGTGCCGCGAAAGGTGCGCACCGCATCGTCGCCGCCCGGCGGCTCGGTGCCGCCGCGGGAGAACCGCGCCAGGTCCGTGACCACCGGCGAGAACGTGTTGGTCTCGTGACTCATCTGCGCGACGACGACGCGAACCATGGAGCACCCCCCGAAACCGGCCCGGGGCAGCTTATCACGCCGCTCCCGCGATGCATGGCCAATGCCGCGTGGCATCCGGATTGCTAGCCCCGGACGACCCGGTGGGGGCGAACCCCGGCACCAGCGAGGATGGCACTTGAACATGGCGGTACAGCGTCGGCAGGCGGCGCGCGAGCGGCAGCGGCGGAGCAGCGCGCAGGCGGCGGCGCTCGGGCTGAAGTACGTCTCTTCCCGCGAGCTGTCGCTGCGGCGCAGGAAGCGCGGGAAGGGATTCTCCTACTACGACGCGGAGGGTCGGCGAATCGCCGATCGCAGGACCGTGCAGCGGATCCATGCGCTCGCGATTCCTCCGGCCTGGAGCGCGGTGCGCATCGCCGCGGACGCCGCCGCGCACATTCAGGCGGTCGGTCACGATCAGGCGGGACGGCTGCAGTACATTTACCACCCCACGTGGAAAATGTTGCGTGAGTGGCGCAAGGTGCACCGGCTGGTCGCGTTCGCGGAAGCGCTGCCGCGGGTGCGGGAGGGCATCCGGCGGGATCTGAAGGCGCCCGCCGGCAGCCGGCGCCTCGCGCTCGCCGTCGGCGCCGGGCTGATCGATGCGTCCGCGATACGCATCGGGGGCGAGAGCCACCATCGCCGGACCGGTGCCTGCGGTGCGGTAACGCTGCGCCGCCGGCACGTGGCGGTGAACGGGCGGTTTCTGCACCTGTGTTTTCCCGCGAAGGGCGGCAAGGAATTCGTCTGTGATCTGGAAGCACCGGAGCTGATGTCGCCGATCCGGCGCCTGACGGATCTGCGAGGGCGTCGGCTCCTGGCCTACCGCGACGACGACGGCACCCTCGCGCTGCTGCGGGCCCGGCACCTGAACGAATACCTGGCCGAGCTCGCCGGCCACCGGATCAGCGCGAAAGACTTCCGCACCTTCCAGGCCACCGCGCTCGCCGGCGATCGGCTGGCGCAGCTCACCCCGGAGGACACCGCGGCGAAGCGCGATCGGCAGATGGCGGCGGTGATGAAGGAAGTCTCGGAGCGGCTCGGCAACACGCCGTCGATGGCGCGCAACAGCTACGTGCACGAGATCGTGCAGGCGTGTTTCGCCGGCGGAACGCTCGCCGAGCAGTGGAATCGCAGCGGCCGGCGGCCCGCGTTGCTCGAGCCCCACGAGGCCGCGCTGGCGCGGCTGCTGAAGACCGTGGCGCCGGCCCGGCTGCGGCGCCCGACGTTGATGCCGGAGCTGGTGGCGACGGCGGGGCCAATCGCACGCGCCGATGTCGGGCCGGGGAGCCGGGAGCCGCTGGCCAGCGCCGGCTGAACCCGGCTTCGCTTTCAGCGGCCTGCTCGTCAGCGGCCCGCTTCGGCGAGCGGGGCGGGCCGGTCCAACCTGAGCTCGGCGCGGGCGAGCCGGACGACGTGAACGGCGGCGCTCACGTTCAGTGCCGCGATCACGCCCGCGACGGCCAGATCGGGCCATGCCGTGCCGCTCGCGAAGACGCCGCCCGCCGCGGCGATCACCGCGAGGTTGCCGATCGCATCGTTGCGGCTGCACAGCCAGATCGACTGGCGATTGCTGTCGCCGTTGCGGTGGCTGAACAGCAGCGCCGCCACGCCGACGTTCACCGCCAGCGCGAGCACGCCGATGCCGCTCATCACGGCCGGATCGGGGTCGCTGCCGGTCAGCGCGCGCCAGACAGCGCTGCCCAGCACCCAGAGGCCGAAGGCCGCCATCGTCGCACCCTTGAACAGCGAGGCGCGTGCGCGGGAGGCGAGCGCGGCGCCCACCACGAACAGGCTGATGCCGTAGTTCGCCGCGTCGCTGAAGAAATCGAGCGCGTCCGCCTGCAGCGACATCGAATCGCCGATGGCGCTCGCCACCAGCTCCACCAGGAACATCGAGGCGTTGGCGGCCAGCGCGATCCAGAGCACGCGTCGGAACGAGCGATCCTGGGCAACCGTGCCGCCGCAGCAATCGTCACAACCCGCCATCAGTCCACCTCCTCGATCTCGCGCGGTTCGCCCACGTGGGCCACCATGTCCTCGATCACGCAACGGATGTGCTCGTCGCGGGGCGAGTAGAAGATCTGCCGGCCGCGCCGTTCGGCGCGTACCAGCCGAGCCGCCCGGAGCAGGCGCAAATGGTGGCTGACCAGCGACGCGCTCGCGCCGCTGCGCGCGGCGATCTCGCCGACGCTGGCGGGGCCGCCGAGGCAGCTCAGAATGATCCGGAGCCGTGTCGCATCACCCATCAGGCGGAACAGGTCGGCCAGCTCGGCGACGCGCTCCTCGGTGACGGCACGGGGAAGCGGGATGGGGGAGGCGTCCGACATCGTGGGTCCATATTTGAACAGGTGTTCATATGTTGATCGTCTTGAAGTGATCGGTCAAGCCTCGCGTGGCACATCCCTTGCGTCACTGATCCCGTTGTGCACCGTCGAGAGGCCCTTCCAGGTGCCCCATATCGATTTCGATCCGTCGCGGCTCGGCTGCGACACGCCGGAAGTGAACGCGCTGCACCCGGCGCCGTGGGAGATCCGTCTCGGACCCGGCCCGGTGCTCGCGGCGGCGATTCACGCCGGACACGACGTGCGGCCGGAGGTCGCGCGCTGGATGGCCCTCACCGAAGAGGAGCGCCTGCGCGAGGAAGATCCGCTGACGGACTTCTGGCTGAGCGTCGCCGACAGCAGCGTGCGGGTGAACCGCTCGCGCTTCGAAGTGGACCTGAACGTCTCATCCGAGCAGGCGGTGCCGACGGACGCCGACGGTTCGGGCCTGCACGTCTGGGACGAGCCGCCGCCGCGCCCGGTCGTCCAGGCCAGCCTGCGGCTGCACGAGTCGTTCTACCAGATCATGGGCGCCGTGACGGATCAGCTCATCGCCCGGTGGGGTTATCTGCTGGTGCTCGATCTGCACAGCTTCAGCGATCACCGTCCCGAGGCATCCGGTCCGGCGGACGATCCGGACATCGACCTCGGCACGACCACGCTCGACCGCGAACGGTTCGGCGCGCTGCTCAGACGCTTCACCGAGTCGCTGCGCTGCTGCAGCGTGCAGGGCCGGCCGGTGAACGTGCGGGAGAACCAGCACCCGTGCGGCGGAGGGCACTTCGCCGAGTGGCTGCACCGGCGTCATCCGCGGAACGCGTGCGTGATCTCGGTGGGGTACAAGAAGATCTTCATGGACGAGTGGGCGGGGACGGCGGACATCGCCTCTTTGAACGCGCTGCGCGCTGGGTTGGCCGTTGCGGTCAACGCGGCTCGGGAGGAGTTGTTGCTCTGCCGCTGAGCTTCCGCTCAAGACGTTTTTGGTTGCGGTTCATTCGAGCGGGTCTCGACGGTGCCGGGCGCGCGTCCCGCTGCGCACGCTCAGCCGCCCGGGCGAGCGAAGCTCGCCTTTGCGAACCTTCGGTTCGCCCGCGGTCTCCCTCGTCGGCCGGCGTTGCCTCGCTGGAAAGCGCGAGTCAATCCGACCTTCTCGGCTGCGCTCAGATGGTCGAGGAAGGCGCTTCGCCGGCCGCTCGCTGCGTCCTACTTCAACCCGACGTTCTCGGCAGCTGACTGCTACCATCGCGCGCTATGAGTTCACCCCCTACTGAATCGGCTGCTGCACCGTCGGTCGATCCCGCGGAGGTGATGCGGCGGGATGTGTTCCGGCTGCGCCGCCTGGCGGAGCGCGATCCGGACGCGTTCGCGCAGTTGCTCGAGCGGTCGAAGGCGGAGCTCGCGGCGCGGCGGGCGGTGGAGGTGCGGGTCGAGTATCCGGAGGAGTTGCCGATCTCGGCGCACGTGGGGGAGATCCGTGAGCTGCTCGAGCGGCATCAGGTCGTGGTGGTCGCGGGGGAGACGGGGTCGGGGAAGACGACGCAGTTGCCGAAGATCTGCCTCGAGGCGGGGCTCGGGCGGCGCGGGATGATCGGGCACACGCAGCCGCGGCGGCTGGCGGCGCGGTCGGTCGCGGCGCGGATCGCGGACGAGCTCGGCACCGCGCTGGGCGGCGCGGTCGGTTACGCGGTGCGCTTCAGCGATCAGACCGGGCCGGAGACGCTGGTCAAGCTGGTGACGGACGGGCTGCTGCTGACCGAGATCCGGCGCGACAAGTTCCTCGAAGCGTACGACGTGATCATCGTCGACGAGGCGCACGAGCGGAGCCTCAACATCGACTTCCTGCTCGGCTACCTGAAACAGGTGCTCGGCAAGCGGCGCGACCTCAAGGTGATCGTCACCAGCGCCACGATCGACGTGGAAGCCTTCTCGCGTCACTTCGGCGACGCGCCGGTGGTGGAGGTGAGCGGCCGCGGCTATCCGGTGGAGGTGCGCTACGTCGGCGACGAGCGCCCGTTCGAAGAGAAGCTGATCGAGTGCATCGAGGACATCGAGACCGGACCGCAGGGGCGGGCGCGCGACGTGCTGGTGTTCCAGTCCGGCGAGCGGGAGATCCTCGAGACCGCGCGACTGTTGCGCGATACGTTCGGTGAGCGACTCGAGATCCTGCCGTTGTACGCGCGGCTCGCACACCGCGATCAGCAGCGCGTGTTCGAGCCCGGCCGGCGGCGCCGCGTGGTGCTCGCGACCAACGTCGCCGAGACCTCGATCACCGTGCCGAACATCGGCTACGTGATCGATCCGGGGCTCGCCCGCATCAGCCGCTACTCGTACCGCTCGAAGCTGCAGCGCCTGCCGATCGAGCCGATCTCGCAGGCGAGCGCGAACCAGCGCATGGGCCGCTGCGGCCGGGTCGCGCCCGGCGTCTGCTATCGGCTCTACGACGAAGCCGACTTCCGCGCCCGGCCCGAGTACACCGATCCGGAGATCAAGCGGACGAACCTCGCGTCGGTCGTGCTGGCGATGGAAGCCTTCGGCCTCGGCGACGTTGCCCGTTTTCCGTTCCTCGATCCGCCGGATCCGGGCGCGATCCGCGACGCCCGGCGTCTGCTCGACGAGCTCGGCGCGTTCGCCGACGACCGGCTCACGCCGATCGGCCGGGCGATGGCGCGCCTGCCGGTGGACCCGCGTCTCGCGCGGATGCTGATCGAGGCGGACCGCCAGCGCTCGCTCACCGAGGTGCTGATCGTCACCAGCGGTCTCGCGGTGCAGGATCCGCGCGAGCGGCCGCTCGAGAAGCGCGGCTCGGCGGACCGCGCGCACGCCGAGCACGCGGATCCGCGCTCGGACTTCCTGTCGCTGGTGAACCTGTGGAACTTCTACGAGCGGGCCCGGCAGGAGAATTCCCGCTCGGGTCTGAAGCGCGTGCTGGAAAAATGCTTCCTGTCGCCGGCGCGGATGCGCGAATGGCGCGAGCTGCACCGGCAGCTCCTGCTCGCGGTGCGCGAGCTCGGCCTGAAGCTCAATGCGGAGCCGGCGGACTACGCCGCGGTGCACCGTGCGGTGCTGGCGGGCTCGCTGTCGCTGATCGGCCTGCACGAGGAGAAGGGCAACTACCTCGGGCCGCGTCACCTGCGCTTCCGGATCTTTCCGGGCTCGGCGCTCGCCGGCAAGACGCCCCAGTGGGTGATGGCGGGTGAGATCACCGAGACCCAGCGCGTCTACGCGCGCGAGGTGGCCGGGATCGAGCCGGCCTGGATCGAGGCGGCCGCGGCGCATCTGGTGAAACGCCGCTACAGCGAGCCGCACTGGAGCGCGCGCCGCGGCGAAGCGGTCGCGTACGAGTCGGTCACGCTGTACGGCCTGCCGCTGGTGGAGCGGCGCCGCGTGTCCTACGGGCGCATCGACCCCGATCACAGCCGCGCGCTGATGATCCGCGACGGGCTGGTGCGCGGCGCGGTCACCAAGGCGCCGCCGTTCCTCGACCACAATCTGGCGCGGGTCGCGGAGCTGCTCGAGCGGGAAGCGCGTGGCCGGCGCCGCGACCTGCTGGTCAGCGAAGACGTTCAGGCGGCGCTGTACGACGAGCGTCTGCCGCCGGGGATCTCGAGTCTCGCCGAGCTCGAGCGCTGGTGGCGCAAGGCGCCCGAGGCGCAGCGGCAGCGGCTCTTCTTCACCGAAGCGGAGCTCATCGCTGGAGCCGGCTTCAGCACGCCGGAAGACGACTTCCCGTCGGAGCTCACGCTCCGCGGCAGCCGCTTCGAGCTCAAGTACCGGTTCGCGCCGGGCGAGCCGGACGACGGCATCTCGATCCGCGTGCCGCTCGGTGCGCTGCCGGCGGTGGTGAGCGAGGCCCTCGAGTGGTCCGTACCCGGCTTCTTCCCCGCGGTCGTCGAGCAGTGGCTGAAATCGCTGCCGAAATCGAAGCGGCGTCTGCTCGCGCCGGTGCCGGACAAGGTGAACGAGATGCTGCCGTTGCTGCTGCGACCCGACCGTTACCGCCAGGGGCGGCTGCCCGTTGCGCTCGCGCAGGTCGTGCGGGATCTGTACGGCGTCGGCATTGCGGCGGACGACTGGGACCGCGCACGGATCGATCCGCACCTGCTGATGAACGTGCAGGTGCTCGACGCGGACGGCCGGGTGCTGGCTCAGGGCCGGGACGCCGAGGCGCTGAAGGCGCAGTTCAGCGAAGCCGTGCGTTCCCGGGTGGAAGCGGGGCTTGCGGAAGAGAGCGAGCGCCGCGGCCTCACCCGCTTCCCGGACGACCTGGTGCTCGAACCGACGGTGGTGCTGAACGACGGTGCCGGCCAGGTGGTGGCCTATCCGGCGCTGGTGGATCAGGGCGATCACGTGGACGTGCGGCTCGTCACCTCCGAGGCGGAGCAGCGCGACGCGAACCACCGCGGCTATCCGCGGCTCGCGCTGCTGACGCTCGGCTCCACGGGACGCTACCTACGGAAACAGGCCGAGCGCGAGCGCGAGCTCGGCCTGCACTACGCGCCGCTCGGCAGCGCCGCACAGCTCCAGGACGAGCTGCTGCGTGCGTCGGTCTGGTACTGCTTCTTCGAAGGCGAGCCGTTGCCCCGGAGCGCCGACGACTTCAACCGGCGCCTGCTCGAGCGCAAGGGGCGTCTCGCCGCCACGTTCGATCGGACGCTCGAAGCGCTGCGGGCCATCCTGGCGCGGCGTTTCCGGATCGGCAAGCTGATCGCGGAGCTGGCGTCGCCGGCGTATCGCGAGACGCTGGCGGATGCGACGGCGCAGCTCGAGCGGCTGGTGCCGGCGCACGTGCTGTCGATCACGCCGCAAGCGCAACTCGCCGAGCTGCCGCGCTATCTGGATGCGCTCGAGTACCGGCTGACCCATCTGCAGGGCAAGGTTCGCAAGGACCAGGAGCTGATCGCCGTCGTCGGCGGCTTCCAGCAGCGCCTCGACCGGCTCGTCGGTACGCCGGGCGTCGACGAGAAGGACTGCCAGCGGCTGCGCTTCGCGCTCGAGGAGCTGCGCGTGGCGCTTTTCGCCGAGCCACTCGGTACCCGCGGCAAGACGTCGCCGAAGCGCCTCGACCGGGAGTTCCTCGAGCTCGAACGCGAGCTCGGGCTGGTCTGACCGCGATGGACGCCGCCGGAGGTGGGCATTAGCATGCTGTCGGACAGCGCGGAACCCGGGGTGGGGCCGCCGGTCTGACCCGCTGGCGCCTGACGGGCGGTACGCGACGGGCGTCTCATCCCATCATCAACCGACCGGGGGAGGTCCCGGGAAGAGGAGATCGGAGCATGTCGAAGAAAATGAAGCCCGTCACGGCGGCCGTGGGCACCGCGTTCATCGCATCCATCGCGAGCGTGTCCTTCGCCGACGTGCAGGACAACCCGTTCGGCGCCGACGAGCTGGATGCCGGCTACGACCTGCTCGCCAACGCGGACGGCGAGGGCAAGTGCGGTGAAGGCAAATGCGGTGAGGGCAAGGACGGCGAAGGGAAGTGCGGCGAGGACAAGGGCGGCGACGACAAGGACGGCGAAGGCAAGTGCGGCGAAGGCAAATGCGGTGAAGGCAAGTGTGGAGGCATCGCCTGACCGAGCCGCCGGTGCAGGGCGCAGGCCTCGGCCTGCGCCGTGCGCTTCTCACTGAATTCGCGGCGCTCGACGAGGACGCGGTCGATTTCGTCGAGGTCGCGCCGGAGAACTGGATCGGCGTCGGCGGCCGCTTCGGCCGCGCGTTCCGGGCGATCACCGAACGGTTCCCGCTGGTCTGCCACGGGCTTTCGCTCTCTCTCGGCGGCCCTGCGCCGCTCGATCGAACGCTGCTGGAAGCGGTGCGCGAGTTCCTCGACCGGCACGACGTGCGCTGCTACACCGAGCATCTCAGCTACTGCAGCGACGACAAGGGCCACCTCTACGATCTGATGCCGATCCCGTTCACGGAGGAGGCGGTTCATCACGTAGCCCGCCGGATCCGTGAGACTCAGGACATCCTCGGCCGGCGCATCGGCATCGAGCACGTGTCGTACTACGCGGCGCCGGGGCGGGTGCTCTCCGAGCTCGAGTTCGTGAACGCGGTGCTCGCGGAAGCCGACTGCGACCTGCTGCTCGACGTCAACAACGTCTACGTGAACAGCATCAATCACGGCTACGACCCGCACGCGTTCATCCGCGGCCTGGACGGCGCGCGCATCGTCTACGTGCACACGGCAGGTCATTACGTCGAGGCCGAGGACCTGCGCATCGACACCCACGGCGCGCCGGTGATCGAACCGGTCTGGGATCTGCTCGACGAAGCGTACCGCACCTGGGGCGTGCTGCCGACGCTGCTCGAGCGCGACTTCAACTTCCCGCCGATGGCGGAGTTGCTCGGGGAGGTCGAGCGGATCCGGGCAACTCAGCGAAACGCCTGCCGACGTGTCGCGACAGGGTGACAACCTGCCGACGTTTCGGGCGCTGCAGCTCGATTTCGCCGCCCACATTCGCGACCCCGACCGGCAACCCCGGCCCGCGGACGTGGACCCGCGGCGGATGCGGGTCTACGTGGAGCTCTTCTACAACAACGTCGAAAAGCTGCTCGCGAGCGCGTTTCCGGTGGCCCGATCGATCCTGGCCGGCGAGCGTTGGTATGGCCTCGTGCGGGCGTTCCTGCAGCGGCACGGCAGCAGCACGCCGTATTTCCTCGAGATCTCGCAGGAGTTCCTGACGTTCCTCGCCGAGGACGAGGCGCTCGAGGTGCCGCCCTTCCTGCTCGAGCTCTGTCACTACGAATGGGTGGAGCTCGCGCTCGGGGTTGCGGAAGAGGAGATTCCGGAGCACGGCATCGACCCGGACGGGGATCTCGCGGCGGGGATCCCGGTGCTCTCGCCGCTGATGCGGCGCCTCGCGTACCGTTATCCGGTGCACCGGATCGGCCCGGGCTTTCAGCCCGAGACGCCGCCGGAGCAGCCGACCCAGCTCGTCGTCTACCGGCGCCGGGACGACGCCGTGCACTTCATGGAGGTGGGGACGCTCACCATGGCCTTGCTCGAACGGCTCGAGCCAGGCAAGGTGTGCGGCGCCGAGGTCCTGGCGCGGCTGGCGGACGAAGTGCAGGGTATGGAAGCAGACGCCGTACGGCGGCAGGGGCTCGCCGCACTCACGCGGCTGCGCAACGCGCAGATCGTTCTCGGCACCCGAAGCGAACCGGAGAAGTGAGCTCATGACGTGGACGCCTATGCTGCCCCGCGCCGGTGCGCGGGCCGTCGGATTGTTGCTGCTCGCCTCGGCCGCCACGGCATTGAGCCTGCCGGCGGCGGCGCAGGACGTGGACCCGTGGGAAAAATTCAACCGGCGGGTTTTCGCGTTCAACGACTGGTTCGACAGCCGGATCCTGCGCCCGGTGGCGAAGGGGTACGACCGGATCACGCCGGATCCGGTGCAGCGCCGCGTCGGCAACGTCTTCGACAACCTGTACACACCGCTGTCGGCCACCAACCAGCTCCTGCAGGGCAAGCCGAAGCGGGGCCTCAGCGAGCTCACTCGCTTCGTCGTGAACAGCACGGTGGGCCTCGCGGGCATCTTCGATGTGGCCGGGGGGAGCGGCCTGCCGGCACAGCAGGAGGATTTCGGGCAGACGTTCGCCGTCTGGTCCGGCGGCCAGGGCCGATTCCTGGTGATCCCGTTCCGCGGTCCCGCCACCACGACGCACGCGCTCGGCATGGTCGTCAACGGGTTCCTGAGCCCGCTGCGGCTGATTCATCCGGTGGAGGCGCGGATCGCGGTCGGCGCCGTCGAGGTGGTGGACTCCCGTGCGGGCCTGCTTCCCTCGGAGCGGCTGATCTCGGGCGACAGGTACCTTTTCATCCGCGATGCGTACCTGCAGAGCCGCGAATTCGAGATCAACGACGGCGAAGTGGAGGAAGACCCGTTCCTCGACGAGGAATTCTGACAAGCTATAAAACGCAAACCGTTTAGAACGGGTTTTGCGAATTGATGATTCTCTCCTGAGGACATACCATTCGCCGGCGGTCTGGGGAGGAGGTTTCGCCTCGCTCCCGTACCGAAGGTGCAGCGCGCAGTTTTCGCGGTGCAGGGGAGACGCCGTCCGCCGACAGGCGGCGGTCCAATGGAGAGAGACACCATGTTCAAGCCAGCCCGATGGGGGCGAGCGCTGTGGCTTCCGCTCGTCCCCGTTCTTTCCGTGCCACCCGCGGTCCTCGCTCAGGAAGCACCGATCGAGGAGATCATCGTCACCGGCTCCCTGATCCGCCGGGACAGCTTCGACTCCTCGTCGCCGCTGACGGTGGTGGACCAGGAAGACATATCGTCCAACGCAACGCCGAACCTGGGCGAAGTGCTGGTCAACCAGACGTTCAACTACGGGACCGACTTCCAGACGAATACGTACGCGGCGCGGCCGCAGATCGGCACGGATTCAGCGCCCAACCTGCGCGGCCTGGGTGAGCGTGCCACTCTCAACCTGCTGGACGGTAAGCGCGGCGTGGGTACCAACCTGAACAATGCGCTGCCGCAGATCGCGATCGGCCGTATCGACATCCTGAAGGACGGGGCGTCGGCGACCTACGGGACGGATGCGGTGGCCGGTGTGGTGAACGTGGTGCCGCGCAAGGATTTCACCGGCGCGGAACTCTCGGTTTTCTACCAGCAGGACGACGGCAACGACTTCGACGAGGAGATGTACGAGTTCATCGTCGGCAGTGAGACCTCCAACGGCCACTTCGTGGTCGCCGGGTCGTACAGCACGCGGAGCACGCTGGAGCAGACGGAGCGTCCGGAGTTCCTGCGGGAAGGCTTCGCGATGTCGAGCACCGGCAACCCCGGCACCTGGCTGGTCCCCGTGCGGGACGAGACCGGCGCCATTGTCGGCAGCGACGTGAAGCGTGATCCCGGGTGCGGTGTCGCGACCGACATCGGCCCTGGCGGCACCGACGTCGGCAAGAAGGGCAACTTCCTCACGGGCTCGCCGCACACCGCGACGGAATGGGCGCTGGGGCTTCCGCCCGGGATACAGGCCGCGACCAACCCGGCGGCGAACGAAGAGTGCGCGTTCTTCTTCGGGGAGATGTGGAACTACATCAACCCGCAGGAGAAGATGAGCGCGTACGTGAACTTCCAGTACGAGTTCAACGAGTACGTCAGCAACGAGTTCGACCTGGTGGCATCGCGGCTGACCGCCGACAGCCGGGGCTCGCCCCAGAATCCCGGCGGACGTACCGAAGAGTTCCCGATCGTGCTCGGTGATCATCCCGGCAACCCGTTCCGTGCGATGACCGCTGACGGGACGCCGCTGTACGCGCAGGATGCGAACGGCGACGGCATTCCCGACCGCGGCACCGATGACGTCAATGGCGACGGCGTCCCGGACGTGATCGTCGCGGGCACCGATCCGGCCTCCGGCATCCCGTTCAACGAGGACGTCGACGTGGTGGCGCTCCGGATCTTCAGCAAGACCGGCCTCGTCCCGGGGGCGAATCAGCCGACCTCATTGAACGAGGACGGTTCCAACACCGGGAACGCTTCGTTCGATTCCATCACCTTCCGGGTCAGCGACACCCTGCGGGTGCGCATTCCCGACAGCAGTTGGGAGCTTCAGGCGACCGCGATCGCGGCTCGCGGCCATCTCGTGCTCGAAGAGAAGAACACCAGCCAGAACGCGCTCGAGGCGGGGCTGCGTGGAGAGCTGGTCGCGATACCCGATTCCAGCGCCAGCGGTCCCACCGGCCCGCAATACTGGAATCCGTTCGCGACTCAGGCGCTGCATTGCGAGAACCGGATCTGTGAGCACACCGGCACGCCGGACTTCCCGAACCCGGTGGAGGTGCTCGATGCGGTGAACATCCAATCGCACCAGGTTACGGACACCGAGTTCTGGGGGGCCGATCTGCTGGCCAGCGGCGATCTGTTCGAGCTGCCGGCGGGCATGGTCCAGGCCGCGTTCGGGGCCGAGTACCGCAAGGAGGAACAGGACGTCGACGAGAGCACCGGCCGCAACCGCTGCGACTGGCACGAGGGCGGCTGCGCGTTCGACTGGAAGGCCGATCAGGACGTCTGGTCCGCCTATTACGAGTTCGCGGTACCGGCGCACGAGACGCTCGAGCTGACCCTCGCCGGCCGCTACTCGGATTACGGCGGCTCGATCGGCGACTCGTTCGATCCCAAATTCGCGGCACTGTGGCAGCCGCTGGACATCCTGTCGGTGCGGGCGTCCTGGGGTACCGCCTTCATCGCCCCCACCCTGGAGCAGCAGTTCGCCACGGAAGTCTGCGGGCTGCAGACCATGTCCGACCCGCTCACGGGAGACATTTCGGCCACGTTCCGCGTAGCCTGTGTCAGCGGTAACCCGGACCTGGCACCCGAGCAGGCGGAGACCTACAACATCGGCGTCTCGCTGAACCTGCTCGACGGCGACCTGACCTTCGGTATCGACTACGCCAACTACCATTTCGAGGACCGGATCGCCGAGGAGACCGGCAACAACGTGCTGCGGGCGAGCTTCCAGAGCTTCCTCGATGCGGGCAACGACCCGAACGACCCCGCCGACGTGGCGGCCTGGATCGCGAACAACGAGCCGAAGATCTTCCGTGATTCCACCGGCGTGGTGACGCGGGTGATCATCGAGCAATTGAACGCGCAGGAGATGGAGCACGCGGCCTGGGACTTCTACGGGCAGTACAACCTGGCGTTCGATCGGTTCGGTACGTTCACGTTCGGTGTGAATGCGACCTTTGCCGACAAGTACACCTACGACCTCGGCACCGGTGACCCCGAGGACAGCGGCGACGGCGTGGGTAAGCAGAACGAGCAGGTTGCGGAGATTCCGCCGCTGCCGGAGTGGCGGGTGAACGGCACGATCAACTGGTTTCTCGGCAACCACGCCGCGCGACTCCGCGTGCGCTGGATCGACGGCTTCGATCTGCAGTTCAACTCGGCGGGTCTGCAGACGCTGCATGGGCTGCGCGGCGGCTCGGATCGGGTGGACGACATCACCTACGTCGATCTCAACTACAAGTACACGTTCAACGGGCTGATCGGCGGCGGCGCCACCACCCTCGAGATCGGGGGGACCAACATCTTCGACGAATTCCCGGAACCGATCTTCAACCTGGGAGGGATAGAAACCTTCGTCCACGACGTCCGAGGCCGGATGCTGTATCTGCGCCTTCACCAGACGCTGTAGCGCAAGCCGGCGGGGGACGGGCGTCAGCCCGCCCCCGCCCGGCGGGTCGATTCCCGGGTAGCTTGTCATCCCCCTGCGACAGGAGTAGGGTTCGCATCCCATCAATGTTGGCATTCCACCCCTAGATTGATGAGCCTGGTGCTGGCCGGTGCCGAGGGAGAGGAGCCCCCGACATCGCTTCTCGAATCACTCCGCCAGCTCGGCTACTCGGTGTTTCCGGCGAAGGATCTGCCGGCCGTCATGGACCTCTGCGAGCACACCCTTCCCGACGCGGTCATCGTCGCGGACCTGGAGCAGGCCAGGGCCGTGCTCGCCGCGCACCCGCGCCTGCCGGTGATCCTGAGCGGTGAAGGGGCGCCGGACGCGGATTCGCTGCTGGAGGCCCTGCGGGCGGGCGTGAGCGACTTCTGGCCGCGGCCGATGCCGGCGGAGCAGCTCGCCGAGCGGCTCGGTGCGATCCGCGCGCGCCGCGCCGCGAGCGCGTCGGATGCCGAGCAGCACCTGTCGCGGATGGTGGCGGAATTCGAGCTCGACCAGCGGGCCGGGCGCTACATCCAGCTCGGCATGCTGCCGCCGAGCCCGATGGCGATCGACGGCTTCCGCCTGCAACACCACGTGCTGCCGGCGCTGATCCTGTGCGGCGACTTCGTCGACTACTTCGGCATCGGCGACCGCTACTTCGCGTTCTACATCGCCGACGTCGCCGGCCACGGCGCCTCGTCGGCCTTCGTGACGGTCTTGCTGAAGAACTTCTCCCGGCGGCTGCGCCGGGAGATCCGGCCCAGCATGCTGAGCGCCCCCGGCGAGATCCTGGAATGGATCAACCGGGAGCTGCTCGAGCAGAAAATCGACAAGCACGTCGCGCTGATCCTCGGGGTCGGGGACCTCGAGACGGGGCGGGTTCACTTGGTGAACGGGGGGCATTATCCTCCCGCGATCCTGTCGACCGGGGGCCGCAGCGGCTTCGTCGAGCAGCGCGGCAAGCCGGTCGGATTGTTCGACGAAGTGCGCTACGACCCGCGATCGATCGGCATGGCGCCGGGCGACAAACTGGTGATGTTTTCCGATGGGGTGCTGGAGCTGATGGGCACCCGGGACATGGCGGAGAGGGAGCGGCGCCTGCTCGGCGCCGCGCGGGAAGGAACCACAATCGAGGAGATCTGGGGGCTTCTGGGAATAGACCCCCACAGCGGTAACCGGCCGGACGACATGACGTGCCTGCTGGTGCAGAGGGAGAGTTAGCAGTGCGTGGTCGTATTCTGGTCGGTGACCATCAGGGCGTGTACGTGCTGATGTTCCAGGGGGACGTTCGCCTCACCCTGTGCACCGCGGTCGACGACTTTCTGGACCGGATGTTCGCGGACAGCGGCTTCCGATCGGTGGTGGTGGATCTCGCTCAGACCGAGAGCATCGACTCCACCGCGCTCGGGCTCCTCGCGAAGCTGTCGATTCAGGCCGATCGGCGTTTCGGTTGTCGGCCGACACTGGTCTCGACCCGACCGGAGATCACCCGGATTCTGGTCACCACCGGGCTCGACGACGTGTTCGATCTGGTGGAGGAGCCGCTCGAGCACCCGGAGCAGCTCGGTGAGCTCGACTGCCGCGCGGCGAGCGAGGAGGAGATCCGCGACCGGGTGATCGAAGCCCACCGGATCCTGATGGACATGAGCGAGAGCAACCGGGCCGCGTTCGAAGACCTGGTCGCCACGCTGGAAGAAGACTGTCGCGCTACTGCCCCCGTCCGACGTCGCGCCTGGCGCTGAGCTTCGCCTCGATGAACCGACTGTGGCTGAGATAGAGCAGCTCGGCGATCTTGCGGATGGTGTGCTCCTCGTAACGGTGTAGGCCGTCGTTGACGAGAGCCAGCCGCCAGAGCGCCTGCACCAGCGCGAATTTCCGTTCCTCGCTCCAGTGCTCGTTGATGGCTCGGGTGTAGCTGTAGATCCCGACGCTTTCCTCGTGCGCCTGGCGGGACTCCGCCACCAGCGCCGCCACCTCTTCCTCGGGCAACGCGAAGTCCCGCTTCAGCTCCGCCTCGATCCGCGCGAGCTCCGCGTCGCTGATCTCGTGATCCGCCCAGGCGACCTCGAGCAGCAGCGCCGCGGCCGCGAGCGCGAGGGTGCGCTCACCGTCGGCGCTGCCTTCGTCGGACGGTCCGGTCAAGCGGCTCAGCAGGCTCTTCAGCACGTCTCGCTCCTTGCGCCCCTCAGGCGGCCCGTGCGGGCACCTCGTCGCCGAGCGCGGCGAGTGCCTCGTCCACCAGCGTCAGATCGTTGGCCTTCAGCCGGCGGGCGTCGCTCAGCGCTCGACGGAACTGCCGTGCGCCCGGCCGTCCGGCGAACAGGCCGAGGCAGTGCCGGGTCATGTCGGCGAGGCGGGTGCCCCGGTCCAGCTCGTGCGCCATGTAGCGGCGGTAGCCCGACATCACGACGATCGTCGGATCCGGCACCCGTTCCGACGCAGCGTCGGCGGGCGCGCCGAACAGGTGCCGATCCATCGCGGCCAGCAGCATCGGTTGCTGGTACGCGGCGCGGCCGATCATCACCCCATCCACCGCCGCCAGGTGCCGATCGAGCGCGCCGACGGTGTCGATGCCGCCGTTGATCACGATCTCGAGCTCCGGGTGGCGCGCCTTCAAGCGGTAGACGCGTTCGTAATCGAGGGGCGGGACCGTGCGGTTCTCGGCCGGGGAGAGCCCGTTCAGCAGCGCCTTGCGCGCATGCACGTAGAACGTTTCACAGCCCGCGGCCGCCGCTTCGGCGACGAAGCGCTCGAGGAACGCTTCACTGTCGTCATCGTCGACGCCGAGGCGGCACTTGACCGTGACGGGCACCCGGGCCGCCGATGCCATGCGCCGCACGCAGTGCGCCACCAGCGCCGGCTCGCGCATCAGGCACGCGCCGAAGCGGCCCTGGCGCACACGGGGCGATGGGCAGCCGACGTTCAGGTTGATCTCGTCGAAGCCGGCTGCGGCACCAGCCGCGGCGGCCTCCGCGAGCTCCCCCGGATCGCTGCCGCCGAGCTGCAGCGCCACCGGGTGCTCGCTCGAATGGAAGCGCAGCAGCCGCTCGGCCGGACCATGCCGCAGCGCACCGGAGGTGATCATCTCGGTGAACAGCAGCGCGTGCGGCGCCGCCAGCCGATGGAGGTAGCGGCAGTGGCGGTCGGTCCAGGCCATCATCGGCGCGACGCAGAGTCTGCGGGGCGCCTGCGCGGTCATCGGGTGGTCGGGTCTGATGCTCATCGGCGCAATTGTAATGTCATCGCGTGATCATTTCAGATCGCGACCGTCGATACCGGCGCTGCCCATTGCGGCGGTACGCAGGGCACGTCACGAGCGGCCCCGTGCCGAGCTCCGTTTTCCGCTTTGTCAACGTCGACTTCAGCCCAATGTCGGATCGAGAGCGCGCTGCGCTTGCACAGATCGAACCGCGCAGCAGCGGGGCCGCAGCGGCCGAAGCATTCGTAACAAACCTGCGCTGCCCGAGTTGTCAGCTAATGTACGTTCGCTGTACCCTCTGAAGCGCTCGCCGCGGTCATGGGCCGCGGCCGCTGAGGTGCACCGAGGCCAGGCTGGCGGTGATCTCCGAGGGGAGACAGGGAGGATCCCCTGAACTCTGAGCGACGGCCAGACGCGGAGTGGCTGGACCGGACGGCAATTGCCGCCACCGTGGTCCTGTGCCCGCGACGCCCGTGGCCGCTCCTGTCCCGTCGGACGCAGCAACGTTCACTTCTCGTTTCCTTCGCCCGAGCGCGCGTTCCGGTGCGCCGCTGCAGTCGTGCCCGATCGCGGCACGCTGACGACTTCACCCTGGCCCCGACGAATCGTTCCGGGGTGGGTTCTGTGCTGATTTCCGTGTCGGATCGACACCGTGTCCGGCGTTGCCAGGTAACGCGGGACCGAACCGGGACATCGCTCGGATCGATGCGGTAGCCGGCGGTCGGCTCCGCAGAAACAGCGTGGTTTTCATCATGAGCGTGTCGTCGCCGAGACAGGCTCGCAGACGCAGCAGCGCCACCCGTCGAAGGTCCGGGTCGTTCTCGAGAACGGCCCGGTTGCTCTGTCATCGAACGGAGGGTTTCACAGTGAAGCATCGATCAGGGAAATTCGGCCGTTTCACGACCGCCCTGGCAGGGGTCGTCTTCGTGTTGCCGACGTTGAACGCATACGGCTTCGAGTCGATTCAGATGGGGGAATGGCAGCTTCAGATCACCGGCAACATCAACGGCTTCCTCACCAACACGGAGTGCGAAGCGGACCCGGATGGACCCGTGGCCGGAGGGCTCGCCTGCGGCTCCATCGCACCCGATCGGGACGTCGGGGACGTGCGCACGGGGCTGTTGCCGTCGTGGATCAGCTTCAACGGCAAACAGACCACCGGTGATCTCACCACCGAGCTGATGATCGGATTCCAGCCGGGCATCGATGGCGGCAATCAGAACGGCATCACCGGAAGCCAGCTCGATGGCGGGTTGGGGCTCAACTCGGAGAACCTGCGGCAGGTGTTCGTGAGCTTCGGTTCGGACTGGGGCAGCATCAAGATCGGCCGTGACCTCGGGCTGTTCGGCTCCGACGCGATCCTGGCGGACATGACGCTGTCGGGCGTCGGCACGATTTCCGATCTGACCACCGGCGGCGGCAATACGTCGCTCGGCCGGATCGGGGTCGGCTACATCTATGCCGACTGGAAGGGCCAGATCCAGTACGCGTCGCCGAACTGGGAAGGGTTCTCGTTCAACGTCGCGGTGGTCGACCCGTGGGGCCTGGTGAACCTGTCGGGCGAGAGCCACGATGCGGGTTCGTTCGCTCAGCAGGGTGATACGTACGGCTTCGAAGGCCGTGTTGCCTACGAGCGTGAGCTCTCCGACGACAGCAACTTCAGGGTCTGGGCGAGCTTCATCACCCAGGCGATCGACAGCGCGACCTTCGGCGATGACGACGCCGTCGGCTTCGACGTGGGTGCCCGGGTGGCGATGGCCGGGTTCGAGGTGGTGGGGTACTACTACCAGGGCGAAGGCATCGGGACCACCGACTTCCTGTTCGATGCGATGGACCTCGAGGGGAACCTCCGGGATTCGGACGGCGGCTACGTGCAGGCGACGTACGCGCTGCCGCAGACCGGAACCAAGCTGGGGGTGAGCTGGGGCCGGAGCGATCTCGATCGCGGTTCGGCGGACCCGGAGGATTCCCCGCTGGTGAAGTCGAACGAGTCGATCGTCGTCGGCGTCTACCACCCGCTCACCGATGCGCTGAATGTGGTGCTCGAATACACCGAGACGGAAGCGAAGGCGCACAACGGCAACAAGGCCGAAGAGAGCAGCATCGCCGTCGGCGCGATCCTGTACTTCTGAGCGGGTGCAGCGCGTGGCCATCCGAATGATCGACGGTGCCGGCGGGTCTCGCCGCCGGCACCCCGTCGCCGCGTTCTGGGCCGTGGCGTGGGCACTGATCGCATCGTCGGGCTCCGCGGGATCGGACACCGTGATCTGGCAGGGCGACGATCAGTCGGTGTTCCTGACGCCGCAGGACGCCGCCGCCGCGGCCCCGAACGAGCACCCCGTGGACCTGACAGCGACCGAGATCGAGACGCTGCTCGCGGCTCTGACCTGCAAGCCGGCCGAGGGCGAAGCCGATTCGTCCGCGGTTCCGGTGTTCAACCGCGCCCAGCTCGAGATTCTCGGGCGGGCGCTGTCGGCCGGGCTCGCGCAGGCGGATCCGTCGCAGGACGTCGCCTTCTCCGTGATCGGCGCGCACCGGTTGGCGCCGGGTGCGTTCGCTCAGCGCAATCGGCTGACCGCCGGGCGGGCGTTCGTTCGGGAGGGGCGGCTCAACGTCATCTTCGGCGAGATCCACAGCCCTTATCGCAAGAAGAACGTCTACGGCCGCCTCGATGAGGACTTTTCGCCCCGCCGGTATGGGAGCCGCGGGTTGCCCGCGGCGCAGCCGTCCGTGGTGCTCGCGGTGGCCGGCCGGGACGGCCGACCGGACTGGGTGGAGCTCGATCCGGGCGCCGCGCCGGTACCGCCGTCCGGGGAGTCCGCCGCCGGCGGTCTCGCCGCCGGATCATCCGGTGCCGCGTCGCCGGATCCGCCGGATGACGCGGCCTCCATCGAACGGCGCCTGCAGACGCTGAAGCGGCTTCGGGAGAAGGGATTGATCTCCGAGGAGGCTTATCGAAACAAGGTCGACGAGATCCTCTCCGAGCTATGAGCTCGCTACCGCTGTTGCTTCTGACGCTCGCCGTCGGAGTGACGCCGCCGGCGGTCGAAGACCATCCGGCGCCCGGCAGGTACGTCTGGGTGGACGGCCACCGGCTGCATCTCGACTGCCGCGGTGCCGGTTCGCCCACCGTGGTGTTCGACGCCGGTCTCGGGGGCAGCTCGCTCGACTGGGCGCTGGTGCAACCGGCGGTGGCCACCTTCACCCGCGCCTGCAGCTACGATCGCGCCGGATACGCCTGGAGCGATCCGGGGCCGCTGCCACGCGACCCGACGCACATCGTCCACGATCTGGAGCAGGTGCTCGGCTACGGCAGCGTCGCGGCGCCTTACGTGCTGGTCGGGCATTCGCTCGGCGGCCTGATCGTGCAGCACTTCGCCCGGCTTCATCCGGAGCGCACCGCCGCGCTGGTCCTGATCGATGCCACGCACGAAGACCAGTTCCGCCGGCTGGAGGAAGTGGTACTGCGTTCCGCCGGCGGCCGCGGCGCGCGGCTGGTCGCGGGTGGACTGGTGGCCGGGCCCGACGGCCTGCCGGACGACGTGCAGCGGCTGGCGAATGCGTTCCGCACCCGGGCGCACTCGATCATCGCCGCCCGCAGCGAGCTGACCGCGCTGCGCCGAGCCCCACGGCCGGCGTCGGTGCCGGAGCGGATGCCGGACGTGCCGCTGGTCGTCATCTCGCACCGCCGCAAGCTGCCCGCCGCGTCGCCCCGTGCCGAGGAGCTGGAGGCCATCTGGATGACGCTGCAGCGCGATCTCGCGGCGCTGACGCCCCGCTCGACGCACCTGATCGCCGCCACGAACGACCATTACGTGCACATTCGCGAGCCGGAAACGGTCATCCGCGCGGTGCGGGATCTGGTCGAGCAGTGCCGGCATGGCGGGAGGCCCGCGCAGAGCGGGCGGGCGCCGTGACGGCGGCGCCGCGAGCGGCCACGCCCGGGAGCTCCGAGCCGTACAGCACCAGCAGGCAGAGCAGGCCGAGCGCGGCCGGAATCCAGGCGACGCGGGTCCGCACCGGCCGGCGCGTGGCATGGCGGGGGTCGAGCAACGCGCGCACGAACGCATCGGGACTGCTCGCGCGCAGATAATCGAGGCCGGTCTCGGCGGCGAGCTGCTGCAGGTATCCCTCCTTCAGCGACGACAGGTGCTCGGTGCCTCGGGCGATGCGTTCCTGCAGGTCGCCGGGATCGATGCCCGCCATCGCCTCACCGCCCTCGTTGGACGGGCGTCCGAGACTGTGCCGGTCGACCTGCTGCACTTCGTCGTGCGCCCAGTAGCCGATCATCCGGCCCTGATCGTCCAGCCGAGGAATCGGCATGGGTACCGCACCGCCGATTCCCGCGATCAGCCCGCCGATCTCGCCGGACCGTCCGCGGAACCGCGGCCGGAGGGTCGGATGCACCGGCGGCGCTTCGTGGCCGTCCGTCAGGAAGACCAGCCGCGTCCTGGCGGGTCCCCGCTCGGCGTGCATCTCCCGGAGCGCGGCGATGGCGTCGATGCCGGCGTAGAGGCCCTTGGCCACCTCGCTGCGCGCCGCCCACGCCATTCCTCCGTCGATGCGCTCGAGCATGGTCGAGAGCACGAGGTGGTTTTCACAGATCTCGATCGGCTCGAACAGCAGGAACGTGCGATGCTCGGTGAACACGGCGAGCCCCGCGCGGGATCCGCAGGGCATCCGCGCGAGTGCCCGGCCGACCAGCCGCTTCGCGTACGTCAGCCGATCGAGCGGCACGCCGGCATCTTCCGCGTCGACCACGTTCATGCTGCCCGTGATGTCCAGCGTGAAGATGAAGTCGTAGGTGTTGCGCCGCAGCGTCAGCGTCGGGTCGGTGAGCGATACGGCCAGCAGCAGGCCCGCGAGCACCATCAGCGCGAGCCGCGGGCGCGGGGCGGCCAGAGCCTCGACAAGGCGCCTCACGGGAGGGCCTTCTGCACTCGGAGGCCGGCCGCGGAGCGGGGGTTGTGCTCGGGGTTGCGCTCCGGCCGGATCTCCACGTCGTCGGCCTCGGGAGCGATCCGCAGCGCCAGCTCCAGGTTGTGCTTCGCCGCCCAGTCGCCGCTGTCGGCGCGCAGCAGCTCCCGGTAGGTTTCCTTCGCGAGCTCGATCAGCGGAAAAGCGAGGTCCTCGGCGCCGGCGTCGCGCAGGCGCAGCGCCCGGCGGAAGTACAGATTGGCGAGGTTGTAGTCGACGTCCGCCTGCAGCGCGCCGCCGCCGGCACCGACCCGGGCGTAGGCTTCGAGGGCCGCCTCGAACTCCCCGTCCTGCTGCAACGCGAAAGCGCGCGCGAAGCGCAGCCGCGGATGGTCGACGTCGACGCGTTCCCCGGCCGCGGCGCGCTCGAGCAGACGGTTCACGCGCGCGTCGCGCCAGAGATGAAAACCGTCCCAGAGCACCGCGGCGCCCAGGACGAGGAGCAACGCGCCGATCAACCGGTCGCTGCGTCGGCGGACCATCGCGTCTTCTCCACGGCTTGTGCGATCGTCGACACGCTGAGCAGCAGCAGCGCGAGCAGGTAACAGACGCCCGCGACGGACGTCCGCGGGAGCCGGTCGAGCCGGCGGATCGGCAGGCTCTGCAGCCGGTCGACCTCCGCGATCGCCGTCTCGAGGGCGGTGGGATCCTCCACGTCGAACAGCCGGTACGGCGTTTCCAGCGTGCCGAAGAAGCGGTGCAGCGTGCGCGCCGGGGCCAGCTCGTCGCCGACCCGCCCGTCGTCGGCGGCGCCGATCGCCGGCGCGTTGCGCGAGCTGATGTAGATCCAGTACAGCGCGACGCGGTTGCGCTTCAGCGCGTGCGCGATCGCTTCACGGGCCGCGAGATCGAGCCGCGCGCCGCCGTCCGAAATCAGCAGCACGAGCCGGGAGCCCGTGTAGGGGCGGTCGTCGAACAGCCGAGCCGCCGCGAGTATGCCGCTGCCGACGTCGGTATCCGTCAGCCCGCGGCCGACGTTGCCCGCCGTGATCGCGGCCTGGATCGGCGCCGGCTTGTCCGTCAGCGGCAGCACCTGCAGCGGGTGAGTGCTGAACACCAGCATCGCGTATTGATCGTGGCGCCGCGCGGCGACGAATTCCGACAGCACCCGCCGTGCGATGGTGCCCTTCGAATCGGCGTTGCCGAACTCGAGCGGGTTGGTGAACGGCTGGCCGCCGAACGGCTGGTCCATGCTCCGGCTGCGGTCGAGCAGCAGCACGATCTCGGCGCCCCGCGCGACGCGCTCGATCGGCGCGCCCGGCCGGTACGGGTCGCCGAGGCCGAGCACCACGAGCGCGATCGTCGCCGCGGCGACGAGGCGCAGTCCCACCTCCAGCACCCGGGAAGCGGGATCGGCCGGAATCAGCAGCAGGCTCGAGTAGCGTACCGGCGGCCGCGGCGATGCGAGCAGCGGGATCAGGCAGAGCGGCAGCAGCAGAAGCGCCCAGGGCTGATCGAACTCGAGGCTCATCCCGGCTGCTCCGCTGCGGATCGGCGGGCCGTCCGGGCCCGGTAGGTTCGGCGCTCGATCCGGCGCGCGTGCCGGCAGAGCTCGAGCAGGTCCGGTGCGCCGTTGCCCGGCGGCGCGCTCTCGCGGAAGAACGCCTGGTCGGAGGCGGCGAACAACCGGTGCAGGTCGTCGCGCAGCGCGGCGTATTCGGCGTGCGTCGCCACGAAGTCGTCGAGGTTGTGCGTGAAGATCGCCCGGCCGGCGGTTCGGTTGATGGCGTCGTGGACGATCTTCAGGCCCGCTTCGTCCGGGCGCGATCGTTTCAGCGCACGCACGGCTCGCGCGAACGGGAGCTGCCGCCGCTCGACCCAGGACCGGACGCCGCGCTGCCAGGCGCCGATCATCAGCAGCGCGAGCAGGCCCGCGCCGGTCCACGCGAGGCGCCGCTGGCGGGGTTCCAGCGGGATCGGCGCCGGCGGGCGGTCCGGCTGCAGAGCGCTCGGGGTGACGTCGTCGGGGCCGGCAGCGGCCGTGAGCGGCGAGACGTCGATCCGCAGCGTCGGGACCAGCGTGGTCCGAACGTGCGCGTCGGCGCTGTCGCGGCCGACGATGCGCAGATTCTCCTGCGGCAGCGCAATGGTCCGGACGCTCGGGGGCGCGTCCAGAATCCGGTAGGTCAGCACCAGGTGGTAGCGCCCGCGCTGCCACAGCGACGGCATGGTGAGCTGCGGCTCGGCCCGCTCGATCCACCGGTCGATCCGCCCCGCTTCGGGCACGCTGTCCGGATCGAGGCGGTAGTCGGGGTCGAGCGTGAGAAAGACCTCGCGGCGGAGCGTGTCGCCGACCACGTGGCCGAAGGTGCGCGGCTCGACGATCTCCATCTCGGTGATCGCCTGCGCCGACGCGTCATCCGGGATCGCCATCAGGGCAGCGGCCCAGGCCAGCAGGACGAGCTTCCGGATGCCGATGTCGGGGCGAGCGTGCACGGCTCGAATCTGCCCAGTCAACGTCTTGCTCAGCCGTAGAAATATCGGGTCACCGCGTCCGCGTCGAATCGGTCGACGATGAACAGCGGCGCCGCACCGAACCGCGCGCAGCACGCGCGCAGCGCGTCCGCCCGTGCGGCGACCGCTTGCTCGAGGCGCCGCGCCAGCGCCGGGCGCAACAGCAGCATCCGCTGCCGCCCGGTCTCCGGGTCCAGGAGCCGGGCGATCCCGTAGCGCGGCGGTGTCCCTTCGGCGCTGTCCCACAGCACGACCGGCACCACCGCGTGGCGCGCGAGCGCGGCCAGCAGATCGGCGAGGCGCTCCAGCGGGAAATGGAAGTCCGAGACCAGGAACACCAGTGACCGGGCCGGCGACAGCTCGCGGGCCGCCCGGTGCAAGCCGTCGGCGCTGCGACCCGTGGGCGCGACCTTGCGCAACTTTGCTGCCAGAAGCGGCCCGGCGGCCTTGCTCCGCGTCGGCCCGATCTGCAGGTCCTCGCGGACGTCGCCGTCGCAGCCGATGAACGCCAGCGGGTCTCCGGCGCGGTGCGCGGCCAGCGCCAGCGACTCGGTGAAGTCGGCCAAGAGATCCATCTTGCGCGAGCGCCCGGAGAACCCCATCGACGCGGACACGTCGGCCAGCACCCGGATCGGCACCGCGCCCCGTTGTGTGTAGACCCGCACCATCACCCGGCCGAGCGGGTCGCGCAGGCTCGCCGCGACGTCGAAGCGCCGCGGATCGGGCGCCGACGGCAGCGGAGTGTAGCCGCGAAATTCCATGCCCGGTCCCCGCTGGGTGCCGGGATGGGCGCCCGGCACGATGCCCTGGGCGCGGAACGGAATGCGGTAGCGGAACGGCTCCACGCTCGCCTCCGCGCGCCTAGGGCGCCGCAACCCGGTCGAGCACCTGATCGAGCAGCTCGCCGATGATCTCGCCGCGGCGCAGCTCGTAGACGGGCTTCAGGAAGATCCGGTGGCCGACCGTGGCACGAAACACCTGCTGGACGTCCTCCGGCAGCACGGAATCCCGGCCGTTCAGCCAGGCCGCGGCGCGCGCCGCGCGCAGCAGCATGCTCATTCCGCGCGGGCTCACCCCCGTCTGGATCAGCCGATCCTCGTCGATCTCGTCGAGCTTCACCCCGAGCGCGGCGGGGTCGGAAGCCGCACGGCACAGATCGAGCGCGTAGTCCTGCAGCGCCGGAGAAGTCCGGATCCGGTCCTGCACCTGTTCGGAAAGGGTGTTGAGCTGCGCGAAGTCGATCAGCCCCTGCGGCACCTGCTCGAGCAGACGGTCCACGTCGTGAAAGCGCGTGTCGGACATCAGCGCCCGTTGCAGGTGCCGATCCGCCGGCGCCCGGATCTCGATTTCCATCAGGAAACGATCGCGTGCCGCGGCCGGAATCTCGAAGGTTTCCTCGACTTCCACGCGATTGCGGTCGGCGAAGACCAGGAGGTGCGGAAAGCGGAATTCCCGGTCGAACGCGCTCACGCTGCGCTCGGCCATCACCCGCAGCAGCAGCGAGTGCATCTGCGGTCGCGCCCGGTTGACTTCGTTGAAGAAGAAGATGGACAGGCCCGCACCGTGCTTCAGCAGCGGTCCCGGCGCCACCTTCGGCTTGCCCTGTTCGTCGACGTAGGTGTGATAGACCAGATCGCTCGGCATCAGATCGATGGTGCCCTCGATCCGCTCGTATCCGCCGCCGATTCCGCGCGCCATCGCGCGCAGCAGCGTGGTCTTGCCGACCCCGACGTCACCTTCGAGCAGCACGTGACCGCGCGCGAACACGGCGACGTTCAGCAGCCGCACCGCCGCTTCCTGTCCCAGCACGACGGCGTTGACCGCCGCTTCGAGTTGCAGCGCGGCCGCGCGCGCGGCCGAGAGACCCTCCTCGAGATCGACGAACTTCTGCGAGCTTCGGACGTTCTCCGACAACGGCCCTCTTGGACGATCGTCCGGTTGAGGATCGCCCGATACTAGGAGATCGGGTCTCGGCCGTCCACGGCGAAACCGGTCGACTTGTGGGTGGGCACCATGTTTGATAATAATGGCCCGCTAGAGAGGGACATCTGATGCGACATTACGTCTCCGTGTCGCCTGGCCCCTGGATCGTGGCTGTCGCTGCGTTCGCGTCTCTGTGTGCGATGTCGAACACCCGCGCGGACGAGCAGCCGAACGACTTCCCCACCCTTGCCCGTGTCGAGTACGTGCTTCGCTGCATGGATTACCACGGCGGGCAGATCTACGAAAACCTGTACGGATGCGTCTGCAGCATCGACAGGATCGCCCGTGAGTTCAGCTACGACGCGTTCGTGAAGGCGGAAGTACTCGCCCAGTTGCGGTCGACGCCGGGTGAACGCGGCGGGCTGTTTCGCGAGGGCAGCAAGGAGCAGGTCGGGAAGTACCTCGAGGTCACCGAAGCGGCCGAGAAGGCCTGCTTCGTCTCCGGAGGGCCGGATTAGCGATCGGAGACGCGAGTCGCGGTTGGTGTGCTCACGGCCGGGGCTGCGAACGAACTTGGGTCACAGCCTCGAGTCAAGGTGGTAGCGAACGAGGGAGGGACCATGAAAGGACGATTCCTGATCAGCGTCGCACTCGCAGCCGCTCTCTTCGTCCCGGCAGTGTCGACCGCCAACACCGAGCTGATGCGGCTCATGGCGGATCCGAACAACTGGGCGATCTGGGGAGGCGACTACGGCGGGCAACGCTACAGCAAGCTCGATCAGATCAACGCCAGCAACGTTGGCGATCTGCAGGTCGCCTGGACGTTCTCGACCGGTGTGCTGCGCGGCCACGAAGGCGGTCCGCTGGTGATCGGCGACACCCTGTACATCCACACGCCGTTCCCGAACAAGGTCTATGCGATCAACCAGAAGGACCACAGCATCATCTGGCAGTACGCGCCGGTGCAGGACGCCGAAGGCACGATACCGGTGATGTGCTGCGATACCGTCTCGCGCGGGCTCGCCTACGGTGACGGCAAGATCTTCCTGCAGCAGGCCGATACGACGCTGGTGGCACTGGATGCGAAGACCGGCAAGGAAGTCTGGAAGGTACGCAACGGTGACCCGGCCCGGGGCGAAACGAACACCAACGCGCCGGTGGTGATCAAGGACAAGGTGATCACCGGCATCAGCGGCGGTGAGTACGGCGTACGCGGATTCCTCGTCGCCTACAACATCCGCGACGGCTCCCAGGCCTGGAAGGCCTACAGCGTCGGCAGCGACCAGGAAGTGCTGCTCGATCCGGAAGAGACCACGCACCTCGGCGAACCGGTCGGTGAGAACTCGAGCCTCAGCACCTGGGAAGGTGAGCAATGGAAGCTCGGCGGCGGCACCACCTGGGGTTGGTACACCTATGACCCCGATCTCAATCTCGTCTACTACGGGTCGGGCAATCCCGGCACGTGGAACCCGGTGGTGCGGCCGGGCGACAACCGCTGGTCGATGACCATCTTCGCGCGGGACCTCGACACCGGCGTCGCGAAGTGGGTCTATCAGATGACGCCGCACGACGAGTGGGATTTCGACGGCGTCAACGAGATGATCCTCGCCGATCTCGAGATCGACGGAGACACGCGCAAGACGCTCGTGCACTTCGACCGCAACGGCTTCGCGTACACGCTCGATCGGGAGACCGGTGAGCTGCTGGTCGCCGAGAAGTACGATCCGGCGGTGAACTGGGCGACCCACGTCGACATGGACACCGGCCGACCCGAAGTGGTGGCGCAGTACAGCACCCACCAGAACGGTGAAGACACCAACACCGAGAACATCTGTCCGGCGGCCCTCGGCACGAAAGACCAGCAGCCCGCCGCGTACTCACCGAAGACGCGCCTGTTCTACGTGCCGACCAACCACGTCTGCATGGACTACGAGCCGTTCGAGGTGGAATACGTTGCCGGCCAGCCCTACGTCGGCGCGACGCTCTCGATGTTCCCGGCCGGGCGGGTCACCGGCGACGGGACCACCAACCTCGGCAATTTCATCGCGTGGGACGCAACGAAAGGCGAGATCGTCTGGTCGGTGCCGGAGCAGTTCTCGGTCTGGAGCGGCGCGCTCGCAACCGCCGGTGACGTCGTCTTCTACGGTACGCTCGAGGGCTACCTCAAGGCCGTGGACGCGAAAACCGGCAAGGAGCTGTTCCGCTTCAAGACGCCGTCCGGAATCATCGGCAACATCAACACCTGGACGTACGATGGCAAGCAGTACGTGGGCGTGCTGTCCGGTATCGGCGGCTGGGCCGGCATCGGCATGGCGGCCGGGCTGACGGGCGACACCGAAGGGCTCGGTGCCGTTGGGGCGTACAAGTCGCTGGACAAGTACACCCAGCTCGGCGGCGTGCTGACGGTGTTCGCGTTGCCGGATCAGGCCTCCGGCAGGGCGGCGCGCTGAACGTTATCGTCGGCGCGTTGTCTGTGGCCCCGACTGCTTCTGGCAGTCGGGGTTTTCGTCGTAGTCAGAAGGGGCGCTATCGCATGCCTGGACACCTTCGATGCCGATCGGTCTGGCGAGCTTCCGGATACGGTGCTCTGCTGATGTGCTGGCTGTTCGCGGTTCCCGGGGCGCTGGCCTCGGATGCGCCGGACTCCGGTGAAAAGACCTACGACGTCGACTGCAACCAGGTCGACGAAGACGGGGAGAACTACTGCCTGACCGACAAGGCGACGTACGTGGGATGGCGCACGTTCCATGCGAACTGCCACGTCTGCCACGGGCAGAACGCGGTCGGCAGCTCGTTCGCGCCGAGTCTGCTGAAGCCCATTCCCAAGGAGCGCTTCGTGAACGTCGTGACGAACGGCTACCAGGGGCAGATAGGCGTCATGCCGGCGTGGGGCAAGAATCCCAACGTGAAGGATTTCATCGACGAGTTGTATGCCTACCAGCAGGCGAGAGCCGACGGGGTATTGAAGCCCGGCCGGCCGAAGAGAAAGGACGATTGAAGGACTGACGTGCATGTACCCGCTTGGTAAACACAGCATCTGGCTGATCCTCGGCGTGCTGCTGATGCAGCCGGCCGCCGCTCAGGATCGCGATGCCTTTCGTGTCTGCGCCGATCCGAACAATCTGCCGTTTTCGCATCGCAATCTGCAGGGCTTCGAGAACCGGCTCGCGCAGCTCTGGGCCGCGCGGCTCGGTCAGAAGGTCGAGTACACCTGGTTCCCGCAGCGGATCGGTTTCGTTCGCAACACCCTGAACGCCAAGAACGAGCGCAACGAGTACCGCTGCGACGTGGTGATGGGCGTGGCGGCGGGGTACGATCAGCTCGAGACGACCAAGCCGTACTATCGCTCGACGTATGCGCTGGTCTATGTGAAAGGTCGGGGGCTCGACGACGTGGACACCGGAGCGGAATTCGTCGATCTGGCCCCGGAACGCAAGGCGAAGCTCCGGGTCGGTGCGTTCGATTCCACGCCGGGCCCGGCGTGGCTGCAGCGGCACGGCATGCTGGAGCAGATGGTCGCCTATCCCGCGATGTCCGGAAATCCCGCCGATTACCCCGGCGAGATCCTGGAGCAGGCGCTCACCGAAGGCCAGATCGATGCCGCGATCATCTGGGGACCCATCGCCGGCTATTTCGCGAACCGGGCCGAGAAGGTCGAGATGGTCGTGATTCCGCTGGAATCGGAGCCCGGGATCCAGTTCGACTTCGCGGTGTCGGCCGGCGTGCGGCGCGGCGACGACGAAACGAAAGCCGAGGTCGAGCAGCTCATGGAGCAGACCGCCGGCGAGATCCGCACGCTCCTCGAACGCTACAACGTCCCGCTGCTGGAAACGGCCGGCGGGGCGTGGGAATCATCGGGTGATGACTGAGGCGGCCGGCAGCGGCGCGATAGACCTGAACGCGGTGCGCGCGATTGCCGAAGCGCACGCGATGACCCCGGGCGCGTTGCTGCCGATCCTGAACGCGGTGCAGCGGCGCTTCGGCCACGTGCCCGACGCCGCGGTTGCGGTCGTCGCCGAGGTGCTGAACCTCTCCCGCGCCGAAGTGCACGGTGTCGTTTCGTTCTACCACATGTACCGGCGTACGCCCGGCGGCCGGCAGGTGCTCTATCTGTGCCGGGCCGAGGCCTGCCAGGCCATGGGCGCGCGCGCGCTGGAGCGGCACGTCAAAGAGCGGCTCGGGATCGATTTTCACGAGACCACGGCGGACGGCCGATTCACGCTGGAACCCGTCTACTGTCTCGGCAACTGCGCGTGTTCCCCGGCGGTGATGATCGACGAGGCCGTCCACGGACGCGTCACGGCCGAGCGGCTGGATGCGCTGATCGGTTGAGCCGGCAGGATCGGGCGCATGAGCACACCGCAGCCGTTCAGGGTCTTCGTCCCTTCCGACACCAGCGCCCGATCCGTCGGAGCGGACGCGGTGGCGGACGCCGTCACGCGCGAAGCGCGCAGCCGCGGGCTCTCGCTCGAGCTGATCCGCAACGGCTCGCGAGGGCTCTACTGGCTCGAGCCGCTGGTGGAGGTCGAGTGCGGCGGCGAGCGCATCGGCTACGGTCCGGTGGCATCCGACGACGTGCCCGGGCTGTTCGAGGCCGGCTTCCTGACCGGCGGCGAGCACCCGAAGCGGCTGGGTGAGACCGAAGCGATCCCGTACCTGGCCCGGCAGACGCGTCTCACGTTCGCCCGGGTCGGCGTGACCGATCCGCTGTCCCTCGACGACTACCGCCGCCACGGCGGCTTCATCGGGCTCGAGAACGCGCTCGGAATGCCCGGCTCCGCGGTCGTGGCCGCCGTGACCGAATCCGGGCTGCGCGGGCGGGGAGGCGCCGCGTTTCCGACCGGGATCAAGTGGCAGACGGTCCTCGCCACACCGTCGGCGCAGAAGTTCGTCGTCTGCAACGCCGACGAAGGCGATTCCGGCACGTTCGCCGACCGGATGATCATGGAAAGCGATCCGTTCGTGCTGATCGAGGGCATGACGATCGCCGGACTCGCCGTGGGCGCCGACACGGGCTACGCCTACATCCGGGCCGAATACCCGCTCGCGATTCAGCGGATGCGCGAGGCGATCGCGCGCGCGGAAGCGGCCGGCTACCTCGGTGAGCGGGTGATGGGCGGTGAGCGCGGGTTCCGGCTGGAGGTGCGGGAGGCGGCGGGTGCGTACATCTGCGGCGAGGAAACGGCGCTGCTGGAGAGCCTCGAAGGCAAGCGCGGCATGGTGCGCTACCGCCCGCCGCTTCCGGCCGTGAAGGGCCTGTTCGGTAAGCCCACGCTGGTGAACAACGTGATCACGCTGGCGAGCGTGCCGGCGATCCTCGCCGACGGACCGGAGCGCTACCGCGGCTACGGTGTCGATCGCTCCCGCGGCACGATCACGCTCCAGCTCGCCGGTAACGTCCGGCGGGGCGGGCTGGTGGAGATCGGGTTCGGAGCGACGCTGCGCGAGGTCCTGGAAGAATTCGGCGGCGGTACCGCCACCGGCCGGCCGATCGGCGCGGTGCAGGCGGGGGGGCCGCTCGGCGCGTACCTGCACCCGTCGCAGTTCGACACGCCGCTCGATTACGAAGCGTTCGCCGCGATCGGCGCGATGGTCGGACACGGGGGACTGGTGGTGTTCGACGATACGGTGGACATGGCCGAGCAGGCGCGCTTCGCGATGGCGTTCTGCGCGGCGGAGTCGTGCGGCAAGTGCACGCCGTGCCGGATCGGCTCGGTTCGCGGCGTCGAGGTGATCGATCGGATCCGGCGCGGCGAGGACCGGGCCCGGAATATCGAGCTGCTGCGGGATCTGTGCGATACGATGGTGGCCGGATCGCTGTGCGCGCTCGGCGGCATGGCGCCGTATCCGGTGCTGAGCGTGCTGAATCACTTCCCCGGGGCCTTGGGGGCCGGCGAAGTCGAGCGGCGCACGGCATGAAACTTGAATCGTCCGGAACGCAACGGGGAGTACGATCATGAGCGGCGCCTATCAGCGTTACGCCAGAGCCGCGGATCTCGGCACCCCGGCCAGAGAGTCTGCCGAATCGGTCGGCCTGACGGTGGACGGCGTGGCCGTGACGGTGCCGGTCGGCACGACGGTGCTGCGCGCCGCGGCCCTCGCCGGCATCAACATTCCGAAGCTCTGTGCGAGCGACATGCTCGAGCCGTTCGGCTCGTGCCGGTTGTGCCTGGTCGAGATCGGAGGCATGAAGGGCCTGCCCGCGTCGTGCACCACGGAAGTCCGCGAAGGCATGCAGGTCAGCACACAGACCCCGCGGCTCGCGCGGATCCGGCGCAACGTGATGGAGCTCTACATCTCCGACCATCCGCTCGACTGCCTGACCTGCCCGACCAACGGCGACTGCGAGCTGCAGGAGATGGCCGGTGCGGTGGGACTGCGGGAGGTGCGTTACGGCTTCGACGGTGCCAATCACCTCGATGCGGCCAAGGACACCAGCAACCCGTATTTCACGTTCGATCCGAGCAAATGCATCGTCTGCTCGCGCTGCGTGCGGGCCTGTGAGGAAGTGCAGGGCACGTTCGCGCTGACCATCGACGGCCGCGGTTTCGATTCGAAGGTCGCGGCCGGACAGGACCAGCCGTTCCTCGATTCCGAGTGCGTGTCCTGCGGCGCCTGCGTCCAGGCCTGCCCCACCGCGACCCTCACCGAGAACTCGCTGATCGAGCTCGGCGTTCCCGAGCACACGGTGATCACGACATGCGCCTACTGCGGGGTGGGCTGCTCGTTCCGGGCCGAGGTGAAGGGCCAGGAAGTGGTGCGCATGGTGCCGAACAAGGACGGCCACGCGAACCACGGACACTCCTGCGTGAAGGGGCGCTTCGCGTTCGGTTACGCGACCCACCGCGACCGCATCACCCGGCCGATGGTGCGCGACTCCATCCGGGAGCCGTGGCGGGAAGTCTCCTGGGAGGAGGCGATCGGCTTCGCCGCCGGGAAGCTGCGCGAGATCCAGGCGCGCTACGGCCGAGGCGCGATCGGCGGCATCACGTCCTCGCGCTGCACCAACGAGGAAACCTACCTGGTGCAGAAGCTGGTGCGTGCCGCGTTCGGTAACAACAACGTCGACACCTGCGCCCGCGTCTGCCATTCACCCACCGGCTACGGTCTGAAGAGCACGCTCGGCGAGTCGGCCGGGACCCAGGCGTTCGACTCGGTGATGAAGGCGGACGTGATCGTCGTGATCGGCGCCAACCCGACCGACGCGCACCCGGTGTTCGCGTCGCAGATGAAGCGCCGGCTGCGCCAGGGGGCGAAGCTGATCGTGATCGACCCGCGCCGGATCGACCTGGTCCGGTCCCCGCACGTGCAGGCCGATTACCACCTGGCACTGCGCCCCGGCACCAACGTCGCGATGATCAACGCGCTCGCGCACGTGGTGCTGTCGGAAGGGCTGGAAGCGCGCGAGTACATCGAGCGGCGCTGCGACCTCGACGCCTACCGCGACTGGCGCCGGTTCATCCTCGATCCGAAGAACTCGCCCGAGGCGACGGAGCAGGACACCGGCGTTCCCGCCGAAATGGTGCGCGCCGCGGCGCGGCTCTATGCGGCGGGGCCGAACAGCGCGATCTACTACGGGCTCGGCGTGTCCGAGCACAGCCAGGGCTCGACGATGGTGATGGGCATCGCCAACCTGGCGATGGCGACGGGCAACCTCGGCCGCGAGGGCACCGGCGTGAGCCCGCTGCGCGGGCAGAACAACGTGCAGGGCTCCTGCGACATGGGCTCGTTTCCGCACGAGTTGCCCGGCTACCGGCACATCGGCGATCCGAGCGTGCGCACGCAGTTCGCCGACGCGTGGGGTGTTCAGCTCGACCCGGATCCGGGCCTCAGGATCCCGAACATGTTCGACGCGGCCGTTGCCGGCCAGTTCAGGGGCCTGTACGTGCAGGGCGAGGATGTCGCTCAGTCCGATCCGGACACGCAGCACGTGACGAAGGCGCTGTCGGCGCTGGACTGCCTGATCGTGCAGGACCTGTTCCTGAACGAGACCGCGAAGTTCGCTCACGTGTTCCTGCCGGGCTCTTCGTTCCTCGAGAAGAACGGCACGTTCACCAATGCCGAGCGGCGGATCTCGCCGGTGCGCAAGGTCATGGAGCCGCTCGGCGGCCTGGAGGACTGGGAGATCACGCAGGCCCTCGCCAACGCGATGGGCTACCCGATGCACTACAGCCACCCGAGCGAGATCATGGACGAGATCGCCCGGCTCACGCCGACCTTCGCCGGAGTCAGCTACGCAAAGCTCGACGCGCTCGGCAGCATCCAGTGGCCCTGCAACGCGGCGGCCGAGCAGGGCACGCCGACGATGCACGTCGACGAGTTCGTGCGCGGCAAGGGTCTGTTCCGTCTGACCCCGTACGTGCCCACCGACGAGCGCACGACGCCGATGTACCCGCTGCTGCTCACCACCGGCCGGATCCTGTCGCAGTACAACGTCGGCGCGCAGACCCGGCGCACCGCGAACGTGGCCTGGCACGACGAGGACGTGCTCGAGATCCATCCGCACGACGCCGAGCAGCGCGGCATTCGCCCGGGTGACTGGGTCGGCCTGAAGAGTCGGGCCGGCGAGACCGTGCTGCGTGCGGGGGTCACGACCCGCGTGACGCCGGGCGTGGTCTACACCACGTTCCATCATCCGGAATCCGCTGCGAACGTGGTGACCACCGACAACTCCGACTGGGCGACGAATTGCCCCGAGTACAAGGTGACGGCCGTGCAGGTCACGAAGGTCGCGAAGTTGTCCGATTGGCAGGAACGGCAGCGCCGGTTCACCGAGGAGCAGGCGGAGCTGCTGCGCCATGCGATGGCGACACAGGACTCCACGGAGGACTGAGAACGACCATGGATCTGCAGAAACTCGTGCGGATGGCGAACCAGATCGCCGCGAATCTCGACTGCGGCGACGAGGAGACGACCGTGGCCGCCGTCGCGGACCACCTGCGCCGCTTCTGGACACCGCTGATGCTCGACGAGCTCGCCGACGGTTTCGAATCGGGTGAGGCCGAGCTTTGCGACGCGGCGGCGCGCGCGGTCGAACGGCTTGTCACGCAGCGGCGTGCGGGTACCGCGTGAAGACGGAGCACCGAGCGCCGCGACCCGACGGGTTGATCGAGCTGACGGAGGCACCGGCGTCGCCGAGCGTGGGAAGCGTGGCGATTCGGCGCGTCGATGCGCTCGCGGATGCACGTGCCTCGACCGTCCCGAGCATTCGTCCGGATGGAGTGGGAGAGGCCGCTCTGGACGTGGTCGCGGTGGAGGAGCCGCTCGAGATCCGGCTCGGCTACACGCGCGCCGACGGGACGCGGGCCAGTCGGAGCGTCTCCATCACGATGCGCACCCCGGGACAGGACGAGGAGCTCGCGCTCGGCTTCCTGTTCGGCGAGGGGATCGTTCGCTCGCTGGCCGACGTCGACTCGGTCGGCCCCTGCGGTCCCCCGGCGCCGAACGGGCTGATCAACGTTGTGCGGGTCGAGCTCGCCACCGACGCCGCGCCGGATCTCGATCGTCTCGAGCGGCATTTCTACACCTCGTCGAGCTGCGGCGTCTGCGGCAAGGCGTCGCTCGACGCGGTGGCGGTGCAGGGCCGGTTCGACCTGCACGGCGCGAGCTTCTCGATCTCGCGCGTGGCGCTCGCCGGGCTGCCGGAAGCGCTCAGGACCCGCCAGGCGGTGTTCGCCCAGACCGGCGGGCTCCACGCGTCGGGCCTGTTCGATGCGGCGGGCACGATCACCGTCGTGCGGGAGGACGTCGGCCGACACAACGCGCTCGACAAGCTGATCGGCCGACGACTGCAGGACGATGCGCTGCCGCTCACCGGGCACGGCATCGTCGTCAGCGGCCGCGCGAGCTTCGAGTTGCTGCAGAAGGCCATGATGGCCGGCTGCCCGCTGCTCGCAGCCGTGGGCGCACCTTCGTCGCTCGCGGTGGACCTCGCCATCGAGTTCGGCATCACGCTGGTCGGGTTTCTGAAGCGCGATCGTTTCAACGTCTACAGCCGGGCGGATCGCATCGTCTGATTCGGGCGCCTGGCGGTGGGGTGAGGAGGGCTTGAGCGTGGCTACGCGGCAGTCGGCCGGGTCGAGGCTCCCTGCGATACGGCACATTCTGCGGCTGGCGGTCGGCGCCGGCCTCGTCGCTCCGCTACCGGCGCTGGCGGCCGGCGAGCTGGAGGAGGTCATCGTCGTCGGCACGAGCCCGGGTGCCGGGCTGGGGCAGGACGCCGACACGGTACCGTTCGCGGTGCAGCTCGTCAGCGACCTGGACCTCGATCAGGCGCAGAGCCTCGACCTGACGGATTACCTCAACGTGCGCGCGGCCTCCGTCAACATCAACTCCGCGCAGAACAACCCGCTGCAGCCGGATCTGCAGTTCCGGGGATTCACCGCCTCGCCGCTGCTCGGGCTGCCGCAGGGGATCGCGGTGTACCAGAACGGCGTGCGCATCAACGAGCCGCTCGGCGATGCGGTGAACTGGGATCTGCTGCCGGAGTCGGCGATCTCGGAGATGCAGCTCATCAGCGGGGCCGATCCGGTGTTCGGGTTGAATACGCTGGGCGGCGCGCTGGTCGTCCGGATGAAGGACGGCTTCAACTTCACCGGGACGCAAGGCGAGATCAGCGGCGGCTCCTGGGACAGGTGGACCGGCACCCTGGAGAGCGGCGGCAACAACGGCAGCTGGGGCTACTACGCGAACCTCAGCTACTTCGAAGAAGACGGCTGGCGCGACCTGTCCGATTCGGACGCCCGCAACTTCTACGGCAGCCTGAGCTGGCGCAACGGCGACACGTCGTCGGCGAACCTGGTGGCGCAGATCGGCCGCACCGAGCTGCGCGGCAACGGTGCGGCGCCGGTGGGTCTGCTCGCGGAGGATCGGGAGGAGATCTTCACCGCGCCGGACATCACCGAGAACGATCTCCTGATGTTCGCGATCGACGGCGCCCACTTCGTGACCCCGAACCTGCAGCTCGCCGGCAGCGCGTTCTGGCGCCGAAACGACACCGAATCGTTCAACGGCGACGCGTCCGAGTTCGAGCTCTGCGAATACGCCGGCGGAAATCGATCGCTGTTCGAGGAAGCCGAGGATGTGGAGGCGGCGCTCGAGGCCGATCTCGGCCTCGAGCTGGACGACGTCTGCGAGGGCGGGGACCCGTCCATCCGCAGCTTCGCGGACCTCGAAGCCCGGATCGAGGCGGCGGCGCTCGCGGCCGGTCGCGACCCGGAGGATTACGAGCTGGAAGACGCAGCCGACGAGATCACCGGCAGCGGTGTGCTGAGCGACGAGGCCATCAACAACATCAGCAGCCGCGACCAGGACAGCCGGGGGTTCGACGGCAAGCTGATCCTGCTCGGCGATCTGTTCGGGAAGGCCAACCGGCTGACCGCCGGGCTCGCGTACTACGACGGGGAAGTCGACTTCGATGCGGTGGTGGAGCTCGCCGAGATGGACCCGGTCACGCGCAGCACGGCCGGTCTCGGGCTGGGATCGTTCTACGCCGAGGGCGAAACGCGCGTGACGACCGACCTCGAATCGTGGAGCCTCTACTTCCTCGACACGATCGAGTGGACGGAGCGGCTGAGCCTGACGCTGGCGGGCCGCTACAACGAGGTCGACATCCGCCTGCGGGACCGAAGCGGCGAGCAACCGGAGCTCGACGGCGACCACACGTTCCGCCGCTTCAACCCCTCGGTGGGCCTGACGTACGATCTCGGCGGGGTCGGGAACGTGTACGCCTCCTACAGCGAGTCGAACCGCGTCCCGACGCCCATCGAGCTCGCCTGCAACGAGGGCGTTTTCGAACTGGCCCGGCGGTTCGCGCTGGAGGAAGGAGAAGATCCGGACGACATCGACTTCGAATGCCGCCTGCCCAATGCGTTCCTCGCCGATCCGCCGCTCGACGACGTCGTGACCAAGAGCATCGAACTCGGCATTCGTGGCGGCCTGAACGGTGTTCGCTATCGGCTCGGACTGTTCCATGCCGACAACCACGACGACATTCTGTTCCAGACCACCGGCCGCGCTACCGGCCTGTTCGCCAACGTCGACCGGACTCGCCGGTTCGGGGTCGAGGCCCTGGTCGATGGCCAGACCGGCAGCCTGCACTGGTACGGGGCCTACACCTGGCTCGAGGCCACGTTCGAAGACGATTTCGCGGTCTTGAGTCCCAACCATCCGAATGCGGATGCCGACGGGACCATCCAGGTCGAACGAGGCGATCACCTGCCGGGCATTCCGGAACACATGCTGAAGCTCGGCGTCGACTACTACTTCGGCGACAACTTCCGGCTCGGCGCCGAAGCGGTCTACAACGGCAGCATCTACCTGCGCGGAGACGAAAGTAACGAGATCGGCAAGATCGACGACTATGTGCTGGTGAATCTGCTGGCGTCGTACGCGCTGCAGGAGCGCCTGACGCTGTTTCTACGGGTCACCAATCTGTTCGACGAGGAGTACGAGAACTTCGGTCTGCTCGGCGAGGATCCGACCGAGGTGCTCGAGGGGCTCGCGGACGAGCGGCCGATCTTCCTCGGCACCGGCAGCCCGCGGGCCGCCTGGCTGGGCGCGCGGTACCGGTTCTAGCGCCGACCGGGTTCCGCTGGACGAGCCGCTCCGAATCTGCCGGCCCGCGTACGCGGGCCGGCAGTCAGCCGATCATCGCGCTCACGCCGTAGCGCCGGCCGGCTCCGGCCATTCGAAATCCGGCCGCAGCGCTTCGTAGACCGGACGTCCGTCGTTCGGTCGGGGGACGCCGCTCGCCGGATCGTAGAAGGCGTGATACTCCGCAGGGAACGCCGCCGGGTCGAAGCCCATCAGGTTGGGAACCACGACGCGGATGCGCTTCAGCTTGTCGTCCAGCATGATCGGGCTGCCGCACGTCTCGCAGGTGCAGAGGCTGAGGGGCCCGTCGGGGTTCTGATCGTTGAACGGGACACGATTCAGGCGCTCGGCGCCTTCGACGGCGAGATCGTTGTACCCGAAGAACACGACGTGGGTCGTGGGTTGTCCGGTCACCCGCTTGCAGACGGAGCAGTGGCAGGTGTGGCTATCGATCGGCTCGGAATCCGCGTAGGTCTGGTGGTGCTCGCAGCCACCTTCGTACTTGTGCGACATGAGTCCTCCCGTTCCTTCGGTAGCGCAGGATCAAGGCTACGCCTGTGCACGAATACCGTCCACCGGGCGTCGGTCCCGGTGACCGGGGTTGGAGCCCCGTGAGCGAATCTGCTTGAAACCGCTCCTTCGGTCATCGAACATAGCGCTGATTCGTCGACGAGGAGCCCGAATGCACGCGGCTGAGCGCGAAAAGGCCATCATGTCCATCTTGCAGCAGCGCGGCTTCATCGCCGTGCGCGAGCTCGAGCAACGTATGGACGCCTCACCGGCCACGCTGCGCCGCGATCTCGGGCGGCTGGAAAGCGAAGGGCGGATCCAGCGCGTGCGCGGCGGGGCGCGGCTCGTGACGAAGGAAACGGATGGTACGTCCATTCCCGCCACCATCAGCCTCGCGGGCGTTCCGTTCCACGAGAACATCGGCCGGCACCGGGCGGAGAAGCAGGCGATCGGCAAGGCCGCCGCGGCGCTGTGTCAGCCGGAAACGGCCGTGATGATCGACGGCGGCTCCACGACGCTGCAGATGTGCCGCCACCTGGACGGGCTGAAGCTGCAGGTGCTGACCAACTCGCTGCACATCGTCAGCGCGTTGCTCAATCAGAAGGGCACCCGCGTGCTCGTCCCTGGCGGCATGGTGTTCCCGGAACAGAACATCATCCTGTCGGCGACCGGTGACGAGCTGATGCCGAAGTTCTTCGCGCCGATGCTGTTCATGGGCGCCGCGTCCGTGGGTCGGCGCGGCGTCATGCAGGCCGATGTCGTGCTGGTGGAAGCCGAGCGTCGCCTGATCGACCGCGCCGAGCAGCTCATCCTGATGGTCGACAGCTCGAAGTTCATCGAGCCGTCGGGCAACGTGGTGTGCGAGCTCGCGGAAGTCGACACGGTCGTCACCGACACGAACATCCGCGACAAGGACGTCAGCATGCTCGAGGCCGCCGGCGTCAAGGTCATCGCGGTGGAACCGGAGGGCTGATCCGAAGCGGTCGGTCCGCGTTCGGCCGCCGGTTCCGCGGCTAGCCGTCCGACGCTACGGGCGCGAGCAGGCGAACCGGTCCGATCAGGCCCGATGGCCTGAGCGGCGCGTCCGCGGTATAGGTCGGTATCGTCGTGAAGGCGACTTTCTTCGCGCCGGGCTGTGCATCGCCGATCATCCGGTTGACCCACCGGTTCGCGACCTCCACCTCCAGCGTGTTCACGCCTTCCCGGACGGCGCCCGAGACGTCGACCCGGTAGGGCGGATGCCACGCGGTGCCGACCGGCTGCCCGTTCACCGTCACGCGAGCCAGATCGCCGACGTCGCCGAGGTCCAGCCACATCGGCTGGTCCGGGTCGACGCCTGCGGGCAGCTCGAAACGCGTCGTGTAGGTCGCAACGCCGGAAAAGTACTTCACGCCGGGATCGGCGTGCTCGGAGAGCGAACGCAGCGCCGGCAGGCGGATCTGCTCCGGCGCGCCGCGACCCGGCTGAAACGCGACGTCCCACGGACCCGCGATGTCCGCCGCGGGCGCGTACGCCGGCTTCTCGACGGTGAGTTGCCGGGCGTTCGCCGGCTTGCGGAACACGACGAAGAAGCTGTCCTCGGCCGTCATGTCGAGGGGGACGACCGTGTGGGCGCCGTCGGTCCGGTAGGAGACCGGCTCCGACGTACCGGCATCGGCGCGCCAGATTTCGGGCGCCTTTCCGGTCACGCGGAAGCGCGCTTCGATGCTCTCCGGCCTGTTCCGGCGGTTGTTGACGAAGTAGAGGTCACCGTCCTCGAGCTTGCGGTGTACGAACAGGATTTCACTGTCGGTGTGGCCGCTCGAATAGATGAAGTCCGGCTCGACACCGATTCGCGCCAGCGCCGCCTCGACGTCGCGCTCGGCGATCACCCGGCCCCGACCGAGCTTCGTGACCGGCCGATCGGACCAGAGCGTTTCGACCAGACGTGCGTATTCGGTCGGATCGTCGCCGAGGCTCGGTGAGCCGGCGGGTGCCGCGCCGATCACCGTGGCTCCGTCCCGCACCAGGTCGCGGATCCGGCGCAGCACCTCGAGCGTCATCCGACGACTGGTGCCGCCGAGATACAGCACTTCGTAGCGTGCCCCCGACGGCGCGACGAGATCCCCGTCCGCGACCGACAGCACGTGCAGCAGTGCGTGCGCGTTCACGAAGTCGTAGGCGTGCGCCGTCGGCACGTCGTCGGGATACCCGTCGGCGGCCAGCGCGGTGATGGGCGATTCCTCGCCGTAGAAGTACGCCACGTCGGCGACGTCTCGGCCCTGCTGCAGCAGATAGGAGTTGCGGGCGATGTAGTCGATCCACGGCCCGGCCAATTCCGCCCAGCTCTCGTGACGGTTGAAGAACTGGCCGAAGATCAGCAGTGACAGGCCCGGTTGCCGGTCGTCGACGGGCTGGTGCACCGACGTGTGAATCACGGGGCGGTTGATGCCGTTCGCGAACTCGAAATCGATCACGCGGCGCAACTCCGACGGCACGTCGTCCCAGGGCTTCATCGCCGACGTCATCGACTCCGCGGCGGCGATGTTCTGCCCGTAGACGTGCGCCACCGACGCGGCGCCTTTCAGGTCGGCGCGGTGTACCGGGTTCGGTCCGCGTTCCCGCGGATACGTCCACAAGGCCGCCATCGGATGGTCGGCGAAGCGGCGCATGTCCATGTCGTCTCCGAGGGCCGGGCGCGGCGCCTCGAGAGCCTCGCCGTAGACTACGAGCCCGTGCGCATGCGCCACCTCGGCGACGGTGGCGTAGTGCTGCGTCGCGAGCAGCTCGGCCAGGGTGCGGCGGAAGTCGTAGAGGAACGCGTCGGACTCTGCCCGCGAGCCGACGATCGTGCCGGTGAGCGTCGGCAGGAACGGGGTCGGGTCGTAGCCGCGCAGCCGCTCGAAATGCGCGATCAGCTCGGGCGTCCAGTTCGACGGACCGACCTCGATCGAGTCGGTGAGCAGCGCGCGAACGCCGCGGTCGCCGATGAGGCCGTCACCGACCGTGTCTTCGTACAGGCCGAGGTAGTGCTCGAGATACGCCCGCACGGCGTCGGCATCGTATTTGTCCACCTCGAGGCCGGTGGCTTCCGCGCTCGCCGGATGGTTCGTCTTGCCCGTCAGGGACCAGCCGAGTCGCAGGATGCGCCAGGTTCCCTCGGGCGCCAACCAGTCGATCCGGCCGTCCTCATCCACGTACGCCGACAGATCCACGACTGCATCGGGGGCAATCCCCTCGACGTCCGGAAGCTCGCCGGAATCGAGGGCGTAGTAGTCGGGTACCAGCGCGAACGCGGCCTTGATCTCGAACTGGTCGATCTTCGCCTCGGCAGACAGGCGGAAATCGGCGATCGGCAACTCGTCGGCGGGCGCCAGCAGCTTCAGCAGCGACGTGTCGGCCCCCGGCGCCGGTGACATGGTCGCGGACGCAGCAGCCTCGCCCGGCTCCAACACGATGCGGAAGCGGCGCGCGGTGACCGGCGCGAAGCCGACCGTGGTCGGCACGGTGCTGAGCGGGACCTTGGTGATGGTCGTCCAGGTGCCTTCTCCGCCCGCTTCCAGTCGTGCGTCGATCGATTCGGCCGCGCCCAGGAGCAGCGACGCCGAACGGACCGTTTGCGGTTCGGCGTATTCGAGCTCGACGGTGCGCGAGCTGCCGGGGCGCGGACGCTCGATCTGCACGCTCGTCGCGAGGCTGTCGTCGATCACGGCGCCCGCCTCGATGGGCTCACCATCGACGTAGACCGCATCCGGTGCCGGCAGCGTCTCGGGCGCCGATACCCGGTGAGCCAGCACGGCGATGTCCGAGTAGTACTGCGGGGTCGAGAAGTGTTCCCCGCCCTGCAACGCCGCCAACAGCGCCTCGTCGCGTGCCAGATCCTGATACGGACCCGTCACCGACGGCGGTGCGGGCAACACACCCTGGAAGCGCTGGCCGCCGTCGATCACCAGCTCCGACCAGACGACCTTCTTCAGGCCGTCCCGGGGCTCGACCCACGGTCCGCCGGTTTCGGACCAGCCGGGGGAGGCGGCGATTGCGAGCTCAAGCCCCAACTCGTCGGCCTTGCGGGCCGCGAACCGGAACGCGTCCTTCCACGGCGGGGTCATGTAGACGAGCCGCTCGTCGACGACCTGCGGCGTCATCAGATTCGCATCGAAGTTCTGGAGCCCGCCGATCCCGACGCGGCTCATCCAGTCGAGATCCTTGGCGATGCCGTCCTCGGTGACGTTGCCGTTCATCCAGTGCCACCAGACGCGAGGCCGCGCCGACATCGGCGGGTCCTGGAACGCCTCCGCCAACGGGTCTGCGCTGGCGAAGCGAACGTCGACCGCCGTGATCCAGACGATGGCGGCAACGAGCACCGGTAAACGCATGGTTCTCCCCCTTGATGTGCGTTCGAGTCTCGAACGTACGGGCTTCGGGATTAGCGAAAATGCCCAATGCGGTGCGCTTCGTCAAGGATCTGTTGCGCGCAAATCATTGCATGATGATCGAATTTTGTTCACATTGCGCATTTATGACGAGGGAGAGGGCATGGCAGAACGGTTGAACGGCAAGCGCTGCCTGGTCACCGGTGCGGCTCAGGGCATCGGGCTCGCGATCGCTCACGCCTTCGCGCGCGAAGGTGCGCGGGTGCTCGCGACGGACATCCGGCTCGAGGCGCTGCGGGCCGCGGGACTCCCGGATGGTATCCGCCTGGAGCGGCTCGACGTGACCGACGCCCTCGCAGCCGGGGAGGTGGTGACGAAGGCGGGCCGGACCGACGTGCTCGTCAACTGCGCCGGCTACGTCGGGGTGGGTGATCTGCTGGCCTGCACCGAGCAGGATCTGCGGCGGAGCCTCGAGATCAACGTATTGTCCGTGTTCAACCTGAGCCGGGCCGTGCTGCCCGGCATGATCGAGAACGGCGGCGGCCACATCATCAACATCGCCTCGGTGGTCTCGACCACCAAGACCGCGCCGAACCGCTTTGCCTATGCGTCCACCAAAGCCGCGGTGCTGGCGATGACCCGGTGCATCGCGCTGGACTACGTCGGCAAAGGGATTCGGTGCAATTCCATCAGCCCGGGCACGGTCGATACGCCCTCGCTGCACGAGCGGATCGCCGCCGGCGCGGACCCCGAGCGCCTGCGCGAGCAGATGATCGCGCGTCAACCGATGGGCCGCTTCGGCGCGGCGGCCGAGATCGCCGAAGCGGCCGTGTTCCTGGCCTCCGACGAGGCGCGCTTCATGACGGGCGCGGATCTGGTGATCGACGGTGGCATGAGCCTGTAGGAAGGCATCAGGACCATGAACGGATTGCGCAAGCTCGCCGTCGTCACCGGGGGCAGCTCGGGGATCGGCAGGGAAATCAGCCTGACCCTGGCTCGGCACGGCTGGGATGTCGCGCTGACCTGGTTCCATCAGGGCGATGCTCCCGATGAAGTCGCCGGGCAGATTCGCCGGCTGGGAAGACGCGCGCTGGCATCGCGCTGCGACGCGGGCGTCAAGGCGGAGGTGGACAGCTTCTTCGACGCGGTGGCCGAACACTTCGGCACGGTGCCGGACCTGCTCGTGAACAACGCCGGCGTGCAGACCTGGGCACCGCTGCTCGACTTGGAAGAGGCGGCCTGGGACACGGTGATGCGCACCAACCTGAAGGGCTGCTTCCTGAATACCCAGAAGCTGGCCCGCATGCTGGTGGCCGCAGGGAAGCCGGGCGCCATCGTCAACATCGGTTCCGGATGCAGCAAGGTGCCGTTCCCGAACCTGGTCGACTACAGCACCTCCAAGGCGGCCATCGACCAGTTCACCAGAGTCGCGGCGATCGAGCTCGGCAGACACGGAATCCGCGTCAACTGCGTCGCCCCCGGTGCGATCGAGATCGAGCGCACGAAACGGGAGTCGCCGGATTACGCTGGGATCTGGGCCGCCGTGACACCGCTCGGCCGGGTGGGACGAGCGGAAGACGTCGCCAATGCCGTGCTGTTCTTCGCGGAGGCCGGCTCGGCGTTCGTGACCGGCCAGACCTTGTGGGTCGATGGCGGAGCCTTCACGGTTCCGAACTGGCCGTACCGCACGGGCCGCTGAGTCGATGGCCGCGCAACCAACGCTCGGGAGCGGGAGAAATCGATCGTGCCGACACTGAGCGCCGTGGACTGGTTCGTGGTGGGCGCCTATTTCGCCGTGCTGTTCCTGGTGGTGCTGGCCGCGGGCATCCGCCGCCAGCGCACGACGACCGATTATTTTCTGGCGGGGCGCAACGCCGGCTTCTTCGTGATCGGGGCTTCCATATTCGCATCCAACATCGGCTCCGAGCACGTGGTCGGCCTGGCGGGTCAGGGCGCATCCACGGGTCTCGCGATGGCCCACTACGAGCTGCATGCCTGGATCGTCGTGCTGCTCGCGTGGGTGTTCGTGCCGTTCTATTACCGGTCCGGCGTGTTCACGATGCCGGAGTTCCTGGAACGGCGCTTCGGCCCGCGCCCGCGCTGGATTCTGTCGCTGGTGTCGCTCGCGGCGTACGTGCTCACCAAGGTATCCGTCACCGTCTACGCGGGTGCGCTGGTGTTCAGTACCTTGTTGCCAGATACCTTCGGGAGCCCGCAGAACGCCTTCTGGGTCGGCGCCGTCGCATCGGTGGTCCTGACGGGTGTGTACACGGTGGCCGGCGGATTGCGCGCGGTGCTGTACACCGACGCGGCTCAGGCGGTGATTCTGCTGATGGGATCCGCGGCCATCACCTGGTTCGGTCTGCAGGAGCTCGGCGGCTTGCGAGCTGCAGGCCTTCACCAGCCAGTCCGTGGCGCAATACGCGCTGTGGCGGCCGCTGTCCGACCCGGACTTCCCCTGGCTCGGCATCCTGATCGCTTCACCGATCGTCGGCGTGTGGTACTGGTGTACCGACCAGTACATCGTGCAGCGTACGCTCGCCGCCCGGAACCTGCGCACCGCCCGACGCGGCGCCCTGTGGGGCGCGTTCCTGAAGGTCTGGCCGGTGCTGATCTTCCTGGTGCCGGGTCTGATCGGCGCGGCGCTGCATGCGAGGGGCGTGCTGGCCATCCCCAGCCGCACCGGCGGGGGCGGGCTCTCCGGTGACCACGTGTTTCCCACGATGGTCACGGCGTTGCTCCCCGAGGGTCTGCGCGGGCTGGTGGTCGCGGGCCTCCTGGCGGCGCTGATGAGCTCGTTGTCTTCGCTGTTCAATTCCACCGCCACGCTGTTCACCGTGGACGTCTATCAGAAGCTGCATCCGGGCGCGGGCGAGCGCCGATTGGTGACCGTCGGGCGCCTGGCGACGATCGTCGTGGTGGGGCTGGGCCTCGCCTGGATACCGGTGATGCCGCTGGTGTCCGGCGGCGGGCTCTACCAGTACCTGCAGAACGTGCAGGGCTACCTGGCGCCGCCGATCACGGCCGTGTTCGTGCTGGGCTTGCTCAGCCTGCGGGTGAATCAGCGTGGTGCGGTGTGGGGGCTCGGACTCGGCTTCGGGCTCGGCATGACCAAGCTGCTGATCCAGACCACGTTCGGCGCGGGCAAGCTGGAGTCGCCGGCGATTCTCGCCGCGATCGGCGACTTCAACTTCCTCTACTTCTCCGGCGTGCTGTTCGTGATCTGCACGGCCACGGTGCTGATCGCGTCGCGTACCGCCCCGGCGCCGGACGTCGCTCGTCTTCGGGGCTTGACCTTCCACTCCGTCGACCGCGAGGCGGTGCGCGAGAGCTGGGACGCGCGGGACGCCATTGCCACCGCCGTGGTGCTGGGGCTGGTGGCTGCGCTGTACCTCTACTTTTCGTTCTGGATCTGATGGCCGCCGCTCGCGAACTGACAGGAGCAGCCAGGAGGATGCATGCACACGAACCGTCGTGAAGTGATTCGCGCTGCGCTGGCCGCAGCAGGTGGGCTCGCCGTGAGTCCGGCGCGAGCGCAGATCAGCGATGCTGCCTGTTCGTCGACCGCGTCATCCGTTTCGGGTCCCACATGGCGAACCGGGATCGAGGGACAGCGCGTTGCCGATCTCGGCGACGGCACGTTCCTGAATCCGGTGCTCGCCGGCGACCGGCCCGACCCGAATGTGCTGAAGGACGGCGACGACTACTACGTCGCGTTCTCGTCGTTCAAGTACTATCCCGGCGCGCCGATCTGGCACTCGCGCGATCTCGTGAACTGGACGCCGCTCACCGCGGCGCTGAAGAAAGACATCGGGATCGTCTGCGCGCTCGACATCGCGAAGCATGACGGCCGCTATTTCATCTACATTCCCGTGCTGGATCCGCGGGATCGGCAGCGTCCGCTGAAGACGTACGTCATTCACGCCGACAGCATGGCCGGGCCCTGGAGCGACCCCATCGACATGCGGGTCGACAACGAGATCGACCCCGGGCACGCCGTCGGCGAAGACGGTAAGCGTTACCTCTTCCTCAGCAGCGGCACACGCGCACGCATCTCCGACGACGGCCTCACCGGGCTGGAGGCCCGCAAGAAGGTCTACGACGGATGGCCGATTCCGGACGAGTACGTGATCGAGGGAATCGCGCTCGAGGGGCCGAAGGTCCTGCGCAAGGACGGCTGGTTCTACCTCTTCTCGGCGCAGGGCGGTACCGGCGGTCCGCCGACCAGCCACATGGTCGTGGTGGCGCGCTCGAGGTCGATCCACGGGCCGTGGGAGAACGCGCCGAACAATCCGATCGTCAGGACCCGATCGCGCAACGAACCCTGGTGGTCCCGCGGCCATGCGACACCGGTACAGGGACCGAACGGGGATTGGTGGCTGGTGTACCACGGTTACGAGAACGGCTTTCGGACCCTCGGCCGCCAGATGCTGCTGGAGCCGATCGAATGGACCGCGGACGGCTGGCCGGTCGCGCGAGGCGGCGACCTTTCCCGGCCGATGCCGAAGCCGTTGCCGTCTTCGAAGGGTGAACACGGAGCGCCGTTGTCCGGCTTCACTGACGATCTGTTCGACGGGAAGTTCGCGTTCTACGCGCCGCAGCCCGATTACCTCGACCGCGTGAAGATCACGCGCGAGCGCCTCGAGCTCAGGGCGCAAGGGACCGGCCCGGCGGACAGTTCGCCTCTGGTGTTCGTAGCCGGAGATCGCTCGTACGAAGTCACGGTCGATGTGGAGATCTCCGGCGAGGCGGAGGGCGGGCTGCTGCTGTTCTACAGCGAGAAGATGTTCGCCGGCATCGGGCTCGCCGACGGCAAGCTGAACGCGTACAAGATCGGGCGTAAGGATTCGCCGCCGGCCAGTGACCCGGCGATATCCAGAAGAATCCGCCTTCGTCTGCAGAACTCGGAAAACGTCGTGACCTTCTCCTATCGGGTACCCGGCGGGCGCTGGAAGAAGGAACGCTCGTTCGAGGTGGCGGGGTACAACCACAACGTCGTCGACGGCTTCCTGAGTCTGAGGCCGGGCTTCTTTGCGGCCGGTTCGGGTGTCGTTCGGTTCCGGAACCATGTTTATCGGGCGATCGAGCCGACCGACGGTCTGCTGAAGCCCATGGCATAGGCGCGTAAGCGCGAGGAGAGCAACGGGACGAGCGAGGGACGGACCGATCAGGGGGAGTTGGTTCAGTGAGCAGGTTTTCAGGTCTCAGCCGTCGTGAACTGTTCGCCGCGGGCGTCGGGGCGTCGGCACTCGCAGTGGCGCCGTTCCGTGCGCGAGCGCGCACGGTGCAGCCGCGCCGCACGACGCCTTTCAATGACGGTTGGCGGTTCCGGCGCGGTGACGTCGAGGGCGGACAGCGGCCTGCATTCGACGACCGCGATTGGGCGAAGGTGCATTTGCCGCACGACTGGAGCATCGAGGACCTTCCCGGTGCGCCGAAGACCACCGGAGACTGGACTCCGCCCAGTGCGCTCTGGACGGCGGAGCGCGCGCCGAGGGAACCGGGCGACTTCACGACGAACTTCGCCGTCCCGCCGCTGGACGGCGCGCCGCTCGAGGTCGGTCCGTTCGATCCCGTCGCGTCCGGACCGATGCCGCTGCTCAGAGGCTACACGGTCGGCGGAGTCGGCTGGTATCGCAAGACGTTCGTTGCCCCTCGACTGGCTGCCGGTGAGCGGGCGGAACTCCGCTTCGAGGGTGCCTATTCCGCGAGCGAGGTCTGGCTGAACGGCGTCATGCTCGGGACCACGTCTACGGTTTCGGCGCGTTCGCGTTCGACCTGACGCCGCATCTGAAGCCCGGCGAGGTCAACGTGCTGGCCGTTCGGGTCGTGAACGAGGGGGTGACTGCCCGCTGGTACACCGGATCGGGCATCAACCGCAACGTATCGTTCTGCGTCACCGGACCCGTTCGGATCGCGCCCTGGGGGGTCGCCGTTTCGACACCGAAGGTCACGACCGCTGCGGCGGAAGTGCAGATCGACGTCGAGATCGAGAACCACCTGGCTTCGGCGGCCCTCGTGCGGGTCCTGGTCGAGCTGCGTGACGACCGGGGCCGTCGAGCGGGACGCGGGCAGGCGGAGGTCTCGGTGCTGGCGGGCGGCAACGGCGCGAGCCGAGCCACGATCCCGCTTTCCCGACCGAGGCTCTGGCATCCGGATGAGCCGAACCTCTACACGGCGGAGGTGTCGCTCGTCTCGGGCGGCGCGGTGTCCGATCGAGTATCCACGCGTTTCGGAATCCGCACGATTGCGGTTTCGGCCGAGCGCGGGCTGCTGATCAACGGCAAACCGGTCAAGCTGAAGGGCGCCTGCGTCCACTCCGACCACGGCATCCTGGGCACCGCCGCCTTCGACCACGCCGAGCGCCGCAAGGCCGAGCTGCTCGAGAAGTACGGTTACAACGCGGTACGCCTGGGTCACCAGATGTTCCCGCAGGCGTTCCTCGACGCGTGCGACGAGCTCGGACTCATGGTCGTCGACGAAGTGTTCGATGTCTGGGAGGAGCCGAAGACGCCCGGCGACTATTCGAAGCACTTCAAGACGCATTGGCGCGACGATCTCATGCGGATGATCCGTCAGGACCGCAACCATCCCAGCGTGATCTTCTGGAGCATCGGCAACGAGGTTCCCGAGCGCGCAACGCCGCGCGGCGCGGAGATCGCCGCCGAGCTGCGCACACTCGTGCACTCGCTCGACCGCTCGCGCCCGATCACCGCGGGTCTCAACGGCCCGACCGGCAAGGAGGGTGAGATCGTCCGGCGCAGCATCGATGTGGTCGGCTACAACTACCAGCTCCGGCATCACGCGCAGGACCATGCCGACTTCCCCGACATGGTGATGATGTCGACGGAACAGTGGGCGGCCGACATCCACGACGGCTGGCGGATGACCGAAGCGAATCCGTGGATGCTCGGCGAGTTCGTGTGGGCCGGCATCGACTACCTGGGGGAGGTAGGGGTCGGCGGCTCCGAGCTCGAGCCGACCACGGAAACGCCGCCGGACCGCCGGGCGTTCGCGATCTTCCTGTGGGACTACCCCGCCTTTCAGTCGGGTTGCGGCGAGATCGATATTCTCGGCCGGCGCAAGCCCCAGGGGCTGTACCGCGACGTCCTCTGGGGCAACAGCGCGCTCGAGCTGCTGGTGCAGCGCCCGACCCCCGAGGGAACGTTCGAACGCATCGGTCCCTGGTCGTGGCCCGACGAGCTCGAGAGCTGGACGTGGCCGGATCATGTCGGGCGGCCGATGACGGTGAGGGCGTACACCTCGGGCGACGAGGTGCGCCTGATGCTGAACGGGAGAGAAGTCGGGCGTAAACGCCTTGCGAAACCCGAGGACGAGCTCACAGCGCGCTTCGAAGTACCTTACGCACCCGGTGAACTGCTCGCGGTCGCGTACCGTGACGGCCGCGAGATAGCCCGAAAGCAGCTCGAAACCGTCGGCGCGCCGGCGCAGGTGCGCTTGAAGGCCGAGCGGTCCCGCATCGCGGCCTCGCCGAACGACCTGGGTTACGTGTTCGCGGAAGTTCTCGACGGAGAGGGGCGCCTCGTGCCGGATGCGCAGGTCGAGCTCACCTTCTCGCTGAAGGGGCGAGGCGTCATCAAGGCGACCGGCTCGGCGAATCCGCGCGGGATCAAGAGCTTCAGCGACCCGCGAACGCTCACCTTCCACGGTGTAGCGCTCGCGATCATCCAGCCCGGCTACGAAGC
>DASVDC010000006.1:0-2583 GCA_036381275.1 Pseudomonadales bacterium | reverse complement strand
GAGAAAGGCCTGCAGGATCGTCTGGGCGGCGCGCTTGTCGATCTGGTGCTTGTGGCGCTTCAAGGGTACACCGGCCTCGAGCAGCATGTCGGTCGCTATCCGCGATGACAGCCGCTCGTCGACCATGTGGACGGGCAGATTGTACCGGGCGCGCAGAGCCTCTCCAAAGGCTCGCGCCGCGCGGGTCATGGGGTTCTCGCTGCCGTCCATGTTGAGCGGCAGCCCGACGACCAGCGCCTCGGGGCGCCATTCCTCGATCAGCCGGTCGATGGCTGGCCAGTCGGGCTCGCGCCCGCGCGCCGTGAGCAGGGTGAGCGGCTGGGCGGCGCCCGAATGGCGGCTCCCTACCGCAACGCCCGTGTGTTTCCTGCCGTAGTCGAAGCCGAGGAAGGTACCCCGGGTCAAGCGTGCCCGGCCTCGGGGGAGAGCAGGGTGAGGTCGACGCCGACGAGCCCGGCGGCGGCGGCCCAGCGCTGCTCGAGCGGCAGCTCGAACAGAATGCTGCGGTCGGCCGGCCCCGAGAGCCAGGAATTCTCGGCGATTTCGCGCTCGAGCTGCCCGGCGCCCCAGCCGGCGTAGCCGAGAGCAACCAGGTAGCGGTCCGGACCCCGGTTCGCGGCGATCGCCGCCAGGATGTCGCGTGAGGTCGACACGCCGATGGTGTCGGTCACGGGCAGGGTGGATTCCCAGTTCCCGAGCGGCTCGTGAATGACGAAGCCGCGATTGTTCTGCACCGGCCCGCCGAGGTACACCGGCTGTTCGGCCAGGCGCGGGTCGTCCGTCTCGATGTCGAGCTGCTCGAGGATGTCGCCGAGCCGCAGATCGGTGGTGCGGTTGATGACGATGCCCATCGCCCCCTCGGGTGAATGCTCGCAGAGGAACGTCACCGTACGGTAGAAGTTGCTGTCCGCGAGCGAGGGCATCGCGATCAGGAAATGGTTGGTGAGCGAAGCGATCTCACGCATGGGACCTAGTATCTGGCAGTCGTCCGGGCGGCGCAAGGAGAGGAAGACGCTAGCCGATTTCGGGCGTTCTATGCCCGTGCCGCGCAGGCCGCACAAGCTCGCGCTGTCCCCGCGGGATTAGCGCTCGCTCGTGAGCGTGTCGTTGAACTTCCACGTGCGGGTGATGTGCAGGATGTCAATTTCGGCCCGGATCTCGGGCGGGAACGGCGCGAACGGGGCGGCGAGGTGCACGATGCGTACCGCCGCGTCGTCGATCAGCTTCTGTCCCGAGGAGCGCAGGATGGATACCGAGCTGACCGAGCCGTCCGCGTTCACCGCGACGTCGAGGATGACGTTGCCGCGCAGTCCGCGGCGCTTGGCCTCTTCGGGGTAGTTGAGATTGCCGATGCGCTCGACCTTGGCACGCCAGGCGTCCATGTACGCGGCGTACTTGTACTCCTGCGTGCGCGCGTTGACGAACTTGCGCTTCGGCCGCTTCTGATACTCCTCCCACACCCGGCTGATCTCGGCATTGAGCCGCGCCCGTTCCGTCACCAGATCCGGGCTCGGCAGTCCGAGCTCCGCGGGATCGATGCGCGCCTGCTTTTGCGGCGGTTCCGGCTGCGGCGTCGGCGCCTTCTGCTCCGCCTGCCGCTGGGTCATGAGCTCGCGCACCTCGCGCTTCGGCGGTGCCGGGCGCTGAGGTTGCGGCCGCATGGCCGGCACCCGCTTCGGCGCGTCGTCGATATCCTGCAGCGGCAGCGGGTTGCGCGCCGTATCCGGCCGCTCGCTCTCGCCACCGCCGTCCTGGTTCGCTTGGGCGAGGTAATCGGGCTTTTCCGGCGCCTGCCGGGTCGCCGTCTGTACCAGCGTGATCTCGAGCGTCGGCAGCGCCTGCAGGTCGCGAAGCTTCGGGGCCGCGAACGTGACGCCGAGGATCACGAGCATGTGCAGCAGCAGCGACCCGAACAGCGTCACGCCGAGGCGGTCGTTCTTCGGGAGGGCGGAAGGGCTGGCGGGACTGTCCATTGCCGTTACGCGCCGGTCGGCACGCGATAGTTTAACCGAGCCCGGCGGCGGAAAGAGGACCGCCGGGCTTACGTGCGCAGCCGCCGCTCGATGGCGTCGAAGAGCTGTCCGGCAATATTGAGGCCGTACAGGCGGTCGAGCTCGCGGATGCAGGTGGGGCTCGTGACGTTGATCTCCGTGAGGTAGTCGCCGATCACGTCGAGGCCGACGAAAACGAGCCCCAGCTCGCGCAGCCGCGGCCCGACCTGGGCGCAGATCCAGCGGTCGCGCTCGCTGAGGGGCATGCCGACCCCGGTGCCGCCGGCGGCGAGATTTGCCCGGGTCTCGCCCGGTGCCGGCATGCGCGCGAGCGCGTAGGGCACGGGCTCGCCGTCGATCAGCAGGATGCGCTTGTCGCCGTCGACGATCTCGGGGATGTAGCGCTGCGCCATCGTCGCGCGGGTCTCGTTCGCGGTCATGGTTTCGAACACGACCCCGATGTTCGGGTCGTCCCGCCGCAGCCGGAAGACCGAGGCGCCGCCCATGATGTCGAGCGGCTTGACAATGATGTCTTCATGCTCCGCCAGGAACTCGCGCAGGAGAGCGATTCGGCGTGTCACGAGCGTCGGGG
>DASVDC010000005.1:0-11786 GCA_036381275.1 Pseudomonadales bacterium | reverse complement strand
GATGAAGTGCCGCCAGCGGCTCGCCTCGTTGATCGCGAGCTCGTCGTACGCGGTGTCGAGCACCGCGGCGGTCACCGGGGCGTAGATCGCGATGCCGTTGCTGAGCCGGCGCATCGGGCTCGTCTTGTGGGTGATGAGCAGGTCGTCCAGCGCCTTCTCCAGCGCGCGCAGCTCGCGCCCCGCCGGGAAGCGCCGCGTGTTCAGCTCCATGCGCCGGAACGCGTCGACCAGGTCGATGCTCGCGAGCGACTTGCTGCTGCGCTGCAGTTCCGCGCGCGGCGCGTAGCCTTCCGCAAAGAAGATCGAGCGCGACACCACCGGCCAGAGCTGCGGCAGCGCCGGCTCGAGCTTCGCGAGCAGGCGATCGAACCGCTCGCTGAACGCGGGCAGGTGCGCGAGATCGTAGGCGGCGAGGGTCGTGATCGCTTCCTCCCGCTCGCGGTAGTAGCCGTCGAACTGCTCGACGATCTGGGCGGCAACGCCGGTCGTGGTCGCCCTCGTTTTGGCGAACTCCGGCAGCACCCGATCGTACGGCCAGCCGTCGCCCGGCTCCGTCGCCTGGGATGCGACCAGCACGTCCGTCAGCCCGTGCAGCTCGAGCGCCACCTCGTACTGCGCCATCAGGCACATGTCGAAGCCGACCAGATCGAGCGAGCTGCGCCCGCTCGCGCGCAGCGCGCCGCGGATGGCGCTAGAGAGCTGCGGCAGCGTCAGCGAGTCGGTCGCCTGCGGACGATCCGGAACGCCGTGATCCACCGCGTGCGCCTGCCAGCCGCCGCCGTGGTTCCAGAGCAGGAGCGCCGTGCGCTTGGCCGGGAAGCTCGTGAGCGTCGTGGTGAGGAACGTCTCGAGCACCGCCGGGTCGCCCATGTTGATCTCGCCGGGACGGGCGATCACGCGGGAGCGCAGCGCCGTCTTGTCGGCGTCCCGCTCGATCCGGTAGACGCGCGCGTCCGTCCAGTCGCCGTCGGAGTCGTCGTAGCCCTCGGCGCGGTCGATCAGCACGATCACGTTGACGTCGCCGGTGAGCCCGAGCTCCATCTCATTCAGGTCGATCAGGCCGAATTTCTCCAGGTCGTTGTCGGCGTCGAGGTAGACGGCGATCGTCCACTCCGCGGGATCGGTGCGCGATTCGTCGAACTCGGCGAGCCCGGGCACCTGCGCACGGAGCGGCAACGCGAGCGTGAGGGCGCAGAGCGCCAGAATGCCGAGCGGCTGGAAGCGGTTCGTCATCGTGTTCTCCTGGAGGATTCGCTGGATCACCGGCACCGGTCGCTCGGCACGCGGTAGGCGCGCTCGCCGTCGACGTACGTCGCCTCGCCCTGCACCCGGAGCGCATGCTGCGAGACCTCGCCCGAGCGCGAGCGCAGCGTGAGCAGCACGCGATCGCCGACCGCCTCCACGCGCCACTGACCGAGGTCGCCGCCGTCGCCGCCCGCGTACCCGGTGGTGCCGGCCCCGCCGTCGGCGGCGACGCTCGAGCTCGACAGGTACGCGTACGTGCCGTCGCGGCACAGGTGCAGCGTCTCCGACGAGCTGCCGCCGACGTAGCTGCCGTTCAGGCCGCCGCTGTAATAGGAGCTCTGCCGCCGCAGCATCATGCCGGCGAGGTAGTCGTGCCATTGCTGCAGTGCGCCGCTCGTGCGCGGCGCCGTGAACACGACCGAGCCGGCGGTGCGGGAGGCGAGATCGGTGTAGTAGCGATGCTCGGCGGCCGGGCCGCCGAAGAACACGACGAGCCCGTTGTTGTCGGGTCCGAGCCGGCCGATCGCGTGGCCGGCGTACAGCGCGTTGCCGAGGTCGATCTCGTAGCCGCGCTCGGTGCGCCGCCCCGGCGAAGACGGATACAGCACCACGCCGTCCCCGAGATCCTGCGGCTGGTTCAGGAACTGCTCGATCTCCTGCCAGCTCGTGGCCGCGCGCATTACCACCAGGCCGACCCCGGTGCGGGTGTTGGAGCCGAGCATGAACGCGGCGGAGCCGGGCGGCAGGCCGCCGAGCCATTCGTCGGGCACGACGAACGAGATGCCGTCCGCGCCGGACTCGACCCGGGCGCCGGCACCGTACTGCCGGCCGGCTTCGAGCGGCGTCGCGCCGGCCGGAGCGTTCTGCCCCGGCGGGCCTACCGCGGGCCCGGGCGCCGCCGATATCGATGCGGCGTCGCCCGCCGCCGGCCCGGCCGCGCTGCCTTCCTCGACCAATACGAGCCCCTTCGGTCCCTGCGCGGGCGCCTCGCGCGAACAGGCCCAGGCGGCCTGCACGAGCAGCGCGGCCAGCGTCGCGTACAGCCAGAGTGAATTCGTCCTCATGCCGCCCTCACTCGTGCCGGAACCAGCGGGTGATCACCAGGTCCGCGTCGGCGACCGTCGACTGGAAGCTGGTCGGGCTGACCGGCTGACCGGCACCCTGCTCCGTCGCGACGACCGTCGGCGCGGCCGACTGGACCTGCGCGAGACCGCGCGTCGTCGTCAGCACGGCCGGCTCGCGCACCGGGCGGTAGCTCGCCGGCAGGTCCGGCCGCCGGCCGGCGAGCTCGGCCACCAGGCGCTCGATGTCGGGGCGCCGCGTGTGCGAGGCGATGAAGTAGATCTGTTCGATGCCGCGATACGTATCGAGCCCCCACCACGTCGACCCGCCCGGCACCAGATACTGCGCGCCCGGCGTCACCGGGCCGGCGGTGTGGGTCACGCCGTCGGGGAAGATGTTCGCGACGTAGCCGGTCGCGTCGACGCCGATCACGTAGACGTGGCAGGCGCAGTTGGCGGAGAAGAAGATCTTGATCTTGTCGCCGGCCTCCGGGTCGCCGCGGCCGTCGTGGAGCACGTCGCCGTCCTGCACCGGCCGCAGGCGGACCTGCCCGCCGGGGAGCCGTTCCTGCGCGAGCAGCGCGACGTCGAGCCCGATGCCCGCCGGCGGCGGGTAACCGCTCGGGGCCGTCGGCGCGATGGCGGCGGACGCGCCATAGTCGACCTGGCCGTACGGCTCCTCCGCGTACTCGCCGTTCGCATACTCGCCGTCCGGGTAGCCTGCCTCGGCGTACGGGTCGCCGCCGTCTTGTACGGGCTGGGTGAACGGCATTCCGGTCGCGGTTTCGGCCATCGCGAGGAACAGGTTCTCCATCGACGCCGCGTACTGCGGCGCGAAGTTCGCCGCGGCCGCCGCCAGCACGTCCTGACCGAAGCCGACGAGCGCCGTGCCCACCGCGGGCGGCAGCGCCTGGCACGCGCCGAGGATCAGCAAGAGTCCCGTGAACGGCGCCGCCGGCCGCCACAAAGCTCGGATCGCGGTTCGATGACGCATGATGACCTCCTGCTTTGCGAACTAGAGTGCCGTCGGTGCCGGCGGCGGGGGCATACGGCTCGCCCAGCTCTGGCCGGCCACGTGCGCCTGGTAGATGTGGTGCGCGTAGAGCGAGCTGTGGTGCGAGAGGATGCTGCCGATGCCGCGGTACTCGGCGCTGTCGCGCGCGATGGTGCCGTTCTGCCGGATGTTGCAGGTGCGGCCCACGTGGATGTATTTGACGTTGTCGTGCGGTTCGCCGAGGCCGTAGAGCGTGGGCGGCACGTACATCGCGTCGTCCAGCAGCGTATCGCCGGGCACCATCGCGACGAGGTCGTCGAAGTTCACGTAGCGGTGGGTGTTGAGCGCCCGTGCGCCGCCGGCGCTGCGCTTCGAGTCGTAGAGCCGCTTGAAGATGCCGTTGCCGACCCGGGGCCCGCCGTAGGTGTAGACGCCCTGCGCGACGAACCGCCGGCTGCTCGAGCGATCCCGGGCGAAGCCCTGATCGATCGCCGCCAGCGTCGCGAGCCCGGCGCCGAGGCTGTGGCCGGTGAAGAACAGCTTCTTCGTCCGGCCGTCGTGCGCGAGGATCAGGTTGTTGATGCGCTGACGCACCTTCCAGTACGCGTTGCGGATGCCGGTGTGCACGCCCGGCTCCTTCTGCACCGTGATCTGCCGCCCGAACAGGTCCGTCGACTGGTAGGCCACCGTGCCCCAGGTCGAGACCTTGCTCTGCGTGGCCATCGCGTCGGCGCGGATCCAGTCGTCGATCGCGTCCATGTGCAGAAACGCATCGCTTCCGCGGAAGCCGACGATGACGATGTGGTCGTCGGACATCACCACGTACTGCACGTTGCCTTCCGACTCGATGTCGATCCGCTTCATTCCCCAGAGCTCGAACTTCGCCTTCGCGAGATTCCTGAACCAGGCGAAGTCGTTGCCGGTGTTCGGGTCGTAGGCGTGCGGGTACAGGTAATGGCTCACCATCGCGAGCAGGTAGGAGTTGGTGAGGCTGTGCCCCTGCTCGTCGCGGTTGAAGCGCGCGAACGCGTTGGCGCCGGGCTCGGACGGCGCCCGGCGGATCGGCTCGAAGACGCCCTTCTGCAGGATGTCCGCGGCGAACGTCGCCTCGAGCGGCGCCGCGAGGAGCAGCGGCACGCACAGCGCACCGATCAGCCGGCGCAGGACCGCGTTCTTCGTTCTTCTCAGCTTTCTCATTTTCAGTCCCTCACTCCGCATCGCCAGGTGCAGTTCGGGCCGCCCGGTCCGAACAGCTCCGCCGAGACCATGCGCAACGTCACGCCGTGGTCGTTGGTCAGGGTCGGGCCGCAGGCGAGATGGACGTAGCGGAAGTACTTCGCCGCGCTCGCCATGTCGTAGGGCGGGATCTCGCCCCGGGGGTTGTTCTCGGAGAGCGTCAGCACACCGCCCTGGAAGTAGAGCGGGGCCATCCGGTCGAACTCGAAGCTGCCGCCGGCGGACGTCTCGATCCCCGGACTGCACTTGTTCCCGACCCGCTGCTCCTCGAACGTCATGCGCAGCTCCCAGCCGTCGCGCAGCCCCGTCGGATAGACCATCCAGGTGCACTTGGTGCCGATCGGGCCGCTGCGTATCCGCAGAGCGATGTCGTTGGCCTCGTCGATCACACCGACCCGGATCAAGCCGCTGGTGCCGGGCGAAGTACCGGAGCAGACGCCGACGTTGTAGGGCTCCTCCCGGAACGCGACATACGGCTTCAGCTCGCGGGTGTTGTTCACGCGGTAGGCCTTGCGCGGGTCCGGGTCGGCGGGCTGGAACTCGATGCGGGTCTCGGGCATCGAGACGAATTGCTCGCCGAGCTCGTTGCGAGTCGTCACCGAGAAGCGCAGCACGCAACCGCTCGAGCTGCGCGGGATCAGCCGTCCCGGCGACAGCCGGATCTCCAGGTTGTGCTCGCCGAGCCAGCCGGTGCTGACGGATTCGTCGGGCGAGTGGTATGTGCCGGCGAAGTCGCAGTAACGCAGCTCGCGGCCCGAGAATGGAAACCGCGTGACCGAGACCACTTCCGCTCCCGGGAGCTCGGCGACCGTGGTCCGGATCATCGAGTAGTCCCGGCCGAGCTTCAGCGGCGCCGGGGTCACCTGGGTGATGGCGGGCATCATCGCCCTGGCGCGGATCGCCAGCGTGCCCACCGGCACCACGACGGTCCGCAGCACAGGCCGGGCGCCGGACGACGGGCGGGGCCCGGTCTGCGGTCGCGGGTCGTCCAGCTCGTAGGTCAGGCGCAGCGCGTAGTCGCCGGGTGCCGCGGCCTTGCCGGCGATGAGGCTCAACGGCAGCCGATCGGCGCTGCGCTGTCTCGCCGCGATCGCGACCTCGAACCCGGCCGCTTCCCGGCCGTCCGCGGTGACGACGGCGGCGTGGGTGACCCGCTCGAGATGCGTTCCTGACAGGTTCACGAGGCGGCGGCCGCCGCCGATCTTCAGCTCGAGCGGCCGCGGCGAGGCCAGGCTGACCGCCGGCACGCCCGAAGCGTCGACCCGCGGACGCATCGTCGGCGTGACGGCGGGTCGGATCGCCTGCGCACGGCTCGGACCCGCACCCGCGGCGGAACGGGTGGCGACCTCGGGCGTCGGCGGTTCGGCGCCGCCCGCGTAGCTGCAGCCGATGTCGGCGAGCCGGTCGAGGTAGTTGCCGGCGCGGCCGCGCAGCCGCGTGCCCACGCGACCCTCGAGGCACGCATCGCCGATGGCTCGGCCTGCGGCCGTCTTCTCGGCGAACGCGCGCACGGTTCGCGCCGGCGCTCCGGCCGTGCGGGTTTCCGGCCGCCACGGGGCGCAGGTGAGCTCGTGCACGTGGAGCACGTAACCGTTGTCGCCCTGGGCACCCCGGTACCCGACCAGGACCTCGTCGGGAGCGCAGTCGAAGGTTTCGAGCGCGCCCGCGCCGCCGCCGGCGTACGCGGTGGTGCGGACCGTCGCGCCGAGCGCGCCGCGCGCCGTCACGTTGCGGCAGCGGGCTGCGATCCCGTCCATCCACCAGCCCTGGCGGCCGCTGATGCCGGCCAGCACCTCGTCCGGATTGCAGGAGAGATTGAACTCGCTGCTCTGCGCGCGCAGGCCGGGCGCGGCGAGAAGCACGAGGACGGCGGCCGCGAGCGCGAGCGGTTCCCTGACGTGTTTCATGGGGCGCACCGTGCGCGAAGCCCGCCGGCGAGTCCTGAGAAAGCGCTGAGAAAGTCCTGAGAACGCGTCGCGTGGGCGTTCAGCCGCCTCGGTGAGGCCGGGACACGCCGATCCACGCAGCGCGGCCGCTCGCTTGCATCGGCTCGGGGCGCAGCCGACACTTCCGGGAAGATGGAGGGATTGAAAGCCGGATTCAGGCTCGGGGACTGCGAGGTGCGCCCCGACGACGGCACGGTGCGGTCACCGTCCGGCGTCCGGCGCCTCGGGCCGCGGCCGATGGACGTGCTGGTGACCCTGGCCGCCGCCCCCGGCCGGGTCTTCAGCCGCGACGAGCTGATGGCCGAGGTGTGGGCAGGGCTGGTCGTATCCGACGAGACGCTGTCGCGCTGCATCTCCGACCTGCGCCAAGCGCTCGCCGACGACCCGCGCACCCCCCGCTACATCGAGACGCTGCCCCGGCGCGGCTATCGAGTCATCGAGCAACCGCACCCGCTGAACGACGAACCGGAGCCGCCCGTGCCCGCCGCAGCCGCCGCGGTGGCCGCACCGGCCGAAACGCCTCGCGCGTCACGGCCGAGGCGCGCCGCGGCGTGGCTGGCCGTGGTGCCGGCGGTTCTCGCGCTGACGGCCGCGCTCTGGCTGCTGGCCGAGCGCGAAGCCGACGTCGTCCCGCCCCCGCCGGTGCCGCTCGCCGAGAACGGCCTCGCGGTGCTGCCGTTCGTGAACCTGAGCGACGACCCGGAGCTCGAGTACTTCAGCGACGGGCTCTCCGAGGAGCTGATCCATCGGCTGGCGAGCGTCGAAGCACTGGCGGTGGTCGCGCGCACCTCCGCCTTTGCGTTCAAGGGCACCAACAAGGACGTGCGCGAGATCGGCCGCGCGCTCGGGATCGCCTACGTGCTCGAGGGCAGCGTGCGCCGACAGAACGACCGGGTACGCATCGCCGCGCAGCTCATCGACGTGCAGAGTGGCTTCCACCTGTTCAGCCGGGTCTTCGAGCGGCCGTTCTCCGACCTGTTCGCGATCCAGGAGCACGTGGCGCTGGAGGTAGGCGCGGCGCTCGAGCCGCGCCTCGCAGGCCTGCTGGAAGGTCTGCAGAAGCCGCCCAAAGAGATTCAGCCCGAAGCGCTCGAGGCGTACCTGCTCGGCAAGCACCTGCAGCGCAAGCTCACCGTCGACAATCTCGAACGGGCCGCCAGCGAGTATAGCCGCGCCATCGAGATCGATCCGGAGTTCGCCCGCGCCCACGCCGACCTCGCGGGCACGCTCGCGCTGATCAGTGCCTACGGCGAGCGGCCGATCGCGCAGGTGCGCGCGGAGATCGTCGCGCTGGTGGATCGGGCGCTGACGATCGATCCGCACCTCGCCGGCGCGTGGCATGCGCGCGGGCTGCTCGCGTACGTCGAGAACCGGCCGGAGGACGCGATCGAGGCCTTCTCGACCGCGGTGCGAATGGATCCGAACGCGGCCGGGTCCATCACGATGGTCGGACGCACCCTCTATTACCTCGGCCGCAACCGCGAGGCGCTGGAGCAAACCACCCTCGCGCTGCGCAAGGACCCGATCAATCACGGCATCATCCACAACCACGCCGCGCTGCTCGGCATGCTGGGCCGCTTCGACGAGGCGGAGCGCTGGCTCGAGCGCTCGATGGAGTTCGAGGACGACGAGGACAATCTGAACGCCCTCTGGGGCATGGCGATGACCAAGTACCTCGCCGGGCATCACGCCGAGGCGGTGCGCTGGTTCGACCGGTGCATCGAGCTCGGCAATCAGCAGGGCGCGGTGCGAACCCAGCTCGCGTGGGTGCTGCTCGAGCTCGGTAACTTCGAGCGCAGCCGTCGGCTGATCGAGGAGGGGCTCTCGACGTCGACGGACCCGCTGTTCCTGCTCGACGTGCTGCCCGCCTGGCACTACTTCCAGGGCGACGTCGCCGGCATGGCCGAGGCGCTGCGCCCGTACGCCGATCGCTTCCCCGGCCGGCCGGAGGTCACTGCGTTCCGCGCGATGGCCGCGCTGCTCGCGCGCGAGGCGGCGCAGGCGGTGCAGGAATACCAGTCTCTCGCCGGGCACGGCTCGGACATCCTGAATTCGCCCTGGTCGATGATGTTCGGCCACTGGCATGCGCTGCACCTCGCGCGTGCCCGCCAGCTCGCCGGCGACGCATCCGCCGCCGAGCGCACGCTGGATCGGGCGGAGCGGCGGCTCGCCGAGTTCGAGCGCGAGTTCGGCCTGCCGATGATGGCCGATTACTACCGCGCGGCGATTGCGGCGATGCGCGGGGAAGCGGATGCTGCCATCGCTCATCTCGAAGCGGCCTGGCGCGGCGGCTGGCGGCGCCATGCCCAGGTGCGGACCAGCCCGTTGTTCGCCACGCTGCACGGCGACCCGCGGCTCGAGGATCTGCTCGACCAGGTTCGGAGCGGCCTCGAAGACGAGTGGCTGGCGCTCGCTGACGATTCGGCGGCTGCCGGCTGGGCGGCTGCACCGCCGCGATAGAACCCACCCTTCGACCAGGGGAGAGACCCATGAGCGGCTTCAACACGATCCTCTACGAAGTGGCCGATGGCCGCGCACGCATCACGCTGAACCGGCCGGACAAGCTGAACGCGCTGTCGCTCGAGCTGCAGGCCGAGCTCTGCGAAGCGCTCTGGGAGGCCGACAACAACCGCGACGTGCACTGCGTGATCATCCGCGGCGCCGGCCGCGCGTTCTCGGCCGGCTACGACCTCACCGGCGGCGGCACGCGCGTGCCGGTGTCCCGCATCGAAGACGCGAACAACCGCTACCGGGGCAGCCGCTCGATCGACGACGACGCGTGGCAGCTCGAGCGCGCGCAGCGCTTCCGGATGGCGCTGTTCGACATGCACAAGCCGACCATCGCCCAGGTGCACGGCTACTGCCTCGCCGGCGGCACGGACGTCGCGCTGCTGTGCGACATGGTGATCGCCGCCGAGGACGCCACGTTCGGCTTCCCGCCGGCCCGCGATCTCGGCGCGCTGCCGAACAACATGTGGCTCTACAACGTCGGCCCGCAGTGGGCGAAGCGGCTGACCCTGACCGGCGACACCGTCACCGGCGCCGAGGCGCAGCAGATCGGCCTCGTGCTGAAGGCGGTGCCTGCCGATCTGCTCGAAGCCGAGGTGGAAGGCCTCGCCGACCGGATGGCGCTGATCGACCCGGACCTGCTGTCGGCGAACAAGCGCATCATCAACCTCGGCCTCGAGCTGATGGGCGCGCGCACGCTGCAGCGGCTCGCCGCCGAGAACGACGTGCGCGGACACAATACCCGCGCCGCGGCGGCGTACATGCAGTCGGTTCGCGAGGTCGGCCTGAAGGAAACGCTCCGCCGGCGCGACGCGAAGTTCGGGGACGGCCGGGCCCGGGTCAACGGGCCCGAGATCCGCGACGAGCAGGGTCGGCTCGAGGATTGACCCGCCGGCACAGGAGCGCCCGCAGCGGCCGCAGTGAAGCGCGCCGAAGCCTTATCCTCCGCCCCGCAGAGGAGTATCGTGAAGGCACTCGACGCATCAGGGGGGCGAGATGAAACGAACATCGGCCATCACAGCGGCGCTCGCGGCGGCGCTGGCAGCGCTGCCGGCAGCCGCGGGAATCGTCACCGGCACCGTCACCGATCAGAACGGCAAGGCACTGCACGGCGTGCAGGTGCGCGTCACCGACCCGGCGTCCGGGAACTCGGAGGCGGTGTTCACGAACCGCGAGGGGCGCTACGAGCTGGTAACCCGGCTCGACGGCGATCTCGCCGTGCGCGCCCGGCTGCCCTACTACCGGGACGCCAAGGCCGGCATCGAGATCGCCGGAAATCTGCGCGTCGAGCAGGACTTCGCGCTGCAGCCGATGACGGACCCGGCGGAGATCTCGAACAGCCTGCCCGCCGCCTATCACTTCGGCAGCCTGCCGTTCGAGACGGGCGAGGACAAGGACTTCAACCGCTGGCAGTTCCAACGCGACTGCGTCTCGTGCCACTCGCTCGGCGATCCGCTGACCCGAACCGTCCGCACGCCCGAGGTCTGGACCGTGACCATCGAGCGCATGCACCGGATGGTCGGCAACTTCGATGCGGAGCTGCGCGATCGCCGCGCGGTGATCCTGGCCGCGGGCTTCGACGGCAAGCCGCTCACCGTGCGGCCCGAGTTCCCGGTGGATGCCGCGCTCGAGAAGGCCAAGATCTACGAATACGCGCTGACCAAGGCGTTCGTGCCGCACGACGCCATCATCCATCCGAACGGGCTGATCTACACGGTGGACCAGGGGCTCGATCACATCGTGATCACCGACTCCGAGACCGGCGAGTCCCGCTTCGTGCCGCAGACCGGCGGCCGTGGGATGGAGTACCGCCAGGGATTCACCACGGCGGATCAGGAAGTGATCGGCGAGTTCAATCCCGGCTCCCGCCACGCGCCGCACTCGCTCGACCTCGCGACCGACGGCAAGTACTACGTCACCAACTCGGGCAGCCGCTCCATCGGCGTGTTCAACCCCGAGACGGAGGAGTGGGAGCCCTCGTTCGTGATCCCCGAGGAGACCGGCGCCGTCTACCCCCATACGATCCGCGCCGATCGCAAGGGCAATGTGTGGTTCACGCTGGCCGGCTCGGAGCACGTCGGACGCCTGAACCCGGCCACCGGCAAGTTCGACATCATCCCGCTGCCGCACGCGGTGTCGGGCGGCGTCTCGCGGGGCACGCAGCCCTACGGCGTCGATATCCATCCGGTGGACGGCACGATGTGGTACGGGCGGCTGTTCGCCGACCGCATCGGCAAGGTCGATCCGCAAACCCTCGAGGTCACCGAGTACGAGTCGCCGGTGCGCGGGCCGCGGCGCATGCGCTTCGACAAGAGCGGCATCCTCTGGGTGACCGGATTCTCGGCCGGACAGATCGCGCGCATCGACGTGAACAACGGGTTCAAGAGCAAGGTCTACGACATGCCCGAGTTCGCGCCCGGCTACCGCCCGACACCGTACGCGCTCGGCGTGCACCCCGACACCCAGGACATCTGGGTGAACGACGTGATGACCGACCGGATCTACCGCTTCATCCCGACCGAGGAACGCTGGATCGCGTATCCGGCCGCGCTCCGCGGCACGTACTCACGAGACATGACGTTCAGTGCCGACGGCCGCGTGTGCTTCTCCAACAACCCGATTCCGCCGCCCGTGCTCGAGGGCGGCGTGCTCGAAGTCGTCTGCATCGATCCGGAGTACGATCCGAAGACCGAGGCGGCGGTGTTGCTCGGCCAACGCCGCTGAACGACCTTCTTTTCGCGGTGGCCGACCCGACCCGCCGGCCACCGCGCAGGCACGTCATCGGAAGGATGATCA
>DASVDC010000004.1:0-3345 GCA_036381275.1 Pseudomonadales bacterium | reverse complement strand
CGCCATCATCTCCTTGACCACCTCGGCGTTGGCGGCGCCCGTGGCGGTGTCAACGCAGGCGGCCGAGCTCACCTTCACGACCGTTCCGGGCCAGGGCCCCGGCATGCCGGGCACCTGCGCCGGCGTGTAGGGGGTGACCACACGCATCCGCGGAACCTTCTGCGGCGGGTCCGCAGCGGCGGGAACGAGAGGCATTGCGGCCAGCAGCCGCACGAACGTCCGGCGATCCATGCTCCTTCCTCGGCCTCCAGGGGGGATTGTCTGCCCGATCGTATCGCAGACCCGTGCCCGCGAACACGGCGAACCGACGTCTCCGGGAACCCACGTCCATCGGCGGCCGTTATCTGCAGGAAGACGACCGCTGCCGAGGGCGTCGACGGCCGCGGCGGCGTCGTCACGGTGACCGTCGAGGTCGACCGTGCGCTCCCGAAGCCCCCGCGCCGGCGTTCGACCGGACGGACGTCGTCACCGTCAGGGACGACCTGCAGCGACAGTCACCTGCGGCCCGCGCGACAATGATCCGGTGATGCTGGTCTACCGGCCGGACGCCGGGAAGGCCGATGCGGGCACGGTCGTCGCGTCGAGCTCGTGCCCCTGGATTGCCGGCCGCACTGATCGCGCGGCCTGGAGTGCGTCATGCATGGAGTCCTCGATCTGCTCCTGGCCGATCTCCGCTACGCGGGACGGATGCTGCGCGGCAGCCCGGGCTTCGCCGCCGTGGCCGTGCTGTCGCTGGCGCTGGGCATCGGCGCGACGACCATCATCTTCAGCGTCGTCCACGCCGTCGTGCTCGATCCCTTCCCGTACAAGGACCCGGACACGCTGATGAGCGTGATCGCCCGCGGTCCCGGGAATCACGTGCTCGGCGCGTACTACCGGACGGACGACTTCATCGAAATCTCCGAGCGCACCCGTGTCTTCGAGAACGTGCTCGCGTCGACGATCAGCGACGTGACCTGGACGGGAGGCGGGGATCCCGAGCGTCTGCGGGGCAACTTCGTCACTACCAACACCTTCGAGGTCATGGGCGTGCCGCCGCTCATCGGCCGCGCCATCGGGCCGGCGGACGGGGAGCCGTCGGCGCCGCCGGTGGTGGTCCTCGGCTACCGGTTCTGGCAGCGCCGCTTCGGCGGAGACCCCGGGGTGCTCGGCCAGTCGCTCACGCTCAACGGCGTCGCGCGCACGGTCATCGGCGTCATGCCGCGCCGGTTCATGTGGCGCGGCGCCGACGTCTACGTGCCGATCGTGTTCCGCCGCGGCGAAGCGGTCGAGGGGGTTCGCACCGTGCACCTCCTCGGCCGGCTCCGGCCCGGTGTGACGCTCGCGCAGGCCGAGGCCGATCTGCGGCCGATCCTCCGCGACATCTGGCAGCGCCATCCGGCGGGTGCGCCCGTGGACTTCTCGATCCAGCTCCTGTCGTTCGAGGAGTCGTTCCGCAGTTCCCTGACGGACGAGCTCCTGCTGTTGTTGGGGGCGGTCGGCGTGCTGCTCCTGATCGCGTGCGGCAACGTCTCGAACCTGCTGCTCGCGCGCGCGTCGGTCCGCCAGCGGGAGCTGGCGATTCGCGCATCGCTCGGCGCCTCGCGCGCGCGGCTCGTCGTCCAGATGCTCGCCGAGAGCCTGGTCCTCGCGCTCGCCGCCGGCGCTCTCGGCATCCTGCTGGCCCATGCCGGGCTGTCGGCCGTGCTCTCGATCATTCCGCCCGACACCATCCCCGACGAGTCGCACGTCCGGTTGAACCTGCCGGTGCTGTGGTTCGCGCTCGGCGTGTCGGTCGCGTGCACGTTCATCTTCGGACTGGTTCCCGCGCTGCAGGGGGCACGCCGGGACATGGTGACGCCGCTGCGCGACTCGGGGCGGGGCGGCGCGGCGCCGGGGCAGGCGCGGGCCCGCAGCCTGCTCGTCGTCGCCGAGGTGTCGCTCTCCGTCGTGCTGCTCGTCGCGGCGGCGATGATGATGCGCGGCCTGGTCCGGCTCGTGCAGATGGATCTGGGCGTGCCGACGGAGCGGATCCTCACGCTGCGGCTGCCGCTCTCGGAGCGCAGCTACCCGACGATCGAACAGCGTGTGCGCTTCCTCGAGGCCGTGCTCGAGCGGGTTCGCGCCGTTCCGGGCGTCTCGGTGGCGACGGTGAGCAGCGCCATGCCGATCTACGGCGGGTTCGGGACGCTGATCGAGCTTCCGGGACAGCCGCCGGCAGGCCAGCGCGGCGCCCTCGTCCACGAGACCACGGCGGAGTATGCCAGGCTGGCCGCGGTGCGCCTCGTGGCGGGCCGGTACCTGGAGAGCGCCGACGTCACCGCGTCCCGGCGCGTTGCCGTCGTGAACGAGCGGTTCGTGCGCGACTACTTCGGCGACGAGCCGCCGATCGGCCGGCGCGTGCGGCTCATGTATCTGGCCGTGCCGCCGCTGTCCCTGCCGGACCCGGACGTCCAGATTGTCGGCGTCGTCGCCGACCGGATGAACGCCGGCATCCGCGCCGAGGGTGCGATGCCCGAGATCCACGTGCCGTTCACCCTGGCGGCCGCGCGCAGCATGCTGCTCGTCCGGACGGAGCTGCCGCCGGGGCAGATCCAGGAGCAGGTCCGGCGGCAGGTGTACGCGGTGAATCCGGACCAGCCGGTGACCGACGTGCGCACGCTGGCCGGTGCGCTCGACGAGTTCACGCTGTCCCAGCATCGTTTCACGCTCGTGCTGTTCGGCATCTTCGCCGCCGTCGGGCTGACCATGGCGATGGTGGGGGTCTACGGGCTGCTCTCGTACTCGGTCGCGCGCCAGACCCGCGAGCTCGGCGTGCGCATCGCGCTCGGTGCGTCGGCCGCGTCCATCCTCCGCATGGTGCTGGCGGGTGGCCTGCGCCTGGTGCTGATCGGTCTCGTGCTCGGCATCGCCGGAGGCATCGCGGTGAGCCGCCTCCTCGCCGCGTTCGTCTGGGGCGCCACGGGGGTCGACCCGGTCGCCATCGTGGTCACGGCCGTGCTGCTCGTCGTCGTCGGCGCACAGGCCTGCCTGTGGCCGGCACTGCGGGCCACACGGGTGAACCCGATGGAAGCGCTGCGCGCCGACTGAGGCCGGGGCAGCCGCCACCCAGGAACAAGGCCGGATGCCGCCGCGCATCCGGCCGGAAATCCGCGGTCAATCTGCAATCACCAAATCCGCAGGCATTCGCAATCTCGCCACTCGCAATCGGAAGGCTTGCCTCCTTCCCCCGCATGCCATAAGGTAGGCCCGTTCAAGTCGGCGGTCCCGCGGTCGGTGCGCGTGTGGGGTGCGAATGGCGACGGTTCCCGTTTCGGTGGTGCCGCGCGGATTCGGACGGACCGCGCGGCAGGATGCGTGGTGGGC
>DASVDC010000003.1:0-33380 GCA_036381275.1 Pseudomonadales bacterium | reverse complement strand
CAGGCGGCGCTGACCGGACACCTGGTGATCTCGACGCTGCACACCAACGATGCACCCACCGCGATCACGCGGCTGCTCGATCTCGGCGTGCCGTCCTACATGATCAAGGCCACGGTGCTCGGCGTGATGGCCCAGCGCCTGGTGCGGACGCTCTGCCCCCACTGCAAGGTCGAGGACGAGATCGACGCGGACGCGTGGGAGCTCCTCACCCGGCCGTTCAAGGCGCGCCCGCCGGCACGCGTGTACGCGCCGAAGGGCTGCCTCGAATGCCGCGACACCGGCTACCTCGGCCGGGTCGGCATCTACGAGCTGCTGCCGATGACCGAGCCGATCAAGGCGCTGGTCACCGCGGACACGGACATCCGCGAGATCCGCCGGGCGGGCATGAAGGAAGGCATGCGCACGCTGCGGCTGTCCGGCGCCCAGAAAGTGGGCGCCGGCCTCACCACCATCTCCGAGGTGCTGCGGGTCGCTCCGGTCACGCAGGACTGACCGGAGCGGCCGCCCACGCCGCGTTCAGAGCCGGTGCCGCCAACGGCCCGGCGTGATGCCGAATTCCCGCCGGAAGCGCCGATTGAAGGTCGACAGATCGTCGAAGCCGGCGGCGAGCGCGACGGCCGCGATCGGCTCGCTGCCGCGGCGCAGCGCCTGGGCGGCCCGGGCGAGTCGGGTGCGGAGCACGAACCGGTAGGGCGTCGTACCGACCAGGCGACGGAACGTGCGCAGGAAGTGATACGGGCTCATGTGCGCCCGCGCCGCCAGCGTGCCGAGCGACAGATCCGCGTCGCCGTCGCGCCCGGCGGTGGCCTCGATGTGGCGGACGACGTCGGTGATGCGTGCGAGGTCGCGCTGGCGCGGCTCCCGCGTCCAGCCGTCGGCGTCCGCCCGGTCCGTCAGCAGGCCGATCACCTGGGCGGCGAACGTGAGCGCACCCTCCTCCAGCGCGTCGCTCGCACCCTCCCGCGCCGCGGCGAGCGCTGCGGTGACCGGCAGCAGGGCGGCCTCCGGCGGCAGCCGTGGCCGGGTGAGGTCCGCACGCCGCACGTCGGGCAGGCTCCGGATGAGCCCCTCCCAGTAGTCGGCGCTGAAGTGGAACGACAGGCAGCGATCGCCGGTACCGTGGTCGTGCGAGCACTCGAACGGGCTGTCGACGTTGCCGAGCAGCACGGCGCCCGGCACCAGCAGCCCCGCACCCCGGTCCGACCGGTACTGGAACGTGCCGCCGAGGACGGCGGCGAGGCAAACGCTGTCGTGCCGTTCCTCGAACGGCCGGTCGGCCGGTCCGGCTCCGCAGACGATGTCCCGAACCCACCAGCCGTGGCCCGAGGCAACGAGCTCGCTGTGCAGCGTCATCCCGGCAATCTAGCAATTTTTCCCAAGCGCCCCAACGGGGCCGCGCCGGATACTCGCGTGCGGCTGATCGAAGGAGGCGACGAACGTGGCCACGGTGAGAAAGGAAGTGAAGACCCGCGCGCACCCGGCGGCGGTCTGGGACGCGATCCGCGACATCGGTGCGCTGCACACCCGGCTGGTGCCCGGCTTCGTGACCGATACCCGCGTCGAGCCCGGCGCCCGCGTCGTGACGTTCGCCGACGGCTCCACCGTGCGGGAACCGATCGTCACGCTCGACGAGCCCGGCCGGCGCCTGGTCTGGTCCGTCGAAGGCGGCCGCACCCGCCACTTCAACGGCGCGGTTCAGGTGCACGAGGAGGACGGCGGCAGCCGCGTGGTGTGGATGTCGGATTTCCTGCCCGACGAGATGCGGCCGCAGATCGACGCCGCGATGGAGGCCGGCGCCCGCGCGATGCGGATAGCCCTCGAACGGCTGGCGGACGAGGGCTGACGCGAGAGCCGGGCGGCCGGTGAGGACCGCCCGGCGCCGCCGTCAGATCCGCTCGATGATGACCGCCGGCGCCATGCCGCCGGCAGCGCACATGGTCACGAGACCGGTGGTCAGATCGCGCCGCTCGAGCTCGTCGAGCACGGTGCCGATCAGGATCGCGCCGGTGGCCGCGATCGGATGGCCGAGCGCGATCGCGCCGCCGTTCACGTTGACCTTGGCCGGATCGAGCTCGAGGTCGCGCATGAACTTGTAGGCGACCACCGCGAACGCCTCGTTCACCTCGAACAGATCGATGTCGTTCAGCGTCATCCGCGCCTTCGCGAGCACCTTCTTCGCGGCCGGCACCGGCTCGTTCAGCATCAGCTCCGGGCTGCCGGCGGCGTTCGCCGTCGCGACCACCCGGGCCCGCGGCTTCCAGCCCTGCGCGCGGGCGTAGTCGGGCGACGCGAGCAGCAGCGCGCCGGAGCCGTCGACCACGCCGGAGCTGTTGCCCGCATGGTGCACGTGGTTGATCCGGATGTCCGGATAGGTGCGCCGCACGATGCTGTCGAACGTCTCGCCGGTCTCGTCCACCGGCATCTGCATGAACGCCTCGAACACCGGCGGCAGTTGCGCGAGGCCTTCGAGCGTCGTCTGCGGCCGCGGGAACTCGTCGTGGTCGAGCGCGAGCGTACCGTCCTCGTTGTAGACCGGCACCACGCTCTTCGCGAAGTAGCCGTTCTCGATGGCCACCTTCGCGCGCTGCTGGCTCTCGTAGGCGAGCCGGTCCACGTTCTCGCGCGTGATGCCTTCCAGCGTCGCGATCACGTCGGCGCAGATGCCCTGGTGGGGCTGCGGGTGCAGGTCGCGGAGCCGCAGGTTGCCCGCATCCAGCATCGCGCTGCCGCCCTCGGCCGCGAGCTGCGCGGTGTACGACATCATCTCGACGCCGCCGGCGATCACCAGGTCCTCCATCCCGGACATGATGCTCGCGGCGGCGAAATTCACCGAGGTGATCCCGGAACCGCAGAAGCGGTCCAGCGTCACGCCGCTCGCGCGGGTGTCCCAGCCGGCCGCGAGCACCGACATGCGGCCGATGCAGGTGCCCTGCTTGCCGCGCTGGGTCGAGCAGCCCCAGATCACGTCGTCCACCTCTTCGGTGCGGATGCCGTTGCGCTCCTTCAGCGCGTTCAGCACGGTGGCGGACAGGTGTTGGGGGTGCAGATGGGCGAGCGAGCCCCTGTCGACCTTGCCGATACCGCGCGGCGTACGGGCGGCGTCGATGATCCAGGCTTCGGTGGTCATGGTGTCTCCGAGGAAGGTGGTCGATGATTCGGTGAGCGAGCCGAGCGGGCTACTATAACACGTTTCAACGAATTGACCTTCGCGGGGTAATCGATGAGCACGAGCGATGCGGCAGCCGAGGCGCTTCAGGACCGTCTGCGGGCGTTCATGGACGAGCACATCCATCCGAACGAGCGCCTCTACCACGAGCAGCTGAATGCGCTGCCGGACCGCTTCTCCACGGTGCCGCTGATGGAGGAGCTGAAGGCCAGGGCGAAGGCGGCCGGCCTGTGGAACCTGTGGCTGCCGGCGGAGCACGGCGGGCTCACCAACGAGCAGTACTGCCCGCTCGCCGAGATGATGGGCCGCGTGCTGTGGAGCCCGGAGGTGTTCAACTGCAACGCGCCGGACACCGGCAACATGGAAGTGCTGCTGAAATACGGCAGCGAGGAGCAGAAGCGCCAGTGGCTCGAGCCGTTGCTCGCCGGCGAGATCCGTTCCTCCTATGCGATGACCGAGCCCGACGTCGCGTCGAGCGACGCCACCAACGTGCGCACCCGGATCGAGCGCGACGGCGATCACTACGTGATCAACGGCCGCAAGTGGTTCATCACGAACGCGCCTTACGAGCGCACGAAGATCTTCATCGTGATGGGCAAGTCGGACCCGGACAACCCGAACCGGCACCTGCAGCAGAGCCAGATTCTGGTGCCGAAGGACACCCCCGGCGTCACCATCGTTCGGCCGCTCACCACGCTCGGTTACGACGATGCGCCGCTCGGCCACGCCGAGGTGCTGTTCGAGAACGTGCGGGTGCCGAAGGAGAACATCCTGCTCGGCGAAGGCCGCGGCTTCGAGATCGCCCAGGGGCGGCTCGGCCCGGGCCGCATCCACCACTGCATGCGCCTGATCGGCAGCGCGCAACGCGCGCTCGAGTACGCATGCCGGCGCGCGGTGTCGCGGGAGACCTTCGGCCGGCGGCTTGCCGAGCACCAGTCGGTGCTGGAGGACATCGCGAAGTCGTGGAGCGAGATCGAGCAGGCGCGGCTGCTCACGTTGAAGACTGCCCGGCGGATCGACGAGGTCGGCGCGAAGGAGGCGCGCGATCTGATCGCCGCGGCGAAGATCACCGTGCCGCTGATGGCGCAGACGGTGATCGACCGCTGCATGCAGATCCACGGAGCGGGCGGGCTCACCGCCGACTACCCGATGGCGGAAGCCTTCAACTACGCGCGCTGGTGCCGGCAGGCGGACGGGCCGGACCAGGTGCACATGATGGCGCTCGGCAAGCAGATCATCCGCCGCTACGCCGGCTGAGCGGACACTCGCGGATCGGCTCCGGCCGCATCGGCACGCCTCCTGCAGCGGCCGCGGCTATCGTGGCCCGGAAGGGGCGAAGGAGGTTTTCGGCGATGGTGGACTTCACCGAGGTGGTGATTCCGGTCGACGGCTCGGACAACGCGCTGCGCGCCGCCCGCTTCGGCGCGCGCCTGGCTCACGCCGTCGGCTCGCCGTGCCGGCTGCTGCACGTGTTCCGGATCGGCGGCGACGAGGTGATGGGAATGGCCAGCCTGTCGAAGGCGCAGATCGAGGAGGCCACGCGCCGCAGCGCGCGGCGCATCTTCGACACCGTGCTGAGCGAGATCGGCAACGAAGGCCCGCCGCCGGAGGAGCTGATTCTGCACGGCGATCCCGCCGAGGAGATCCTCGGTTACCTGGAAGCGCACCCGCAGGCGCTGGTCGTGATGGGCCGTCGCGGCAAGGGCCGGCTCGAGGCGCTGATGGTCGGCAGCGTCGCCGACAAGGTGCTCCGGCACAGCCGGGGCGCGATCACGCTGGTCGGCTGAAGCGCCCGCCTTAGGCCGGCGGTTCGGGACGCGGCAGCAGCGCGAGCTGACGCGACTGCGCGACCAGCCGGCCGGTCGCGTCCCACAGCTCGCCGTCCTCCTCGAGAAAGCCCCCGGTGACGAAGCGCGTGGTGAAGCGCGCCCGCAGCCAGCCCGGTGCCGGGCGGGCGCGCACGTGCGCGGTCAGCTCCACCGTCGGCGTCCAGCCCACCGGCAGACGGGCGTTGAAGATCGTCGGCGGGAACGCGTCGGTGCCCATCAACAGCGCGATCGTGTCCGCGGGCTCGCCGCCCGCGAGCCGGAACCAGCCGCGCATCTGCGCGACGCCGCTGGGTTTGCCGGTGCGGAAGCCCGCGTCTTCCGGGTGCAGACGCAGCTCCACCCGATGCATGAACGGCGGATCGAAGCCGGCCTCGGCCTGCGGCGCGATGCAGTCCTCGAGCGGCGGAAGCTCCGGCGGCGCGCCGTCGATCCGCTCCGGCGTGCCGCCAGCGGTCAGCTCGCTGAATGCGCCGAGCACCTGCAGCACCGGCACGCCGTCGCGCTCGAGCCGCGCGGTGGCGGTGCTGAAGCGTTTGCCCTGCTTGACGGTTTCGCAGCGCACAAACGCATCGCCCGGCTTGCCCGGGCTCAGGTAGTGGGCCGTGATCGTGACCGGGTCCGGCCGTCCGGTGTAGTGCGCGAGCGCCCGCGCGGCGAGTGCCAGCAGATAGCCGCCGTTGGCGTTGCCGGCGATGTCCCAGCCGGGGCGGATGGCGGTCGTGAAGGTGCCGTCGCCGCGCGGGGTGACGGCGGTGTCGTCGGCGAAGCTCAAGGAGGTCGACTCCGGAATCGCGTGAGGGAGCGTATTCAACCCTACCGGAAGACGCGCCGCTATACTGCGCCGATGAGGAGGCCCGTACCGTGCCGGACTACGCGCTGAGCGGCCTGCTCGCCGACAAGGCGGCGCAGCTCGCGCCGCGGCTCGAGGCCGCGCTCGGCGGTGCGGTCGACGCGGAGCTCCTGTACGTGTGCGCGCTCAGCGACTTCGCGTCGACGATCGTGCAGCGCGAGCCGGAGTGGCTCGAGGGGATCCGGGCCGCCGGCGGTCTCGCGGGTCCGGCAGCGCCGCGCGAGATCGCCGCGGCCGTCGGCGAGGCGCTGTCGGAGCTGCCCCCGGACGTACAGGACATGGCCGCGCTGCAGCGGGCGCTGCGCCGGGTCCGCAACCGCTTTCAGCTCCGCCTCGTCTGGCGCCACCTCGCGCACCGGGCACCGCTCGAGGAAACCACCGAGGCCGCGTCCGCGCTGGCCGACATCCTGATCGACGCGGCACTCGAGCGGGTGTACGGTTGGTGCTGCGTGCGCGACGGCGTGCCGCGCGACGCCGCCGGCCGGCCGCAGCGCCTGGTGGTACTCGCGCTCGGCAAGCTCGGCGCGCGCGAGCTCAACCTCAGCTCCGACGTCGACCTGGTGTTCGCGTATCCGGAGCCGGGGCAGACGGACCGCGGCCGCACCAACCAGCAGTTCTTCGTGCGCCTCGGCCAGCAGCTGATCACCGCGCTCGACGCCGTCACCGCCGACGGCTTCGCGTTCCGCGTCGACATGCGCCTGCGCCCGTTCGGCGGCAGCGGGCCGCTGGCGATGCACTTCGAGGCGATGGAGGAGTACTACGTCACCCACGGGCGCGACTGGGAACGCTACGCGCTGATCAAGGCGCGGCCGTGCGCAGGCGACGTGACGGCGGGGGCGGCGCTGCTCGAGGCGCTGCGGCCGTTCGTCTACCGGCGCTACCTCGATTTCGGCGCGGTGGCCGCGCTGCGCGAGATGAAGCGCCGGCTGCTCGCGCAGCGGCACGATCCCGACGACCTGAAGCTCGGCCCGGGCGGCATCCGCGACGTGGAGTTCACCGTCCAGCTTCAGCAACTCGTCTGGGGCGGCCGGCAGCGTGCGCTGCAGGAGCCGCGGCTCGCCGCGGTGCTGCCGGCGCTGGTCGAGCTCGGCCACCTCGAAGCGGATACCGCCGCGGCGCTGGCGGACGCCTACCGCTTCCTGCGCAATGCCGAGCACAGCCTGCAGGCGGAGGGCGATCAGCAGACCCAGAAGTTGCCGGCCCAGCCGCTGTCCCGTCTGCGCGTCGCCCGATCGCTCGGCTTCGCCGACCATGAGAGTTTTCGCGAGGCGCTCGACCGCCACCGGCGCCGGGTCGAGGCGGTGTTCGCGGACCTGCTCGGCGAGTCCGAAACGCCGGAGAGCGAGAGCCTCGGACTCTGGCTCGGCGCCCGGGACCCGGCCGCGCTCGCTGCGGCCGGCTTCGAGGCGCCGGAGGAAGCGGCGGCGCTGCTCGAGACGCTGACGACCGCGCGCGACCGCGCCAGCGTCAGCAGCGAAGGCCGGGAACGGCTCGACCGGCTGATGCCGATGCTGCTCGACGTCGTGCGGCGCCAGGACCGCCCCACGCTCGCGCTGTCGCGGGTGGTACCGGTGCTGAAGGCGGTGATGCGGCGCTCGGCCTACCTCGCGCTGCTGCGCGAGAATCCGCTCACCCTGGCGCACTTCGTCGATCTGGCCGCCCGCAGCCGCTGGCTCGCCGGGGAGCTGGCGCGGCATCCGGCGTTCTTCGATGCGCTCCTCGATCAGCGCCAGCCGGCGCTGCCGGACCGCGCGATGCTCGCGGCCGAGATCGAGCAGCGCCTCGCCCAGGCCGAGCCCGGCGATCAGGAACAGCGGCTCGACGCGCTGCGCGAATTCAAGGAACACCACGTGTTCAACGTGGCGCTGGCCGAAGTGCGCGGCACGTTGCCGCTGATGAAGGCGAGCGATTACCTGACCTGGCTCGCGGAAGCGGTGCTGGAAGCGGCGCTCGACATGGCCTGGCGCGAGAACGCCGAGCGCTTTCCGCAGTACGCTTCCCCACGGCCGTTCGTGATCGTCGGCTACGGCAAGCTCGGCGGCATCGAGCTCGGCCCGGGCTCGGACCTGGATCTGGTGTTCATCCACGATCTGCCGGCCGGTGCCGAGCAGTTCCTGCACCGGCTGGTGCGGCGGCTGCTGCACGTGCTCACGGTGCCGTCGTATCTCGGGCCGCTGTACGAGGTGGACATGCGGCTGCGCCCTTCCGGACGCGCCGGCACGATGGTCTCGAGCCTCGAGTCGTTCCGCGAGTACCAGCAGAACGAAGCGTGGGTCTGGGAGCACCAGGCGCTGGTTCGGGCCCGCGCGGTGGCGGGGGATCCGGAGCTCGGTGCGCGGTTCGAGGCGGTGCGCCGCGAGATCCTGTGCCAGCCGCGCGAGCGCGCCGCGCTCGCGGGCGAGGTGCTGGCGATGCGCCGCCGGATGGCCGAGCACCACGGCGGTGACGAGGACCTGAAGCAAGGCGCCGGCGGTATCGTGGACATCGAGTTTATGGTCCAATACCTCGTTCTGGCCCATGCCCACGAGCATCCGGACCTGGCGGTCTACTCGGACAACATACGCATTCTGGAAACCGCCGAACGGCTGGAACTGTTGCCCGCCCCGATGGCCGCGAGCCTGCGCGAAGCGTATCTGGCGCTGCGCGCCGAGCGGCATCGCAGCGTCCTCGATCTACCGGACACCGAACGTGCCGCCGAGGTGCTCGCCAGCCACCGCGATCGGGTCCGCGGTGCCTGGGCGTGGATCTTCGGGACGGACCCGTAGCGGCCCTGACTTTTCGAGAGCCTGAACGATGACCGACAACAATTTCGCCGACCGCGACGGCTGGATCTGGCACAACGGCGAGCTGGTGCCCTGGCGCGAGGCCAAGGTGCACGTGCTCACGCACACGCTGCACTACGGGGTGGGCGTGTTCGAGGGTGTGCGCGCGTACGATACGCCGCGCGGTCCGTGCATCTTCCGGCTGAAGGATCACACCCGGCGGCTCTTCGAGTCGGCGCACATTCTCGGGCTCGCGATTCCGTACAGCCGCGATGAGGTGAACGCGGCGCAGCGCGAGGTGTTCCGCGCGAACGGATTGCGCGAGGGGTATCTGCGGCCGATGGTCTATCTCGGCTCGGAAGCGATGGGTCTGCGCGCCAAGGGCCTGTCGGTGAACCTGTGCATCGCCGCCTGGCCGTGGCCCGACTACATGGACCCGGATTCGCGCGAGCGCGGCATCAAGGTCCGCACCTCGTCGTACACGCGCCACCACGTGAACATCACGATGTGCAAGGCGAAGTCGAACGGCAACTACATCAACTCGATCCTGGCGCTGCACGAGGCGCTCGATTCCGGTTGCGACGAAGCGCTCCTGCTCGACAACGAGGGTTACGTGGCCGAAGGCAGCGGCGAGAACGTGTTCATCGTCCGCGACGGCGTGCTGCACACGCCGGAGCTGACCTCGTGCCTGGCCGGCATCACCCGCGACACGATCCTGAAGCTCGCGGACGAGATGGGCCTCACCGTGCGCGAGCGGCGCATCACCCGTGACGAGGTGTACATCGCCGACGAAGCCTTCTTCACCGGCACCGCCGCCGAGGTGCTGCCGATCCGCGAGCTCGACGGCCGGCGCATCGGCGACGGCCGCCGCGGGCCGATCACCGAGCGCCTGCAGTCGGTCTACTTCGATCAGGTGCGCGGCCGGCGCAATTCGTTCCCGGAGTGGCACGACCTCGTCGAGTGACGACGCGGATCCTGGTCGTCGGGCCCGCCTGGGTCGGCGACATGGTCATGGCCGAGCCGCTGCTCGCGCTGCTCGCCGAGCGCGAGCCCGACGCGGAGCTGCACGTGCTCGCGCCGCCCGCCACCGAGCCGCTGGCGCGGCGGATGGCGTCGGTCGCGGCGACCCGGGTGCTCGAGGTCCGTCACGGCGAGCTCGGCTTCCGCAAGCGGCTGCGCGTCGCCCGGGAGCTCAAGGCGCTCGGCTTCTCCCGCGCGCTCTTGCTGCCGAACACGCTGAAGTCCGCGCTGATCCCGTTCTGGGCCGGTATTCCGCGCCGCACCGGCTGGCTCGGTGAGCGGCGCTACGGGCTGCTGAACGACTACCGGCATCTCGATCCCGAGCGCCACCCGCTGATGGTCGAGCGCTTCCTCGCGCTCGCGTTGCCGCCGGGCGAGCCGCTTCCGCGGCCGCTGCCCGCGCCGCGCCTCACGGTGGATGCGGAGAACCGCGCGCGGCTCGTCCGCGAGCTCGGCCTCTCCGAGGACCGGCCGGTGCTGGCGCTGTGCCCCGGTGCCGAGTACGGCCCGGCGAAGCGCTGGCCCGCCGCGCACTTCGCCGCGCTCGCGCGGCACGGCCTCGAACGCGGCATGCACGTCTGGCTGCTCGGATCGCCCGGCGATACCGAAGTCTGTGCCGGCATCGAGGCGCTCGCGCCGGGGGTGGCGAATCTGGCCGGCCGCACGCGCCTCGTGGACGCGGTGGATCTGCTGTCCGCCGCGACGGTGGCGGTCAGCAACGATTCCGGCCTGATGCACGTCGCCGGGGCGGTGGGCGCCCGGGTGATCGGCATCTACGGCTCGACGTCGCCGGACTTCACGCCGCCGCTCGGCCCGGACGCCGCGGTGGTGACGCTGAACCTGCCCTGCAGCCCCTGCTTTCAGCGCACCTGTCCGCTCGGGCACCTGCGTTGTCTGCGGGATCTCGAGCCGGCTCGGGTCGCGGAGCTCATCTGATGCGGGTGCTGCTGGTGAAGATGAGCTCGCTCGGCGACGTGGTGCACGCGCTGCCGGCGGTGACCGACGCGGCCGCCGCGCTCGGCCCTTCGCTCGAGCTCCACTGGGTCGTCGAGGAGGCATTCGCCGCGATTCCGGCGCGGCATCCCGCGGTGGCCGAGGTGATCCCGGTGGCCTGGCGCCGCTGGCGCCGAAACCTCGGCGGCAGCCGCGGCGAGATGCGCGCGTTCCTGCGCCGGCTCCGCTCGCGTCGCTACGACCTGGTGCTCGACGCGCAGGGGCTGCTGAAGAGCGCGGCGATCTGCGCGCTCGCGCGTGGTCCCGCGGCCGGGTTCGCGCGCCGCAGCGCCCGGGAGGGTGCCGCGGCGCTGTTCTACCGCACGCCGGTTGCGGTACCGCGCGGGCAGCACGCGGTGGATCGGCTGCGCCAGCTCTTCGCTTGCGCGCTGCGCTATCCGCTGCCGCCGTCGGCGCCGCAATTCGGTCTCACCGCAGCCGCTTCCGCGGAATCGCCGCGCCAGCGGCAATGCGTGCTGCTGCACGGCACGACCTGGGCGAGCAAGGAGTGGCCGGTCCGGTTCTGGCGCGAGCTCGCCGCGCGGGCGGCCGAAGCCGATTTCGAGGTGCTGGTGCCCTGGGGGAACGATGCCGAGCGGGCCCGGGCTCACGGGATCGCGGACGGCACCGCGGCCCGGGTGCTCGACCGCGAGCCGCTGGAGCGGCTGACTGCCCGGCTCGCCGCGGCGGAGCTGGTCGTCGGCGTGGACTCGGGGCTGACCCACCTGGCGGCGGCGCTGGGCGTGCCGACCGTCGCCGTCTACGGCAGCACGGCACCGCAGCTCACCGGCGTGCGCGGTCCCCGGGCGGTGGCGCTGGCGGCGAGCGAGCCGGAATGCGTGCCGTGCCTGCGCCGGGAATGCACGTATCAGGGCCCCGCCCTGACGTGGCGCGGCGCGCCGGTGCGGCCGGACTGCTACGCCAGCGTGTCACCGGAGCGCGTCTGGCGGGCGTCGCGCGCGCTCGTCGCAGCCGAGGCGGACGGCGATGTCGGCGGATAGCAGCCGCGATGCGCTCGCGTTCGTGCTGTTCAAGTACTTCCCCTACGGGGGCCTGCAGCGCGACTTCCTGCGCATCGCCGAGGCGTGCCACCGCCGCGGCCATTCCATCCGGGTCTACACCCTCGGCTGGGAAGGGCCGGTACCGGACTGGGTCGAGCTGTCGGAGATGTCCGTCACGGGGCTCACGAACCCGGCGCGTTACCGGCGTTTCGCGCGCGCCGTGGCCGAAGACCTCGCCCGGCGGCCGGCGCGCTGCCGCATCGGCTTCAACAAGCTGCCGGGGCTCGACGTGTACTACGCGGCGGATCCGTGCTTCGAGGCGAGGGCCCGGGAAAGCCGCGGCCCGATCTACCGGCTGAGCAGCCGGTACCGGACGTTCGCGGCGTTCGAGCGCGCCGTGTTCGCCCCGGAAGCGCACACGACCGTTCTGGTGCTGACCGACCGGCAGCGGGCGGACTTCCAGCGCTGGTACGGCACCCCGAGCGAGCGCTTCCACCGGGTGCCGCCGGGCGTCGCGCGCGATCGCCGCGCCGGCCCGGACGCGCCGGCGCAGCGCCGGGCGCTGCGCGGGGAGCTCGGTCTCGACGACGATCGGCTCCTGTTGCTCTTTCTCGGCTCCGGCTTCGTCACCAAGGGGCTCGACCGCGCGCTGCGGGCAGTCGCCGCGCTGCCGGCCGGCCTGCGGGAACGCGTGCGCCTGTTCGTGGTCGGCCAGGACAATCCGCGCCGCTTCCGCGCGCTCGCCGATCGGCTCGGCGTCGCGTCGCGGGTCGCCTACTCGCCCGGCCGGGACGACGTCCCGCGGCTGCTGCAGGGGGCGGATCTGCTGATCCATCCGGCCTACGCGGAGACCGGCGGCATCGTGCTGCTCGAGGCGGCGGTCGCCGGGCTGCCGGTGATCGCCACGGCCGCCTGCGGCTTCGCGCCCTACATCGCCGACGCCGGCGCCGGTATCGTGCTTCCGGAGCCGTTCGAGCAACGCCGCCTGGACGAGGCGCTGAAGATGGCGCTCGAAGAGCCGGGGCGCCGGAAGGCCTGGTCCGAGAACGGAATCGCGTTCGGGCGTACCGCCGACATCTACGACATGCCGGAACGGGTCGCCGACCTGATCGAGGCGCGACTGCGATGAGCGACGTGTACCTGCGCGACGACCTGCGGCGCGCCTGGGGCGAGGACGATCCGTTCGATCGGGTCGCGGTCCTCGACGGCGAGGTGTTCCGGGCCGTCGCGAATCGCCGGACGCTGCGCGTCGAGATCGCCGGCCGGCCCTACTTCGCGAAGATCCACACCGGCGTCGGCTGGCGGGAGGTTCTGAAGAACCTGCTGACGCTGCGCCGGCCGGTCCTCGGTGCGCGCAACGAGTACGAAGCCTGCCGCTACCTCGAACGGGTCGGCGTGCCGGCGCCGACGGTCGCCGCGTTCGGAGAGCGCGGCTGGAACCCGGCGCGGCGCTTCTCGTTCGTCGTCTGCGATGCGCTGGAAGGGCGCGCGAGCCTGGAGGACGTCACCGCCGCGTGGCACGTCGCGCCCCCGACGCCGGCGGAGAAGCGCCGGCTGATCGCAGCCGTCGCCGATTTCGCGCGGCGCCTGCACGGCGCCGGCGTCGTGCACCGCGATTTCTACATCTGTCACTTGCTGCTCGCGCCGGCGGCGGGCGGCGGCGATCCGGATCTCGCGGTGATCGATCTGCACCGCGCCCGGATCCATCGGCGCATTCCCGAGCGATGGCTACGGCGGGATCTGGCGGCGCTGCTGTTCTCGGTGCTCGAGCTGCCGCTGACCCGGCGGGATTGGCTGCGCTTCCTGCGCGTCTACCGTCGCCGGCCGCTGCGGGCGGTGCTGGAACAGGAAGGCCGGTTCTGGCGGCGGGTCCACCGGCGGGCGCTGGCCCTGTACCGCAAGGGACAGCGGAAAGGCCTCGTCGGCGGGCGCCGGGCGATGGGGGCCGCGTGACCGAGCCGCTGTCTCCTGCCGAGATCGTCGCGGCCGGCCGCGGCCTGCCGGAGACGTTCGCGTGCCGACTCGCGTTGACCGACCCCTCGGGTAACGCGGCGACGGACGTGGTGCTGATCTGCGACCGGGTGCTGCGTCTGCTGCCGGGGCGCCGCCTGACCGCGCGGGCGCGGCTCGACGAGCGCCCGGTGCTCCTCAAGCTCTTTCTCGGCGCCGGTGCCGCGCGCTACCGGTCGCGGGAGGAACGCGGCTGCCGGCTGATCGCCGATGCCGGCGTCGCGACCCCGGGCCTCGTCGGGCGGGTGGCTGCCCCCGCCGAGGAAACCGCGGCCGTGCCGGCGGAGGGCCTGCTGTTCGACTACCTGGACGGTGCCGAGCCGCTCTCGCCCGACGACGACGCCGGCTTCGAAGCCGCGGCCGCAGCGCTGGCCCGGCTGCACGACGCCGGCGCGCTGCATCGGGATCCGCATCCGGAGAACTTCCTCTTCGCCGCGGGGCGCGCCGCGCCGGTCCACCTCGTGGACGGCGACGGGGTGCGGCCGATGCGCGGCCGCGTCGGCCGCCGCCGCGGGCTCTCGAACCTGGCGCTGCTCTGCGCGCAGCGGTCGCCCGCCGCGGACGATGGGCTTCAGCGGGTTCTGGAAGCCTACGCCGGCGCGCGCGGCTGGGCGCCGGAAACGCTCGCGGCCACGACGCAGCGGCTCGCGTGCCTGACGGCGTCGCAGAGGCGCGCGCGCGTGCGGGCCTACCTCGGGAAGACGCTCCGCGACTGCAGCGAATTCCGCTGTACGTCGAGCTGGCGGCGCCGCTTCGTCTGCCTGCGCAGCGTCGCCGACGGCGCGTTCGACCGCTTCGCCGACGATCCGGAAGGGTGGCTGCAGGGCGCGGCGCTGATCAAGGGCGGCGGCAGCGCGACCGTCACCCGCGGGCGGCTCGGCGACCGGCCGGTGGTCGTGAAGCGCTACAACCTGAAGGATGCCGGCCAGGCGGTGCGCCGGGCGCTGCGGCCGCGGCCCCGCTACCGGCTCGCGTGGCAGAACGGCCACCGGCTCTGGTTCCTCGGGCTGCCGACGGCCCGGCCGCTCGCGCTGCTCGAGCACCGGTTCGGGCCGCTCAGGGGCCGCGCGTACCTGGTGATGGAGGATCTCGGCGACCGGGATCTGCAGGCCGAGATCGCCGCGGAGGGGCTCTCCGAGCGTCGGCTCGCCCAGCTCGTCGAGCTGTTCCGGGCGCTGGATCGGGCCGGGCTCCGCCACGGTGACACCAAGGCGAGCAACTTCCTGATCCAGCGCGATGCGGTGCACCTGGTCGATCTCGACGCGCTCGCTCCCGGCCGGCGCGGTCAGGTCGGCGACCGCCGGCGCTTTCTCGACAACTTCGCCGGACAACCGGCGGTCCGGCAACGGATCGAACGCGCGTTTCGCGCGGCCGGCCTTGCCCTCGAATAGGCGGCTCCCCGATGTCGCAATCGATCAAGCTCTACTGGTCGCGGTCGAAGCCGAACTTCGGCGACTGGCTGTCGCCGCTGATCTGCGAAGCGCTGAGCGGCCGGCGCGTCGAGTACGCGCCGATCGCCCGCTGCGACCTCGTCGCGGTGGGGAGCCTGTTCGAGCGGCTGCCGGAGGGACCGTTCCGCCGGCGCCTCGACGTCTGGGGAACCGGGGCGATCGAGAGCCATCGGCCCCGGCGCAGCCGACACCGGTTCCACGCGCTGCGGGGCCCGCTGACCGCCGGCCTGATCACCAACCACCGCGTGACGGTGTTCGGTGATCCGGGGTTGCTCGCGCCGCTGCTGGTGCCCGAGCGCCCGCTGCCGAAACGCCACCGCCTCGGCATCGTGCCGCACTACAAGGACGCGGGCCTGCCGGCGGTGGCGGAGCTGGCGGCCCATTTCCGGGGCAGCACCGTGATCGACGTGTTCGAGGAACCCGTCGCCGTGCTGAAGCACATTGCTTCGTGCGACTGCATCGTTTCCTCGAGCCTGCACGGCCTCGTCACCGCGCACGCGCTGGGGGTCCCGGGATTGTGGCTGATGGTCTCGGAGTCCGTGCGGGGGGCGGGCTGGAAGTTCCGGGACTACTACGCGGCGCTCGGCGTGACGGATCCGAAAGCGTACTCGCCGCGCGAGCTGCTGGGGTCGACGCTGGAGGACCTCCAGGATCGCGCCGGGCGGCCGGAGGTCGAGGCGGTCCGGGAGGCGCTGACCGGGAGCTTTCCGCTGCGGCGCTGACGGCGACGGCGTCTGCTACGACGGCGGGCCCTGCAGGATCAGCACCTTCTTTCCATTGCGGTTACGGAACTCGGCAACCACGCGTGCGGCCGGAGGCAACGTATCGCCGTCCGCCGTGTCCACCACCAGCGCCAGGTAGCGCACTTCCTCCCAGTCGACGGAGTCGATGCACGGCGGTGTCTCCCGCGGCTCGTCGATCCGCTGCGAGTAGTAGGCGACGACGCTGTTGTTGGTGAGGATCGCATCGCCGGGACGCGAATGCGCCGCGAGCCACTGACCGGCCTCCTTCAGGTAGTGCTTGTCGGTGTGGAACTCGGCGACGGAATCGGCGACGAGCGCCACGGCCATCAGCGCGAGAACGCCGGCGAGCGCACGCCGGCGGCCGACCGCGGCGCGCTCCCACAGCTGGTCGATCAGCGCCGCGGCGCCGGCCGGCGCGAGCAGCAAGAGGCCGAGGGATGCGGGCAGCAGGTAACGGCTGGTGACGAAGCCCCGGTCGAGCAGGAACAGCACCGGCGCGATCAGCGACATCGCGCCGATGGCCAGCACGAGTCGGCGCTGCCGTCGGTCGGCGTTGCGATAGCCGTAGGCCAACAGCACCAGCACCACCACACCCAGGTTGGCGGCCAGCCGGTACAGCGCGATCGCCGCGGCGCCGCCGAGCATCGCCAGCAGACCGAAGTCGTCGTACGGGTTCGGGAAGATCTCGGTCTGTGTTTTCCGCGCGCGATCGGTCAGACCTTCCCAGAACGGCCCAGTCAGGCTGTCGACGAAGCGCGCGACCTGCTGCAGCTTGCCCGGGCCGAACTGCTGCACCGCGTCGCTCGCGAGCAGGATTCCGATGCCGAGCGCGAGCGCGAGGCCGACCGCGGCGTACAACGCCAGAGCCTCCCGGACTCTGTGAGACAGCGGCCGGTCGCTGCCGATCAATGCGAGCAGCGGCAGCAGCGCGGCGAGGGCCAGGCCCTCCAGCCGGAACAGCGTCGCGGCCGCGACGCTCACCGCCACCGCCGCGAGCCAGCGCAGCGTGCGGCCGTCGAGGTAGCGCAGCAGCGCGTACAGCGCGGTCAGCACGCAGGCGGCGTAGCCCTGCTCCCGAATGATGTCCGAACGCAGATCGTTGAACTCCGGCAGGAACAGGATCACGAAGGCGCCGAGCACCGTGATCAGCCGGTCGTCGAACAGCCGTGCCACCAGCGCGGTGAACATCACGCAGGTGGCCGCCGCGAACGCGGCCTGCAGCAGGTGGGCCGCCGCGCCGCTGCTGATGCCGAGCGCCTCGCCGACGAGACCGATCAGCATCGGGAACAGCGGCCAGTCGTAGTGGGGCATCACGGCCGCAACGCCGTCGGCACGGAACGCGTCGGCGGCGGCCAGATAGGTGATGCCGTCGCGGTTGATCACCTGGTCGGTGAGCACGGCGGCCGCGGACAGCACCAGGCTGATCAGCGCAACGCACGGGTACAGCAGCTCGAACCGCCGGGCCGGCATTGCAGTGATCAGGTTCATTCGAGCTCTTGATTCGAGAGATCCGCGGCTCACAGTACATTACCGCCGTAGCTGCCGCCGCAGTCAATCCACTTGACGTGGAGTCGCCCGGCCGAGGTTTTGCCCGGCACCGGCGGCCACTATAGTACGCCGTTCCATCGAACGGGCAGTCGGACGCCATTTCTGTGATCATTCTCGGCCTCTCGGGCGCTCTCGGCCACGATCCTTCCGCGGCGCTGCTGATCGACGGCGAGATCGTTGCGGCGGCCGAAGAGGAACGCTTCATCCGCGAGAAGCACGCGAAGAACCGCCTGCCGCTCGAGGCGGCCCGCTACTGTCTGCGCGCGGGGCGGATCAATCCTTCGCAGATCGACGTGGTGGCGTTCCCGTACGCGCCGATCAGCCTGCTGCGCCCGGCGCGCTGGCACTATGCGCGCCGCTACTGGTACGCGCCGGACCGCTCGCTCGATGCGCTGCTGAACGGCAACCGCCGCTTCCGGCGCAACCGCAACCGGGTGCGCGCGCTCGGCGAGGAGCTCGGCATCGACTGGAGCCGCACCCGCTTCGAGCCGGTGGAGCACCACCTCGCCCACGCATCGAGCGCCTACCACCTCTCCGGTTTCGACGAGAAGACCGCGATCCTCTGCGTGGACGGCAAGGGCGAGTACGCGACCACGTTCTTCGGCTGGGGCGAGAACGGCCGCATCCACCGCATCAAGGAGTTCTTCGATCCGGATTCCCTCGGCGGCGTCTACGGCGCGATGACCGAGTACCTCGGCTTCGAAATGCTGGACGGCGAATACAAGGTGATGGGCATGGCGCCGTACGGGGATCCGGAGCGCTACGACCTCTCGCGGCTGATCCGCCCGCGCGGAGACGGCTTCGAGGTCGACACCCGCTACGTGAACACGGTCGGGCTCCGGCGGTACAAGGAAAACGGCGTCGGCTACTACTTCAGCGACAAGCTGATCGAATGGTTGGGACCGCGCCGGCTGGGCGACGTCGCGGACGAGCCGTACGTGCACTACGCCGCGGCGGTGCAGAAGATGTTCGAGGACTGGTGCCTGAAGCTGATCGAGACCTACCTCGGTGACATTCTGCGCGAATCCGGCAAGCTCGCGTTCGCCGGCGGCGGCGCGCTGAACGTGAAGCTGAACCAGCGCATCATCGCGCTCGATCACGTGGACGAGCTCTACGTGCAGCCGGCGGCCGGCGACGCCGGCACCGCGCTCGGGGCCGCCACCTACGTCGCGGCCCGGGCGGGCGAGCGGCTCGGCCGGATGAACCACGTGTTCCTCGGCCCGGCGTTCGACGAGCAGGACTGCCTCGACGCGCTGGAGGCGTGCCGGCACCGCGTCGAGTGGCGCAAGCTCGACGACGTGCCTCGCGAAACCGCGGAGATTCTCGCGGCCGGGCATCCGGTGGCCTGGTTCCAGGGGCGGATGGAGTTCGGCCCGCGCGCGCTCGGCGGACGCAGCATCCTCGGCTGTCCGAGTACGCCCGGCATCGCCGACCGGATCAACGAGCAGATCAAGTTCCGCGAGCGCTGGCGGCCGTTCTGCCCGAGCCTGCTCGACCGGATCGCGCCGGAGGTGATCCAGTCCACCCATCCGGCGCCGTTCATGACGTTCACCTTCGACGTCGCGGAGGAGTGGAAGAAGCGCATTCCGGAGGTGGTGCACGAGGACGGCACGGCGCGCGTGCAGGTGGTGGAGCGCGCGTACCAGCCGCGCTACTACGCGCTGCTCGAGGAGATGGAGAAGCTCACCGGCAATGCGGTGGTGCTGAACACCTCCCTCAACCGGCGCGGCGAGCCGATGGTGTGCTCGCCGACCGACGCGCTCAACATGTTCTTCGGCTGCGACCTCGAGTACCTGGTGCTAGAGGACTTTCTGGTCACCAAGCTGGCGGACGAGTGAGCGGCGCGCGGGGTCAGTAGGGACGCGCTTCCCCCGCGGGGCGCGTCTTGAAGCGCCGGTGCAGCCACAGATACTGCTCGGGATGCTCGCGCACCGCCTGCTCGATCATCGCGTTGATGCGCCGCGCATCGGCGAGGTCGTCACCGCTCGGATAGCCTTCGAGCGGCGGATGGAAACGCGCTTCCCAGGTGAGCGTGTCGAGGTTGCGGTACTGCGCGAGGAACACCACCGGCGAACCGTTGAAACGGGCGAGCCGCGCGGTAGCGGTGATGGTGGCCGCCGGCACCCCGAAGAACGGCGCGAACACCGAGTGCCTGCGGCCGTAGTCCTGGTCCGCCGCGTACCAGATCGTCCGGCCGGCCTTCAGCCGGCGCAGCATCTGCCGCGTGTCCTCGCGCTCGATCACGCCGTCGAAGTAGTGGCGCCGTCCGCGCACCTGCAGCCATTCCCAGACCGGGTTCTTGTTGGCCCGATACATCACGTCTACCTCCGCCACCCGGCTGACGGGGCCGCTCGCGACGTCGATGCAGGAGAAATGGCCGGCGAGCAGGATCACGCCGCGCCCGGCCGCGGCCGCACGCTCGAGGTGCTCGATACCGGAGAGCGTGAAGCGCTCGTCGAGGCGGCGGCGCGGATTCAGCCAGACCAGGATCATCTCGGCGAGACTGACGCCCGCATGCACGAACGAGGCTCGCGCGAGGCGCTCGCGCTCCGCCGCGGACCGCTCCGGAAAGCAGAGCGCCAGATTCACCTCGGCGATGTGCCGCCGGTTCCGCGCGAGGTGCCAGCCGGCGAGCCCGACGAAGCGGCCGAGCGCGATCAGCCACCGGAGCGGCAGCCGCGCGGCGAGCCACGCGGCGCCGACCGCGAGCCAGCTCGGCCATAGGCGCGGGCTGTGCAGCGGCGGTGGCGGCTTGCGGCGGCGCCGCCGGGATTTGGGCCGGGCTTCGGTGGTCATCGCGCCCCTTCGAATCGCGCGGCGGATTCTAGCCCGGGCGGGTGGCCATGGGGCGCCGCACCGGCCGATGGTATGCTGCCCCGATGAAGCTGCCTTCCCTCGAATCCGTCCACGTGCTGGTGGTGGGCGACGTGATGCTCGACCGCTACTGGATCGGCAGCGCGCGCCGGGTCTCCCAGGAAGCGCCGGTGCCGGTGGTGGACGTGGAGCACAGCGACGATCGGCCGGGCGGCGCCGCCAACGTGGCGCTGAACGTCGCGAGCCTGGGCGCGCGCTGCACCCTGGTGGGTCTGGTCGGCGAGGACGAAGCCGCCCGGACCCTCACCGAGACGCTCGGCGGCGCCGGCGTCGACTGCGATCTGGTCACCGTGCCGGGATGGTCGACGATCCTGAAGCTGCGGGTGGTGAGCCGCAAGCAGCAGCTCCTGCGCACCGACTTCGAGCGGCCGCTGGCGGAGGCGCCGTTCGACGAGCTGGCCGAGCGCGTCCGCGCGCACCTCACCGGCGCCACCGCGCTCGTGCTGCAGGACTACGACAAGGGCGCGCTCGCCGAGCCGGAACGGCTGATCGAGCTGGCCGGCGCGGCCGGCGTGCCGGTGGTGGTGGATCCGAAGTACAAGCCGCTCGCGCGCTACGCCGGCGCGGCGCTGGTCAAACCCAATCAGCACGAGTTCGAGGCCGCGGTGGGACCGTGGCGCGACGACGACGCGCTGGTGGCTCGCGCGCAGGAAGCCTGCCGGAAGCATCGGCTCGGCGCGCTGGTGATCACCCGCGGCAGCCGCGGCATGGCGGTGGTGACCGAGGACGGCCACCACCAGCACGTGCCGGCGCGGCCGGTGGACGTCTACGACGTCACCGGCGCCGGCGACACGGCGGCCGCGGCGCTCGGGATCGGCATCAGCCTCGGCTGGGATCCGGTGGCCTGCGCGCAGCTGGCGAACGTCGCCGCCGCGATCGCGGTGGGCAAGTCGGGCACCGCGGCGGTGACCGGGCCGGAGCTCGCGCTCGCGCTCGCGGCGACGCCTCGCACCGACCGCGGCGTGCTGTCGCGCGCGCAGCTTCACGACGCCGTTGGGCAGGCCCGCGCCCGCGGCGAGCGCATCGTGTTCACCAACGGCTGTTTCGACATCCTGCACGCGGGCCACGTTGCCTACCTCGAGGAAGCGCGCGCGCTCGGCGACCGGCTGGTGGTGGCGGTGAACGACGACGACTCGGTGCGGCGGCTCAAAGGCCGCGGCCGGCCGGTGAACCCGCTGGATCGTCGCCTGACGGTGCTGTCGGCGCTTGCGGCGGTGGACTGGGTGGTCGGTTTCTCCGAGGACACCCCGGAAGCGCTGCTCCGGGAGATCGAGCCCGACGTGCTGGTGAAGGGCGGCGACTACGGCCCGGATCAGGTGGTCGGCGCCGACATCGTGCGCGGCTACGGCGGCGAGGTGCGGGTGCTGTCGCTGGTCGAGGACGTGTCCACGAGCGCGATCGTCGAGCGGATTCAGCGGGAGCCGAGGTAGGAGCGGTTTACCAGACCGCGATTGCTCCATGTTCGCGGCCGGAGGCCGCTCCCACGAGGTCTGGGCGGAGGCCGTTCCCCAGGGCTGCGTTAAAGCCCGTCGATTGCCCGGACGTTCGCTTCGAGGTGGTCCGGATCGATCGTGCCCACCACGACGCTGCTGACGCCCGGCTGCGACACCGCGAAGCGCAGGCTGTCGGCGCCGGCGTGTCCGCTCGCGAGCGCCTTCTTCACCAGGACCCCGCAGCCGCGGCGGCCGGCTTCGGCGATCAGCGGCGCCTCGCCGGGCTCGGCCAGGCTCAGCGTCGCCATGATCACGTCGCAGCCGAGCTCGAGCGCCCGCCGCCCGCCCGCCTCGGTCTTGTGCGAGATCCCCACCGCGCGGATACAGCCCGCCTGCTTCAGCGCCATGAGCGCGTCGAGCGCGCCGCTCTCGTCGAGGATCGGCAGATCGCGGCCGTCGGAGTGGATCAGCACCACGTCGAGCCAGTCGGTGGACAGGCGCTCGAGCGAGCGCTCGACGCTCGCGCGCACGTGCGCCGGCGAGAAGTCGAACCGCGAGCGGCCCTGCTCGAACTCCTCGCCCACCTTCGTGCAGAGCACCCAGTCGGCGCGCCGCCCGGCGAGCAGCCGGCCGAGCCGCGCTTCGCTGTCGCCGTAGGCAGGCGCGGTGTCGAGCAGGTTGATGCCGAGCTCGGCGGCCCGGTCGAGCAGCCGGCGCGCCGCCGCGTCGTCCGGCAGCGCGAACGGCCGCGGGTACTTGACCGCGGTGTTGCGGCCGAGCTTCACGGTACCGAGCCCGAGGGGTGAGACCTCGATGCCGGTCCGGCCGAGCGTCCGGCGTTCCATCAGCGTTCCCACGGCAGCGGCCCGACCTCGGGTGCGGGGAGCGCGAGCGGCGGGGGCTCGGCGGCGGACGGCGGCGGCAGCAGCGCCAGCACCCGGTCGCCGAGGTCGGGCACGAGACTGAGCTTGGTCGGCCAGCAGACGAGGCAGTTGCCCCGGGCCTCGACGAAGGCCTGGTCCGGCCGGCGGCCGCCCCGCTGAGCCGGTTCCGCTCGATCGACGGTGAACGTCGAGATCGCCGCGTCGCGCCAGTCGATCCATGGCAGGCACGCGTCGAGCTCCGCCCGGGCGTGCCGGACGAGCGCCTCCGGCGCGAGCGCCGCGCCGTCGGTCGCGAGCTGCCCGCCGAGGTACCAGAGCCAGTCCTCGCCCGTGCGATGGCTGGTGATGGTCAGTCGCGGCTCCGGGCGGCGTATGCCGGTGAGACAGTGCCCGAACAGCGGGTGCGGGTAACGGTGGCGCACCAGCACCTGCTGCAGCGGGCGGCGCTGCATCGGCACGTCGAGGTCGAGGCCGGCGAGCAGCGGTTCGTTGCCGGCGCCGGCCGCGAGCACGAGCCTCCGGGCCAGCAGCCGCTCGCCGCCGAGATCGAGCAGCACGCCGTCGGCCGCGTGGGCCGCGGCGCCCGGCTCGAGCCGATGCCGGTACAACCGTCCGGCCGCACCGCGCGCAAGCGCCGTCACCAGCTGACGGGCATCGAGCACGAAGTCGTCGAGCGCGTACACCACGCCGCGAAAGCCGGGGTCCTTCAGCGCCGGCGGGTAGTCGCGCGGCTCGAGCCGTTCGATGCGGCCGCGCAGCGCGCGGCTCGCGAAGAACGCGGTGAGTCGGCCCAGGGTCGACTCGGCGGCGAACAGGCAGTAGCGGTCGGCGAGCGGCCTGACGGCGCTGAGGTCGACTTCGCCCCGGCCGTCGAGGCACGCACGCCAGCGCGCCGGCATACCGGCGATGGCTTCCGATGCGCCGGTGAGGCTCCCCGCCAGCGCGTACTTCAGGCCGCCGTGGATCAGGCCCTGGCTCGCCAGCGTCTGCGCGGCGCCGAGCGCGTCGGCTTCGAGCAGCACGCAGCCGTAGCCGCGACGGCCGAGCAGATTCGCGAGCCAGAGGCCGGCGATGCCGCCGCCGACGATGGCGACGTCCACTTCGGCGGTGCGGCGGCCGATGTTGGGTGACGCGCGTTCGGGCATGGTCGTCGCACAGTAGCGACTGGCCCGGCACATTGCACTACTCGGGCCGGGCGCATTGCCCTTGACGGCTTCCGCCGCCCCATCGCAGGCTTGACCGATGTGGGCGTTCGGCTACTTCGTGCTGCTGTTGCTGGCGTGGCCGTGGGTCGTGCTGCGCCTCCACTGGCGGGCACGGCGGGAGCCCGCCTACGGGCAGCGTCGGGCCGAGCGCTTCGGCCGGGTGCCCGCCGGGATTCCGCCCGGCTGCATCTGGTTCCACACGGTCAGCGCCGGTGAGACGATCGCGGCGGCGCCGCTGATCGGCCGGCTCGCGGCGGCGCATCCCGGGCTGCCGTTCCTCGTCACGACCATGACCCCCACCGGCTCGGCGCAGGTGCGAGAGCGGCTCGGCGAGCGCGTCCATCATTGCTACGCCCCGTACGACTTTCCGTGGGCGGTGCGTCGCTTCTATGCCGCCGTGCGGCCGCGCCTGGTGGTGCTGATGGAGACGGAGCTGTGGCCGAACCTGATCGGCGCCGCCGCCGCACGCGGCATTCCCGTGCTGCTGGTGAACGCGCGGTTGTCGGAGCGGTCCGCCCGCGGCTACGCGCGGGTCGGCGGCCTCACCCGGCCGATGCTGGAGCGGCTCGCCTGGATCGCCTGCCAGTACCCGGATCACGCGCGGCGCTTCGAGGCGCTCGGCGCGCCGCCGGAGCGGGTGCGGGTGCACGGCAGCGTGAAGTTCGATGCGGCGCTGCCGGGCGATCACGCGGAACGGGTTGCGGCGTTGCGCCGGCGCTGGGGCCTCGGGACGAGCCCGATCTGGATCGCGGCCAGCACGCATCCCGGTGAAGAGCAGGCCGTGCTCGCGGCCCACGAGCGCATCGCGGCGCTCGTGCCCGGCACGCGCCTGATCCTGGTGCCGCGCCACCCGCCGCGCGCCGACGAGGTGATCGCGCTCTGCGCGGCGCGGGGGCTGCGCGTCGGCCGACAGAGCCGCGTCGAGGCCGACGACGCTCGGGCGGAGGTGGTCGTTGGTGATACCATGGGCGAGCTTCTGTACCTGTACGGGGCCGCCGACGTCGCCTTCGTCGGTGGCAGCCTGGTGGAGGTGGGCGGCCACAACCCGATCGAGCCGGCCCTGTGTGGCGTGCCGATGGTGATGGGGCCTGCCGTGTTCAACTTCGAGGACGTCGTGCGCTCGTTCCGCGACGCCGGTGCTCTCGAGGTGGTCGGTGATCCCGAGGCCCTCGCGCGCGTCGTGGCGGGCTGGCTCGGCGATGCCGAGCGTCGCGCCGACGCCGGCGCGCGGGCCCGGGCGGTGGTGGCCGCCAACAAGGGCGCTGGGGCGCGGCTGGAAGCCCTGCTCGATGAGGAGATCCGCTCGGCGGCCGAGGTGGACGCGGCATGCCGACGCGCCGGATGAGTCGCGCCGGCCGCGCAACCCCCGGTCGAAGGCGTCATCGTGTCGCCGCCCGCGCGGCCGGCGGAACGGGCGAACCCCGCGGCCGGTGTGTAACACCCGAAGCGACGACACGTAGTGGAGAGAAGCAAGGAAAACATATCGATGAAGGGAACACCGGCTCCGTACCGTTTGCTGGCCGGCTGTCTGGCCGTGCTCTGTCTGCCGGGGGCGCTCGCCGCCGGCGAGGCGAACCTGGCGCGTGGCGATTCGGCCACCGATTTTCCGGAGAACACGCTGGCCGGCATCTATGAGCTGGCAGTCGAGAACGACTACACGATCCAGCAGGCGCGCGCGCAGTTGCGGGTCGGCCGTGAAGAGCGCGCGCTCGCACGGTCCGGACTGTTGCCGCAGATCCAGGGCACCTACAGCCGTACCGATCTCGAGCGCGAATCGCGCGGCAGTTTCGCGGTCGGCGGCCAGACCTTTCCGAACGACACCGACCTCGATGTCGATTCCGACGACTGGAACGTGTCGCTGCGCCAGCCGCTGTTCGACGTGTCCGCCTGGTTCCGCTTCCGGCAGGGCGTGAAGCTCTCCGAGCAGGCGGAAGCGACCTTCGCGGCGGAGCAGCAGCAGCTCATCCTGCGGACTACGCGGGCCTACTTCGCGGTGTTGCGGGCCGCGACGAATCTGCGGGCGTCCCGGGCTCAGGAGTCGGCCCTGAAGGCCCAACTCGATCAGGTGCAGCAGCGCTTCGACGTCGGCATGGTGGCCATCACCGACGTGCACGAAGCGAAGGCCGGTTACGACCTGGCCGTTGCGCAGCGGATCGCCGACGAAGGCGCGCTCGGCACCGCGCTCGAGCTGTTGTCGGTGTTGACCGGCCGCTCGCACAGTGAGCTCTGGGTGCTCGACGACGAGTTCCCGGTGGTCGACCCGGATCCGGCGAGCAGCCGGGAATGGGTCGAATTCGCGCTTCAGAACAACTTCGACATCAAGGCGGCGCTGCTCGGCCGCGAAGCAGCGCAGCGCGGAGCGCGAGCGGCCGCGAGCCAGCACCTGCCGACGGTGGATCTCGCGTTCAGCTACGCGGATTCGGCGGCCGACTTCGTGCAGGAAAACCTCGCCACCGGCGATCGCCGCGAGTTCCCGGAAGACCAGAAGGACACCATCGTCTCGCTGAACGTCACGGTGCCGATCTTCACCGGCGGCTTCACCAGCGCGAATCGACGTCAGGCGGCCGCGCTCTACGATTCGCAGGTGGCCTTTCACGAAGGCATCGTGCGCAGCGTCACCCAGGAGACGCGCGCCGCGCACATCCAGGTGCTGTCGGACGTCGCGCGGACCCGGGCGCGGGCGCAGGCGGTGACCTCGACCCGCTCGGCGCTGGAGGCTGCGGAAGTCGGATACAACGTCGGCACTCGAAACGTCGTGGACGTGCTGCAGGCGCAGCAGGCGTTCTATTCGGCCGTGCGCGACTACGAGAGCAGCAAGATCGACTACGTGATCGATCTGGTCGTCCTGAAGCGCCTCGCGGGAACTCTTGGCCCGGAAGATGTCTACGAATTGAACCGCTGGCTGGTGAAGCCGCCGGATCCGACCCTCTCCGGGCAAGACCTGCGTGAAGAAGCGGGGCCCGACCGGAACGGCGATCCGTCCCCGCCGTGACACGCGAGCCGGGACGTCGTTCGTGACGCGTCCCGGCCAGCCGTGTACAGTTATCGTCTCGTATCGTCTCGCGATTCGCGGACAAACCACTGAGCAGTAGGGATTTGCAGTACCGTACGGACATGCCGAAGAAGCGATACCGCGTCGATCTGCCTGCGCACATGGCCGAGTGCGACGCGAACTACCTGCGCCTGATGAAGCTGTTTCCGGCGCTGCGCGAGGAAGACGTGAGCGTCTTCGGCGTGATGATCGGCGGCGAATCGCACCGGGTGCAGCTCAACGTGATCGAGCGGGGGCCGTATACCACGCTGGTGGAGCTCGAGGAGTTGCCCTGGGCGCCCTGGAGCGCGCGGCCGCGCATGCTGATCCGGATCTACCACGATGCGCGCAGCGCGGAGGTGGTGGAATGCCACGGCGCCCGGCATTTCCGGCCCGTGTACGACTATCCCAACCAGCACATGCATCTGCCGGACGAAAAGGCGCAGGTGAACCGGCTGCTCAGCGAATTTCTGTCGCTGTGCCTGCGCAACGGCATGGCGATGACGGAGCCGGTACCCGTGGGATGACAGCGCCGCTCACGGTGCTGCAGATCAGCGACACCCACCTGCTCGCGCCGGGATCCTCGGAGCGCGGGCCGCGCACGCTCCTCGGCGTCGACACCGCGGCGACGCTGGCCGCCGTGCTCGATCAGGCGCTCGCGGAAGCGCGGCCGGACGCGATCGTCGCGTCCGGCGATCTCGCGCACGAGCCGGAGCCCGAGACGTATCGGCATTGGCGGCGGATCGTCGAGCGGGCCTTCGACGGGCCGGTGCTGTGTCTGCCCGGCAACCACGATCTGTCGGCGCCGTTCCGACAGGTGTTCGGGGACGATTGGTCGCTCGAGTTCGGCGCCTGGGAGATACTCGCGTTCGACACCCACGCCGACGACCGCACCGAAGCCGAATTCGACGAGCCGCGGCGTCGCGCGCTGCTCGAACGGCTCGACGCGAGCCCCGCGGACCACGTGCTGCTCGTGTGTCACCATCATCCGCGGCCGGTGGATTGTCCGTGGCTCGACAAGGACCGGATACCGGGCGGTGACGAGTTGCTCGACGCGCTCGCCGCGGTGCTCCGGGTGCGCGCGCTGCTGTTCGGTCACGTCCATCAGGAGGTGGCCTGGCAGGTGAACGGCAAGCCGGTGCTCGGCGTACCGTCGACCTGCTTTCAGTTCCTGCCCCGCTCCGAGCGTTTCGCCGTCGACGCGTCACCCGCGACCGGGCGGCCCGGCTACCGCTGGCTCACGCTCGATGAGTCCGGCGGCGTCGCGAGCCGCGTCGAGCGGCTCGCGGGCGATCCCATGCACATCGATCTTTCCGACAGGTCCTGAACCGATGGCCGAAGCCAAGTATTCCGCCCGATCGCTGCAGGTGCTCTCCGGTCTCGAGCCGGTGCGGCGCCGCCCCGGGATGTACACCGACACCAGCCGGCCCAATCACCTGGTGCAGGAGGTGGTGGACAACAGCGTCGACGAGGCGCTCGCCGGCCATGCGCGCGAGATCGAGGTGACGCTGTACAAGGACGGCTCGGTGGAGGTGATCGACGACGGCCGCGGCATGCCGGTGGACATCCACCCGGAGTTCAAGGTCTCCGGCGTGGAGCTGATCCTCACGCGGCTGCACGCGGGCGGCAAGTTCGACAGGACCAACTACAACTACGCCGGCGGCCTGCACGGGGTCGGCGTGTCGGTCGTGAACGCCCTTTCCGAATGGCTCGAGGTCGAGGTCAAGCGCGACGGGCAGGTCTGGCATCAGCGCTACGAGCACGGCGAGCCGAAGACCAAACTGAAACCCGTCGACACGGTCGGCAAACGCAACACCGGCACGCGGGTGCATTTTCTGCCCGACCCCGGCTATTTCGACTCGCCGAAGATTTCGGTTTCGCGCCTGAAGCATCTGCTGAAGGCCAAGGCCGTGCTGTGTCCCGGGCTCAAGGTCAGCCTCACCGTGGAGGCGGACCCGGAGCAGAACGCCACCTGGCACTACGAGCAGGGGCTGCTCGGCTATCTGGAAGAGGCGCTCGCCGGGGCCGAGACGATCCCCGCCGAGCCGTTCATGCACAGCGCCGAGGGCAACGACGAAGCCGTCGAGTGGGCGGTGGCCTGGGTGACCGACGGCAGCGAGCTGGTCGCCGAGTCGTACGTGAATCTGATCCCGACGCCGCAGGGCGGCACCCACGTGAACGGGCTGCGCAGCGGTCTCACCGAAGCGATCAAGGAGTTCTGCGAGTTCCGCGATCTGACGCCGCGCGGCGTGAAGATCGGCAGCGAGGACTTGTGGGAGCAGTGCGCGTACGTGCTCTCGGCGAAGCTCGCCGACCCGCAGTTCTCCGGGCAGACCAAGGAGAAGCTGTCGTCGCGGCAGTCGGCGGTGTTCATCGCCGGGGTCGCAAAGGATGCGTTCAGCCTGTGGCTGAACGAGCATCCGCAGGAAGGCGAGCGCCTCGCGGAGCTGGTGATCGCGAACGCGCAGCGGCGCAGCCAGGCCGCGCGCAAGGTGGCGCGCAAGAAGGTCACCGCGGGCCCGGCGCTGCCGGGCAAGCTCGCCGACTGCTCGGGACAGGACGCCGACCGCGCGGAGCTGTTCCTGGTGGAAGGCGATTCCGCCGGCGGCTCCGCGAAACAGGCGCGCGACCGCGAGTTCCAGGCGGTGATGCCGCTGCGCGGGAAGATCCTGAACACCTGGGAAGTGTCGCCGTCCGAGGTGCTCGGCTCGCAGGAGGTGCACGACATCGCGGTCGCGATCGGCGTCGACCCCGGCTCCAGCGATCTCAGTGGGCTGCGCTACAACAAGATCTGTATTCTCGCGGACGCCGACTCCGACGGCGCGCACATCGCGACGCTCCTGTGCGCGCTGTTCGTGAAGCATTTCCGCCCGCTGGTCGAAGCGGGCCACGTGTACATCGCGATGCCGCCGCTGTACCGGATCGACGTCGGCAAAGACGTCTACTACGCGCTCGACGAATCCGAGAAGGCTGCCGTGCTCGACCTGATCGCCGCGGAGAAGAAGCGGGGCGCGATCCAGGTGCAGCGTTTCAAGGGCCTCGGCGAGATGAACCCGCTGCAGCTCCGGGAAACCACGATGGCGCCGGAGACGCGACGGCTCGTGCAGCTCACGATCGACGACGACAAATCCACCCACGACCTCATGGACATGCTCCTCAATCGCAAGCGCGCTGCCGACCGACGTAGTTGGCTGGAGGCCAAGGGGGATCAGGCTGAGCTTGTGGAATGAGTTTGCTAGGTCGTTGGCGGCGCGGCCGCGGATAATTACTTTCCTCCGCGTAGGCCCCCATTGTGATGGCGACCTTCAGCGTAGCTGGGCGCCTGAAAGCTCCGGAAAGCAATTATCCGCGTCCGCGCCCTCGACGCCCTTCCAGTCCCCAGGCTCGCCCGAGCCGTGGCATCCCGCCACCCCGTCGGGCCGCAACGTGCTCGCGGCGTTTGACGGCCGGAATTGCGGCTCCAAGCGCTGTGGCTTTAACGCCGAAGCTGCTTGGACGTTGAGGGGGCGATGCCGGAAAAAGGTTTCCGGAGCTTTTAGGCGCCCAGCTACACTGGGGGTCGCAACGACAATGGGGGCCTGCGCGGAGGAAACCTTTTTCCGGCAGCGCCCCGCCCATGCCCGCGAAGCTGCGACGATCAAAACCACAGAGACGTGATGGAAACGGAAATTCAGGACTTCGAAACGCTGCCGCTGAGAACGTTCACCGAGAAGGCGTATCTGGACTACTCGATGTACGTGATCAACGACCGCGCCCTCCCCCACATCGCCGACGGGCTGAAGCCGGTGCAGCGGCGCATCATCTATGCGATGGGCGAGCTGAACCTCGGGCCGAACGCCAAGTTCATGAAGTCGGCGCGCACGGTGGGCGACGTGCTCGGCAAGTTCCATCCGCACGGCGACAGCGCCTGTTACGAGGCGATGGTGCTGATGGCGCAGCCGTTCTCGTTCCGCTACCCGCTGATCGACGGTCAGGGCAACTGGGGCGCACCGGACGATCCGAAATCGTTCGCGGCGATGCGATACACCGAGGCGCGGCTGTCGCGCTACGCCGAGCTGCTCCTGTCCGAGATCCGCCAGGGCACGGTGGACTTCGCGCCGAATTTCGACGCGACGCTGCAGGAGCCGAAGCTGCTGCCGGCGCGGGTCCCGTTCGTGCTGCTGAACGGCAGCACGGGCATCGCCGTGGGCATGGCCACCGACATCCCGCCGCACAACTTCAACGAGGTGGTGAGCGCGTGTGTGCACCTGCTGGACGATCCGAAGGCGAGCGTCGCGGACCTGATGACCCACGTGAAGGGCCCGGACTTCCCGTCCGAGGCGGTGATCATCACGCCGCCGGAGGAGATCCGTCAGATCTACGAGACCGGCCGCGGCATGGTGAAGGCGCGGGCGACCTGGCGCAAGGAGAACGGCGACATCGTGATCAACGCGCTGCCGTACCAGGCCTCGCCGTCGCGCATTCTCGAGCAGATCGCCCAGCAGATGCAGGCGAAGAAGCTGCCGATGGTGGCGGATCTGCGCGACGAGTCCGATCACGAGAACCCGACCCGGCTGGTGCTGGTGCCGCGCTCGAACCGGGTCGACCTCGAACGGCTGATGTCGCACCTGTTCGCCACCACCGATCTCGAGAAGAGCTATCGGGTGAACCTGAACCTGATCGGGCTCGATCAGAAGCCGCGGGTCAAGAACCTGAAGGAGATCCTGACCGAGTGGCTCGAGTACCGGCAGCGCACGGTCACCCGGCGGCTCGAGTTCCGCCTCGAGAAGATCAACGACCGGCTGCACATCCTCGACGGCCTGCTGATCGCGTACCTGAACCTCGACGAGGTGATCCGCATCATCCGTGAGGAGGACGAGCCGAAAGCGGCGCTGATGTCGGCGTTCGGGCTCTCCGACGTGCAGGCGACCGCGATCCTCGATCTGCGCCTGCGCCAGCTCGCGAAGCTCGAGGAGATGAAGCTGCGCAGCGAGCGGGACGAGCTCGTCGCCGAGCGCGCCGACATCGAGAAGACGCTGAAGTCCAAGGCGCGGCTGAAGACGCTGATCAAGAAGGAGCTGCTGGCCGACGCCGAGGAATACGGTGATCCGCGGCGCTCACCGCTGAAAGTGGCCGAGGAAGCGGCCGCGTTCAGCGAAGAGGAGATGCAGAGCAACGAGCCGATCACCGTGGTGCTGTCCGAGAAGGGCTGGGTGCGCGCCGCGAAGGGTCACGAGCTCGATCCCAGGGAGCTCGGCTACCGCGGCGGCGACCGCTTCGGCCATGCCGCCCGCGGGCGCAGCAACGAGACCCTGGTGTTCCTCGATTCCACCGGGCGCACCTACTCGGTCGCGCCGCACAGCCTGCCGTCCGCACGCGGTCAGGGTGAGCCGCTCACCGGCCGGCTGAAGCCGCCGCCGGGCGCGCGCTTCGTCGGCGTCGCGCTCGGGCCGGCGGAGTCGAAGGTGCTGCTCGCCGGCAACGCCGGCTACGGCTTCGTCTGCCGGCTCGCGGACCTGGTCAGCAAGAACAAGTCCGGCAAGAGCGTGCTGTCGGTCGGCAAGGACGGCAGCGCGCTGAAGCCGGTCCCGGTCCCGGCCGGCGATGGCCTGAAGGTCGCGGCGGTCACCGATCAGGGGCGGCTGCTGGTGTTTCCGCTGGCCGAGCTGCCGGAGCTCGCGCGCGGCCGGGGCAACAAGCTGATCAACGTACCGAGCGCGGCGTTCCGATCGGGCGAAGAGACCATGGTGGCGGTGCAGGTGCTGCGTCCGGGAGACGAGCTGGTGGTGCAGGCGGGTCAGCGGCACCTGCGGCTGAAGAGCGCGGATCTCGAGGGCTACGAAGGCGAGCGGGCGCGCCGCGGACGCAAGCTCCCGCGCGGCTTTCAGAAGGTGGACGGGCTCGAGATCGCGTCCCGCTGAGCCTTGATGCGCTCGGCCTGCTGGCCGATCAGCGTATCGAACGGCGGCGCGACGCCGATGACCAGGTAGCAGTGGCCGTTGCTGGTGGCGAGCTCGTCGAGCAGCGGGTTGTCCAGACGCTTCGCCGCGTACCGGGTCTCGTTCTCGAGCGCGCGCGCCACCGTGGCGGAAATCGCCAGCGTATCGTCGGGTGCCAGCGCCGACAGCAGCGTCGCGTCGCCGACCGCGGCATCGTCGACCGGCAGCGTGGCACCGGCCGGATGCAGCGCGAGGTTCATGCCGAGCCGGTAGCTGCCGAACGGCGCCTCGTCGCGCAGCAGCCGAGCGAGCAGCAGCGCCGCGCAGATCACCTGGAACGGGCGCTCGGCGTCCTTCCGGTGGTGGAAGTCGACCAGCACCCCGACCCCGGGCAGGCACTGCACCTGCCCGTGGCACTCCCGGGCCACCGCTTCCGCGAGCTCGAGCGCGAGCCGCCGCTCGAACTCGCGTTCCGCCGGCTGCAGCGCGAGCTGGTTGTAGAAGTTCACCGCGAGCAGGTAGTGGGCCACGGGCGGCGGCGCGGCCGCGCCCGCCGCGTCCGCGGTGTCGGCCGGCTCGCCGGCGGCTTCGGCCGGCGCCGGTGCCGCGAACAGTCGGGCGAGCTCGCCGGAGCGCGCCGCGCGGGCGAACGTCCACGCCGA
>DASVDC010000002.1:0-50072 GCA_036381275.1 Pseudomonadales bacterium | reverse complement strand
GCTCGGCTTCCGACGCTTCAGCCTGCGCGGCCTGGCTGCGGCCAAAGCCGAATGGAATTTGGTTTGTCTGGCGGTGAACCTCAAGCGGCTGCACGCGGTGGGCTGGAAACCCGCACGCGCATGAGCGACCGCGGCTCACCGTCGACGAGACTCGACGTCCTGCTGAGAACATCGCCCGAATCAAACGCTCGGTCGACGCCGGCCGGATCTGACTCCAGCCGGGCGCAATCGGCAAAATCACCGAACGCGGCGGCTCAAGGTTCTTTCAGCCGCCCAGACTCCTAGCCCGAGTCTTGCCCGCCCCGGCATCGGCGGGCACTCTCCCGTGGTCAGTCGTCCGACTGACCACGGCCTCCTAGATTTCAAACTGAGACACTACCGCAAAACCGGCTGACTGGATTGTTTTCGCCGGATGTGCAATTGTCAACGACCGTCCGGAGCTCGTGCAGGAGGGGTGCGTGCAGGACTACGACGTGGTGGTGCTGGGCAGCGGCGGCGCGGGCCTGACGGCGGCGCTGAAGGCGCACGACGAAGGTGCCCGGGTGATCGTGTTCGAGAAGGCGGACAAGGTCGGCGGCACCACGGCCTGGTCCGGCGGCATGATCTGGATTCCGAACAATCACCACATGGCCGCGCTCGGCATTCCGGACAGCCGGGACGAGGCGCTGGCCTATCTGTCGTCGCTCTCCCACGACCTGATCGATCCCGAGCTCGCGGCGGCGTTCGTCGACACGGGGCCGGAGATGGTGCGCTGGCTGGAAGCGAACACGCCGGTGCGATTCCGCGTGGTGGAGGGCTTTCCCGACTACCATCCGGAGCATCCGCACGGGAAGCCGGGCGGCGGCCGCTCGCTCGAATGCCCGCTGTTCTCCTATCACGAGCTGGGTGCGTGGCGCGACCGGGTCACGGTCGGCCATCACTACGGCAAGGCGCCGGTGGTGATGGCCGAATCACCGCTCGGCAGCGCCGTGCCGCGGCCGGTCCCTCCGGAAGAAATTGCGCGGCGCACCGCCGAAGACCTGCGCGGCTGCGGCCAGGCGCTGGTGGGCCGGCTGCTGAAAGGCTGTCTCGACCGCGACATCGAGATCGCGACCGAGACCCGCGCGGTGGCGCTCTGTGTCGAGGAAGGCGGGGTCGGAGGCGTGACGCTCGAAGGGCCTTCCGGACGCTTCGAGGTCCGCGCCCGCGGCGGCGTGGTGCTCGCCACCGGCGGTTTCGAATGGGATCCGGATCTGGTGCGCAGCTTCCTGCGCGGTCCGATGACGAGCCCCGTCTCGATACCGACCAACACCGGGGACGGGCTGCGCATGGTGATGCGCATCGGCGCGGCGCTCGGCAACATGCGGGAAGCGTGGTGGATGCCCGCGGTGGAGATCCCCGGCGATCGCGGGGACGGCCGCCCGCATCAGCACCTGTTCGCGGCCGAGCGCGCGCGTCCGCGCTCGATCATGATCAATCGCCGCGGCCGGCGGTTCACCAACGAAGCGGCCAACTACAACGCGTTCGGCGCGGCATTCCACGAGCAGGACGTGGCCCGGTTCGAGTACGCGAACCTGCCTTGCTGGTTCGTGTTCGATCAGCGCTACCTCGACACGTACGGATTCATCGGCGGCCTGCCCGGGCAGCCGGCGCCGAACTGGGTATTTTGCGCGCCGACGCTCGCGCAACTCGCCGCGACGCTCGGTGTGCCGGCCGATTCGCTCGAGCGAACCGTCGAGCGCTGGAATCGGCACTGCGCGGAAGGAAGCGATCCCGATTTCGGGCGCGGCAGCAGCGCGCACGACACCTGGTGGGGCGATCCCGCGCGCAAGGGCACTCCGCAGGCCACGCTGGGTCCGCTCGATACGCCGCCGTTCCATGCGGTGGAAGTCCGCAGCGGCGCGCTCGGTACCAAAGGCGGCCCGCGCACGGACCAGAGCGGCCGGGTGCTGCACGTCGACGGCCATCCGATCGAGGGTCTGTATGCGGCCGGCAACGTAATGGCTTCGGTGATGGGCATGACCTACGGGGGTGCCGGAGGTACCATCGCCCCCGGTATGGTGTTCGGGTATCTGGCCGGACACGACGCCGCAGCGCGGGCGCGTTCGTCGGCTTGTGATGCGAATTGCGGTGACGGAGTCAGGGAGGGGCGGCGATGACCATCGAGGAGTTGCTCGACATCGAGGCGATCAAGCAGGTGCGTTATCTGTACTCGCACTACTACGACGGCAATCGGCTCGACGAGCTGGTGAGCCTGTTCACCGATGATGCCGTCTGCGAGTTCGGCCCGGCATTCGGCGGTGACTGGGTCGGCAAGGCGGAGATCCGCGCCCGCTACCACGATTTTCTGTACGGCAGCGGCCGGGCGGTGCATTCGCAGATGCACGCGGTCACCAATCCGTGGATTCGGCTCAAGGGGCCGGACGAGGCGTACGGCCGCTGGTACCAGCTCAACCTGAACGTGGCCGAAGGCGCGGAGAACCCGCTCACGCTGTTCGGCATTTACGACGACGTCTACCGCAAGGTGAGCGGCGAGTGGAAGATCCACCGCACACGGATCGATTTCCTCTGGCCGCGCCGCGAGTACTACGGCCTGCGCGATTGAAGGGACACTCGTCGGGCGGTCTCAGCCCGACGATTCGGCGTTCAGGATCTCGTAGACGCGCTTCCGGAACAGCCAGCGGCCGTCGATCTTCACGTACTCGTCGGTGTAGCGGCCGGTGATGGCGCGCTTCACCCCGTCCTTCTGATGGAGGAACTCCTGCTGGTACCAGGTTCCCCGGGCGTTATCGCCGTCCACCGTTATCGGTCCGGCGGAAGCGAAGAATCCGACGAACGAGAACGCACTCATGGCCTGCTGCCAGCGGCCGTAGACGTTGTCGCGCCCGGTCACCTCACCGGCGCCCGGAAGGGTCCAGACGGCGTCTTCCGCCCAGTTGGCACGCCAGGCCTCACCGTCGAAACGCATCACCGCGTCGTTGTAGGACTCGACGAGCTCGCGGATGGCGAGACGGTCTTCCACGGGTCCGCTGCTGATCACGGTCATCGCTCCTGTGCTCAGTCCGGTGGCGGGGTAGCATACCCGGGCGAATACCCGGGCGTCAGCGCGCTATGATGCAGCGTGTACGGTGCGTCGCGCGCCTCTCGATAGTGAGAGGTGGCCCGGTTCGCGGAGCACGCTGCATCATGGGCGTCGGACGAGGGAAGGGCACTGTCATGCCGAGCACCGTCATGCCGGGCATCGCCAGGCCGCTCGAGCACGTTCTCGCGCCGATCACGATCAACGGCGTCGAGATCAGGAACCGCGTCGTACGCACCGCGCACGGCACCAGCATGGGCCACGGTGATCTGTCGGACGATCTGATCGCCTACCACGAGGCGCGGGCGCGCGACGGTGCGGGCCTGTCGATACTGGAAGCGTCCAGCGTGCACTGGAGCGGCCCGATGACGCTGCACGCGTGGGACGACTCGGTGATCCCGCGCTACCGGGAGCTGATGGCGCGCGTCGCGCCGCACGGGATGCGCGTGTTTCTGCAGCTCAACCACATGGGCCTCTTCGGTGGCGCGCCGTGGCAGCGGCCGTGGTCGGCCTCCGAGCTTCCCGTGCCGATGTCGAACATGCGCTCGCACGCGATGTCCACCGGGCAGATCGGTGAGCTGGTCGATGCGTTCGCGCAGGCAGCGCGCCGTGCGAGGGAGGGCGGGCTCGACGGCGTCGAGGTTCACGCCGCGCACGGCTACCTGCTTCAGCAGTTCGTCTCACCGGCGTTCAACCGCCGAGACGATGCGTACGGCGGCAGCTTCGAGAACCGGATGCGCTTCTACCTGGAGGTGCTGCGGGCGGTCCGCGCGGCGGTGGGGCCCGACTTCATCGTGGGACTCGCGTCGGCCCGCAGGCGCTGCCGGGCGGATTGAACGTCGAGGAGCACGTCGACATCGTGCGACGGGTGCTCGAAGAGGACATCATCGACTACCTCAGCGTTTCGCACGGCAGCGCGCAGAACGGTCACAAGATCATCGGCGCGATGCACGAGCCCATCGGGTACGAGCTGCCGTGCAGTCGCGAGATCACCCGGCTGACTTCTCTGCCGACGATCGTGACCGGGCGCTTCGTGACACTCGAGGAGGCCGACCGGGTCATCGCGGCTGGAGATGCCGATCTCGTCGGGATGACGCGCGCCCACATTGCCGATCCGGATCTGGTGCGCAAGACCATCGAAGGACGGGCCGCCGAAGTACGCCCCTGCGTCGCCTGCAACCAGGGCTGCGTCGGCGGGCTGACCCGCGGCCGGGTCGGATGCGCGGTGAATCCGGCGGCGGGGCGGGAGCGAACCGCCTCCGAAGAGCGGCTCGAGCGGGTCGCGACGCCGCACCGCGTGCTGGTCGTCGGCGGCGGCGCGGCCGGCATGGAGGCGGCACGAATTGCGGCGCTCCGCGGCCACGAGGTCACGCTGGCGGAAGCGGGCGAGCGGCTCGGCGGGATGCTGAGTGTCGCGCGCCTCGCGCCGCATCACGAATCGATCGGTGCGATCGCGGACTGGCTCGAGCGTGAGATCGTGCGGCTCGGCGTGCGCGTGCTGCGAGGTACACGGGTGACCGGTCAACGCCTCGGCGAATTCGCGCCCGACGCAGTGATTCTCGCGACCGGGGCGACGTCGGTCACCGACGGACGGATCGCCGCGCGACCCGAGCACGTGACCGAAGGAATCGATCAGGCTCACGTGATCTCGGTAGCGGCGCTGTTGGCCGGAGCGCACCGCGTCGGCGGCAGCACGGCGCTGGTGCTGGACGACGTCGGCCGCTACGAAGCCATCGGCGCGACGGAACTCCTGGTCGAGCACGACGTGGACGTCACGCTCGTGACGCCCTACGACGTCTTCGCGCCCGAGATGGTCGCGATCGGTGTCGCCCGTCCGGCGCTCGAGCGCCTGACCGCGTCGGGGCGTTTCCGGCTCGTCACCGGCGGCTTCGTGAAGCGGATCGGCGCGGGCGATGCGGTGCTCGGCTCGCTGGGCGCCTGGCCGGATCTGACCGTGCCCGCGAGCACCGTGGTATGGGTCGGCCGCGGCCGCCCGAACGAGGCGCTCGTGGCGGACGCCGCGCGGCTCGGTATTCCGACGATCCGGGTCGGCGACGCGGAGACATCCACAGGGCTGCCGACGGCGATCGCGAGCGGCCACGACGCCGGGAGGCGGGTTTGAGCGAACCGTCCGTGGAGGCGCTCGCCGCGGCGGCAGGTCCCGACGCCGGGACTCCGGCAGCATCGCCGCCGTATCCGCACCCTGTCTACGCGTGGGCGGTGCTGGCGGTGCTGGTCGTGGCGGCCGTGGTGTCGTTCATCGATCGGCAGGTAGTGGCGATCGTGGTCGATCCGATGAAGCAGGATCTCGGCGTCGGCGATGCCCAGATCGGCTGGTTGTACGGCGTGTTCGCGCTGTTCTACGCGCTCGCCGCGTTGCCGCTCGCCCGGCTCGCCGATCACGGCAGCCGCAAACGGATCATCGCCGCCGGCGTGTTCGTCTGGTCGCTGATGACGATGGCCTGCGGCCTGTCGCGCAGCTTCTGGCTGGTGCTGCTCGCGCGCATCGGGGTCGGCGTCGGTGAAGCGACGCTGACACCGGCGACGACCTCGCTGGTCGGCGATTACTTCCCACGGTCGCAGATTCCGCTGGCGCTCAGCGTCTATCAGACCGGTGCGATCATGGGATCCGGGATCGCGTTCATCATCGGCGGCACGGTGCTGGACCTCGTGCACCAGGGCGATCCGTGGGTGCTGCCCCTGATCGGCGAGCTGCGGCCGTGGCAGAGCACGTTCGTACTGGTCGGCGCGCCGGGGCTGCTGCTGGCAGCGCTGCTGCTGCTCCTGCGCGAGCCGGTCCGGCGGAGCGCAACGCCGGCGGGCGAGGTTGCGCGGGGCTCGTTCCCGGATCTGCTGCGCTTCTACCGTGCCAATACCGCGGCGCTCGTGCTGCACCACCTGGGCTTTCTCTCGCTGGCGCTGATGGGCTACGCGTTCGTGTTCTGGACGGTGTCGTTCTTCGTTCGCGTCCACGGCTACGAGGCCGCGGCGGCGTCGCAGCGGTTCGGCTGGATATTCCTGATCACCGGGCCGGCCGGACCGGTGCTCGCGGCGCTGCACGCGCGCCGGCTGGCCGCGCGGGGTCGGGCCGACGCGAACATCGTTGCCGGCATGGCGGCCGGGCTGCTGGCGATCCTGCTGATCGCCGCGATCCAGTTCGTGCCGAGCGCCGAGTGGGCGTTCGTGCTGTACGTGCCGGCCATGGTGCTGGTGAACGCGCCGTTCGGCATGGCGGCGGGTTCGCTGCCGGTGATCACGCCGGAACGGCTCCGTGCCCAGGTCGCGGCCGTGTACCTGCTCGTCGTCTCGGTCGGGATGATGCTCGGCCCCCCGCTGGCCGGCCTGTTCAACGAACGCGTGTTTCCCGGCGCCGACGGCGTCCGCTGGTCGTTGCTCACGCTGACGGGTGTGTTCGGCGGGCTGGGCGTCGCGCTGCTCTGGGCCGGGCGGCGGCCTTACGGTATCTGCCTGCGGCGCGCCGAACGCGAGGCCGCTGTATGACTGCGCTCAGGGCGGCACGCGATTCGGCCGGTAGATCGGCAGCGGCTCGATGTCACGGTAGTGCCCATCGAGCTCTTCGACGGTCCAGGGCCGATCGTGGAACGTGACGTAACGCTCCTCCGGATGCGCCCACAGCGCGGTCTTGCGGCCGTTGAAGGTCATGCATTGGCCGTTGAATCCGGATGCCGCGTCGCTCGCCAGCCAGACCAGCCCCTGGGCGACTTCCTCGGGTTGACCGAAGCCCAGCTCCGCCGGTGTCGGCGCCGGACGGCCCTCGGCGCGTGCCGCCTCGCGCGCCCGTTCGAACACCACCTGCGTCATGTCGGTGTCGGCGATCGGCCAGAACGCGTTCGTGCGAATGCCGAAGCGGGTGAGCTCGAGCACCGCGGTGCGCATGAGGCCCATCATGCCTTCCTTGGCCGCCGCGTAGTTGCCCTGACCGAAGCCGCCGGCCAGGCCCGATCCGGATACCACCAGGATGATGTGGCCGCCGCTCTCGCGCATCGCCAGCGCCGCGTGCTTCGTGCACGCGAACGCGCCGCGCAGGTGCACCGCGATCACCGCATCGAAGTCCTCGACCGACATCTTCATCAGTGTGCGGTCGCGGACGATGCCGGCGTTGTGCACCATCACGTCGATGCCGCCGTACTGCTCGACGCACCGCTGCACCAGCGCCTGACACACCGGCTCTTCGGCGACCGAGCCGGCGAGCGCCACCACCTCACCGCCGGCGGATCGGATCGTGTTCTCCACCTCGGCCAGGGCGTCGGTATTCGTGCCGTTGATCACGACCCGTGCACCGGCGGCGGCACTCGCGATCGCGAACGCACGGCCGAGACCGCGGGAGGATCCGGTGATGACCATTCGTCTTCCGCTGAGAATCGGCACGCTGAGCTTCTCCTTTCGGCCGCCGCTACGCACCCTAATGGGGTCGTCGCGGCGATGCAACGGCAGCGGGCAATACGGGAATCGACTGAAGGGGAACGGACATGAAGCTCGATGGCTTGAACGGCAAGGTGGCGCTGATCACCGGCGGCACCCGCGGAATCGGCCGCGGCATCGCCGAGGCGTTTCTCACCGAAGGCGTGCGCGTGGTGCTGAACGGCCGATCGGAGGAGAAGGGCCGCCGCACGCTAGAGGAACTGGATGCCGGCGACGACGCCTGGTTCGTCGCCGGTGACGTCCGCCGCCAGCGCGACGTGGAGGCGGCCGTGGACGCGACCATCGCGCACTACGGCCGGATCGACATCCTGGTGAACAACGCCGGCGGCTCGTCGGGCTTCGCGCCGGTCGCGGAGCTCAGCGACGATGCCTGGAACGAGGCGCTGAACTGGATGTTGAACGCGACGTTCTGGGCCACGCGGCGGTCCCTCAGGGACATGATTCCGCGTCGGTGGGGACGGATCATCAACATCTCGTCGGTGGAGGGCAAGCGGGTCAACAAAGGATCTGTCGCCCACTACGTGACGAACAAGCACGCGATCCACGGGCTCACGAAGGCGGTGGCCTTCGAGTACGGGCCGATCGGCATCACCTGCAACGCGATCTGCCCCGGCGCTGTGGAGACCGACCTGATGAAGGAGGCCGGTCCGGCGGCCGCGCAGGCCGCCGGGATCAGCTACGAGCAGTTCCTCGACGGTTACGCCCAGGAGGCGGCAATCAAGCGGCTCAACACCGTCGAAGAGGTCGCCGGCATGGCCCTGCTGCTCGCATCGGATCAGGGTGGCGGCATCAGCGGCGCGCTGCTCGATGTCAACGGCGGCGCGATCCTGTGACGGCACGACTCCGGCTCAGCTCATCTGTCCGGTGAACGTCGCCAGATCGAAGTAGTCGCGCCAGGCGGCGATGCGGCCGTCGCGGATCTCGAACGTGCCCATCACCGGCACGGAGACCTGCCTGCCATCGCCCATCACGAAATTGTCGACCCGCTCGGTGAGCACCTTGTCGCCGTTCTCGGCGATGCTGAGAACCTCCCAGTTCACCGATTGGACATTCATCCCGCCGATGAACGCGCGAACGGTCTCCTTGTCGACGAGCGGCTGCATCGGGATGTTGTGGTAGAACACGTCCTCGGTGAGGAGGTCGATCACGCCGTTCCAATCCATCCGGTTCCAGGCGTCGATGAACGCCATCACGATGTCGGTGTTGCTCTTCATCAGCGTAGATCCGCCATGGTCCGAACCGGCCGCTCGCCGTTCCAGTCGGCACAGATCGCGGCAATCCGCGCGAACAGCGCTTCGATCTCGGGCTTGCGCTCGACGACCTCCAGCATGCAGCCCATCAGCGGCCGCGTATCGTAGTACGCGAACCACGCGTGTCCCGCCTTACCGATGTTCGCCGCCGGATAGCCCAGCCGTTCGAAATGGCGCGTATCGGCCTCGATGTCGCGCGTCCACACGCAGACGTGGTGGAAGCCGGTGGTGCCGGGCGGAACGCTGTCGCGGTACGCGCACGGCCTGTCGGTGGTGGGTTCGATCAGCTCGATCTGCACCGGCCCGGCCTGGGCGAGGGCGACCCGCATCGACAGCTCGCTCGGTTCGCCGCGATAGCGCAGTTCGGTGAACTGAGCCCCGTGTTCCGCGACGAAGAACGGGCCGACGGCCATCTCGTCCACCCAGCGCTTCATCGCGGCGTCCAGGTCGTCGACGACCCAGGCGTTCTGGAACACGGTTCGGTCGGTGGGGCGGCTCATGCTCGATACCTCCGGCGGCAATGACTGTGGTCCGACGAGTAACAGGGCCGTCACGAGCGGCTCCTGCTGATTCTGCGGCATCCTCACTGCAGGCGATAGGTCACCTGTGCGATCAGGAGCCGCGGCAGCCCGATCTGACCGGTTAGGTCGCCCACCGAACCGAGCGGCTTGTCCTGGATGCTGGTCACGTAGATCTCGTTCGCGCAGTTCGAACAGATCAGCGAGAACATCCACGGACCGTCCTGCTGATAGAGCCGGGCCGCCAGGTTGCTGATCGTGCGCGACGGCGTATCGGTATTCGGCTGGCGCCGCGTCTCCCGTCCTTCGTCGTGCCAGATAACGTCCGCCGTCAGCTCGATCCCCCAGTCCTGCAGAACCGGCCTGTCGTAGGTGAAGCCGACGTTGATCTGCACCGGCGGCCCGCCGTACTTCTCGCCGGACAGATCCTGCACGGTCGCGCCGTTCGGCAGCAGATGGCACCCCGGCGGATCCGAAACCACCGGTTGACCGGTATGGCACTGGGCGTCTTCGAAGTCGTCGAATTCGAGATCCGTGTACAGCGCGCCGACGCGCACCTGCAGGCCGTCGGTCGCCTGCCACTCGCCCTGCAGCTCGATGCCGCGGTTGGTCGCCACCGCGGCGTTCTGGGTCGAGAACGTCGTCGTGATCGGGTCGAATATCGCGACCTGAAGATCCTCGTATTCGTAGTCGTAGACCGCGATGTCGCCGCGCAGGCGCCCGTCGAACCAGGCGCCCTTCAGGCCGACTTCGAAGCCGGCCACCTCGGTCTCCTCGAACACGAAGTAGTCGTCGATCACCGACTGCGGCGCCGTGGAGAGGTCGGGCACGGTACCCGGGTTCGAGATGCCGAAAGACTGGAATCCGGTCTTGTACGCGGCGTAGACCAGGAGGTCGTCGGCCGGGTGCCACGACAGCGTCAGCTCCGGGGACGTGTTCTGCGACTCGCCGCGGGGGCTGTAGAACACCCCGCCCGGTGAGAAGCCGAGGCCGCGCTCGTAGAGGTTGCCGCCGAACGATTCGCGCTCCTCGTCCGTGTAGCGTACGCCGCCGGACAGCGACCAGCGCGGCGCGAGCCGATAGTCGAAACTGCCGAACACCGACCAGCTCTCGATCGCGTTGTCCCAGCGCTGGTGATAGTTCAGGAAGCTGCCCTGATACCGGCCGGGCTCCGGATTCGGCATGAAGCCAGGCGGATAGAACGCCTGCGGCAGAATCTGTACCGGCGCATCGAGGTCGCGATCCGTGTCCTCGTAGAAGCCGCCCAGCATGAAATTGAACGGTCCGTCGAAGTTCGACGAGAGGCGCAGCTCCTCGGTCCAGCTCTCGCCGGATTCGCCTTGTTTGGAGATCACCACCGCGTAACTCGTGTAGTCGTAGTTGGTGTACTCCCGATGCCGGTAGTCCCAGTGACCGGTGACTGAGGTGAGGGTGAACGCGCCGAGGTTCCAGTTCAGCTCCAGCGTCTGGATTTCGTTGGTCATGCGGTTGAAGAAGCGCGAGTCGGCATCGATGTTCGGGTGCGCGTCCGCGACCGCCGCCGGCGGCAGCGCGCCGTTGCGCTTCAGCCGCGGGCCGCTCGTGCAGGTCTGGGTTGGATCCGGAACCACGCCGGCGAAAGTCGGCTGACCGCCGACGCCGGCCGCGCACGCGTAGAGCACCGTGAGGCCGGCGTCGTTCTGACGCGTGTACGAACGGAAAATCTTCAGGATCGCATCGAAGTTGTCGACCGGCTGCCATACCCCGGTGAAGCGGACCACGCTCTGCTTCTGCTCGGGAAACTCGTCGTACGAGGCGCCACGCGTCGGCAGAGCGTCGTAGTACAACGGATTCGGGTCGATCGGCCGTGCGCTGTTCTCGAGATACCCGCCCTGCATGTCCTGAGCGCGCGCAGCGAGGCGAAACGCGAGGTGATCGCCGACGGGGACGGAGAGCGCGGCTTCGATCACCGGATCTTCCGTTTCGAACTCGTAGCTGCCGGTCAGAAAACCTTCCAACGGAGCGCCGATCTCCGGCGTGACGCTGGTCACCGCGATCACGCCGGCGGGGCTGTTCTTGCCGAAGAAGAGCGCCTGCGGCCCTTTCAGCACCTCCACCGCCGCCACGTCGAAGAACCCGACGTCGAGCACGTGGCCGCGGGTGAACGACATGCCGTCCAGCACCAGCGAAACCGGCTGGTCGGCGCCGTAGTCCACCGCCAGGCTGCCCACGTTGCGGATGAAGATGGCACCCCCGTTGCCGCCGCCGGCCGCGTGACCGATCTGCACGCCCGGCATACGGGTGGTGAGCTGCGCGAGATCACGGGTGTGGTAGCGCTCCACCTCTTCACGGCCGAGCGCTGAAACCGAGACCGGCGTATCGATCAGCCGCTCCTCGCGCTTGCGCGCGGTCACCACCACTTCCTCGATGACCGCGCGCGTTCCCGGCTGCCCCGCAGCCGCGGGCGCCGCGAAGCCGGTCACCAGTACGGTTGCGAGCATCGCGCCGCTGGCCGCCAACGACGACCCTTCACCGATTCGTCCATCGTTCGAACGCATGATCCGTCCCTCCGTCCTTGGAACTCCGACCTCTGTCCCGATCGCGACGCCGTGTGCGAAGATGCCGCGAAGAACAGGGAGCGCATGAATGATCAAGACGTATCTGTTCCTGGCGGGCCCGTCCGCGGACCCGTTCGTGCTCCGCGGTGATGCCGCTGCGGAGGCACTCGCGCGTGCGTGTCCGGCCGCGCTGGGGTACGTGCAGAGCCGGGCGCTCGCGGAGCAGCTCGACGCCGTGCCTGTGCCGCCGTACACGGGCATCGCGGAGCTGTGGTTCGAGGATGCCGCGGATGCGCTGGCGCTCGCCGAACAGCCCGCGGGGCTGGCGCCGCTGTGGCAGCGCGGCGAGCAGGCGGTGGCTGCGACGGTCGTCGGCCACGAACGGGTGGTGATGCGCCTGCCGGAGCACCACGAGCGCCGCGGTATCAAGGGCGTGTTCCCGTTTCGCCGCAGAGCGGATCTGTCGGTCGGCGACTTCCGTCGCGCCTGGTGGCACGGTCACGGGCCGATAGCGGCGCGGACCGAGGGTGCGCTCGCCTACGTGCAGTGCCATCCCCTCGACGCGTGCTATCGCCATGGTGCGCCCGACTACGATGGCGTGACGGAGCTGCACTGGCCGGGCGTCGCCGCCGCGCGGACCGCGATGAGCTCGCGCCAGATGCGCGAAGACCAGGCCAGCGATTCCCGACGCTTCGCGCAGCCGGGCAGCGTGGGGCTTCTGCTCGTCGAGGAAGAGGTCATCACCGCACCCTGACGCGGTCAGCGCCGCGGCCGCGCTTCGCGGATCAGGTCCGTGACGCCGTCCCATTCCTCGTGCATGCGCTTCCAGCCGTCGAACAGCTCGCGGATGATCGGCGCGTTGCCGTGTAGCTCGACGTAGCAGCCGAGATCCTTGCGGCAGTCCATGTACGCGACGTAGTCGCCGCCCCACAGCGTGCACGCGGTGGGGTAGCCCGCCTCGTTGAAGCGCTCGATCTCGCCGGTGACGTCCTCGACGAGCAGGCCGATGTGGTGGAACCCGTACCGCCCGGGCGGATACATGTCACGGTAGATGGACGGCGTATCGTCGTGCTGCTGAATGAACTGAATGTGCGCCGGGCCGGCCTGGCCGAACGCGTAGCTCACGTCGGCTTCCACGGGTTCGCCGAGATAGCGGAAGTCTTCGGCGACGTGGTGGCGGACGACGTGGAACGGTCCGGCGCCGATCATCTTGTTCCATTTGCGGCAGGCCTCGTCGATGTCCTCGACGAAGAACGCGTACTGCCAGATCGGGTGTCGAATGATGCTCATCTGTCTCTCCCTCTGGGTCGCCCGCGGCACCGGCGCGAGCCGGAACGGAACGGGTGCCGTCAGGCGGGTTTCGGGCGCGGCAGCGGCCGCAGCAGCGCCATCGCCGCAGTGGCCGGAATCAACAACATGGCCATGAAGAACCAGGCGGCGTCGTAGCTGCCGGTGCTGTCGCGCAGGTGCCCGGCCAGCCACGGACCGACCGCCGCGAGCGTGGTGAACGGGCCGACCATGCCCATCACGCGACCGAACGCGGCGACACCGAAACGCGTGCTGACCGCGCTGGCGAGGAGCGGCAGGAAGCCGCCGGCGGCCGCGCCGAGCAGCGCGCAGGCTGCGACCAGTTGCAGGTAGGTCACGGTACCGCTCATCAGCACGAACGCTCCGATCAGCGCCGCTACCGCGGCGACGAACAGCCAGCGCAGGTCGAAGCGGTCGGCGAGGGCGCCGAACAGCACCTTGGCGCCCGCCATCACCACGGCCATCAGCGAGACGAGGTAAGCCGCCTGCTGGGGGCCGATCCCGTGATCGCTCGTGTAGGGTGCGAGGTTCTGCTGTGCCGCGCCGAATGCGGTGACGAGCGGCGTGAACGCGAGCACCAGCAGCCAGAACGGGCGGCTGCGCAGCAGACCCTGGTCCTGCCACTCGAGATCGGGCTCCGGTGTACGGGACGCGGCCGTGGCATCGGCCTCGCCCGCGATGCCGGCATCTTCCGGAGAATTCCGGATCAGGAGCCACACCGGCGGGACGATGAGCACCAGCACCAGCAGCGCGAGCACGTCGTTGGCGTCCCTCCATCCGAGGCTCGCCTGCAACGTCGTGACGAGCGCCGGCATCGCGAAGCCGCCGACCGAGGTGCCGACCGTGGAGACGCCGATCGCGAGCCCGCGCCGCCGCGCGAACCAACGCGCCGCCAGCGTTTGTGCCGCCAGCGGGCCGGCGAGCAGCATGCCGCTCACCATCAGGCTGCCGTAGACGGCGATGATCTGCCACAGCGTGCCGGCCCGGGCCACCGCGGCGAGCCCGAGCGCGAGGCAGATCGCGCCGCACAGTACCAGCACGCGTATCGGCATCCGGTCCATGGCCCGCCCGGCCAGCGGTGCGGTGATTCCCATGATCGCCTGCAGCGCCAGAAACGCGATCATCACCTCGCCCCGGCCGACGCCGAACTCGACGGTCCAGGGGCTCACCCAGAACGTGAAGCAGTAGATGCCGATGCCGAACGACACCGCCTGAAACAGCATGCCCACCGCCAGCACGTTCCAGCCGTGGTACCAGGGCGTGTGCATCAGCCGGCTCCGGCCCGCGCGGTGTGGCTCACAGCATCACGCCGACCTCGAGCCCATAGGAGCGCGGTCGGCCGTACATCGTGAAGTTCCACAACCCGGCCACCGAGTTCGCGCCGGTGCGGAAGCGTTCGTCGGTGAGGTTCTTGCCCCAGAGCGTCACGTAGTAGCGCTCGTCCGGACTACGGTAGGTGATGTTGGCGTCCCACAGCGTGCGTTCGGTCATCTGGGTGAGCGGTGAGTTGAACACCGACATCTCGCTCTCGTCCTGATGGTTCACGCTGACGTTGAACACCAGCGTTCCCACCGGAAGCCGTTGATCGTAGGTGGCGCCAATGCCCCACTTCCATTCCGGCGAGAACGGTACGGTCAGATCCGACAGGTCCTCCGGCACGCCGTCGAGGTCTCGGTCCAGCAGAAACTCGTCGTACTCGTGATCGAGATAGCCGAAGTTCGCGATGAGCTGCAGGTTCGGCATCGCGAGCCAGGTGAGCTCGCCTTCCGCGCCCCAGGCCTGGGACACGCCGGCGTTGATGTTGATCGTTTCCTGCGTGGTGACGCCGAACGCGTTGGTGAACGGCACCACCTGGGAGCGGATCAGATCCTCGTATTCGGTGAAGAAGACCGCCAGGTTGGTCTGCAGCGTCCCTTGCGCGAACTGACCTTTGAAGCCGGCTTCGACGTTCCAGTTCGTTTCCGAGTCGAAAGGCCGGCAGGTGGCCGGGGTCGAGCAGGTTTCGGTGAAGCCGCCCGAGATGAACCCGGTCGCGTAGCTGAGGTACGCCATGCCGGCATCGGTGACGTCGTAGTCCAGGACCAGCCGGTAGGTGATTTCGTCCCAGCTGTCGGTGAACGTTTCGGCGATCTCGTAGGCGCTGTCGGGCAGCGGCAGCTCGAACGGCTCCAGATCCTTCGCGCTGAAGCCGCCGCCTACGCGGGCGATCGTGTTCGAGCGGGAATCGAGACATTGACCGTCGACGATGACCTGGTGCTCCGGCGGCGTCAGCTCGGTACACGGACCGCCCGGATTGGCACGGCGGAAGAATTCCTTCTCGTCGTCCGTGTAGCGGATTCCGGCGGTGATCGACAGGCGCTCGGTGACGTCGAACGTGCCGTCTGCGTACAGCGCCACGGTCTCCCGGTCCTGCCGTGCGCCGGTGGTGGCCGGATTGGTGAGGAAATCCGTGTCTCCGGTCAGGAGGCCCGTCAGGCCGACCGTACTGTAAGCCAGCATGTCCGTCGTCTCTTCGGCATAGGAGGCGCCGACCACGAAGTTGAGCGGACCGGTGAAGTTCGAGTTGACCCGCAGCTCGTACTGGTCCTGATCGCGCGTGGTGTTGCGGCTGGCATCGAACAGCGACGTGAACGCCTCTCCCGTGTACGTGTTCGGCAGGATCTCCTCCTGCTCCCGCGTGCCCACGATGAGCTTCGCCGTGTAGTCGCCGAGCTCGAGGGTCTGGTGCAGCATGTAACCCTTCACGTTGACCCGGTGTCCGGCCGAAATGCAGAGCCCGTCGGGATTTCCCTCGACGCACTGGTTGGTGACGCCCGTGCTCAGAATGTCGTCGAGTCCGGCCTCCTGCACGCTGGGAAACCCGAGCAGCGGGAGCAGCATGTCCGGTTCGCTCTCGTTGATGCCGGGCGGCGAGCCGGAGTCGTCGTCGAGGTAGTCGAACATGAAGTACGCTTCGTATTTCTCCGTCGGTTGCCAGAGCAGCTTGAGCTTGCCCGCGAACACCTCGGTGTCGTTCAGGTTCTCACCCGATCCGACCGTGCGGGTGGAGATCCCCTCCGGCACGGGCGCCGGCCCGCCGAACAGCGGCGCGAAGTCGGGCCAGGTGGCGGTCGCCTTGTCGTTCGAGTAGTAGCCGTCGTCCTCGTCCCAGATGCCGACGGCGCGCAATGCGAGCTGGTCCCGAATCAGCGGCACGTTCACGGCGACGTTGTACTTGCGGATGTCAGCGGTCGGGCCGTCGTCCCCGTCGAACCGGCCGTACTGGAACGCGAAATCCGCGCCGTATTCGCTCAGCTCGGGCCGCTTGGTGACGATGGAAATCGCACCGCCCGTGGCGCTCTTGCCGAACAGCGTTCCCTGCGGACCGCGATAGACCTCGATGCGCTCCACGTCGAAGAGCTCGACGAACTGAGCCTGAACGTGTGACAGGCCGAACTCGTCGACCAGCAGAACGACCGAAGAATCCTGGGTCACCAGGATCGAATTCTGGCCCGTGCCCCGCACGCCGCCGGCGATTGCGCGGAAGCCCGGCTGCTGGCCGAGCGCGACGCCGGGAGAGAGCTCGCCGATCGCGAGGATGTCGTTTCGGAACTGGTGCCGGAGCGCGTCCTCGGAGATCGCGGTCACCGCGATGGGCACCTCCTGTGCCGAGGCTTCGCGCTTGGTGCCGGTGACTCGGATCTCTTCGATGACTCGGGTTCTGGCCTGACTGCTCTGCGTCGCCGGCGCCGCCGCCGCCTCTGCCAGCGGCAGCACGGCGAAGGAAGCCAGACCGAACAGACACGCCGAACGTGCTGCCACACGCCTTCCGGCGAGGCCCGTGCAACTCTTCCGCATGAGATGCCCCTCCCTCTGAATCCCTTCTCGGGTTGTGCTCAGGTTCGTTCGTATGGGGTTTGGTACGAGCTGTGCTTCCGGCCCCCTCCTCACCGCGCCGATGAAACCATCCGACGTGACGGTTTATCGAATCACATAATTCCGCGCGAGTCACTACATTACCGTCACGTCAGACGGAAATGTTGCGAAGCGGGGAAGAGCGGGTTAGCTTAACGCCCCGGCGACCGCCGCGAGGCGAGGACGATGAGCACTGCGGCCGCGGCTCCCGCGTGATCCGCGGAGCGGCGTCCAACGGGCTGCGGCAGCCCGGCGCGCGACGGGAGATGACAAGCAGAGCAACGGAAAGCGGGCGCCGGTGAGACGTAGGGGAGGGGTCATGTCCTACATTCGCGGTAAGCGAGCCATCGTCACCGGCGCTGCGGTCGGTCTCGGCAACGCCTATGCCCGGGCATTGGCGCGCTCGGGTGCACACGTAGCCGTCTGTGACGTGCGCGAGGAGATCGAGGCTCTGCCGGCGGAGCTCGCGCGCTTCGGGGTTCAATCGGTCGGCTGGCGTGCCGACGTGTCGAATCCGGACGACGTCCGGCGGGTCGTCGACGGCACGCGGCAGGCGTTCGGCGGTATCGACATTCTCGTCAACAATGCCGGCGTCTGGGGAGCCAGCCTCGCGGACGACGATCTCGACAAGACCCTCGCAGACTACGAACGCATCGTCGGCACCAACCTGAAGGGCGAGTTCCTGTTCGGCCGCGCGGTCATCCCGATCCTGCTCGAGCAGGGCACCGGTGGGGAAATCGTCAACATTGCGACGGATCACATGGTCACCTGCGGCACGCCGAACGACGTGTGCCCGAAGCTGCCGGGCTGCCCATGGAAAGACTCGCCGCGCCCGACCGGTGGTGGCGAGACCATGGATCTGTACGACGCGAGCAAATGGGCGCTCAACGGCCTGACCTTCGCGTGGGCGAAGGCGCTGCGGCCGCACGGAATACGCGTGAACGCGTTCTGCATGGGCGCCACCGACTCGTATATGCTGCGCTCGTTCCACAACTTCGATCCCTCGCCGGAGGAAGAGGCTTCCTGGATGTCGGCAGAGGACAGTGCCCAGGCGCTGATCGATCTGCTGGAAGAAGGGCCCGGCGGCCGCACCGGCGAGAACATGAACTTCTGCGTCGGCCGGCCGTGCCGGCTGGAACCGTCACTGCCGCCGATCTACATCCGGCAGGAGGACCTCGATGGGACTGCTTGACGGCAAGGTTGCGGTGGTGAGCGGTGCGGCGCGCGGACTCGGCGAGGCGTTCGCACGGCGTCTCGCGGCCGAAGGCGCCGGGGTGCTGCTGTTCGACGTGCTCCCGCGGGTGCACGAGATAGCGGCCGAGATCACCGGTGGCGGCCCCGTGGTCGCCGAAGTCGCCGACGTGAGCCGGCGCGCGGACGTGGAGCGCGTCGTCGATCGTGCGGTGACGGAGCTCGGCGGCATCGATCTGCTGGTCAACAACGCCGGCACCTGGCGTCAGACGCCGGTGGACAGTCCCTGGCAGCAGGCGCTGGACGACTGGGACTACGTGATGGGCACCAATCTGCTGGGCCTCTTGATGCTGTCGCGCGCCTGCGTACCGCACATGCGCCGCCGCGGCGGCGGCGACATCCTCAACATTTCGACCTACTACGTGCTGCCCGCACGCAGCGGTGGTACCAATCCGCCGAACACGGATCTCTACAACGCCTCCAAGTGGGCGATCAACGGCTTCACCGACGCCTGGTCGAAGTACCTGGCCAGGGACCGGATCCGCGTCAACGCGCTGTGTATGGGTGCAACCGACACGCCGATGCTGCGCGGTCTGTTTCCCGACGGACGTTTGCCGGATGAGCTCGCCCGGGTGGTGATGCAGCCCGAGCAGATCGCCGGGCTGCTGATCGATCTGCTCCGCGATGGACGTACCGGTGAGAACGTCGGCGCCTGGGCCGGCGAGCCGGTACGGCTCGGGCCGGTGCAGCCCGCGCATCGGCGGATCACCGGCTGAAGGTGCAGAGCGGCATCGAGCCGGCTGCGGTCGGTTCGGCGGATCGAGCCCGGGAGGCGCCCTGGCCGGCACCGGCGCAGGCCTGGTATGCGGTGATCGTGCTGTTCATCGGCTCGATCTTCTCGTTCCTCGACCGCCAGGTGATCGCGCTGATGGTCGAGCCGATCAAGGCGGACCTCGGACTCAACGACTTCCAGATCGGTCTGCTGCAGGGTCCGCCGTTCGGGATCTTCTACGCGATGATGTCGATTCCGATCGCGGTGCTGGCGGATCGGACCAACCGCCGCAACATCGTCGCGATCGGCGTGACGTTCTGGAGTCTCGCCACCGCGGCCTGCGGGCTGGCCGGCAGCTTCCCGCAGCTGTTCCTCGCGCGCATCGGCGTCGGCAGCGGCGAAGCCTGCCTGTCACCGTGCGCGTACTCGATGATCAGCGACTACTTCCGGCGCGACCGTCTGCCGCTCGCGATGAGCGTCTTCACGATGGGCAATCTGTCCGGCGTCGGCCTCGCGATGATCATCGGCGGCGCGGTGCTCGCGTACGCCGAGGGCCTCGGCGCCATCGTGCTCCGGGGGATCGGCACGATGGAGCCGTGGCAGCTCGCGTTTCTGGTGATCGGTCTGCCGGGGCTGGTGCTGGCCGCGCTGATGCTGACGGTGCGCGAACCGCCCCGCCGGGGCGCGCTGCGAGCGCAGGACAGCACCTCGCTCAAGGCCTTCACGGCGTTCGTCGCCGCCCACCGGCGCACCTTCGCGAGCCTGTTCGCGAGTTTCACGCTGCTGGTGCTGGTCGCGTACGGGAACTTCGCCTGGGTCCCGACGTTCTTCATCCGCCGCTTCGGCTGGACGCCGGCGGAGGCCGGAGCCGTCTACGGCACCGTCGTGGCCGTGTTCGGCACGTCGGGCGCCCTGTTCGGCGGAGGGCTCGCGAGCTGGCTCGCGCGGCGCGGTCGTGCGGACGCACCGTACCGGGCGACCCTGCTGTGCTCGCTGCCGCTCGCGCCGCTCGCGTTGCTGGTCTTCCTGATCGCGCGGGACGGAACCTTGGCGGCGGCGTTGTACGCGCCGTATCAGTTCTTCAGCGCGGTGCCCGCCGGACTCGCTGCGGCCGCGATGATGACCATCACGCCGAACGAGATGCGCGCGAAGATCTCGTCGGCGTATCTGTTCGCGAGCAACTTCGTCGGCCTGTCGCTCGGCGCGGCCACGGTCGGCTTCATCACCCACACCGTGTTCGCCGACGATGCCCGCGTGGGTGAATCGCTCGCGATCGTGAACGTTCTCGGCGTGCCGCTCGCGGTGCTGGCGATCGGGCTCGGCATGAAGACCTACCGCGACAGCGTCGCGCGGCTCGCGGTCGAGTAGGCGGCGATGCCGTCCGGCATTGCGCCGGACGGCATCGCAAGGCTCAGAAGCGCACGCGGAACTGCAGCGTGATCTGCCGGCCGAGGGAGGTGGTGGTCACCTGGTCCTGGTCGTTGGCGCCGCTCGACCGGCAGCGCTGGGTCGGGTCCGGATTGGTCGGATCCGCCTGCCCGCACGCACCCGGCCGCGGTCCGGCACCGAGGGCATAGATCTCGTCGCCGAGATTGCGCCCGATCAGAGACAGCTCGTAGCGGTCGTCGGCGGAATACAGGCTGACGGCCGCGTCGGTCACCCAGTAGCTGTCCTGCTCGAACGGGTCCAGCGTGGCGCTGATCGGATAGCCGTCGTTGTAGCGGGCGTCGAACGAGAAGTTCAGTCGCCAGTCGTTCGTGACTGCGAGGTCGTAGGTGAGGCCCAGCGTACCGGCAATGTCGGCGGAGAGCGCCCCGTCCTCACCCTTCAGGTTCTCACCGGTGGCGTTGATGAAATCCTCGTCGTACTTCGTATCGGTGAGCGCCAGCGCGCCGCGCAGGGTCAGCCCTTCCACCGGCGTCACCCACAGCAGATCCGCCTCGACGCCTTCGGTGGTCAGCTTCGATGCGTTGAACGTCACGAACTGGATGATGTTGGCATCGAAGAGCTGTACCTGCAGGTTGTCGTAGTCGTAGCTGAACGCGGTCGCGTTCAGGCGCATCGAATCGTCCAGCAGCGTCGCCTTGATGCCGACTTCGAAGCCCTGTGCCTCCTCCGAGTCGTACAGCAGGAAGTCCGGGAAATCGGGATTCTGTGCCGGATCGAGCGAGTTGGTCGGCAGCGCGCTGTTGTCGATGCCGCCGGACTTGAAGCCTTCCTTGTAGGACGCATAGACGCTGACCGCGTCGGTCAGGTACCAGTTGATCGCCACCTCGGGCGACGTGTTGCTGTCGTCGAACTCGAGGCCCTCGATCAGTGGCGGTGCGCCGAAGCCGAACGCGCCGGCCGCGGCGTGCAGGTAAGGGATGGTGATGTGGCCGTCCTTCTGCTCGTCGGTGTAGCGCAGCCCCGCGGTCAGCTCGATGCGTTCGGTGATGTCCCAGTAGCCGGCGAGAAACGCGGAGTAGACTTCGGTATCGAGGAAATGATTCTTGTTGTAGTCGTACTCGTTGCCGGTGACCGGATCCGGGCCGAACAGCAGGCCCAGATTGAACGCATACTGGTACGCGTTGAACACCTGCTCGACGTCCTGATAATACAGCCCCAGCATGAAGTTGAGCGGCGCGTCGAACCGGCTCGCAAGGCGCAGCTCCTGGGACAGGCTTTCGTAGACGTTGCGGTGCAGGCCGGCGAACACCCCGGCGTTGTAGTCGTAGATGTCCAGCTCGATGTGCTCGAGGTCGACCCAGCCGGTCACCGAGGTGAGCGCGAGGTGGTCGTTCACGTCCCAGTCGAGCTGCAGCGCGACGAAATCGGTGTCCTGCTCGAGGAACGGCACCCCGTCGTCGCCGCCGTAGGGCAGGCCGTCGCGCAGCGCCGGATGAACGTCGGCGATGGACGTGTTGCCGTTCAGCTTGCAGTCGTCGATCCCCGGCAGGATCACCAGCGCGGCGGAGGCGGCCGGCACGGCGGTGGGCTGCACCGTGCCCTCCGGACAGATCTCTTCGGTACGGCCGTTGGCGCCGTCGTTTTCGTACTCGGAGTAGGCGTACTTGAGCCGCGCCCGGAACCGGTCGGTCGGCTCGTAGACCACCGTCAGCCGCGCGTTCAGCGCTTCCTCGCCGCGCCACTCGTTTTCCACGCCCGGCCACAGGTTCTCGAACAGCTCGTCGGAGCGGGTGTAGCCGATGGCGAACCGGGCACCGAGCGTGTCGGTGAGCGGTGACGACAGGATCAGCTCGCTGTAGATCTGATCGTATTCGGTCTCGTATCCGCCCATCACCTCGAACTCGCGTTCGTCGCCCGGATCCCGGGTCGTCACCGAGATCACACCGGCGGTCGCGCTCTTGCCGAAGTACAGGCTCTGCGGCCCCTTCAGCACCTCGATCTGGCCCATGTCCATGTAGGCGTTGTGGATGAAGCGGCCGATGTTCACGACCACGCCGTCGATGTTGATCGCCACCGACTGGTCGAACGCGGCACTGATCGAGCTGGAGCCGATGCCGCGCAGGATCACGTTCGAGCCGTTGCCCGAGCCGCCCTGGAACACCATGAAGTTCGGCACCAGTGTCGATGCATCGGTCAGCGTGGTGATGTTGTAGCGATCGAGGTCCTGCTCGGTCAGCGCCGCGATCGCCACCGGCACGTCCTGCAGCGTCTCCTGCTGCTGACGGGCGGTGACGATGACCTCCTCGATGACCCGCGGCTCGGCGCCGATCACCGTCCCGGGTACCAGGAATCCGACGCACGCGCAGAGCAGCGCGCGCGTTGGCCGCATGGGGTGCATGATGTCTTCCTCCCTAGAAAAGGCAGTCGGCTGCGTCGCCGATGCCGGTCTCTCCCCTAGGACATCCCGGGTGGGAACCGCTCAGCCTGGTACGTTCACGTCACCGTGAGCGTCAGGCCCGCTCACCAGGGGTGTATCTCGCCGTTCCACTTGAAGAACTTGCCGGAGTCCGCCTGGGTCAGATTGGCGATCACGTTGCGGATTCCGCGCGCGCTCTCTTCGGCGGTGATGTCCGCGTTGGGTCCGCCCATGTCCGTCTGGACCCAGCCGGGATGCATCAGCGCGCTGATGATCGGCTCGTTCTTCCAGTCGATCGCCAGAATCTGTCCGATCTTGCAGAGCGCGGCTTTGGTCGTCGAATAGATCAGCATTCCGCCCATCGGCCAGGTGGAAGCGGCGAGCTGGCTGCTGACGTTCATCAGCTTGCCGTTCCCCGACGCCGCGAGGTTCGGCTTGAACGCGCGCGCTACCAGCAGCGGGCCGATCGTGTTGATGTCCAGCGTGCGGTGCCATTCGGCGATGTCGACGTCGTCGATCCGTTGGCGGGACCCGCCGACGTAGCCCGCGTTGTTGATCAGGATGTCGAGGGGCACGTCGCCGATCTCGCGCTTCGCGGCGGCGATCGTGTCGAAATCGGCCAGGTCCATGTGCACGATGGAGAGCGACCCCCGCGTCGTCAGCTCCTGGAGGGCTGTGGATGCGTCCGGGTTGCGAACGCAGGCAATCACCGCATCGCCGTTCTCGACGTACTGCCGCGCCAGCTCCAGGCCGATGCCGCGTCCGGCGCCGGTAATCAGCACTCGTGCCATGGGCCTACCTCGCGGGCTGGACTCTCGGCCCGTATTGAATCCGAAGCGGTCAATACCGTCAACAGAGACGGTTTCCGTTGTGTCCGACCCGGCGTTGCTCTACGCTCGGCGTCCGAAGCCGCTCGCGCTTCGGCGAGGGCGGGAGAGGCGACCGGAGGACGAGAACACGATGGATGGCACACAGCTCAGAGCCCGGCTCGACCGGATCGACGATCTGCGCGAGCAGATCGTTGCGGGCGGCGACGAGGCTCAGACGTTACGGCGCTTGCCGGACAATCTCGTGGCAACGCTGGTGGAAGCGGGCTTCTTCCGCTTCACGCTACCGGAGGCACTCGGCGGCGAAGACGCCAGCTCGATGCAGACCATCGAGATCCTGGAAGCAATGGCCGCGATCGATGCATCCGTCGCGTGGAACGTCATGCTCGGCTCCGAGATCAACGCGATGGCGGCCGGGGGAATGGATCCCGAGCTCGCCAAGGAGGTCTACCTGGACAACCCCGCGGTGATCATGTGCGGCGGAGGCGGGCCGGGCAGCACGCCGCCCCGGGCGGAGCGTCAGGAGGACGGCGGCGTCCGCGTCTGGGGTCGCACCACGTTCATCAGCGGCTGTCACAACGCACACTGGTGTTTCATGGGCGCGCCGCTGATGAAAGGTGATCAGCCGGAGCTCGACGCGAACGGGCGGCCGAAGTTCAAGCTCTGGATGCTGCCGCGGGATCAGTGGGAGATCATCGACACCTGGGACGTGGCCGGCCTGCGCGGCTCCGGCAGCCATGACGTGAAGGCGGAAGGTGCGTACGTGCCGCCGCGCTTCGTCGACGTGGATCTGATGAGCCTTCCGGCCCATTACGAGAACCCGGTGTTCCGGATTCCCGTGCCGCTCCGGCTCGCGTACAACAAGGCGGCGGTGGCGCTCGGGGTCGCCCGCGGCGCGATCGAATGCTTCGCGGAGATCGCGCAGAACAAGATTCCGATGCTGTCGCCGGGAACGCTGCGCGAGCGGCCGATCGCGCAGTACCGGATGGGGGAGTGCACGGCCGAGTACCGCGCCGCGCGCAGCTACGTGATGAGCGCGATGCGGGCCGTGGAAGACGAGCTGTGGGCCGGCGCGCCGATGCCGGGCCCCCGTACCACACAGGATGCACGGCTCGCCTGCGTGCACGCGGCGAACGTCTGCATGCGGGTCGTGGACGTACTGCACAACACCGCCGGAACCAGCGGGATGCGCATGCACTCACCGCTCGAACGCAAGCTCCGTGACGCCCACGGCTGCGCCAGCCACCGCTGGGTCGCGCATCCCCTGTACCAGGATCTCGGCGCGATCTTCCTCGGCCATCCGCCGAGCGACGAGTTCGCGGGAACGACGGTCACCTCGAGCCGATGAGCCGCGGCGGCGCATGGCGCCTCTGCTACGTGGTGGTGGTGCTGACGCTCGCCGCCACGCTGTCGTTCATCGACCGGCAGATCCTGGCGGTGATGATCGGCCCGATCAAGCGCGATCTCGGCGGCCTGTCCGACACCGAAATCTCGCTGATCATCGGGCTCGCGTTCTCGCTGGTGTACTCCGTGGCTACGCTGCCGCTCGCGCGCCTGGCCGACCGCTGGAACCGTCGCAACATCATCGCCGCCGGCATCTTCGGCTGGAGCGCGATGACGAGCCTCGCCGGCTTCGCGAACAGCTACTGGCAATTGTTCGCCGCACGCATGGGCGTCGGCATCGGAGAGGCGTCGCTCGGGCCGGCAACCGTATCGATGCTGGCCGACAAGCTTCCGCAGTCGCGGCTGCCGCTCGTGTACGGCGTGGTGGCCACCGCGCCGTTCATCGGTTCCGGGCTCGCGAGCCTCGTGGGCGGACCGCTGGTGGACTATCTGGAGGCACGCCCCGCGCTCGCGTTGCCGGTACTCGGGGAGATCTTCTCCTGGCAGGCGGTGCTCGTGCTGGTAGGGCTGCCGGGCATCGTGCTCGCGCTGCTGATGTTCACGATCCGCGAGCCCGAGCGGCGCCTCACGCCGGCGGAGTCGGACGCCGGCTACAGCTACCGGGAGGTCTGGCAGTTCGTCCGGGAGCGGCGCCGCTACCTGTCCCTGCACTTCGTCGGCTATCTGTGCCTGTCGATTCAGGGCTTCGCGTTCCTCACCTGGATCGTCGAGTTCTTCGTGCGCAAGCACGGCTGGTCGCGCACCGACATCGGCATCACCTACGGATTGATCGCGATCGTGGTGGGTATCGCCGGCAGCGTCTGGGCCGGCTACTACGCCGGCCGAATGATCGCGAGAGGGCGCTCCGATGCGGCGATGCGGCTGACGCTCTGGGGTTGCCTCGGGCTCGGACCGCTCGCGGTGGTGATGCCGCTCGTCGACTCGGATCTGCTCGCCGTCGCGCTGGTGGTGCCGATCACGTTCGGCATGTCGATGCCGCCGGGCCTCAGCAACGCGGCGCTCCAGGCCATCGCCCCGAACCGGATGCGCGGCCAGCTGATCGCCATCTACCTGATCTGCGTGTCGTTCCTGTCGTATCTGCTGGCACCGCTGATCATCGGCGTGACCAACGACTACGTATTCGGCCGCGAGGACGCCATCGACCTGTCGCTGGCGAGCCTCGCGACGGTGAACTACGGCGTCGCGGCCGTCTGCCTGACGCTGTGCCTGCGCCCGTTGCGGGACGCTATCCGCGCCGCTCGAACCGGATATGGAGCTCCGGCAGGTTCCGCAGGATGAAGCTCGGCTCGGCCTGGGGCGGCGGGTGGTCGTCCGACAGCCGGACGTTCTCGATGCGCTCCAGCAGCGCGGGGAAGCCGAGGTTCAGCTCCTGACGCGCGAGCGGCGCGCCGATGCAGTGGTGCACGCCGGAGCCGAACGCGAGCTGCATGCCGGCCTTCTGCCGGTGCAAATCCACCTGGTCCGGGTTCTCGAACTGCCGTTCGTCGCGGTTCGCAGCACCGTAGCGCAGCATGATCACCTCGCCGGCCTTCAGCGGGTAGCCGCCGAGCTCGGTGTCCCGGGTGACCAGCCGCGGCAGGCCCTGAACCGGTGCCTCGAGGCGCAGCGTCTCTTCGACGAACGTCCTGATCAGTGACACGTCGTCGTGCAGCGCCTGCTGCAGCCCGGGATTGCGGCACAGGATCAGCATGCCCCAGCCGAACGTGCTGGTGGTCGTCTCGTGACCCGCGACCAGGAACTGGTTCAGGATCGACAGCGCTTCGCCGTGGGTCAGGTGGCGGTCGTCTCCCGCCAGCCGGCTGTTCGCGAGAATGCTGATCATGTCGTCGGTCGGCTGGCTGCGCCGCGCTTCGATGAGCCGTACCAGCAGCCGCTGCAGATCGAGCGCGAGCCGGGCACGCCGGATCAGCTCGTCGGGCGCAACGGGCGTCAGGCGCAGTCCCGCGGCGGCCGCCGTGGCCGCGTCGTAGAAGAACTCGCGGTCTTCCTCGGGGATGCCGAGGCGGTCAGAGATGATCCGGAGCGGCACCGGAAACGCGAAGAGCTGCATGAAATCGGCCCGGCCGTCCTGCGCGGCCAGGCGATCCGCCGCCGCCTCGATGATGCCCCGCACGTACGGCTCGGACTTCTTGATCTGGCTCGCGGTGAACAGCTCCTTGACCAGCGAGCGGTACTTCGTGTGCTCCGGCTCGTCGAGCGTCAGCATCGTCGGCGGCAGCTCGATCATCTCCTTGCCGATCCGCACCAGCTCCTGCTGCACGTCCGGCGGCGCGGCCTGAAACGCGATGTCGCGCGAGGTCTGCAGGAAGCGATCGAAACGGCTCGAGAACGTGGCCGTATCCTTGATCGCTTCGCGCACCAGGTCGTAACGGGTCACGACGTGAATGCCGAGCTCCGGCAGGTAGTGCACCGGGTCGTGATCGCGCAGCCGGCGATACGCGTCGTACGGGTCGATCAGCGTCGCCGGGTCGAACAGCCGGATGTCGCTGACGTCGGCGGCGGTATCGGTTGCGGTGTTCATACGGGCTCCTGACCGGCCGAACGTCTGGCCGGGGTGAACGCCAACTCGAGCTTCAAGGTGCCCAGCATGATGCCAGGCTGGTGTTCGAAGGTGTTGCCGGGGGCGTAACGCAGCTCGTCGATACGGTCGAGCAGACGGTTCCAGGCGATGGTCTGCTCCAGGCGCGAGATCCCGGCACCGGGGCAGACCCGCGGCCCTGCGGAAAACGCCAGATGCCTGCTGACCGCCTTGCGATCCAGGCGCATCTCGTAGGGGCATTCCCATTCGTCCGGGTCCACGTTTCCGGCTGCCCAGCGCAGATGCAGCAGCGAACCCTTCGGTACCGGCACGCCCTGGAAGACCTCGTCCCGGGACGTGATCCGCGTCGAGAGCCCCTGGGTCGGCGAGCGCAGCCGCAGGCTTTCCTCGATGAACGATCGCAGGAGACTGCGGTCGTTCTTCAGCATTCTGAAGAACTCCGGGTGCTCGCACAGCAGCTGAGCCTCTTCCTCGAGCGCGTACTGGGTCGTCTCCAGTCCGCCGATGACCATCGCGTAGACGATCCCGTTGACTTCCATGTCGGTGAGCTTCCGGCCGAGCGCCTCGTACTCGACCCGGCAGAGCCAGCTGATCATGTCGTCCCGGGGATTGCGCCGTTTCTGCTGCACCTGGTCGAACACGTATTCCTTGAAGCCGTCGAGCTTTCTGAACTGCTCGGCGAGCTGCTCACGGGTCAGCTCGTTGCGGTGCCCTTTGCCGTGGACGTAAGCCATGACTTGGGCATTGCCCCATTCCGCGAGCCGCGGCAGGTCCTCCAGCGGAAAGCCGAGCACGGTGGCCATCACCATCTGCGGCAGCGGACGGGCGAATTCCGAGATGAACTCGACCTCGCCGCGGTCGATCCAGTTGTCGATCAACTGATCGACGAAGCGGGTGATCATCTCGGTGTGGCGGCTGGCGCCAGGGCCGACCCACGGATCGGTGAGCTCCTGCCGATGCGCCCGGTAGAGCTCGTTGGTCGGCCGCAGCGTCGCCATCGAAACGATCATCGCGTTGGTCTGCGGCGCCTCCTCGAACGGCACGCCGAGCGATTCCAGCCGACGGATGGCCAGCGTCAGCGTGGGAGGAAACCGGACCGGATCCCGCACCACCGTCGAGATGTCCTCGTACCTGGTCAGGATGAAGCCGTCGGTCTCCGGTTCGTAGCCTTCCCCGGGCAGGCGCACCACGGGGCATTCCCGGTGCAGGATCGGGTAGGCTTCGTACCAGTGCTCCTGCGCGCCCGGCGAAAACAAGTCGACGTCCTCGAGCTTGACGGGGCACGGGAGCGGGCTGAGCGCATGGTTCGGTGTCTTGCCGCTCATCGCCGATCTCCGGGTAAGGCCTGAAACGGAATCGGCCCAGCATAGCTGTTGGCCGACGGGTGGAGTACTTGGCGGTTTCGAGAGGGTTCCTTCCCGCCGGGCGGCGTGCGATGCTGCCCTGTCTCGAGCGGAGCGGGATGGGAATGAGCTGGCGAGCCCTGGCGGATGCGCCGACGCCGGTGGAGCGGGTGCTCGGCTTGCGCCCGGAGCTGCTCGCGGGCTACCGGCGCTTCTACCGGACGCTCTGGCGCTCCGGCACCGTGCCGCGGCGGATACTCGAGCTGACCCGGCTGCGCATTGCCGCGATCCACGACTGCGAAGCGGAGTGGGCGGTGCGGGATCGGCACGCCGGCGTCGACGCGGCAGAGCTCGATGCGCTGCGGCGCGGCGACGACGCGCGGTTCTCCGCGGCCGAACGGGCGGCGCTCGCAGTCGCGGAACAGATGCCGTACGCGCACCACTAGATCGAGGACGCGCAGGTCGAGGCGCTGGAATCCTGGTTCGGTGCACCCGGGACGGTGGCGCTCTTGACCGCCCTCGCGTTCTTCGACGTGACGTGCCGGATCAAGCTGGTGCTCGACGTACCGGCGCAGAGTCATCCATTGGACGAGCCGCCGTTGTGGCATGGCGCGCTGGTATGAAGCTCGGGGCTCGAAGCGGAGGAAGAGGTGTCCAGCAAACCCAGAATCGGTCCGGCGGTGCCCGGCAGCCCAGCGGATTTCGGCTCCGTGATGGCTCACGTGCCCGAAGTCATTAGCGCGTTCTTCGAGCTGTACGGCGAATTCTGGCAACGGGGCATCGTGCCGCCCGAGATCAAGGAGCTCACTCGGGTGCGTAACGCCCGCGTGACCGACTGCGGCTACTGAAAGCAGGTGAGATTCGACTCTGCCCGTGCGGCAGGGCTGACCGAAGGGCATCTCGAGCGTCTCGACGATGACTACCGATCCGCGTTCGGTGCGGCCGAAGTGGCGGCGCTCGAGCTCACCGACGCGATCATCGGCGTGCCGCGGCCGCTCGATGAGGAAGCGCGGCGAAGATTGCGGGCCGCGTTCAGCGACCCGCAGATCGTCGAGCTGGCGCTCGGCGTGGGGTTGTTTCTCGGGATGTCGAAGGTGCTGATCACGCTCGGGCTGGAGCCGGAAGCGATGCCGGTGACGGTGCTGCCGACCCCGGGTACGCGCCGCAACGACGGGCCAGGTGGAGATTCGCGATGATCGTCGGAATACATCACGTCGCCGTGTCGGTTCCGGACCTCGATCGCGCCCTCGGCTTCTATCGGGACGCGCTCGGCTTCGAGGTCGTGCAGCAGACCCGCTGGAACCGGGACAATCCGGCCGCCGACCGCGCGATCGGCCTTGCGCGGACGGCCGCGCGGATGGCGATGCTGAAGGCGCCGAACGCGTTCGTGGAGCTCTGGGAGTACGAGCATCCGACACCCGAGAACCGGGTGAGCCGGCCGTGCGATTTCGGCTACCCGCACTTCGCGCTGCAGGTGCAGGACATCGAGCAGGAATACCGGCGGCTGAAGGAGCTCGGCATGACGTTCGTCGGCGAACCGGTCGATTTCGGCAGATCCTCGGCGATCTACGGGCGTGACCCGTTCGGCAACGTGATCGAGCTGTACGAGATCCGCGATCCGGGCATCGCACAGCTCGAGCGTTGATCGGGTCGCGTACGCGCACTGCTCCCCCATCTGCTACGGGCGCTGCAGGATCGGATCGTCGCCCGGCCGCATCAGCTCGTGCGCGCGCTTCCAGCTCGCGAACGTGGCCAGGATGTGCGGCGGGTCGCCGTGAATCTCGGTGAAGCCGCCGTTGACGCTGCGCGTGTCGAAATAGGCCGCGTCCACGTCGTCGGCCCACAGCCGACACGCGCAGGTGAAGCCCATCCGCTCCAGCCGCTCGAACTCCGCCTCGAAGTCGTGCACCAGCACGCCGACGTGGTGGAAACCTTCCTCTCCGGGACCGTACATGTCCCGATAGATCGACGGCGTGTCGTCGTGCTGCTGTATGAACTGGATCATCTGATCGCCGAGGTACCCGAACGCGTACGAGACGTCGGCCTCCTGGGAGGTACCGCGGTAGGTGAACCGGTCGGTCTCGTGGTGCGGCACCAGCACGAACGGCCCGGCGCCGAACAGGCGGTTCCAGTCGCGGCACGCCGTTTCCAGGTCGTTCACGAGATGCGCTTGCTGAAACAGCGGGTAATAGTCCAGCGTCCTGGTCACTCGTCTCCTCCCGGATGCAGCGGCTGCGCCGGCTGTCACTTGCGTTTGAATTCGACGTGCAATGCCTGCAGCGCCCGCAGCGCGAAGTTCGGAACACAGTGGAAGTCGTTACGGCCCGGCGCGAACCACATCTCGTCGATCCGGTCGATCAGCGCTCGGAACGTCCAGTACATTTCCCGGCGCGCGAGCGGCGCGCCGAGGCAATGGTGCACACCGGAGCCGAACGCCAGATGGCGGCCCGGCTTGTCGCGGTCGAGATCGAGCTCTCCGGGGCATGCGAACTCCCGCTCGTCGCGGTTCGCGGCCGCGTAGCGGATGTTGATCGTCGCGCCCTTCGGAATCGTCACACCGTGCAGCTCGAAGTCGTTCGAGGCCCAGCGGAACAGCCCCTGCACCGGGCTTTCCAGCCGGATGACCTCCTCGATGAACGTCCGGAGGTAGCGGTCCGGCTCGGACTTCAGCTTCGCCCAGACGTCGGGGTTCTCGATCAGCAGCTTCATCCCGTAGCCGATGGCGTTGGTGGTGGTCTCGGATCCGCCGACGAACGTGTCGGCCATCATTTCCGCGTGCAGCTCGTTGTCGTTCAGCGGGCGTCCCCATTCCGGGATCACGCGGTTCACGAGCTCCGACAGCAGCGTGCCGTCGGGCTCCCGGCGCAGGCGCTCGAAGATCGGTTGGAAGTAGTGCTGGGCCTCGATTTCCATCTCCACCGACCAGCGTTCTTCCTCTTCCGTCTGCATCATGCCGAGACGCTGGACCCAGGCGTCGGTCCACGCCTTGATCCGCCAGATGTCCTGCTCGGGCACGCCCATCTGGCGGCCGATCACGATCAGCGGCAGCGGGATGGCCATCTGCCGGACCCAGTCGCAGTAGCCGTCGTCGATGAACGCGTCGATCAGTCGATAGGCCGTCTCCTCGACGAACGGGTCCATCTCCTCGATCTTCTTCGGACGGAAGGCCTCGTTGAATATCGCGCGCATCTGCTTGTGGTTCGGGTCGTCGCGCGCGGCGAGGGTGGGAGCGGGCAGCCAGCCCTTCTCGCGGTAGAGCTGCCGCATGCGCTCCGCGCGTTCGGCATGCAGCTCGTCGCGGGCACCGCCCTGGCCCCCGCGCGCGCTGTTGTTGAAGTCCCGGGTGTTCAGCAGCAGGTTGCGCACGTCTTCGAAGCGGGTGATCACGTAGAAGCCGGTGACCGGATCCTTCCACACCGGCGCTTCATCGCGCAGAAGCCGATAGGCGTGATAGGGACAGTGCTGCAGCCCGGCGTCGAGGAGGTTGATCTCCTCGACGCTTCCCGGAACCACCGGCTCGTAGGGCGCCTTCGCTGCGTCTGGCGCGGCAGCGGGTCGATCGGGCGGCGCGGTCGATTCGCGCATTGGCGGTGCCTCCTGGACGAAACGTTCGCGTCGGCCCCGCGCACGCCGCGGGGCCGCTTCGCGCCGCTCGCGCCGATCAGGTCACGACCGGCCCCTTCGCGGCGATCTCCTCCACGCGGCGGCGCGCGGCATCACGGTCTTCGAAATACAGCAGGTTGATCGCGGTGAATCCCGCCACATCGTTCGGCACCTGACTGTCGACGAAGATCGCACCCACCGGACAGGCGGATTCGCAGGCCGCGCAGTCGATGCATTCTTCCGGGTGCACGAAACACATCCGGTCGTCCGGCTCGGTGTAGATGCAATCGACCGGACAGACTTCGACGCACGACTTGTCCTTTACGTCGATACAGGCTGCAGTGATCACGTACGTCATCGGTGCTCGGAACTTCCCGGCGGAATCCGCCAACCTTCCCTTCGGAGCCGACGTTACCCAATTGCCGGAGGCTTGCCAAGTATTACCGTCACGCGTGTTGGTTTTGCGCGGGCGAGGGGCTACCATCGGGGGGCAGCGTCCGTCGGCGGAGTTGGAGATGCAGAGGAGCGCAACGCAGGGCTGTCCGTTCCGGCGCGCGGCCGAGATCGATTTCATGGACCCGGTGGTGCAGGAGTACTGGTTCGAGGCCTACGAGGTGCTGCGAGCCGAAGCACCCATCTACTTCATGCCGCAGATCGGCATGTACGTGCTGACCCGGTACGACGACATCGAGTTCGTGCTGCGCCGCCCGACGCTGTTCACGGCCGGGCCGGACGTGACTGCGGTGAATCCGCTGATCACGTTCCCGGAAGCCCGTGCGCTCTACGAGCAGAAGGGCTGGCCGCGCTATACGCCGCTCGGTGAGAACCCGCCGAAGCACGGCTGCTACCGCGCGCTGGTCGATCCGGCACTGAGTCCCCGCGCGATCAAGGAACGGGAAGGATTCATCCGCGCCACCATCGACGAGCTCATAGACTCGTGGATCGACGACGGGGAGATCGACTTCGTCAAGAAGTTCGCCGAGCCGCTGCCGATGATCGTGATTGCGGAGCTGCTCGGATTTCCGCGCATGGACCTCCCGCAGCTCAAGGAGTGGTCCTATGCGTGGGTGCTGCCGTTCTCCCGCGGGCTCACGCTGGAGCAGGAGCTCTGGGCAGTGGAGAAGCACATCGAGCTGCAGCACTACATCTTCGAGACGGTGCAGCAGAAGCGCCGCAAGCCGGCCGACGACATCATCACGCGGCTGACCCGGATCGAGCTCGAGGACGTCGACCTCGGACGCAAGCGGCCGCTCACCGACACCGAGATCATCGGCATCACGGATCACCTGCTGATCGGCGGCAACGAGACGACCACGTTCGCGCTCGCGAACGGTCTGTGGCTGCTGTTCCGCTTCCCGTCCGTCTATCAGGCGCTGCAGCGCGACCGGAGCAGGATCAAGGGCTTCGTCGAGGAGGTGCTGCGAATCGAGTCGCCGACCCAGGGGTTGTACCGGTACGCGCGGGAAGACACCGAGATCAACGGCACGCCGATTCCGAAGGGCGCGGTGCTGAGCGTCCGCTACGGCGCCGGCAATCACGACCCGGAGCGATTTCCCGATCCCGATGTGCCGAACCTGACGCGCAAGAACGCCGGGCGGCACCTGGCGTTCGGTCTCGGCGAGCACGTCTGTCCCGGCGCGACGCTCAGCCGGATGGAGCAGAACTGGGCGTGGGAGATCCTGTTCGACCGCGTGACCGATCTGCGTCCGGTCCCCGAGAAGGACGACTACACCCACATCCGCGGGATGTGGGTCCGGGCGCTGAAGTCGATCCACATGCGCTTCGAGCGCGCGGCCTGACCCCGAGCCGGCGGGGCCATCCGCGGGCGATCAGGCGAGCAGCCGGAACGGTTTCTCGAGCAGATCGCGAACCGATGCGAGGAACCGTGCGGCAGGCGCGCCGTCGAGCGCACGGTGATCCCAGGTCAGCGAGAGCCTCATGCGCTGCTGCCGCACCGGCCGGTCACCGTCCCAGGCCACGTCGTCGCGGATCCGGTTCACGCCGAGGATGCCGACCTGCGGCGCGTTGATGATCGGCGTGAACGAATCGACGCCGAACATACCGAGCGGGGAGACCGTGAAGGTACCGCCCTGCAGATCGTCGACGGTGAGCGTGCCGTCGCGGGCGGCCGCCGCGAGACGCGAGGTTTCCCGCGCCAGCGCCGCGAGACCGAGCAGGTTGGCATGTCGGATCACCGGCACGATCAGACCGTCCTCCAGTGCGACGGCCATGCCGACGTTGATCTCGCCGCGCAGCGTGATCTCGGTTTCGCCGAACGTCGCGTTCATCTGCGGGTGCTTCTCGAGCGCCTTTGCGACCGCGCGGATCACCAGGTCGGTGTAGGTCGGACGGATGCCTTCCTCTTCCCAGGCCTGAACCAGCTCGGCGCGCAGCCGCACGGCGTCGTCCATCACGACGTCCATGTCCATCGTGAGCTGAGCCATGCTGTGCAGGCTCTCGTACATGCGCGTGGCGATGGTCTTGCGCATGCCCTTGACCGGCACCTTGCGGTCTCCCGGCACCGTCGCGCCGGGTGCCGCAACGCCGGGCGGCGCCGGGGGCGGAGACGCGGCAGTGCGGGCCGCGCGCGCCGCCGCCTCAACGTCTTCCTTGCTGATGCGCCCGCCCGGTCCGGAGCCCTTGACGGTCGAGATGTCCACGCCCAGCTCGCGGGCCAGACGGCGTGCGATCGGCGAGGAGGGCGGCGCAGCCCGTTCCGCCCGCGCGGCTGGCGCGGCGGCGGCCCGGACGTCGGCTTCCACGATACGCCCGCCGGGTCCGCTGCCGTTCAGCGCGGTCCAATCCACCGCGAGCTCGCGGGCCAGACGCCGCGCCGCCGGTGAGGAGAGAATGCGGCCGCCGTCGCCGACCGCGGCGGCGGTCGTGCGCGCGGCGGAGGTCGGAACAGTGGCCGGCTTCGCCGTCGCAGCGGCCGGCTCGGCGGCGGCACCCGCGCCCGGCAGCGCATCGGGAATCGCTTCGCCGGGCGCGTAGATGTAGCCGACCACGTCGCCGGGCTGCATCGTGACGCCTTCGGCGACCAGATGCTTGACCGTACCGGAGGCTTCCGCGTCCACGTCGAGGTTGACCTTCTCGGTCTCCAGGCGGTAGAGCAGGTCGCCCTTCTCGACGTGGCCGCCGTCGGGCACGTACCACTCTTCCACCACCCCCTCGGTCATGTTCATTCCGACCTTCACCAGGTAAATCTCGGTGGGCATCCGGGTCTCCCTTCAAGCTCCGTTGATCCGTTCGTCGTGGTCGCGCGGCCCGGCCGCCGGGCGGAAGCTGCCGCGCCGCGCCGCCCGATTCAGGGTGGCGTCGACGTCGATCACCCACGGGCCGGTCCGCTCGACGCACATCCGTACCCGCTGGCCGGGCTTCAGCACGCGTTCGCGTTCGCCGTCGAACGCCAGGACGCCCGGCCCTTCGAGCTCGACCACCTGGTTCATCGCGATGCGCCGGTGAGCCATGATCGGCACCGGCCGATAGTAGCCGGGCGCGATGGGCGCGTTCAGCGGTTCGCCGTCCGGTCCGAACTGGAGCAGCAGGCCGCCGTCTTCCCGGTCGGTGAGTGGATCGATCAGCCCACCCACGGCCGTCATGCCGACCGCGGCCGGATCGGCGCGGGTGAGGAGCGCGCTCCGGAGGTGCTCCGGTGCGAGCAGTGCTCGCGCACCGACGAAGCGTTCGCCGGAGAGCACCGCGTCGATCAGCGCGAGATCGTCGCTCTCGCCGTCGATCTCGACGCGCACGACCTTCGTTCGGTGCGCCACCTCCTCGAGTGTCACCCGGCCGCCCGCGACCAGCCCGGCAGCGGCGCCGGCGACCGTCGCTTCCACCAGCACGGGAAACACGTTGTTGGTCCCGGTGGAGATCGGGATCAGCGGTGCGTCGCGCCAGCCGAGCGCGACGGCCCGATTGGTGCCGTCACCGCCCAGGGTCAGCACCACCGCACAATCGAGCGCGCGGAGCCGGCGTGCCGCGTGGATCGTGTCGAGCGCGCTGACGGTACCGGGACCGGCCACCGACTCCGCCAGCGGCTCGAGCTCGGCGCCGGCGACGGCGCTGCGGGCGATGCCGTGCGGGTCGTCGAAGTAGGCGAGGCGGCAGCTCGTGCCGGCGGTGGCCGCGATACCGGCCAGCGCCCGGCCGACGATGGCCTGCTTCTCCTGGTTGTCGAACACCGACGCGCGCGCGACGAGCCGACGCACGTCCTTGCCCGACGCCGGATTGGCGATGATTCCGATGGTACCCATGGTCGGTGGTTCCGTCGCCGAGCGCCCGGGGAGCGCGATCGCTCCCGCGGGCGCTCCAGCGGACTAGAGGCCGAGCTGCGTCTTCACCTCGGCGACGATCCGCTCGGCATTCGGCACGTAGTGCTTCTCCAGGGCCGGGCTGAACGGCACGGGTGAGAATGGTGCGCCGACCCGTGCCACCGGCGCGTCCAGGTAGTCGAACGCGTACTCCTGGATCTGCGCGGCGATCTCGGCACCGAAACCGCCGTTGCGCACGGCCTCGTGCACGACCAGCGCGCGGTGCGTCTTCTTCACCGAGGCGACCACGGTCGCGGTATCGAACGGCTGCAGCGAGCGAGGATCGATGACCTCGGCGTCGATGTCGAGCGACTTGAGCTGCTCCGCCGCCTTCAGTGCCTCGTGCACCATCCGCCCGGTGGCGATGATCGTGTAGTTGCGCCCGGAGCGGACCACGTTGGCCTCGCCGAGCGGGATCTCGTACGCGCCTTCCGGCACTTCCCCGGTGAACCCCAGCAGCACCTTGTTCAGCACCACGAACACCGGGTTGTCGTCCCGGGCCGCGGCGATGATCAGCCCCTTGGCATCGTACGGCGTGCTCGGCATCACCACCTTCAGCCCGGGGATGTGACAGAGCCACGCTTCGAGGCTCTGGGAATGCTGCGCAGCGAGGCTCGCGCCCGCGCCGGCCATGGTCAGCACGGTGACCGGCAGGCGCGCGTGGCCGCCGAACATGTAGCGCATCTTGGCGAGCTGGTTGGCGATCTCGTCCATCGCTTCGCCCATGAAGTCCATGAACATCAGATCGACGATGGGACGGCAGCCGGTCGCGGCGGCACCGGCACCCAGGCCGATCAGGCCGGCCTCGGAGATCGGCGAGTCGTAGATGCGCTCGGGACCGAACTCGTCCAGTATTCCGCGGTAATAGCCGTAGACGCTGCCGGCCGCGGCCACGTCCTCGCCGATCACGAACGCGTTGTCCTGCTCCTTGAGCACCTCGCGCACGCCGTCGGTGATGGCGGCCACGTAGGGCAGCTTGCGCGGTTGCGGTTGGGCTTCTGCCATGATGCTTCCTCCGGGTGCGGCGTCCGTCAGGCGTACACGTCTTCGAGCAGTGCGCTCGGTTCGGGCATCGGGCTCGATTCGGCAAAGGCCACGGCCTTCTGCACCTCTTCGGTCACTTCCTGGTGAACGGCGCGGGCTGCCTCGGGCGACAGAATCTTCTGTTCGGCGAGGCGCGTCTCGAGCAGCAGGATCGGATCGCGCTGCTTCCAGTGTGCCACCTCCTCGTCGGTGCGGTAGCTGAGGCCCATGCCGCGCACGCCGACGTGATCGTAGAAGCGATAGGTCTTGCACTCGAGCAGCGTGGGGCCCTCGCCGCGGCGGGCGCGCTCGATGGCCTCGCCGGCCGCCTCGTACACGGCCACGGCATCCATGCCGTCGACCACCACACCCGGCATCCCGTACCCGGCGGCACGGTCGGCCACGTCGACGATGGCCTGGTGCTTGGGCTGCGGCGTGTACTCGCCGAAACCATTGTTCTCGCAGACGAACACCACCGGCAGCTTGTAGAGCGCCGCCATGTTGGCCGCTTCGTGGAACGCGCCCTCGTTGCTGGCGCCGTCGCCGAAGAACGAGCACGCGACGTTCCGGGTCTTGCGGAAGCGGAGGGAGAACGCCGCGCCCACCGCGATCGGCGGCCCGCCGCCGACGATGCCGTTGGCGCCGAGCATGCCGAGCTCCATCGCGCAGATGTGCATGCTGCCGCCCTTGCCTTTGCAGTAGCCCGTGGCCTTACCGTAGAGCTCCGCGAACATGCGGCCGAACTCGCCGCCCTTCGCGATCAGATGGCCGTGGCCCCGGTGGGTGCTGGTGATCCAGTCTTCGTTGCCGAGGTGCGCCATCACCCCGGCCGCGACCGCCTCCTGGCCGACGTACAGGTGCAGCGCCCCGGGGATCTTGCCGTCCTCCATCAGCTTGCCGGCGGTCTCCTCGAAGATCCGGATGCGGACCATGCGCCGATGCAGGTCGAGCAGCGTCTGGTCGGATATCTGTGAGGTCAAGGTTCCTGCCTCCTCCTGGCGTCCGGTTTGCGCCTGCCCGCAGGATACCAGAGATGCTCCTCGGCCGGCCCCCGGTTGCAGTGTGCCGAATCCGGCAAAACAATCAAGCTTGTCGGTTATGGCGGGCGTGCTATCGTGCCCGTTCGTATCGGACACTCGAACGAGGGAGCCGGCGATGGCGGACGAGCGACAGATTCTGCTGGTGACCAAGGGCCATCCGTTCGAACGCGAGCCGTTCTTCGCGATGTTCGACGAGATGCCCGGGGTCGGCTGGACCCACGTCGAGCAGCCGGCCGCGCAGGCGCTGTTCGACGTCCGTCATGCCGCGCCCTACGACGCGTTCGTGCTCTACGACATGCCCGGCATCCGCTTCCACGCGGACCGGGGCCCCGAGTTCCTCGAGCCCGACGAAGACTTCAAGCGGCGGCTGCTGGAACTGCTCGAGCAGGGGAAGGGCATGGTGTTCCTGCACCACGCGATCGCCGGCTGGCCGGCCTGGGACGAATACGCCGAGATCGTCGGCGGCCGGTTCCTCTACCTGCCGGCCGAGCTGCGTGGCCGCGCCTGTCAGGATTCGGGCTATCGGCATCACGTCACCCACGAGGTCCGGGTGCTGGCGCGGCACCCGGTGACCGAAGGCGTGCCCGAGCGGTTCACGATCATCGACGAGCTGTATCTGTTCGAGGTGTTCGAGGACGACGTCGAGCCGCTGCTCACGAGCGGCTACGAGTTCACCGCGCGCAACTTCTACTCCGCCGCGCGGGTGGTGCGCGAGGGGAAGATGTACAGCAACGAGGGCTGGGAACACCCCGACGCCAGCAACCTGATCGGCTGGACGAAGACCTACCGCAACAGCCGGATCGTCTATCTGCAATGCGGCGACGATCCGGTGGCCTACGCGAGCCCGGAGCTGCGGCGGCTGATCCGCAACGCGATCCACTGGGTGTCGGAACCCGGCTAGCCGTGGGAGCCTGCGGCGGTACGCACCCGTCACGCATCTGATCGGACTCACTGTTGCCGGTCCGACCGGACGTACAGGCCGCGAAAGCCCGCCTCGAGGGCGGGCGGCTCGAGTCGATCAGCGCTCCTGTTCCAAGGTATGGAAGCGGCCCGCGGGCGCCGGGCTGGCGATGAATTGGCGCGGTCTCCCGCGAGTACGGAACATGGCCCGAATCAATCGATAGGCCCCGGGGTTACCGAGATCCGGCGTTGTACGTCGGGCACCGCTGCTTTGATCCGGGCGATGGCGCGAATTCTGATTCAGGCGATGTTCGCGATTCGATCCAGGCGAGATGGCGATTTTGATTCGGGCCATGTTGCGTTCCGAGGGGAGCGACCTCCGCGGGAACTGGCCGCGGCGGTGCGAATGATCGGGCGGGTTGCGGCGCCGCGCGCGGCTGCACGCGAACGCCAGCGAGTTTTCACGGCACGTTCAGCATGGCCGGCACCGTTCGATCGAACAGCGCCCTGAATCTGCGGGCATGGTGCGATCGGCGGCGAAGCACCTCGGACCGACATGGTGCTGGTGCCTTCGGGGCGCTACGGCTGGCAGCCTGCGTCGGTCGGAACTCGACTCCCAACGTCCGCGTGCTGTAGCACCGCCGCGAAGCTCTGGCGGTTCGCGGCCGGAGGCCGCTCCCACAACGATCAGCTCGTCTTCACCATCATCTTGCCGACGTTGTAGCCCTCGAACAGGCGGATCAGCGCGCGCGGCAGCTCGCGAAAGCCGTCGATCACGGTGACCCGCTGCTTCAGCTTGCCTTCGCGGATCCATCCGCGCATCCGTTCGATCGCCTCCGGGAAGCGCGGCAGGTAGTCGAGGACGATGAAACCTTCCATGCGCGCGCGGCGGAACACCAGGTTGAAGTAGTTCTTCGGCCCCGGTAGCGGGCCGGTGGCGTTGTAGCGGGAGATGCCGCCGCAGATCACCACGCGGGCGTTCATCGCGATGCGCGCGAGGCACAGGTCGAGGATCTCGCCGCCGACGTTGTCGAAGTAGACGTGGATGCCGTCCGGGCAGTGGCGGTCGAGCGCGGCGCCGACGTCCTCGTGCTTGTAGTCGATCGCCGCATCGAACCCGAGCTCCCCGGTCAGCCAATTGCACTTTTCCCCGCCACCGGCGATGCCCACCACCCGGCAGCCGTTGATCTTTGCGATCTGTCCCGCGACGCTGCCGGTGGCGCCGGCCGCGCCGCTCACCACCACGGTCTGACCGGCTTTCGGCTGACCGAGGTCGAGCAGGCCGAAGTAGGCGGTCATGCCGGTGCCGCCGAGCACGCCGAGCGCTTCGGTCGGATCCACGTCCGCCGGCCAGACACGGAAGCGGTCTTCACGGCCGCTGCACAGCGCGTAGTCCTGCATCCCGAAGGTGCCGCTGACCATCGCCCCCTCCGGATAGTCCGGATGCCGGGACGTCACGATGGTGCCCACCGCGCCCGCCCGCATCACGTCGCCGATCTGGAGCGGCGCGACGTAGTCGGCACGGTTCTCCATCTGACCGCGCATGGACGGGTCGAGCGAGATGTAGGACGTGCGGACCAGGAACTGGCCGTCGCCGACGTCAGGAATCGGCGACTCGCGGTATTCGAAATCCGATTCCTTGACCATGCCCTCGGGCCGGGCAGCGAGCAGGAACTGGCGATTGACGTTGGTCATGCGGTTTCGATCTCCTCGGTCCCGGATGGATCGCGGGTCAGTATGGTCGGCACGCTCAGAAAAGAGAAGCCGTCTTGCCTGACTGTTTTGGTTGCCCTAGGCTTCGCACCTCGACGGTTCGTCAGCGGTACCGGCCGGTCGCGGCCGCACTCAGGAGGGAGAGACATGGATCTGAAGCTGAAGGGCGGAAAGGCGCTGATCACCGGCGGCTCGAAGGGGATCGGCCGCGCGATCGCCGAGGCCCTGGCGAACGAGGGCTGCGACGTCGCCATCTGCGCGCGCAATCAGCAGGAGCTCGATGCGGCGGTGAAGTCGCTCTCGAGCAAGGGCGTGAAGGCCATCGGCAAGTCGGTGGACGTGGGCGACGGCGCCGCGCTGAAGGCCTGGGTCGAGGAGTCCGGCAACGCACTCGGCGGCATCGACTGCATGGTCTGCAACGTCAGCGGCGGTAACGCCCCCGGGGAAGACGGCTGGCGGGCCAATTTCGAGTACGACATCCTGGGCTCGGTGCGCTGCGTGGAGGCTGCGCTGCCGTTCCTGGAAAAGTCGAGCAACGCCAGCATCCTGATGATCTCGTCCACCGCCGCGCTGGAGAAGTTCATCCGTGCGGGCGCCTACAACGCGATGAAGGCCGCGCTGCTGAACTACTCGGGTGCGCTCGCGCAGGATCTCGGCCCGAAAGGCATCCGGGTGAACGCGATCTCGCCGGGGCCGATCATGATCGAAGGGGGCTCCTGGGACCGCATCAAGCAGCACATGAGCGCGTTCTACGAGCAGACGCTCAAGGAGATCCCGCTCGGCCGCATGGGCCGCGCGGACGAGGTGGCGGCGCAGGCCGCGCTGCTGGCGAGCCCGCTCGGCGCGTTCACCACCGGCGCGAACATCGTGATCGACGGCGGCATCACCAAGCGCATCCAGTTCTGATCCGGCAACGGATCGGCCGGGCCGCCGATGGGGCGGCGCCGTCACGGGTGGGTGCAGCGGGAGAGTAGCCATGAGCAAGCCGTTTCGATTCGCCGTGCAGTCGTTCAATGCCGGCTCGGGGAAGGAATGGACGGACCGGGTACGCCGGGCCGAAGCGCTCGGCTATTCGGCGTTCCATCTCGCCGATCACCTGCTGGGGCCCGGTCCCGCGATCGAGAAGACCAACCATCCGGTGCAGTCGCTGGCGGCAATTCCGGCGATCGCGTACGCGGCCGCCGTCACCAAGGACATTCGGATCGGTTGCCGGGTGTTCTGCATCGACTATCACAATCCGCTGGTGCTGATCAAATCCGCGATGACCATCGACATGTTGTCGGACGGTCGGTTGGAGCTCGGTCTCGGTGCCGGCTGGCTGCGTGAGGAGTACGCGGCGGTGGGTCTGCGCTTCGATCCGCCGGGCGAGCGGATCGACCGGCTCGCGGACGTGATCGAGGGCGTCAAGGCGTTCCGTGCCGATGGCCCGGTCCAGGTCAGCAACGCCACGATCCAGTGGCGCGACTTCGAAGGCCTACCGAAGCCCGTTTCCGGGCCGCCGATCATGATCGGCGGCGGCAGCCCGAAGATCCTGCGGCTCGCCGGACGCGAAGCAGACATCGTCAGCCTGAACTTCAACAATCGCGCCGGCGTGATCGGCCCCGACGGGGTGCGCTCCTCCTCCGAAGAAGAGACGCAGCGCAAGCTGGGCTGGGTTCGTGAAGGCGCCGGCGACCGGTTCGATGCGCTCGAGATCGAGATCGGCGCCTATTTCACGTTCGTGCTGGACGATCCGTCGGCGGTGCTCGGGCAGTTCGCGAAGAACTTCGGCTACAGCGAAGAGGAGATGCGCCGTCACCCGCACGCGCTGTTCGGCAGCGTGGACGCGGTATGCGAGGAGCTGGAGCGCCGCCGTGAGCTGCACGGCATCTCCTATGTGACCGTGGGCGAGGCGGCCATGGAAGCCTTCGCGCCGGTGGTAGCGAGGCTCGCCGGGAAATGATCGCCGCCCCGGCATCCGATCAGGGAGGGTAGCGCCGATGACGTGGCCGCACACGCTGGACGAGAACCTCGCGGACAGCCGCATCATCATCTCGGGCACGGTGGATCTGCCCGCTGATCGACTGCAGGAAGCGCTGGAGGCGGCCCGGCCGTTGATCGAAGGCGCGCTGACGGAACCCGGCTGCCTGGACTACGACTGGTGCCCGGATCCGCTGCATCCCGGGCGGATCCGCGTGTTCGAACGCTGGGACGGCGAAGCGTCCCTCGCCGCGCACTTCCGCGGCGAATGGTATCGGCGCATGCGCGAGACCCTCGCATCTTTCGGTCTGCTCGGCGCCAGCACCGCGAAGTTCCGCATCGATCTGGCGGAGCGGGTCTACGACGAGGATCAGATCCCGCGGGCCGACTTCTTCACGGATTCGCGCACGGCACGTCGCCGAAGCTGACAAAGGACCACACGGCACGGCCGGTTCGGCAGGACAACAGGACAGGGAGGGGGCAGAGATCATCGATTGACGACATCCCGGCCAGGAGCCGGTGCGATGGCGGCTGTGTCGATTCGCCGACGAACGGAACGGGGATCGACCGGCTCGGACGAATTTTGACGAGGTCGATATCTGGATTTTCGGAGAGAGATATGTTCAAGAAATCCCTTCTGGCCAGCGCGATCGCGGGGGCCGGCGCGGCCGTGCCGGCCGTGCCGACGCTGGCACAGCAGGCGGGCGGCGTCCTGGAAGAAGTGGTGGTCACGGCGACCCGGCGCACCGAGTCGCTGCAGAGCGTTCCGATCTCGGTGACGGCCATCTCCGGCGACAACCTGCAGAGCAGCTACCCGCAGGACGCCCGCGACCTGAACGGCATCGCGCCGAACGTGCAACTCCAGCCGGTCGGCGCGTTCCAGAACGCGGCCGCGTTCTACATCCGCGGCGTCGGCAGCACCGACATCGAATCGGCGACCGATCCGGGCATCGCGACCTTCATCGACGACGTCTACCAGGGTCGGGTCTCGACGGCGCTGCAGGATTTCGTCGACGTTTCGGCGGTGGAGATCCTGCGCGGGCCGCAGGGCACGCTGTTCGGCCGCAACGCCATCGGCGGCGTGGTGCACCTGAAGCACAACGAACCCGACCTCGAGCAATCGGAATTCGGCGTCTCGGTGCTGGGCGGCAGCCGCGACCGGCTGGACGTCAAGGCGATGGGCAATCTGGCGGTGTCGGATACGCTGGCACTGCGCGTGGCCGCGAAGTCGACCAACTCGGACGGCTTCTACGACAACGAATCGCCCGGCGCCCCCGACGTGAACGGCCAGGACCGGATCACCGTGCTGCCGAGCCTGAAATGGGCGCCGAACGAGCAGTGGGACGTGGTGCTGCGCGGTGAGTACAACCGCACCCGCGACGACTCGTACGCGAACGTGCCGTACAGCGCGTGCCGGGCGGACCCGAGGACCACGCCGCCGTTCTCGGGTCAGAACGACGTGGTGATCGACGTGATCTCGACCATCGATCCCGAGGCGGCGGCGTCGTTCTGCGGCCGCGAAGTGGACGAGGACAGCTTCGACGTGCGCCACGACCAGGCGAGCGGCAGCTTCTCGGACTTCGACGTCTGGGGCTTGACCGCCAACGTCAATCGTCACATCGACGGCGTGGGCACGATCACCTACATCGGCAACTACCGGGACGTCGAGGAGGACGTCGCCAACGACTTCGATACGACGGACTTCAACATCTTCCACACCCAGCGCATTCAGGATCACTACCAGTTCAGCCACGAGCTGCGCTTCGCGTCGGAATTCTCCGACACCGTGAGCCTGGTGACCGGCCTCTACTACTTCGAGCAGGAGTACGAGATGGACCAGTTCACCCGGGGGGCGCTGGTGGCGCCGGCGCCGGAGATCTTCGGCAGCAGCAAGCAGCTCAACGAAGCCTGGGCTGCGTTCGGACAGGTGGACTGGAACGTCACCGAGCGCCTGGCGCTCACCGCCGGGCTGCGCTACTCGGAGGAGACGAAGGACTTCGAGCACTGCGGGGTGGGTTTCGGTGACCCCGTGACGCGCACCTGCCAGATCGACCTGGGTGCCGGGCCGGTCAGCACGCTGCTCGAGTCCGACGACGAGTGGAGCGACGTCAGCCCGAAGCTCGGCGTCAACTACTACGTCAACGACAAGGTCATGGTGTACGCGAGCTGGGCGCAGGGCTTCCGGTCGGGCGGCTACAACGGCCGCGGCAACACGGCGTTCAGCATCGGCCCGTTCGACGAGGAGACCGTCGACAACTACGAGATCGGCTTGAAGGCCGACCTGTGGCAGGACCGGCTGCGGATGAACGCCTCGGTGTTCCTGATGGACTACCAGGACCTGCAACGGGCGACGATCCGTCCGGCTCCCGGCGGCGCGGGCCAGGAGACGGTGACCGACAACGTCGGCTCGGCCGAGAACGCCGGGGCTGAGCTCGAGCTGACCGCCCTCCTGACGGAAGCGTTGACGGTCAACCTGACGGTCGGCTACCTCGATGCGAAGAACGAAGAGTGGTGCTCGGCGGTTCTGGGGGTCACACCCACGGCGGAGGCACCCTCCGGCTTCACGCAGTGCGCGGAGGCCACCGAGGTGTTCACGCCGGGCGGCGATTCGGCGGGCTTCCTCGTGCCGATCGACGTCTCCCATCTGCCGCCGGCCCAGTCGCCGGAATGGCAGTTCCGTCTGAACGCGATGTACGAGATCCCGCTGGGGGCCAACGGCAGCGTGACGCTGACCGGCACGTGGCGGTACTCCGACGAAGCGAGCATCGTGTCCGCCGGTCTGCCGGCCGGGACCATCGACGGCATCACCAACTTCGACGGCAGCCGGGTCACGCCGATCCGGGATTCCTCGAACATCCTCGACTTCTCTGCCGCCTGGCGGTCGGCGGACGAGCGCTACCGGGTCTCGGTGTTCGTGAAGAACGCCACCAACGACATCTACGCGTCCACCGGGACGTTCGTAGCGGGCCTCTTCAACTTCGTGCAGATGAACGAGCCGCGCCACTGGGGCGTCGAGCTGGCCTACAACCTCTGACGAAAGTCCGGACGATCCGGGTGGGCGCGCCCACCCGGATCCGTTCACGCCTCGGGGCAGCGGGGCCGCCGATCCTCAGTCGTACAGCGGCTCCACGTCGAAGGACACGCAGACCCGCGGCTCATCGCTCCGGAACGGCACGGTGCCGTGATAGAAGTACGACGGGAACAGGATGATCCGGTCGTACGACGGCCGGTAGTCGCGGATCTCGTGCGGGCCTTTCACGGGCAGCTCCGCTGTCGGCTCGCCGAAGCGCAGCCAGCCCTGATGCGCGGCATCCGGATCGTCGATCAGCGCCGGCAGCGCGAGGTACAGCACGCCGCTGATCCAGCCGTTCGGGTGGATGTGCGGCCGCTCGTGGCCGCCGTCCTGCATCACTACGCCCCAGGAAGTCAGCTTCCAGCGCGGCGGTGCCCAGCGCACCACCGGGTGCTCGGGGTCCGCGGGCAGCGATTGCCGGTACCACCGAACGGCCTCGTCGATCCGAGCTACCAGCGGAGCCATCGGTCCGGCCGGGTCGCGCAGCAACTCGCCGGTGTGCCGACCGTTCACGGTGGAGAGCACGTTCGCGCGCAGGCTCGGGTGGCTGCGCACGTGCGCGGCCAGCGCCGTGCGGAACGCGTCGAGATCGGCGAAGCCCGGCGGCGCAGCGAGCTCGAACACGCGCACGAAGCGGTCGTGGTCGAGCAGGTAGCGCGCCTCGTCGACGCGGCCCGCGTCGAGCAGCGCATGCGCCTTGTAGGCGAGCGCGTGGAACTCGCGCCCGATGCGGGCGATGCAGCGATCGAACACCTCGATCGCCGCGCCGGGGTCGCCGCGGGCGAGATGCAGCGCGCCCAGGTTGTAGTAGGGGTCCGGGTAGCGCGGCTCCGCGGTGATCGCGCGCTCGTAGCAGCCGAGCGCCTGCTGCTTGCGGCCGCTTCGATCGAGCACGGTCCCGAGGTTCATCAGAAAGCCGGCATGCTCGCCGCCGAGCGCGACCACCCGCTCGAGCAGGGCGATCGCGGTGTCGAAGCGCTGCCGCTGAAACTCGATCATGCCGAGGCCGTTCAGTGCGCCGAGGTTGCCCGGTTCGCGCGTCAGCACCTCGCGATACAGCGCCCCGGCGGCATCGAGCCGGCCGGCGTGGTGCAGGCGCACGGCGTATTCCATCTGCCGCTCGGTGCTCATCGGTCGCGCGCAGCGCCGACGGAATCGAGGAATCGCAGCGTCCGCTCACGGATCGCCGCGGCGCGCTCGGCGGGGTCGGGGAAGCGCCCGCGGTAGCGGCGCGAGCGCACCTCGAGGCTGAGCGGGCAGTCGGCCGGCAGCACGTCGAGCAGCGCCGCGAGCGGCAATTCGCCTTCGCCCGGCGCGCTGCGCTGGTCCACGGCGTCTTCCAGATACGCTTCGGGGCTCGTGCTGCACGCGCTGCGGCCGTCGCAGAACTGCACGTAGTGCAGCAGGTCCGGGTCGACCGCGCGGAGCGCTTCGGGACGATGGCCCGCGCGCTGCAGGTGCAGCGCGTCCACCAGCAGCGCGGCCGCCGGATGCGCGCAGGCTCGGATCACCGCGAGCGGCTGGTCCAACGTGCGGATCGGCGTCAGCATCAGGAATTCGAGCGCCACGCGCATCCCTGCGGGCTCGGCCCAGTCGCAGAGGCGTCGCAGCGCGGCCGCTGCGCGGCCGGTATCCGGCTCGGAGCTGACCACCAGAACATTCCGGGCGCCGAGCTCGGCGCCGACATCGACGATCCGCCGATGGCCGTCGTTCAACTCGCCGCCCTCGGGGATCCAGACGACCTCGACGTCGAGCAGCGCGAGTTGCCACGCGCCGAGGCGACCGCGTACCCGACGGGTGGTTTCCGCGCTCCACTGCTCGGGCCGCACGGTGAGACCGACCATGCCGAAGCCGGCATGGCCGGCGGCGTCGACCACCGCTTCGGGCGGGAAGTCCGGCAGCACCCCAGCGGCCAGAGACAGCGCGTGCATGAACTCGGTTTGCGACCTCGATGGCTGCCCGCCGAGTATCCGCGTTTCCCGCGCCGGTCGAAAGCACGCCGCGCGGTTGATTTTCGTCTCGGCGAAACCGGACAATATGACGGTTTTGACCCGGCGCGATCGCGAGGAGGAGGATGCGTGGATCTCGAATTCAGTGACCGGGACGAGGCGTTCCGTGAAGAGGTTCGTGCGTTCCTCGACGAACGGCTGACTCCCGAAATGCGGGAAGCCGTCCGGCGCACGACGACGGTGTTCGCGGACAAGGACCTCGCGATGACCTGGCAGCGGATCCTGGTCGATAAGGGCTGGGCGGTGCCGTCGTGGCCGGTCGAGTACGGGGGGGTCGACTGGACGCTCACGCAGAAGTACATCTTCAACGAAGAGTGCGCGAAGGCTCATGCGCCGGGCCTGATCCCGCTCGGGCTGCGCATGCTGGCGCCCGTGCTGTTCAAGTACGGCACCAAGGAGCAGAAGGATTACTACCTGCCGAAGATTCTCTCCGGCGAGCACTACTGGTGTCAGGGCTACTCCGAGCCCGGCGCGGGTTCCGATCTGTCGAGCCTGAAGACGCGCGCGGTGAAGGACGGCGACGACTACATCGTGAACGGCACCAAGATCTGGACGACCCACGCGCACTTCGCCGATCACATCTTCTGTCTGGTCCGCACCGACAGCTCCGGCAAGCCCCAGGCCGGCATCACGTTCCTGCTGATCCCGATGAATACGCCGGGCATCACGGTCGAGCCGATCATCACGCTCGCCGGGGATCATGAGGTGAATCAGGTGTTCTTCGAGGACGTACGGGTGCCGCAGGCGAACCGCGTCGGCCCGGAGAACGAGGGTTGGACCGTGGCCAAGTACCTGCTCGAGTTCGAGCGGGGCGGCGGCGGAGCGGCACCGCGCCTGAAGGTGGCGCTGGAGGAGCTGAAGGCCCTCGCCGCGAAGGAGCAGGAGGACGGCGCCGCGCTGATCGACGAGCCGTGGTTCCGTGCGCGCCTGTCGAGCCTCGAGATCCGCCTGCAGGCACAGGAATTCGCCGAGCTGGCGACCCTCGCGCGGATGTCCCGCGGTGAATCGCCGGGGCCGGCTTCCTCGCTGTCGAAGAACAACTCGGTGGCGATCGAGCAGGCGCTGACCACGCTGAAGGTCGAAGCGGTGCACTACTACGGGCTGCCGAACGCGAACTTCATCTCGTTGAACGGCTGCGACGGGGAGTGGATCGGACCGGACTACGCCGAGACCGCGATGCCGCGCTACCTGAACGCCCGGGCGGCCTCGATCTTCGGCGGTTCGCAGGAAGTGCAGAAGAACATCATCGCCAAGGTGGTGCTGGGGCTCTAGGAGTCTGGGCGGCTGAAGGAAACTTGAGCCGCCGTGTTCGGTGAGTTTGCCGATTGGGCCCGGCTGGAGTTAGATCCGGCCGGCGTCGACCGAACGTTTGATTCGGGCGATGTTCTCAGCAGGACGTCGAACCTCGTCGGTGAGCCGCGGTCGCTCATGCGCGTGCGGGTTTCCAGCCCACCGCGTGCAGCCGCTTGAGGTTCACCGCCAGACAAACCAAATTCCATTCGGCTTTGGCCGCAGCCAGGCCGCGCAGGCTGAAGCGTCGGAAGCCGAGC
>DASVDC010000001.1:0-39670 GCA_036381275.1 Pseudomonadales bacterium | reverse complement strand
CGGACGGAGCGAGCAATTGCCGTGCCGCCGCCCTCGCGGCGGCACGGCCGATCACCGAATCGTCAGACGGGCTTGCGGAACTTCAAGGTCATGCGGTTGGACTCGCCGATCGCATCGACCTCGGCCCGCTTCTGCGGGTCGTCGCCGCTGGTGCCGTAGGACGGCGGCAGCCGCCAGACCACGTCCTCGATGGTGGGGCGATCCTTCGGGTTCTGGTTGATGTCGCTCTCTTCCACCAGTTCGAGACCGGCCTCGGTCAACCGATCGATCACGAACTGCTTCTTCAGATAGCCGGCGGCGCCCGACGCCCAGGCGTCCGGCATGTCGGGGCGCGCTTCGTGCTGCACCACACCGAGGATGCCGCCGGGCTTCAGCACCCGCACGAGGTCGTCCACCGAGGTGCCGAGGTAGCCGCCTTCGCTTTCGACCCGGGCCAGGTTGTGCAGCGCGCGGATCACGAGCACCGCATCCGCCTGACCCTCGAGCCCGGCCGGCAGCGCCCCGAGCTCGAACGCCTCGATCCGGGCGCCGTTCTCGCCCTGCCACTGCCGCGCCTCGGCCGGCCACTCCTGTACCCACCGCGCCATCGCGTCGAGCTGCTCAGGGTTCGTCATGCCGAGCGCGGGCCAGACGTCGCGCGGATAGTTGGCACCGATCAGGCGGCCCTCCGGACCGAGGTAGGTGACCAGGATGCGCGAGTACCAGCCGCTGCCCGGCAGCACTTCTACGACGGTCATGCCGGGCTCGATGCCGAAGAACTCGAGGGTTTCCTTCGGATGGCGGTGCGGATAGCGGGCCTGCACCTCCTCGGGCTGGGCAGCGAGCACGTCGTCCAGGCTCGGTGACGGCGAAGCGGCGTCGTCTTCGGCGGGGGCCGGCGGAGGAGGCGCGACCGCCGCGTCCGGCGCCGCACCCGCCTCGGGCGTGGCGTTCGGATCGGTGGCCGGCGTCTCGTCGGTCGGACCACCGCAACCGAGCAGCGTCAGACCGATGAGCAGAACCAGCAGTCGGACCATCGCTCTCTCCCTCTCGTGGTGATCGCGCCCGCTATGCTACGGCAGCGCCCGGTGGGTCGCCACGTGCGGGCGCCGTTGCCGCTCCGGGTACTGCGCCGTAATCTGGCCGCGGCGGACCGTCCGGGAGGAGCCGATGGAACCGACGCTGCCGAGCGAAGCCGAGTGGGCCGAGCGCTGCCGCACCGACGGTGAGTTTCTGCTCGCTGCGCGGCATTGGACGGGAGGTCTCGCGCTCGAGATCGGCGAGCGTACGCTCGCGCTCACGCTGACCGACGGCCGTCCCGCGCCGGGCCGCCCGCCCGGCGATGAGACCCTCGTGTACCGGGGGGCACCCGCCGTCTGGAGCCGCGTGCTGAGCGCGCTGCCGCCGCGCTTTCACAACGACCTGCTGGCGAACCAGTCGCTCGGTCTCGGTATCACCCGCCGGGGTGATCCGCTTCGGCACGTGCAGTACTACCCGGCGGTGATGCGCGCGGTGGAGTTGCTGCGCGACGCGGCCGACCCGACGGCGCCCTCGATCGCCCGTACCGCGCCGGCGGGGATGCTGGATGCCGCGGTGGGGCGCTACGTGCACCTCGTGCTCGGCGGCGTGCGCCACCGCGTCTACTTCGAGGAAGCCGGGCAGGGCGTGCCGACGCTGCTGCAGCACACGGCCGGCTGCCACGGCAGCCAGTGGCGGCACCTGCTCGAAGACCCCCGCATCACCGACCGTTTCCGGCTGATCGCGTACGACCTGCCGTATCACGGCAAGTCGCTGCCGCCGACCGGGCGCGCCTGGTGGGCCGAGCCGTACCGGCTCGACGGCGAGTTCCTGCGTTCGGTGCCGCTGGCGCTGGCGGAGGCGCTCGGATTGGATCGGCCGGTGTTCATGGGCTGCTCGGTCGGCGGCCTGCTCGCGCTCGATCTGGCCCGCCGGCACCCGGAGGTGTTTCGTGCGGTGATCGCGGTCGAAGGCGCGTTGAAGGTCGACGGGGATCTGGAGGCGCTGACCGGATTCTGGGACCCGCGGGTTTCGAACGAGTACAAGGCCCGCGCGATGGAAGGGCTGATGGCGCCGCAGTCGCCGCTGGCGCTGCGTAAGGAAACCGCCTTCGTCTACGCCGCCGGCTGGCCGCCGGCGTTTCTCGGCGACCTGTACTACTACCTGGTGGACTACGATCTGCGCGCCGAAGCGTCGTCCATCGACACCCGACGGGTCGGCGTGCACATCCTCTCGGGCGAGTACGACTACAGCGGCCGCAGCGAGCTCGGCCGCGCCGCGCACGAGGCGATTCCGGGGTCGACGTTCACCGAGATGCCCGGCCTCGGCCATTTCCCGATGTCGGAGAACCCCGAGCGGTTCATCGAATTCCTGCTGCCGGTGCTCGAGCGGATCGCGCCGCGCGCATGAGCCCGCGATCGCGAGCCGGGTGGAGCCGGCGCCGGTGGCTCGCGGCGGCGGGCTCGGCGGCGTGCGTCCCGTTCACGCCGAAGGCGGCGGCGCGGGAGCTCGATCCGGCGCTCGTCGCCCGGACGCTCGCGCGAGCGCGCGAGTGGCCGACGTTGCGCGCGCTGATGGTCGCGCATCGGGGTGAGCTTCGCGTCGCCGAGCGGCTGCGCGGCGCTGCGCTCGACGAGCCGACCAACGTGAAATCGGTGGCGAAGACGGTGATGGCCGCGCTGGTGGGTGCCGCCATCGACCGCGGGGTCCTGCGCGGCGTCGAGCAGCGCATCGCGCCGCTGCTCGGCGAGCTGGTGCCGCCGGACGCGGACCCTCGAGTGGGGCAGATCACGATCGATCACCTGCTGACCATGCGGGCGGGTCTCGAGCGCACGTCCGGGCCCTACTACGGGCGCTGGGTCGCGAGCGACGATTGGGTGGGCTACGCGTTGTCGCGCCCGTTCGTGGCCGAGCCGGGCGGGCGGATGCTGTATTCCACCGGCAACTACCATCTGCTGTCGGCGATCCTGACCCGGGCCAGCGGACAGAGCACGTTGGCCCTGGCCCGGGAGTGGCTCGGCGCGCCGCTCGGCATCGAGATCCCATCCTGGGACCGCGGCCCGCGGGGCTTCTATTTCGGCGGCAACAACATGGCGCTGGCGCCGCAGGCGCTCGTCCGATTCGGCGAGATGTTCCGGTGCCGCGGGCTCTGGCGTGAGCGGCGCGTGCTGTCCGAGCGCTGGGTGGAAGCGTCCTGGCAGCCGCGTACCCGCTCGTTCTACACCGGTCACCGCTACGGCTACGGCTGGTTCATCACCGCGGCGCGCGGCCATTCGGTGTACTACGCCTGGGGTTACGGCGGTCAGATGATCCATGTGGTGCCGGAGCTCGAGCTGACGGTGGTGATGACCTCGGATCCCGACAGCCCGTCGGGCCGCACCGGATACGCGCGGGAGCTGCACCGGCTGGTGAGCGACGGGTTCGTCGCGGCCGCCGAGGCTGCCGGCGGCGCGGGCGGGTCGTGAGTGGCCGACCCGGGGCCATGCGTTGCCAACAGGTGCACGGTGGCGCGGCGGGAATCTCGAAGCCGGTGTCTCCGTCCGCGAGCTCCCTCGTGGTATATTGGCGACCCGTTTACCACACCCGTCCGGGGGCAGCCCATCCTCGGACGATCAACAGATCCTGACCACAGGAACGGCGGCCGCCGACGGGTCGCGGCCGCTCGAATGACGACAACAGGGACTGATACAAGGGGATCGAGATGACGAAGTTTCCAACGTTCTGCCGGCTCGCGCTGGCCGGCACCGCCGTGCTCGCCGTCGACGCGGCGGGCGAGACGGCCGAGCGCGCGGCCATCGAAGAGGTGGTGGTCACCGCGCAGAAGCGCACCGAGAGCCTCACCGACGTACCGATCTCGATCGCTGCGTTCACCGGCGAGGACATTGCCAAGACCGGGGTACGGCAGATGCGCGAAGTCGCGGAATTCGTACCGAACGTGACGATCTCGGAAGGCAACGACAACAACACCGCGATCCGCATCCGCGGCGTCGGCGCGACCACCCGCAACATCGGCTTCGATACCCGGGTCGGCGTCTACGTCGACGGCGTCTACATGGGGCAGTCGCCGGCGCAGAACCTCGACGTGTTCGATCTGGAACGGATCGAGATCGCGCGCGGTCCGCAGGGCACCCTCTTCGGCAAGAACACGGTCGCCGGCGCGATCAACCTGATCACCAACAAGCCCACCGACGAGTACTACATCGACATCAGCGGCGAGTACGGCAACCTCGACTCCCGCCGGGTGACGGCGGTGGCGAACCTGCCGATCAGCGACCGCCTCGCGGCGCGGCTGTCGATGAGCGGCCACCACCGCGACGGCTACGTGGACAACATCACCACGGATACCGATTTCAACGAGCGCGACGGGAGCGCGGTGCGGGGCCAGATCGCCTGGCAGGGCGAGCGGATCGACGTGAACCTGGCCGGCGACTACCTGGAGTCGGAAAGGACCTCGTTCTTCGGCGAGGCGATCACCGACTGGTCCGGCAGGATCCATCCCGACCCCGCGGCGCCGGAGGATCTCGAGATCGCCAACAACTTCGACAACAACGAAAAGCGCGAGGTGTGGGGCGTCTCCGCGACGGTGAACGTCGACATCGGCGCCGACTACGCGCTGACCTCGATCACCGGCTGGCGCGATACCTGGGCGCGGCGCCTGCAGGACACCGATCACTCGCCGCTCGACCTGCTCATCGTCGACTACCCGGACGGCTACGAGCAGTTCACCCAGGAGCTGCAGCTCTTCTCACCGGAAGGCCGGCGGCTCGAATGGGTGGCGGGGGTGTACTACTACGACGAGGAGGCGGTGACCGAGCGCGAGCCGGTGGTCGGCCGCGACATCGGCGTGCTGCTCAGCGCGCTCGGCAGTCCGCTCGCGCCCTTCGGGCCGGCATTCGCCGGCAGCACGGCCGGCACGTTCGGTGCGGTCGACACCCGAAGCTGGGCCGTGTACCTGAACGGCACCTATGCGCTCACCGAGCGGCTGACCCTCGGCTTCGGTGCGCGCTACACCGAGGAAGAGAAGGAAGTGGACTACGCGCTGATCGGCGATGTGGTCGACCTCGGCTTCACCCAGGTGCCGACGGCCGCGCTGTTCAACGTCGCGATCGGACCGGTGGTGGACGGCCAGACGGTGGCACGCTATCAGGACGAGAACGACTACGACGACTTCTCGCCGACGCTGAGCCTCAGCTACGCGATCAACGACGACCTGAACGTCTACGTGAAGTACGCCGAGGCGTTCAAGAGCGGCGGCTTCAACGTCGACTTCGTCTCGCAGGCGCTGTTCGACAACGGCATCGCCTTCGACACGGAAACCGTGGAGTCCTACGAGATCGGCCTGAAGGGCGCGCTGTTCGACGAGCGCGTGCGCTTCAGCCTGATCGGCTTCCAGATGGACTTCGAAGACTACCAGCTCAACCAGTTCATCGAGCTCGGCAACAATCTCGCGGCCATCACGATCCGCAACGCCGCGGAGGTACGCTCCCGCGGCATCGAGGCGGAAGTCTCCTGGCTGGCTACGCCCAACCTGCTGCTGCAGGCGGCGCTCGGTGCGAGCGACGCCGAGTTCCGCTCGTTCCCCGGCGGCGCCACCGCGCGGCATCCGGACGGGGTGGGCGCGGACCTGGAGGGCAACAAGCTGCCCGCCGCGCCGGAGCTGAGCCTCGCGCTGGCCGCGCAGCACAACTACCCGCTCGGGCGCTGGAACGCCGAGCTGGTCACCCGGATCGACTGGACCTACACCGACGACTACTACGCCACCGAGGACAACATCCGCGTGGCCAATCCCGGCTCGACCATCCCGTTCGGTCGGATCGACGACTACTCGATTCTGAACGGCCGCATCGGCATCGAGTCTGCCGACGGCTGGTCGGTGTACGTGTGGGGCCGCAACATCCTCGACGAGGAGTACATCGTGAGCAACGAATCGGACTTCTTCGGCACGTTGACCGAGTTTCCCGGCGACCCGCGCACGTACGGCGTCGAGCTCTCCTACCGGTTCTTCTGAGCGGTGGTCACGAAGCCGTTCGCCCGGGCCCGCGCCGTCGGCGCGGGCGCCGCGCTGCTCGCCGCGCTCGCCGCGGTGCCGATCGGGGCCGACGAGTGGCAGACCATCCATCCCGGCGGCGAGACCTCCTGCGCCACCGGAACGCCGTTCAACTTCCACGTCCGCCCGGCCGCGAGCGACCGGCTGCTGCTGTTCTTCAACGGCGGCGGCGCGTGCTGGTCGGCGGAAACCTGTGACGTCGGCGGCGCGCCGGCAACGGAGCCGACGTACCGCGCGTTCGCCACCGCGGAAGCGGGCAACGATCCGCGCACGTTCGGCGGCGCGTTCGCGCTGGACCATCCGGAGAATCCGTTCCGCGGATGGTCGATGGTGTTCGTCTCCTACTGCACCGGGGACGTGCACCTCGGCAACGCCGACGCGGAGTACCGCCGCGCCGACGGCAGCACGTTCACGATCCGGCACCGGGGCCGGACGAACGCGTTGGCGGCGCTCGACTGGGTGTTCGAGCGTTTCGATTCACCGGAGCGCGTCGTGGTCGCCGGCGGCAGCGCCGGTGCGGTCGCTTCGCCGGTGCTCGCGGCGCTGGTGGCCGACCACTACCGCGACGCCCGGGTGATCCAGTTCGCCGGCGGGGGCGGCGGCTACCGGTTGCCGCCGCCGACCCGGCAGTGGCGGACCTGGGGCACGTTCCGCGATTTGCCGCCGCTGTTCGCGCGCCGCTGGACGGACGAGAACACGACGCTGATCGACCTGTACCGGATGGCGGCCGCTGCCGCGCCGCGGATCGCGTTTCATCAGTTCGACACCGCCTACGACGCGGTGCAGGAGCAGTTCCACGCACTGCTCGGCGCGCCGGTGGAGCTGAAGGACGGGCTGGACGCCAACCGCCGCGAGCTCACCGCCGCGCTGCCGCGATTCCGCGGCTATACCGCCGCCGGCGAGTTCCACACGCTGCTGCGCTACGACGCGCTGTACACGACGGACACCGGCGGTGTGCGGGCGCTCGACTGGGTGAAAGCGCTCGCCGACGGGCAGGAGGTCGAGGACGTCCACTGCGGCGACGCCGCGGCGTGCCGCTGACGGCTCAGCCGAGGGGCAGCGGCGGCGTCGGGCCGTCGTCCTCGATGTCCCATTGCGCCTGCCAGCGCCCGGCGATGCGCTCGAGCTGGGGGCAGAGGCGATCATCGGGACGGGCCGCCAGAGTCAGGCCGTGGCCAGATGGAGCCCGACCACCCCGCCGATGATCGCAACGAGCGACACGATCTTGAGGGTGTTGATCACCTCGCTGAAGAACACCACGCCGATCGCAGCGATCAGCGCCGTGCCGACTCCGGACCAGATCGCGTACGCGGTGCCGACGGAAATGGACTTCAACGCCACCGCCAGCAGATAGAAAGAAACGCCGTAGAACACGTAGACGAGGGTCGAATACAGCGTGTGCTCGAAGCCGTTCGAGAGCTTCATGGAGACGGTGCCGCAGACCTCCGTCAGGATGGCGCCGGCGAGACAGAGCCATGGATTCATCGTTCGCTTTTCCTCGTGTCGTTCCGGTGCGGCTCTCCGAGCCGGCCCCCGTAGTTTCCACGATTGAGGCGCGCTCCTCCGAGCCCGATCATGAAAGAAGCGTCAATCGAGCATGCCGGGAGGAAATCTCATGGTCACGCCTCGCACCGAAGACCAGCAGACGTTCAGGAAGATGATGCTGCTGATCGGTCTCTTGACCGCCTTCGCGATCGCGATGGCGGTCGCCGTGAACGTCGCGGTTTGAGCCGTCCGGGCGAACCCACGGCCGGCCGCGTCGGCCGGCCGCCGTTCGCCAATGCGTTGTTCTTTCCCGCTGCGGCCGTGTACGGCGCCGTGGCGGTCCCGTGGTGGGTGCTCGGGCTCGCGGGGCTCGTGCCGGTCCTGCCTGGCCTCGCCACGCCGATCGGTCACGGCCACGAAATGCTCTTCGGCTACGCGTTCGCGGTGGTGGCCGGCTATCTGCTCGGTCCGCAGCCGCTCGGGCGGACGTTGCCGCTGCTCGGCCTCTGGCTCGTCGCGCGCGCGGGCTTCCTGCTCTGGCCCGGTTCCTGGTTCGCGCTCGCGGCGGTGGCGCTGTTCGCCGGGATCACCGCGGCCGAGGTGGTGCCGCGATTCGGCCGCGCGAAGAAGTGGCGCAATCTCACCGTCGTGCCGGTGGTGGCCGGCTTCGCGGTGCTGGCCGCGACCGGCAGCGCCTGGTTCGGCACGTCGATCGAGTCGGAGGTACTGACCGCGGCGCTGGTGCTGCTCGGCGTGCTGATGTTCTTCATGGGCGGACGCATCATCGCGCCGGCCATCGCCGGTCACGTGGTCCGCCACGGCGGCGCGCTCGATGCGCGGGTACAGCCGGCGCTGGAAGGCGTCGTGCTCGTCGCGCTGTTCGGCGCGCTGGTACTGCTGGCGGTGCCGGAGCCGAGAGCCGGCGCCGCGGCCGGCCTGCTGATCGCCGCGGCCGGTGCGCTCACCGGTGTGCGCGCGGTGCGCTGGCGGCCGTGGCACTGCTTCGACCGGCCCGACCTGCTGATCCTGGTGCTGGGGTACGCGTGGCTGGCGTTCGGGTTGCTCGCGCTCGGTGCGGCGCTGTGGTCGGGACGGTCGGTGCAGGGCGCTCTGCACGCGCTGGCGGTGGGCGCGCTCGGTACGCTGACGGTCGCGGTGATGGCCCGGACGCGGCTTCTGTACCGGTTCCGCGACGCCAACCGGATGCCGGCCGCGCACTGGGCCGCGCTGCTGATGTCGGTGGCGGCGCTCGCCCGGCTCGGCTATGCGAGCCCGTGGGCGGGAGAGTGGGGAAGCGCGCTGCTGGCGGCTTCGGCGACGTGCTGGTCCGCGGCGCTGCTCGGGCTGCTGGCGGTGCTGGCGGCCGCGGAATGGCGTTTCGCGCGGATGGCCAACTCGGGGACCTGACGCGCGCCCCTGTGGGAGCGGCCTCCGGCCGCGAATGGTTGTTCGAGTCACCCGATTCGCGGCCGGAGGCCGCTCCCACAGTGGTCATCGGTGCGTTCAGGTACCCTCGCGCACCAGCAGGCCTTCGATCTGCGAGATCGCGTGGCGCGGATTGAGGCCCTTGGGACAGACGGCGGTGCAGTTCAGGATCGCGCGGCAGCGGAACACGCTGAAGGGGTCGTCCAGATCGGCCAACCGCTCGCGGGTCGCGGTGTCGCGGCTGTCGGTCAGGAACCGCCACGCCCAGAGCAGCCCGGCGGGGCCGACGTAGGAGTCGGGGTTCCACCACCAGGACGGGCACGCGGACGAGCAGCACGCGCACAGGATGCATTCGTAGTAGCCGTCCAGACGCTGGCGTTCCTCCGGCGACTGCAGCCGCTCCTGCGCGGGCGGCGGCGTGTCGTTGATCAGATACGGCTTGATCGACTCGTATTGCCGCCAGAACTGACCCATGTCGACGACGAGGTCGCGGATCACCGGCATGCCCGGCAGCGGGCGCAATTCCAGCCGGCCGCGGCGCAGCGCCTTCGACACCGGCGTGGTGCAGGCGAGCGCGTTGGTGCCGTTGATGTTCATGCCGTCCGAGCCGCAGACGCCTTCCCGGCAACTGCGCCGATACGAGAGCGTCGGATCGCGCTCCTTCAACCGTTCCAGCACGTCGAGCACCATCAGGTCCTGGCCGGGGGGCAGCTCGAAGTCGAACTCCTGCATGAACGGCACGTCGTTCACGTCGGGATTGTAGCGGTAGATGCTGACCTTCATTGCAGGCCTCCGTCGCTGCGTTGCTTGGCAGCCAGCGCGGCGGTCGCCGCGGTGTCGACGAACTCGATGTACGAGCCGATCCGGCCGTCGTCGCTGATCTCGATCAGATCGACGATCTCCGAGCTGATCACGTCACCGGTCGGTACGTAGCGGGTGCCGAGCCGGTAGTGCACCGCGACCCGGTTTCCATCGATCAGCAGGGACCGGATCTCCATCGAGCGCCACTCCCAGTCGGCAACCAAGCCGGCGACGTGGCGGCGCAGCGTCTCCGGCCCGCTGCTGCCGGCGATCGGGCTCGCCTCGGTCGAGCCGGCGATCCTGAGGCGCGCGTTCGCCGCGAAGTGGCCGACGCACGAATCGATGCTGTTGGCCAGACGGCTCTGATAGAACGCCTGGATCAACTCGACGATGGTCTCGCGATCCATCGGCGCGGCTCAGTCGGCCGTGCCCCGCGCGGTGTCCTCGGGGACCAGGCCCCGGGCACGCAGCAGCGGCTCGATGTCGGGCTCGGCGCCCTTGAACGCGCGGAAGAGATCCATCGCGTCCTCGGTGAAGCCGCGCGACAGCACGGTCTTGCGGAAGTGATCGCCGTTCTTGCGCTCGAGCCCGCCGTGGGTATCGAACCAATGCTCGGTGTCGCGCGCCAGCACCTCGCTCCAGATGTAGGCGTAATAGCCGGCGGAGTAGCCGACCGGATTCGCGAACACGTGCGAGAAGTAGGTGGAGCGGTACCGCGGCGGCACTGCGTAGTAGTCGAGGCCCGCGCGCTCGAGCGCCTCGCGCTCGAACGCGATCACGTCTGCCGGCCCCGGCGTCTCGCCGAGCGGCCGCTGGTGCCAGGCCTGGTCGAGCATCGCCGCGGCGAGGTATTCGGTGGTCGCGTAGCCCTGGTTGAACTTGCGCGCCTCGATCACCTTCGCGAGCAGCGCGTCCGGCATCTTTTCACCGGTCCGATAGTGGCGCGCGTAGTTCGCGAGCACGGTCGGATCGGTCGCCCACATCTCGTTGTACTGCGACGGATACTCGACGAAGTCCCGCGGCACGTTGGTGCCGGACAGCGTCGGGTAGCGCACGTCGGAGAACAGCCCGTGCAGCGCGTGGCCGAACTCGTGGAACGCCGTGGTCACCTCGTCGAAGGTCAGGAGCGCAGGCTGACCCTCGGGCGGCGGCGGGATGTTCAGGTTGTTCACGACCACCGCCCGCGTGCCGAGCAGGTGCGACTGGTCGACGAACGAGTTCATCCACGCACCGCCGCGCTTGTTCGGCCGCGCGAACCAGTCGACCAGGAACAGCCCGAGCGGCGAGCCGTCGTGGTCGAACACCTCGAACACGCGCACGTCCTTCTGGTAGACGGGCAGGTCGTGGCGCTCCTCGAAGCGCAGGCCGTACAGGCGCTCGGCCGCGAACAGCACGCCCTTCTCGAGCACGTTGTCGTACTCGAAGTACGGGCGCACCTCCGATTCGTCGTACGCGTATTCGGCGCGCCGCACCCGTTCCGCGTAGTACTGCCAATCCCACGGCTGGATCGTGAACGGCTCCGCGCCGGCCGCTTTCGCCTCGGCGTCGATCAGCGTCTGGATCCGGGCGGCTTCGCGGCGCGCGTTCGCGAGCGCCGGCGGCGCCAGCTCGGCGAGCAGGTCGTTCACGGCCTTCGGAGTCTTCGCCGTTTCGTCTTCGAGCACGTAGTGGGCGTGCGTCGGGTAGCCGAGCAGCTTCGCGCGCTCGGCGCGGATCCGCACGATCTCCGCCACGAGCTCGGTGGTGGCGTGCTCGCCGTCGATCCCGCGGGACGTGGACGTTTCGAAGATGCGTCGGCGCAGGTCCCGGTCTTCGAGCTCCGCGAGCACCGGCTGCGTGGTGGTGTTGAGCAGCGCGATCACGTAGCGGTCCTTCAGCCCGCGCTCGCGCGCCGCTTCGGCCGCGACAGCGATCTGCTGCTCCGAAAGCCCGCTCAGGCTCGCCACGTCGTCCACCACCACGGCGTGCGCGTTGGTCGCCTTCAGCACCCGCTGCCGGAACTCGGTGGTCAGCGTGGACAGACGCTTGTTCAGCTCGCGCAGTCGTGCCTGGTGCGCCTCGTCGAGCAGCGCACCCGCGCGCACGAACTCCGTGTAGTAGCGCTCGAGCAGGCGCTCGGCCTCGGCGTCCAGCTCGAGCGCCTGGCGGCGCTCGTACAGCGTCCGTACGCGCTCGAACAGCGCCGGGTTCAGGAAGATCGAATCCCGGTGCTCGGACAGACGCGGCGCGATCTCGCTCTGCACCTCGTCGAGCGTCGGATTGGTGTTCGATGCGGTCAGGTTGTAGAACACCGCGCTGGTCCGGTTGAGCGTCGCGCCGGCGCGTTCCATCGCAACGATGGTGTTCTCGAAGGTCGGCGGCGCGGGATCGTTGGCGATGGCCTCGATCTCCTCGCGATGCTGCGCCATGCCGGCCTCGAACGCCGGCAGGAAATGCCCATCCTCGATCCGGTCGAACGGCGGCAACTGATACGGCAGCGGGCTCGGCTGCAGCAACGGATTACCGGCCATCGGTGCCGGCTCCGGTTCGGGGCCGTCGGCGGAGCCGGTCGCGGCCTCGGCTGCGCAGGCCACGGCCAGCAGCACCGACGAAGCCAGGGCGGCAGTGGTGATCCGTCTCATGATGCTCCTCGAACGCCGTCGATCCGCGAAGCATGACACATCCGCGGCGGCAGGGCATGAGCGCAGGGCGCGCTCCGGCCGGATCAGGTCCGGGTCAGTTGCTCGAGCCGCCGGCGCAGCGCACGGCAGAGGGTGAGCGTCACATAGGCCTGGAACGAATCGACGGGATCGAATGCGCCGGAGAAGCCCTCCTCGAGCGCGCGCAGGTGATCCTCGATCGCTTGCGTGCTGTCGGCCGCCTCGACGGCCTCCGACAGCGTCAGCACCCGATTCCAGAATACCGCTTCGGGATCGTACGTCTCGCCCGTCACCGGGTCACTCCGCGCCGCGCTCCACCCCGATCACCCGCAGGTTCCGGACCTTGCCGCCGGGCAGCGGCCACTCGATGGTCTCGCCGACCCGCAGCCCGATCAGCGCCGCACCGACCGGCGCGAGCACCGAGATCCGGCCCGCTGCCGCATCCGCCTGGTGTGGAAACACGAGCTGAATGGTCGACTGCGCGCCGGTATCGATGTCCTCGAACGTGACTCGGGAGCCCATGGCGACCACGTCGTCCGGCAACTCGTCATCCGGAACGATCGTTGCAGAATCGAGCTCGTCGAACAGCAGCCCTACCGTGTCCGGATCGGTCTTGCTGATCACCGACTGCAGTCGGTCATGATCCCTCTGGCTGATGAGAACGGAACGCGACTGGGTCACGGCAAAATCCTCGACAGTGTCAGATCTGTATTCGGTCTGGAACGGTTGACGGTGCGGAGCGGCGGCGGAGGCGGTCGAACGGAATGGCCTCAGCCGCCCTGGACAGGTGCGACGCTGCGTCGCCGATACGGCGCGCGCGGCGGTACACTGGCAGGGGCACGAAACGGGTTCATGGAATCGACTGTACACGAAAGCCACGCGGTGCTCCACAGCCGGACACCCGGGCGGGAGGCGCCCTGATGAACAGGGAATCGAAGCTGCCGTGGAGCCGCCAATCGACGAATCCGACGCAGGCGCCCGGCCGCGAGCGCCGGCCCGGCGCCGACCAGCCGGCGCCGCCGAACATCCCGCGGCGCACCTGGCTCGTGTTCCTGGCGCTGCTGCTCGCCAACTACCTGCTGATGCGCTCGCTGTTCACCGGTCCGGAGAGCGTGACGATCCCGTACACGGTGTTCAAGGAGCAGGTGGCGGCCGGCAACGTGGAAACCATCTACGCCCAGGGCGAGGAGATCGAGGGCCGCTTCGCCGAGCCGATCACCTGGCCGCCCGCGGGGCAGGCCGGGCAGGAGCGCCCCCGCCCTCCGGGCCAGCGCGTGGCGCCGGCGCGGGCGGAGCCGCGCGAGGCGGAGACCTTCACCACGGTGCTTCCGGCCTTCGTCGATCCGGGCCTCGAGCGCTTCCTGATCGACCATGGCGTCGAGATCAGCGCGGTGCCCATCGATACCGGGGATTCCGGCTGGGCGCTGCTGCTGTACGGGTTCGGTCCGGCGATTCTGATCATCGCGTTCTACGTCTGGCTGTTCCGCCGCGCGGCGCAACAGGGCGGGCCGATGGGCGGCGGGCTGATGGGCTTCGGCAAGAGCAAGGCGCGCCGTTTCGACAAGGACGGCAGCACCGGGGTCACCTTCGACGACGTGGCCGGGATCGACGAGGCCGAGAACGAGCTGGTGGAAATCGTCGACTTCCTGCGCAACCCGGACAAATACACGCGCCTCGGCGGCACCGCGCCGAAGGGGGTGCTGCTGGTCGGCCCGCCGGGTACCGGCAAGACGCTGCTCGCCCGGGCGGTCGCCGGGGAAGCCGGCGTGCCGTTCTTCTCGATGAGCGCCTCGGAGTTCGTCGAGATGATCGTCGGGGTCGGTGCGGCGCGCGTGCGCGATCTGTTCAAGCAGGCGCGCGAGCACGCGCCGGCGATCGTGTTCATCGACGAGATCGACGCGATCGGCCGCGCCCGCGGACAGATCGCGATGGGCGGTACCACGGAGCACGAGCAGACGCTGAATCAGATTCTCGCCGAGATGGACGGCTTCACCGGCCGCGAGGGCGTGATCGTGCTCGCCGCGACCAACCAGCCGGACGTGCTGGACAAGGCGCTGTTGCGGCCGGGCCGTTTCGACCGCCGCGTGGTGGTGAACCTGCCCGACAAGAACGGCCGTGAAGCGATCCTCCAGGTGCACACGCGCCGGATGCCGCTCGCGGCCGACGTGAACCTCGCGGAGCTCGCGGGCGCCACGCCGGGATTCTCCGGCGCGGATCTGCGCAACCTCGCGAACGAGGCGGCGCTCCTGGCGGCACGGCGAGACCAGAGCGAGCTCCGGCAGAAGGACTTCCTCGACGCGCTCGAGAAGATCGTGCTCGGGCCGGAGCGCCCGCTGCTGCTCAGCCAGGAGGATCGCGAGCGCATCGCCTATCACGAAGGCGGCCACGCGATCCTCGGCCTCGTGGTGCCGGGCGCGGATCCGGTGCATCGCGTGACCATCGTGCCGCGGGGGCGGGCGCTCGGCGTGACGTACCAGCGCCCGTCCACCGATCGCTACAACTACCCGGAGGCGTATCTGCGCGCGCGCATCGTCGGCATGCTCGGCGGCCGCGCGGCGGAGGAGATCGTCTACGGCACGAAGACCACCGGTGCCGAGAACGACATCGAGCAGGCGACCGAGCTCGCCCGCCTGATGGTGACCCGCTGGGGCATGAGCGAGGAAGTGGGCCTCGTGCAGCTCGCGCGGCGTGACAATCCGTATCTGCGCGGCGGCGTCGGCCCGGGCAGCGCCTTCAGCGAGGCGACCGCGCAGGTGGTCGATGCCGAGGTCCGGCGCATCATCGCCGAGAGCTACGACGAGGCTTGCCGGCTGCTCACCGAGCACCGCGCCCAGCTCGATGCGCTGGTGCGCGCGCTGCTCGAGCGCGAAACGCTGGACGAGCAGGAGATTCTCGAGGTGACCGGTCTGCCGCCGGCGCCGGCGCTCGAGAGCGGGCGAATCGCCGCCGCGAGCCGGTAGCGCGGCGAACGGCAGGACCACCGAACGGGTGATGCGTCGGGCATTGCCGCCGCCGTATGCTGGTCCTTCCACAGAGGAGGGCGCGGGCATGCAATGGCCAGTCAAGCGGCGCGAGTTCCGGAACCACCACTTCGACTCGACGATCTGGAACGACTTCCGGTTCCGGGACGACGACGTGATCATCGCCACCTACGCGAAATCCGGCACGACCTGGACGCAGCAGATCGTCGGTCAGCTCGTGTTCCAGGGCGATCCGGACCTGGAGGTGGCGGAGTTGTCGCCGTGGATGGACCTTCGGGTGCCGCCGAAGGAAGTGAAGCTCGCGGCGGTCGAGGCGCAGACCCATCGGCGCTTCCTGAAGACGCACCTGCCGGTGGATGCACTCGTGTTCTCGCCGCGGGCCCGGTACCTGTACATCGGCCGGGACGGCCGCGACGTGGTCTGGAGCATGTTCAACCATCACAGCTCGGCGAACGAGCAATGGTATGCGGTGCTGAACGACACGCCCGGCCGCGTCGGGCCGCCGATCGGCCCGCCCCAGGACAATGTGCTGGACTACTTCCGGCACTGGCTGGCGGTGGACGGGGGCCAGTGGTGGCCGTTCTGGGAGAACGTGCGAAGCTGGTGGGAGATCCGTCACCTGCCGAACGTGCTGCTGCTGCACTATGAAGACCTGAAGAACGATCTGCCCGGGCAGATCCGGCGCATCGCCGCGTTCCTCGAGATCGACGTGCGCGCCGATCGCTTCGACCGGATCGTCGAGTACTGTACGTTCGACTGGATGAAGCGCCACGCCGCCAAGGCCGCGCCGCTCGGCGGAATCTTCTGGAACGGCGGTGCCGCCACGTTCATTCACAAGGGCCGCAACGGCCGCTGGCGCGACGTGCTGAGTGCCGAGGACGTGGCCGCCTACGAAGAGCGCGCCGACCGCGAGCTCGGATCGGCGTGTGCCCGGTGGCTCGCGACCGGCGTGCTCGAGTCGACGCCGGCCGCGGCCTGAACGGAGCCGCGAGGCTCGGATCACCCGCTAGGGTTCCGGTGACACGAGCCCCGCATCGAGCGACAGCCGCTGCTGACCGGCGCGGACGGTCCGGCACGAATCGAGACCCGTGCGCGGTGCCGCGTTGCTGTCGCTGCGGAAGTCGCCCGTCGCATTCTTCGGGCTGAACGCGTAGCCGTCCGGCGCGACGAAGCGCAATCGGTAGTCGCCGTCGACCAGCCAGTCGAACAGAAACTGCCCGGCCGAGCCGGTGGCGGTGCTCTGCAGCACGCGGCCGTCACACGTTTCGAGGCGCACTTCGACATGGGCGAAACCCGGCTCGCCGTGCTCCTGCACGCCGTCCCGGTCGAGGTCGTGCCAGACGCGATCGCCGAGCTGGGCGCGCTGCTGCAGGATCAGCCCCGCGTCGATGGCCAGGCGCCGCTGCGGCGAACCGAGCGCGATGCAGTCCGTCGTTCCGGTCGCAGGGTCCGGGTTGCTGTCCAACCGGTAGTCGCCGGCCGCGACCGGCGGGCTGAACACGTGGGCGAACGGCGCCGAGAAGCGCAGTCGGTAGTCACCCGCGGCGAGCCCGTCGAACCGGTAGCGGCCTTCCGCGTCGCTGCGCGTCGAGCGGACGCGTTCGCCGCTGCAGCGCTCGAGGTGCACGGCGACGCCGGGCAGGCCCTGCTCGTTCGGGTCCTGCACGCCGTTTTCGTTCGCATCGAGCCAGACGTAGTCCCCCAACCGGCCCTGCACGGTGGGATCGGTCGGACCGAACGCCCACAGCTCCGATCCGTGCACGCCGTCGTTCGCCACCAGCAGGAGGGTGTCGCCGAGCGTGAACGTCCACGGCTCCTGGCCACGGGTCGCGACGCTCGCCCGGCCGAACGGCGGTTGGAAGGCCGTGATCGGCCGGGTGCCCGCGGCGGTGCCGTCCGTTTCCCAGACCTGCAGCTCGTCGTCGCTCGTGCCGGCGAGGAACAGGCCGCCGCGGTCCGGCAGCCCGTGGACCACGAACAGATCAGGCGCGACCAGCACCGTTCCACCGCGTCCGTCCAGCTTGTGCAGGGAAGGGTTCCGAGATTGCGGACCCCGCGCCGTGAAGTACAGCTCATCGCCCACGGCGGCCAGCGTGATGAAGTCCCATCCGTCTGCTACGCGTACGGTGTCGAGGGTGGACCCGTCGGTACGCCAGAGCGACCGCCCGGCCACGAAGTAGATGTGCGACCCCACCGGCGTGAACAGGCCGGGCGGTTCTCTGAAAAAGAGGAATTGGTTGCCGCGGGAGGTGCCGTCTGACAGCCGCAGGTCGTGGCCGGTCGTGTAGACGAGGCCCCGCTCGAGGACGTGCATCCAGGACGGGAGTGGCCGAACGATCGGGAAGGTTCCCCCCGGCTTGCCGTTCGACGTGAACAGCGCGGAGCGGTGCCAGACGCCCCAGCGGCCGAATTGCGAGCGCACCCCGAACACGAAGCGCTCGCCGATGCGCTGAAAGCCCTCGAACCGGGCATCTGCTCCCATCTCGAGCGACTTGATCCGTCGAGTGCCCGGCGCGGTGCCGTCCGACCACCACAATTCGTCGCCGTTGCTCGCGAACACGAACCGCTCTCCGACTGACCCCAGCGCCGTCGGCCTGACAAGGCCGTCCACGAGCAGCGTTGCCGTATCGGCGGCCGCGTCGAGGCGCCACAGCCCGCGCCCGGTTGGCGTATCGGAAAAGAACAGCAGTGCGCCGCGGATTGCGGTGAGGCCGGACGGCGGCTCGCGCGGCGGCACCGGCACGACGTTCCGGAGCGGCTCCGCGCCGGATTCGCCCGCTCGCCAGAGGCCCCACCCGCTCGCATCCCGGGCGCTGACGAAGGCGGTTGCACCGACGCCCGCCACCTGGGCGAACTCGTCTCGATAGGATGATCCGGGCTCCGCGACCCCGGGGATCGGATCCAGCACGGGCTCGGTGCCGACCTTCGTACCGTCCGAGCGCCAGAGCTGCCAGGACGGCCGCCAGAGGCCGCCGCTCTGATTGGCGAGGAAGTAGAGCCGCTCGCTGACCACCGTTCCGAGGCTCGGATGCGCATCGAACGTGAACGGAGCGAGGTCTCTCACCTGACGGGTCGCGTGAGGGGTGCCGTCGGTGATCCACAGGGAAGGCCCACCGCGCTGTGGGCCGGCGTTGGCCTGAAAGATCAGCCCGGCGTCGATCGAGGCCGCCCAGAAGGGGTTCGACGACCACCGGCCCCAGTTGATGTCCCGCACCAGCCGGGTACCGGCGCGCGTGCCGTCCGTGACCCAGAGCTCGACGCCCAACCCCGAGCCGTCGTCGCCGGCGAAGTAGGCGAGGCCCCGATGCAGGCGGACCGGCGGTCCGACGGGGACGAGCCGGTCGAACAGCTCGAAGGTTCCCTCCGGCGTGCCGTCGGTGCGCCACAGCGCGTCGTCGTGCGTCGTCGACAGGAGATAGACGTCGCCGAGCGCGGTGAGACCGTGGATGTTCGGGACGGTGACGAAGGGCCGCGTGCCGTTCGGCGTTCCGTCCGATTTCCAGATCGCACGGCTCGGGCCATCGGACGAGGCGGTGAAGTAGAGGGCGCCCTGGACTTCCGTCAGGCCGTCGACCTGCTGGCCGCGCGCAGCGACCTCCGGCGCCAGCCGCACGGTTCCGTTCGCCGTGCCGTTCGACTGCCACAGTTCGACCGGTCCGTTGGAACCACCCGCGGTGAAGAACAGCGCGCCGTGAACGTCGGTCAGGTTGCCGACGTTGCCGGCAGGAATGGTCCTGATCGGCTGCGTTCCGGTCGCGGTGCCATCGGATTTCCAGAGCTCCGCGGGCTGTGTCGTCCCGCCGGCGATCGTGAAGTACAGCTCGCCACCGACGGTCGTGGCGTCGCTGGCGAAGAGCTGGGCGGCGAACACGTGAATCCGTGCCGTTCCCGCCGCGGTACCGTCGGTGCGCCATAGCTCGAGGCCCTGGTTCAGGGAGCTGAAGCGGAAAAACAGCAGGCGGTCGTCGACGTCGGTCATCAGCTCGGCCTGCAGGGCGCGGCCCTGCTTGTCGAACAGCGCCCGTGTACCGTGGGATGTACCGTCCGTGCGCCACAGCTCGCCACGCCACAGGAAGTAGTAGAGCCCGCCGGCGCTGGCGGCACGGTGCGTCTCGATGACGGACCCCGCTGGCGCCTCCGGCACGGTTCCGTCGGGGAGACGGATCGGCCGGGTGCCGCCGGCGGTCCCGTTGGTGATCCAGAGTCGGTCGTTCGGCCCGCAGAAATAGGCGAAGCCGTTCACCGGCACGGGCTCCCCGCAGACCGAGACGGCCGGGCGGGTGAGACGGTTCACGTCGCTGACGAGCCGCGGGGCCGCCGCGTCGGCGCCGTTCACGGCACCCGGAACCGGAAGGAGAAGCAACAGAAGCGCATAGCGTGCGCCGCGGAGGAATGCGTCCATCGTAGGTCCCTCATTCCCCCGGTCCCCGCCAGATCATGCGACTCGGCCCTCGCCGGCGCAGCACGTAATTCCCACGATGCGCGGCGCCGTTCGATGCCCGCCGCGCCGCAGAAATCTTTAGATTGTGTGAAAAAACGATGCTAAGCTACTGATGTGTCTTGAGCACGACCATCAGAAGGCGAAAAGCCGGGAATCTCGTGAGGGGTAGACATGGACGTTGACATCATCGCGATCGGCGCCTTCGCGACCATCGCCACGGCCATCTGGCTCACCATGTGGACCGACTACCGCAGCGCGCAGGAAAAACGTCAGCGCCTCGAGAAGTTCCACCGTCACCCTTAAGCGCTCCCGCAAGCGGCTCGTTGCACCGGAGCGCGGGTCTTACCAGCGCAGCATGAGGCGGATCCCGTAGGTCTCCTCGAGCCGGGCGCGTGAGCGCGGCATGAACGGATCCGCCACGAACGCGCTGTCGGTGATCAGGAACGGCCGTGCCGTCAGTTCGGCCTGGCGGCCCAGGCGCCGATCGACGAAGTCGGCGGCGTGGCCCAGCGGGTCCGTGGCGACGAGCAGTGCCGTGTCGCGAAAGCGCCGCGTCCCGGTGCGGGCGATCCGGTCCTCGGTCATCGTCCGCCAATGCATGAAGTGGCCGCCGAGCCAGGACCCGACGATCGGCGTCACGAAGAAGTCCTGGATCGAGATCGGCTCGAACAGCGCCTCGACGCCCGCTTCATAAAGGGTCGAGAGCAGGAACGAGTACCAGAACGCCTGCCGGGCGCCGAAGCCGCGCTCCCGGGCCCGCACGTAGTAAGCCGCGCCCCAGTAGGGGTGCAGCACGTAGTTGATGTAGTCGTCATCGTCGTCCCAGGTGGGATTGGTGACGTTGTTCCACCATTTGTCGGCCCGGTGCTGCTCCTTCTGCTCGTTGCTCCAGCCGCTCACCGACTCGGGCATGAAGTACAGCGCGCCGATCACCGACAGCTGCAGGCCGAGGAAGTAAAGGGTGTCGCGGCGGATACCGGCCCGGTCGGGGCCGGCTGGAGGGGCCGGCGCGGGATCGCCGAAGGGGAGCAGCCGCCCGTTGTGGCCCGCGGCGGGCAAGGTCGGGCAGTCGTCCAGCGCGCTGAGCCAGAGTCGGCAGTCGAGCAACGCGGCGATGGCACGCTGCGATGCCGGGGACGGATGGCGCGCGGCCGGGTCGGCGCCGGCTGCCCCGACCCAGGCGCAGGTCAGCAGCGCGAAAGCAATAGCGAGCCGGCGGCGCCCGCGTGCGTGGAACATTCTACGACTCCCCTCCGTTCCGGCTACCGGGCCGGCATCGCCGCGTCGCGCCGCAGCGCCAGGTACAACCCGAAGTCCGGTGTGGTATCGGAAACCAGATCTTCTATCAGTGCAACATCGAGCTCGAGGCCGATGCGCGGGAAGCTCACCGAGCCGCCGAACGTGAGGCTCGCGGTGCTGCCGCCGAGCTCATCCAGCCGACTGTCCAGATAACTGCCCTGGTAGCCGAGCTGAGCCCGGAGCCGCCAGCGGGGGCGCCACTGCCAGGCGGCTCCGAGCATCCCATAGGGGACGAGCTCTTTCTGGCGACTCTCGAGCGGTGTCCAGTCGCCGGGCCGCAGCGCGCCGATCTGAGCCTGCAGCGCGAGGTCCCGTTCGCCGAGTTGCCGGTGCCGCTCCGCCTCGAGGCCGAGCGCCCAGTCGGCGCCGTCGTTGCCGCGCAGCTTCGACTCGTCACCGGTCGGCAGCTCGACCGACCCGCGCAGTGCGAGCGCGGTGCCGGAGTCGTCCCAGTCGAAGAGTAGCAGCGCCGCGGTCAGGCGCACGTCGCCGAGCCCGCTGCTCGCGTCCTGCAGGTCGATCAGCGTGGTGTCGCCGCTGCGGTAGCTGAGCCGCAGCCGGTTGCTCGGCCCCTCCCGGTTGCCGTTGCTCAGACCGAACAGGTCGTGCCAGCCCTCGATCAGGTGGTCGAGGTTGCCGCGATCGTGCGCGACGTACGGGAGGTCGATGCCGATCTCCCAGCGGTCGGTCAGCCCGTAGCGAAACCGCGTGTCCACGTACCAGGATTCGCCGTCGAGCACCACCGCCTCGTCGCCCGCCTCCGCCGAGTCCGCGTGGTTCACGAGGGTGATCGCCAGACGGCTCTCGAGCCGGCCGGCCGATACCAGCCGAGCGCCTTCCGCCGCCGGCACGCCGAGCACCTGCAGGAACGGATTCTGGTTGCGCAGATAGAAGGGGCGGGCGTCGGCCGACGCGTCTTCACCGAGCAGCGCGCAGGCGAGGATCAACGGAACGGCGATGTCACTGCGCATGCGGGCCGCGCGGCCTTCGATCGGGATGCGCCGGCAGTCTACTGGCTGCCCGCCGTCGGGTCCATCGGCCGGCGCGTTGCTGCGTTCCGAGCGAGCGTCCCCCATAATGGGCCGATGATCGCGTGGCGTTCGCTGCTGCTCGTCGTGCTCCACGCGCTGGCCGCGCCCATCGCTGCCGGCGCGCCGGGCGCGCCCTACGTGCCGACACCGGACGACATCGTCGAACGGATGCTCGCGCTGGCCGAGGTGGGCGAGCACGATCACCTGATCGATCTCGGCTCCGGCGACGGGCGCATCGTACTGGCCGCCGCGGAGCGGGGTGCCAGCGGGCTCGGGGTGGAAATCCGCCAGGATCTGGTCGATCGGGCTCGGCGGGCGGCCGAGGCGCGCGGCGTGTCCGACCGCGTCCGGTTCGTTCGCGAAGATCTGTTCACCACCGACCTCTCCGGGGCGACCGTGGTGACGCTCTACCTGATGCCGGAGATGCTCGAGCGGCTGCGGGCGAAGCTGCTCTGGGAGCTCGAACCCGGCACCCGGGTGCTCTCGCACGACTACCCGATTCCCAACTGGCGCTCGGAGCGGGCGGTGGAGTTCGACCACCCCGCCAAGGTGGATGTCACCGGCGTCACCCGGACGGTGCTGTATCTCTATCGCGTGCCCGCCGAGGTGCACGGACACTGGGTCGCGCGGGTGGATACGGATTCCGACGGTTCGGAACCGGTTGCCGGCGAGCCGCTGAAGCTCGAGTTCGCGCAACGCGTGACGGACGTGCTCGGCCGGATGCACCGCGACGGCGGGCCGGTGCCGCTCGAGGACGTCACGCTGGCGGGACGGACGTTGCGCTTCACGCTGCCCGAGCGGAAGCTGCGCTTCGTCGGTCAGGTGGACGGGCGCACCATCGAAGGTACTCTCGCCGGCGAGGGTGTCAGCGGGCGCTGGCGGGCGCACCGGAGCTGATGCCCTCGATCGCGCTGCTGTTCGGCCTGATCGGCCTGCTGCTCGGCGGTCTGAAAGGGCTGATCGTCGGGCTGATCATCGGCTACGCGGTCGGGCTGGCGCTGCCGAGGCTGATCTTCGCCAATCTCGCGCAGGTACAGGCCCAGCTACTCGAGTCGACGTTCGCGGCGATGGGGGCGCTGTGCAAGGCGGACGAGCGTGTCACCCGTGACGAGATCCGCGCGGCGGAGGCGCTGTTCGAGCGCATGCGGCTCGACGATGCGCAGCGGGAGGCCGCGAAGGCCGCCTTCAATCGCGGCAAACAGCCGGATTTCGATCTCGACGCCGAGATGGCGCGACTCGCGCAGGTGTGCCGCGGCCGGCCGCTGCTGCTGAACCTGTTCCTGCAGGTGCAGCTCATGGCGATCGCTGCCGACGGACGGATCCACCCGGCGGAGCACGCGCTGCTGGTGCGCATGACGCGCCGCCTCGGGCTGCCGGAAGGAGAGGTCGCGCGGCTCATCGCGATGCTGCGCACGGCGGCTGGCGGCCCGTCGGCTTCCGCATCCGCCGCGCCGGCGTCGCAACTCGCCGACGCCTATCGAGCGCTCGGCGTCGATCCGTCCGCGAGCGACGCGCAGATCAAGCGCGCCTACCGCAAGCTGATGAGCGAGAACCATCCGGACAAGCTGGCCGGCCGCGGACTGCCGGAGAGCATGCGCGAGATCGCCGAGGAGCGAACCCGAGAAATCACGGCCGCGTACCGGCTGATCACGGAGTTCCGCCAGCAGGCCGGTGCGGCATGAGTGCTGAGTGAGAAGTCAGTGGCCCCGCCGTCTGCCTTCGCCGTGGTTGTGGCGCAGCTCCCGCTTGTGTGCGTCCATGTGTTTGATCATTCCCCCCAATCCGGCGATGCATGGTCCGATCCGAGATCGCTCCTACGGCAGGGGCAGGGCCAAGCGGCCGTACGTCGCGGAATGCCCGATGGAGTCACTCTCCCGTGATCACGACCCGATCGGGTAGACCCTGGCGCGCGAAACGCGTCAGCCGAACCGGCGCTGCAGCGGGCTGACGCGCGCCTCCTCGAGAAGCGAGCCGTAGATCTCGAGGTACCGGCGCGCCATCACGGTCGCGGAGAAGCGGTGCTCGAATTCCGCGCGGATGCGCGCCCGATCGAAGGTAGCGACCCGCTCGACCGCAGCGACGGCTTCGTCCTCGGAGTCGACGATCGCACCGGTGAGACCATCCTCCAGCACCTCCGGCACCGAGCCGCAGTTCCAGGCGACCACCGGGGTCCCGCAGGCGAGCGATTCGATCATCACGAGCCCGAACGGCTCCGGCCAGTCGATCGGGAACAGCAGTGCCCGGGCGTTGCCGAGCAGGTCGTTCTTCCGGGCGTCGTTCACTTCGCCGAGGAACTCGATCGTGGGGTCATCGAGCTGCGGCTCGATCACGCGGCGGAACCAGACCTCGTCGGCCGCATCGACTTTCGCCGCGATCTTGAGCGGCAGCCCGACCCGGCGCGCGATCGCGATGGCTCGGTCAGGCCGCTTCTCCGGACAGATGCGCCCGAGAAAGGCGAGGTAGTCGCCCGTCGGCCGGCGTACCGGCCGGTAAAGATCCGTCGGCAGCCCGTGGGGCACCGTCGCCACCCAGTTGGCGAACGGCAGCGGGGTGCGCTGGTTGTTGGAGATCGAAGCGAGCGGGAACTGGGGCCACCGGGCATAGACGCCGGGCAGATCCTTCAGATCCAGGCGGCCGTGCAGCGTGGTCAGAGAACGCGGCGCCAGGTCTTCGAACATCGGGAAGTGCAGCAGGTCCGTGTGGAAGTGGAGCACGTCGAACTCGTCCGCCCGCCGGCGCACTTCGTCCAGCAGGATCAGGTGGGCCCCCAGGTCCGATTTCAGCGGGTGCGGATCGAGGCGCAACGCCTGATCCCGCGCCGGGACCAGCTCCGCCTTCGTCGCATTGCCAGCGGCCGCGAACACCGTGACGTCGTGGCCGAGCTCGACCAGCGCGTCGGACAGGTAGCCGACGATGCGTTCCGTGCCACCGTACAGCCGTGGCGGGACCGATTCGTAAAGGGGTGCAATCTGGGCGATCTTCATTGCTGCGACACCTCGTCAATCCTTCCATGACCTGGCGGTCGTCCGATCAGCGGCTGCCGAAGCGTGCGGCACCGGGCGAGCCGCGCCAGAGTGATGGGGTCGCGCGGGAACTTTTTCAATCGGGGGAGGGTCGTGGGCCGGCGGTCCAGCCGGCCCCGAGGCCAGGGCAGGGGTGTCAGCCTTCCGCGTTCAGCTCGCGCTCGCCCACCTCCGCGATCCGTCGGACGGGGTTGCGGCGCGGCCGCAGCACCAGGCTCTGATGGCTCCGAGAGATGCTGATGTCGTCACCGAGCTCCTGGATGGACAGACGCTCCAGCTCGCTCTCGGGAGCGAAAGCGATCTTGATGTCGTTGTGTTCGATCGTGATGGTGGTCTTCATGTCGACTCCACTTCCGGTGCGCCACCGGATCGTCAGCGCGTCGCCATTGTCGCCCGTTCCGCGGCGGGTTCTTGTCGGCATGATGTGACGGACTTTTGACTGTCGTCGGTCCACCGGATCACCTGCGGCCGCGGCGGGAATGCGGTACAGTGGGTCCGGTCCGCCGGAGCAGCCCGAGATGAACGAGGACGATTTTCGCGACTACGCCTCACCCCCCTGCTTCCAGCACGAGCTGGAAGGCGCCGGCTTCGCCGGGATGGATCGGGAATACGTTCTGACGCGCCTCGACACGCTGCTCGAGGGGGAGCGGGCGGGCGCACGGGGGCTGCGCGACACCCGGGCGGATTTCGGCGACGGCCCACTCGGCGAGCTGCTGGCCGAGGTAGGCCGCGACGAAGCGCGCTTCTGCGCGATGCTGACCCGCCACATCGAGCGGCTCGGCGGCACGCCGAGTCGCGCCACCGGCGTGTTCTACGAGAAGCTCCTGTCGCGGCCCGATCCGCAGGCTCGGCTGCGACTGCTCGACCGGGGCCAGAAGGCCGTGGTGGACATGCTCGACGATCTGCTCGGGCGCACGCTCGACATGGAGCTCCGTCGCGACCTCGAGGAGATGCGCGAGGTGCACGTGCAGAACATCGCGCGCTGTGCGGCGTATCTCGCCGACGACCGCTGAGCCCGACGTTCGACCGGCTCCGCACCGGCGGCCGCCCGAATCGCGACTACGCTGAGAAGTAGCCAACCGACGATTCGCTGGAGCCCCCGATGCGTATTCCCCTGGCCGGCGCGGCGCTGACCGCGGCGCTCGCGTCCTCTGTCACACTCTTCGCGCCGGCCGCCTCTGCGGACGAGCTGGTGGACGCGGCGGATCCCGCACGGATGATTTCCATTCTGCGCGGGCTCGGCCACCCGGCGCAGCTCGACACCGACGAGGTGGGCGACCCGCTCATCCGCTCCGAGGTTGGCGGAACGCGATTCGCGATCCTGTTCTACGGCTGCGACGAGGCCCGGCACGACAGCTGCAATTTCGTGCTGTTCCGCGTCGGCTACGATCTGGCGGATGGGCTCGATCTCGAGCGTATCAACGAGTGGAACGCCACCGAGCTGGTCGGCCGGGCGTTCCGCGACGACGTGGACGATCCCTGGCTCGAGCTCGCCTGGAATCTCGACGGTGGAGTCACCGCGCGCAATTTCGAGACCACGATCGCGTGCTGGGAAGCGGCGGTTGCCCGCTTCGAGCAGCACATCCGGTTCTGAGCCGTGGGAGCGGCCTCCGGCCGCGAATGGCTCACGGAATTCGCGGCCGGAGGCCGCTCCCACAGAACAGAATCAGTTACAGGCCGGGGTTGAACTCGAAGGTCACCTGAAACGACAGCCCTTCTTCCGGCACCGGATTCGCGAGACCCGCCATGCCCTGGTAGCCGACCGTGGCGGTCATCATCAGCCGGGCGGGCGAGTGCTCCCAGAAGCGCAGCGGCGTGCGCAGATTCAGCCGTGCGCTGGTGCTCTCGAAGCGTGTGCCGTCGAGGTTGTCGCGGCGGTTGCATTGCAGGTTCAGGTTCAGATCGACCGGATCGATCCAGGAGGTGTGCAGCGTCAGGCCGGCGGTGCTGGTGCGCAGATCCGCCGTGCCGACATCGCGCACCAGCTCGTTCACCAGCGGCGTCACGGTCAGACCTTGGATCACGTTCAGCGTCCCGCCGACCTCCCACAGCGAGCCGGATTCGCCGGGCCCGTTGTCGGCTTCGTGGTCGAAGATCGAGTTCCGGAAGTAGACGTTCCAGCCCGGGTTCTGAATCCGGATGGTGGCGGCGGCCGACTGCCGCTGGTTGCCGGCGGCCGCTTCCTCGAACCAGGTGGAGACGTCGGTGGATTCGAGCAGGTACATCAGGCGCGACTTGCCGCCGACGCCGTGGTCGAACGCCAGACCGAACGTCTCGTTCACCAGATTGGTGGTGCCCTGGACCTTCTCCAGCCGGCGGTAGCTGGGCCTGACACCGAGCTTCGGCACCCGGCCCGTCAGCCACAGCTCGGCGCCGTCGCCGACGCCGGGCAGACCGCCGGCAATCAGGCGCTCCCGGGTGACCTCGTGGGTCGCGAACGCATCACCCACCGAGAACACGCTGGCGCCGTAGTCGAACACGCCGACGTGGTCGTTGACCCGCAGCCGGATCAGCCGATTGCTCGCCGGATCGGACGCCGGCGCGGTCCGCGCATCCGGCAGCCAGACCGAATACTCGAGCTGCGCGTGCGCCGCCCAGATCGGAAGGTTCGAGTCCGCGGTGATCCCCCACAGCTGCTGCTCGAGCGGGTCCTGGAGCGCACCGTTGTCCTGGATGCGACGCTTGTAGAAGGAATGGACCGCGACGTCCGCGGCGGTGAAGCTCACCGCCCGGTCGACCGGTTCCAGATCCGCGCCCGGGCCTCGGTTGATGGCCCAGGCCGGCGCCACGGACGAATACAGCACGAGCGCCGCGAGCGCTCCGATCACGCGTGAGTACAACGAATTCCCACCTACCTCGGTCCCGCTGGAAGTACAGCACAGCGAGTTGGAAGGACCCGGGGCAGAAAATGGAAAAGTGATGGAAATTAGCCGTTTAGTGATGGCGGTTCACGTTTTCTCTGAGGAATACCCGCTATCTGAAAAGGCACTTGTCGGAGGGAGAGGTTTTCCAGAATCTGCCGGAGGCGTCGCGGCGGGGCGACAGGCCGGGGCAGCGCGCCCCGGCCGCAGAATCCACCTGTTCGCGGCCGGAGGCCGCTCCCACAAGGGCCTACAGCGCCCCGAGGCTTGGCCCGGAAGTTGCTGCCTCGGTTGTACGCCGCTGATCGTGGTGTCGGGCGGCGTTTCGACTGAGGAGACGAGCAGATGACGAGGATTGTTCTGACCGTCCTGATGGCGCTGGCCAGCGCGCCGGCACTGGCTTATGTGGGCCCGGGGGCAGGCCTGACGCTGCTCTCCGCGTTGTGGGGCCTGCTGGTCGCGGTGCTGGCCGCGATGGCATTCCTGGTGCTTTGGCCGATCCGTCGCTGGCGACGGCGCCGCCAGCAGGCGCTCGAGGCGGCGGGTGAGATGAGCGAAGGCGCGCCGAAGACCTCCGGATCGCACGCTTCACGGGAGCAGTAAGGACGTGCCCATCTCGCGGGCTGCGGGCGACGACTTTTCCGTCGATCGCCTCACCCATCTGTTGAGCGGCGCGGCCGCGCGCTGCGACGGCCTCCTGAAACGTCTCGGGCGCTTCGAGACCCGGCTGCTCGAGGATCGCCTGGGACCGGTGGATCGGCCCGTATACGTCGCCGGTCTCGCCCGCTCCGGAAGCACGCTGTTGCTCGAGATCCTCGACTGGCATCCTGACGTGGTTACCCACCGTTACCGGGATTTTCCGCTGCTGCACGTGCCGGTGCTGTGGAATCGATTTCTCGACCATGCCGCGCGTGACCCCGGTGCACCCAGGGAACGGGCGCACCGCGACGGGATCATGATCACCCGGGACAGCCCCGAGGCGTTCGAGGAAGTGCTGTGGATGTCGTTCTTCCCGCACCTGCACGAGACGGGACGCACCAGCGTGCTGGACGGGTCGACGCAGCATCCGGAGTTCGAGGCGTTCTACCGCGACCACATTCGGAAGCTCCTGATGCTGCGTGGCGGCTCCCGTTACGTCTCGAAGGGCAACTACAACGTGACGCGTCTCGAGTACCTGCTGCGCCTGTTCCCGGACGCGCGTTTCGTCGTTCCGGTGCGCAACCCCTACTGGCACGTGGCCTCGCTGATCAAGCAGCAGAAGCTCTTTCTCGCCGGGCAGGCGGACAATGCGCGTGCGCTGGCGCACCTGCAGCGGGCGGGTCACTTCGAGTTCGGCCTCGATCGGCGCGTGATCCACACCGGTGACGACGCGGCGGTCGCGAGCGTTCTCACGTGCTGGCAGGACGGCCGCGAAGTGGAGGGCTGGGCCCGGTACTGGTCGATGATTTACGGGTTCGTGATCGACCGGCTGGAGGCGCATCCGGAGCTGGCCGCGGCGACGCTGCTGTTGCCGTACGAGGCGCTGTGCCGGGAGCCGGCGCGCACCGCAGAGATCCTGTTCGAACACTGTGCGCTCACGCCGTCTGCCGAGCTCACCCGCCGCGCGGCCGAGCGCGTGCGCTTCCCCGATTACTACACGCCGGATCTGTCCGATGCCGACCGGGAGCTGATCGCGCGTGTAACAGGCGAGACCACGCGCCGCCTGCGCGAGTACAGCCATGCGGCTGCGGTTGCGGTCGGAGAAGGCATGCAGATTGCATAAACCGGGCCGCTGAATCGGCCGTCCCGCCGCGCGCCTCGCGTGCGCGGCAGCCGCACCACGTCACCGCTTCGGAGGGAGACTCGAACGTTGACCCGACACTGGATTGCAGGGATTCTGCTCGGCGCCGTGTGCCTGTCCGCCGACGCGGCGGAGCCGGCGCTGTTCGATCAGATCGTCGCGAAGGCCCGCGAGCTGGCGTCCAAGCCCTATACCGGCGGTGGGGAGCCGGATCTGCCGGATGCGCTCGACCGGCTCGACTATCAGGGCTATCGCGACATCCGCTTCCGTAAGGAGCGCGCGCTCTGGGGCAGCGGAACGCCGTTCACGGTCGAGTTCTTCCATCCCGGTTTCCTGTATCGGCATCCCGTCACGATTCACGAGGTGGCCGACGGGCAGGTGCGTCAGATCCCGTTCGACAGCGGAATGTTCCACTACGGCGGCCACGGCGCGCTCAACCTGCCGCCGGACCTGGGTTTCGCCGGCTTCCGCGTGCACTATCCGGTGCACGATCCGAACTACAATGACGAGCTGATCGCGTTTCTCGGCGCCTCGTATTTCCGGATGGTGGGGCGGGGCCAGCACTACGGACTGTCCGCGCGCGGTCTCGCGGTGGATACGGCGCTGCCGTCGGGCGAGGAGTTTCCGCGCTTCACCGAATTCTGGCTGGTGAAGCCGCCGCCCAACACCAATCGAATGGAGTTCTACGCGCTGCTCGACAGCGAATCCGTCACCGGCGCCTACCACTACGTGCTCTATTCCAACGTCGACACGGTGCTCGAGGTGCGCTCGCGGCTGTTCGCGCGCAGCGACGTGCAGAAGCTCGGCGTCGCGCCGCTCACCAGCATGTTCGCCTGGGGCGAGAACAGCGTGCGCCCCGTCGACGACTACCGCCCCGAGGTGCACGACTCGGACGGCGTGATGCACCACACCGGCGCGGGTGAATGGATCTGGCGCCCGCTGGTCAATCCGCCGTCGCTGCAGGTGAGCGCGCTGCTCGACGTGAAGCTGGCCGGCTTCGGTCTGGCGCAGCGCGACCGCTCGTTCGACAGCTACCAGGATCCCGAGGCGAGCTATCACCGGCGGCCGAGCATCTGGGTCGAGCCCACCGGCGGCGACTGGGGGAAGGGCTCCGTGCACATCGTGGAAATCCCGAGTGCGGACGAGACCAACGACAACATCGTCGCGTTCTGGGTCAACGACGAGCCGTTCAAAGCCGGGCAGACGCTGGCCTTCGATTACACCCTGAAGACCTTCAGCTCGATGCCGAACCCGGACAACCTCGCAACGGTGATCGGTACGCGCAACGGCTGGGGTTGGATTCCGGGGGCCCGGGAGCGGCCGCCGCGGAGCCTGCGCCAGTTCGTGATCGACTTTCAGGGCGGTGAGTTGATCGGGCTGTCGGGCGCGCAGCCGGTGAAGGCCGAGCTCGCCGTGGACCGGGGCGAGGCGCGCGACGTGACGGTCTCTAAGCTGCCCCACGGAGAAGTCTGGCGCGTCGCGTTCAAGCTGACGCCGGCAGACGTGGAACAGAAGGTGAACATGCGCCTGTTCCTGACGCTCCGTGGGCGGCGAGTCAGCGAGACCTGGAACTACCTCTGGGATCCGGCTTCGGTCCCACAGTCCTGACCGTGCCGCCGGGGCGGGCTATGATCGGCCCTCTCCGGAGGTGGTGCGGTGCGAAATCATTCGATACGGGCGGTGCTGTTCGATGCCGACGGCGTGGTGCAACGCGCCGCGCCGGGGTGGCGCGACGCGCTCGCCGCGCTCAGTCCCGATCCGGCGAGCGCCGACGCGTTCTGCGCCGCGGTTTTCGCCGCCGAGCGGCCCTGTTTGACCGGCGCGGGCGATTTCCGCTCGGCGCTCGCCGAGGCGCTCGAGACCTTCGGGTGCGGTTCGGATGTCGAGGAGGCGCTGCGCGTCTGGACCCTGATCGATCCGGTGGATGACGTGCTCGCGGTGGCGCGGCGGCTGCGAGCGAGGGGGCTGATCACCGGACTGGCGACCAACCAGCAATCCTACCGCGCCGCCTACATGAGTGAGCGGCTCGGCTATCGCAGCGCGTTCGACCACCTGTTCTATTCCTGTGAGCTCGGCCATGCCAAGCCTTCCGCCGGATTCTTTCGCTCGGCGCTGGCGAACCTGGCGCTGCCGCCGTCGCAGGTGCTGTTCCTCGACGACCATCCCGACAACGTGGCTGCGGCGCGGCAGGTCGGCCTCTGCGCCGAGCAGTTCCACGCCGATCAGGGCGCGACCGCACTCTGGTCGCTGCTGGCGGCACGCGGCGTGCCGCCGGACTGAGCGGCTCAGCGGCGGGGCACGATGCAGAAATCGTGGCCCGTCGGCGCCCGCATCACCCACCAGGAGTCCTGCTTGCGTTTGCGCACCGCACCCAGCGCTTCGAGCCGATCGGCTTCGGCGTCGACGTCGTCGGCCTCGATGTCGAGGTGGTAGCTCGACGGCCACTCCACCCGCTGGATGAGCACGTTGATGTCGCCGCCGCGCAGCGTCCAGTAACGGCCGTCGGGAGGACTCTCCGGGGCGGCCTCGAGGTTCATCGCCTGGCTCCAGAACGACACGGCCTTCTGGATGTTTTCGGTCTGGCAATCGATGACCACGGTCTGGAGTCTGGCTTTCGTCATGGTCGCCTCCACTGGAATCGCTGTTGGGGGTTTGGTGTACCTAACCGTCGAATCAATGCTAGGCGGTTAGACACTAACCTGTAAAGCACCCTATGAGGGGTTACTGTAGAATGCCCCGATGGCATGGCTATTCGACACCTGCGGCGGACACCTCGCGCTCGACTTCGCGAACACGGTGAGTGATCGCGGCAGCGACCGGCCGATCGATCGTCTGGCGGCGTATGCCGACGTGGTGTCGTTCGCGCGGCAGACGAATCTGATCTCCGGTGCCCGTGCCGCCACGCTGCTGCGCGGCGCGCGCCGCGACCCGGATGCGGCCGGGCGCGCGCTCGATCGGGCACGGGTGCTTCGGGACGCGACCTACGAGATCTTTGCCGCCGTCGCGCGCGAAGAGCGGCCGACGCCGCGCGATCTGCAGCGGCTGAACCGGGAGCTCGGCCGCCTGTGCATCGGCGCCGATCTGGCGCTCGGCTGGCGCGACGATGGGGAAAGCCTCGACGGTTTCCTCGGCGGCATCGTGCACGCGTCGGTGCAGCTCCTGACGACCGAGCAGGAGCGCGCGCGCGTGCGGCTCTGCGAAGCGCCCGGCTGTCTGTGGTTGTTCTACGACGCCTCGCGCAACCGCAGCCGACGCTGGTGCGACATGCGCGTGTGCGGTAATCGGATGAAGGCCCGCCGTCATTACGCCCGGGGCCGCGGCAACGCTGATTGAGGCCGGAACGGCCGGTGTCCGGGCGCCCCCGGCGGTGTCAGAACCGATAGCCGATGGTCAGGGTGTGCTCGAAATCGGTGCTTTCCGCGTCCTCGGGCGGCGAGCGGTCCCAGTCGATGGCCGTCTGCACCCGCGCGATGACCCGTTCGGTCAGATCGAGGCGCAGCCCGCTGCGGGTCTTCGTGGTCAGATCGTCGGTGTCCTCGAGCCCCAGAACGCCCTCGTTGTACAGAAAGTAGGTCAGATCCCACCAGAGCTTCTGGTCGTACCGCAGCGCCCAGCGCGAGCCGAGATAGCTCGAGTTCTCCTCGACGTAGAAGTTCTCGTGCACGTAGCTGGGGCCGATCTCCAGCGACAGCGAGGCGTACTCGGTGTCGATGAACTGATAGCCGAATCCGGCGGCGAGGCCGGTGCGCAGCTCGAGGTCCGCGAATTCGTCGCCCTCGAAGGTCGCGCTGTTGAACCAGAACCACTTGTCGGCGACGAAATAGTCGTACTTCAGCAGGCTGGCCCAGTTCCGCTTGACCAGCACGTCGCGCGATTCCTCCTGGGTGTATTCGCCGGAGACGGTGTAGCGACTGCGGTCGTTGCGGGCGATGAACTGGCCGTCGACGTGCAGGTTCTCGGTTTCGGAGTTGCCGCTGGTGAGGGTCATGCCGACGTTGGCGGTCGCGCCGAGCTCGAGCGCCCGCGCGCGCTGCTCGAGAATCAGCGGGTCTTCGCGGTACAGGCCGTTCACCTGATCGAGCTCGACAACGAGGGGCGGCGCTTCCTCGGGATGTACCACCACCTGCTCCTCGGCGGGGGATTCGATTCGACCGCTCACGTACTCACCTTCGTTCACCTCGACGAACACCGGCGTCTCGGTCTCGATGTGCACGATGGCGCTGCGGGGGATCTTCAGCACCCCGGCGAACGTGCCGCTCAGCGTGGCCGTATCCCCGGCGAGCTGCTCGAGCGTTCCGACGATTCGGCTGCCGTCCGACAGGTGTACCACATCGGCCTGTAGATTCCCGGCCGCGAGAGTCATAATGGAAGCAGCGACGGCGGCTCGAAGGATGCCCGTCATGACCCGATCCCGCCCGTGAAAGGAGCGCGAATTTTATTGGCGGGCGGGGCGCGTGCAAACCGGCCGGGCCGTCACGAAACGGACGAGGAGGGCGCGATGATCGTCGAGCAGATCTGGACCGGTAACGCCTACCGCAACTTCAACTATCTGATCGTCTGCCCGGAGACGGGCGAGGCGCTGGCGGTGGATCCGCTGGATCACGCGAAATGTCTGGAGCGGGCCAAGGCGAAGGGCTGGGAAATCACCCAGGTGCTGAACACCCACGAGCACGGCGATCACACCGGCGGCAACCGGGCGATGATCGAGGCCACCGGCGCGAAGCTGCTCGCGCACCGGAACGCCGCGGGCCGGATTCCGGGTGTCGACCGAGGGCTCGCCGCGGGCGAAGTGATTCGCGTCGGCCGGACGGTGGAGCTGCTCGCGCTCGACACGCCGGGACACACGATGAGTCACGTCTGCGTGCTGTCGAAGACGGATTCACCGGCGCTGATCTCCGGCGACACGCTGTTCAATGCCGGCGCCGGCAACTGCCACAACGGCGGCCATCCGCACGAGCTCTACGAGACGTTCGTCAACCAGCTCGCGAAGCTGCCGGACGAAACTCGCATCTACCCCGGCCACGACTACATCACCAACAACCTGCGCTTCACGCTCGACCGCGAACCGGACAACGCGCGTGCGCGTGAGCTGCTCGCGCAGCTCGAGGCGGAGCACGACCCGGACCATGCGCTGGTCACGACGCTGGCCCTCGAGAAGGAAATCAACACCTTCTTCCGGCTCACGAGCCCGACCGTGATCGCCGAGCTGCGCAAGACGTTCCCGGATCTGCCGGATCAGCCGTCGCCCAAGGAGGTGTTTCTGCGGCTGCGCGAGCTGCGCAACAGCTGGTAGCCGAGCAGTCGCGAGGGGCCCAATCGGCGAAGGAGGGGCCTTGACCTGTGAGAGCGGCTGACCTGTGGGAGCGGCCTCCGGCCGCGAATCAGGCCGCCATCGACCTCAGAACACCCGCCCCTCCAGCGGTCCGATCACCATCCAGTCCACCACGAAGCTGATGAGCGCGAGCAGCACGACGACGCCGGCGATCACGGCCAGCAGCCGCCAGCCGTGGAACTTCTTCTCCTGCGGGTCGCCCTGGTCGTTCATAGGGGCGATCATTGCAGAGGGCGTTCGGCTTTGCCACCGAGGTCGGGGTGGCGAGCGGGCGGCGCGGGTTCGGTTGACCTCTCCGGGACGCTTCCAGATAATAGCGCGCCTTTCCGCGCCCGTAGCTCAGTTGGATAGAGCGTCTGGCTACGAACCAGAAGGTCGGGAGTTCGAATCTCTCCGGGCGCGCCATCCTGTCTCCGCTTCATTCCAGATAGCGCTCGAATCGCGCCAGTGGCCCGTTCGGGCCGTTCAGCACCAGTTGCTCTCCGGTGATTGTGTAGCCTGAGACGGTCTCGAGCGCGGCGAGGAACCGTCGTTCGAGCTCCATGGCGTCGGCCTCACACGCCATCCGCGTGCCGCCGAGATCGCGGAAGCGGAGCGTGTCGCCTTCGGCGGTGAAGCGGCCAATCAGACGGTTGCAGCCACTCGAGCCGGTCACCCGATCTTCATCGAGCACCAGGTGCGCGCGAAAGCGCGGGTTCACCCGGAAGCCGTCGCCGCCGACGAGCTCGGTGAGCCGCCAGAACGAGCCGATGAGCGGTGCGGGTTCCACTTCGTCCGGATACGGTCTTCCAGGATGTGAGGCTTCGGGATGAGGGTCCGCCATGGGCGGGATCGGCGCGTTGGTGCAGCCGACGACGGCCACGGTAAGCATTGCGATCGAGAACCGAAGTAGCGAAGGCATGGTCCGAGCCGATCGGTTCCGGCGGCCGGCCGACTATAGCAGATGCTAAGGAGCCAGGCTTTTGCGGCGCTCAGCGCCTGGCGCCTGGGAATCGGGCCAGGGTCAGGTAGAATGGCCGGCCATGGCCTCGTAGTTCAATGGATAGAACGGCCGCCTCCTAAGCGGCAAATGCAGGTTCGATTCCTGCCGGGGCTACCACTACTCCTTCGAGATCAAGAATTGTGCGGCAGTTTCCCTCAACCGCGGGGCCTGCCGTGCATGTCTGAAAATAAGGAAGTCAACGGAGCAGGGCTGGTCAACAGAGATCTCGGGTCTCTTGCGAGAAGCTGCCTTCGGCGGGACGATTGGGCGAGCGGACGGGAGGCTCGTGAGTCGCCTCGAGCATCGAGCAGCCGTCTCGGATGCCGAGTCTTGGCCAACCGGGGGGATCAGGGCTTTGGGGGAGGCCGGATACGTCTGCGCACCTGTTCGCGAATCGGCGCGTGGAGCGGCATGAAGGTCCTGGTGCACTACGGCTACGTCCTGGCGAAGCCCGCGATCCTGAGTGTCGTCTCCTGGATCATACTTTGTTCTTGCTCATGTGGCGGTCATCTTGGCTCGGTTCCCGATTTCGACGAGTACAGCCGCTATGACCTGCCACAGAGCAAGGACGGTCCCCGCGGATCGGAAATCAACGTTACCTTTCTGGGAACGAGCACGCTTCTCTTTGACGATGGCGAGACCCAGATCCTGGTAGACGCCTTCGTGACACGTCCGGGAGTGCTGGCGGTGGCCTTTGGCCGCCTTCAAAGCGACAACGCGCTCATCGAGCACATCGTCCGCCGCAAAGGGATCAACAGACTCAAGGCGGTGTTCATAACACATTCGCACTACGATCATGCACTCGATGCAGTTGCCATCATCAAGGCCGTAGAGGCGATTGGATCGGCGTCGACAGAGCCGGTCATCCTGTGGGGATCGGAGTCCACTCGCCAGATTGGCCTTGGTGGCGGAATGGCCGAAGACCACGTCCAAATCTTCCGGCCTGGCGTTCGAATCCCCGTCGGCCATTTTGAAGTGACCGCGCTTCCTTCGAAGCACTCGCCACCGACGTTCTTGTTCAACGACATCGGCACCGTAGTGGAGGAACCGCTATCTCAACCCGCGCGATTCTGCGAATACAGCGAGGGCGGTACCTACGACATCCTGATCAGGCACGGCAAACGCTCGATTCTGGTGAAGCCGGGGGCCAACTACGTCGAAGATTTCCTCGACGGAGTCGAGGCCGACATCCTGTTTCTGGGCATCGGCCGGCTGGGGAAACAGTCTGCCGAGTTTCGGGAAGCTTTCTATCGTCACACGGTTCAAGCCGTAGAGCCGAAACTCGTCGTCCCCATCCACTGGGACAACTTCTTCAAGCGGCTTAGCGGGAACCTGCCTCCCGCGAGTCGCGTGAGCGACAGCGTGCCGGTCGCCCTCGATTTCCTGCGGCGATCGTTGGAAGGCGATGGCATCCGACTGGGGATGGTTCGCGGGCTCCAGACGACTGCGCTCTTCGGAGACGATGTCCCTTGATTGAGAGATGGAAAGAATGACTTCATTGCGTGGAGGGACCGGAAAGCGTCCCGGAATCTGCACTGCCATTGCTTCCGTAGCGATCGTCATCATGACAGCGGGCTGTACGAGCTTCACGGGACATGCCCGGATGGAGGGCGACGGCCCGATCGCGGACGTGCCGTTCAACGGACTCGCGCGGGGTGTAAACGACCATGCCGCCGTCCTGTATGTCCACGGAATGGGGGACACACCCTCCAATTTCGACGAAAACCTCATCGAACGCGGTCCTCGCCTAGGAACTTGGTCGCCAGGCATCAAGGAAGTCGAAGTCCTTCTTCCCAGACCTTGGGTGCTCCGAGGGGAGGGCCTCGATTGCGCCTCGCAACCCGACGAGTGCGTCAAGACGAAGTTCGGCAGGTTGCGCGTTCGAACGTTCAGGATCGGCGACACGAGATCCGTCACACTGTACTCGTATTACTGGCATGAGGATGCGCAGACGATTCAGAAGAACTACGGCCTCTCGTGTGAGAGGGACGACGATCGCTGCGACAAGAAGGAGCCTCACAAGTGGTTGATGGCTCGCCTCAATCGCCGTTTGAAGGACCTGGTCGTGGTCGACGGCTTCTCCGATGCCACGCTGTACGCAGGAAATGTGGGTGCGCTGATGCGCGCCGGCCTGCAGGCGGCAATCTGCATGGCGATTCGCCACGAGCTATCGCGTAGCTCAACCAATGAGAACGAATTCAACTCAGCCGTCTGCCGATCACGAGACCTCGTACCCGATCCGGGCGACGCAGAACGTATCGATCGCATCTCCAAACTGGACTTCCGGCTGGTCGCCAAGAGCCTGGGCAGCCGCATGGTATTCGACACCTTGCTGCCGACCGACGAAATGGATGTCCTGCAATCGCGGCTGTACGCCGCCGACGTAGCCGATGCAGTCGCCAACGGGCGGCAGCCGTTGACGAGGTTCACGGCGGCCGCTGTGAAGGAGCTGCTCCCGCATACACCGTCGGAGGTCTCGCAGTCGTCCGACGAGGAGTTGAAGGAAGCTTATGCCGGCATTCAGGTCAAGCGAGCACTGACCAGGTCTCTGGGAGAGGTCTTCCTCCTCGCAAATCAGCTTCCGCTATTGGGGCTCTCTCGAATCGAAGCGACGGATTTCCGCGGCATCACGGCGCGAGATTCGGTTTACTGCGTCTTCGTATTGCAAGATCCGAGATGCAGGATATCTCCGCTCCTCGCACTCACGAGCGGTCGTGACCTGAGGCCCGCCGATCCGGACTTTCTGACGTTCGCGCGGGAAGTCCGGAAGGAGGCGCCCAAGCTGAGGATCGTAGCGTTCAAGGACGTGAACGACTTGCTGGGTTTCAGGGCGCACAACCACTTTTCCGACGGCGCGAACGACGCGGCCGACTTTGTCGAGGTTCGACACCAGAACGCGGCCGTCTTCCTTTGGTTGTTCGCGCTGCCCGGTAGCGCGCATGCGAACGAAGACGCCCGGTCGGACTCCGCAGCGATGATCTGGTGCGGCGCCATTGCGAAGTCCAACCGAAACCTGTCGGCACGAGACTGCTGACATACCCGATTGGGGTGTAGCGGTGCCTAGGGCGTCGCTCTGCAACAGCATGGTCACCAGAACGACGCTTTCATGGCGATCAGCCGCCTTCCTGGCATCTCATTCACATAAGCGCCACCTTCGGCTGGGCTGAACGGACGAGCTCGCGAACTCACGGAGCCGGGTGTCGATGATCCCACGGTAATGATCCAGCTTTGACGCCGCCAGCCCTCTTGGTCCGTACCGGATGGATTGACTAGCCGGCTCCCGAGATCGAACGGCGATCCAAGCGAGAGACTGAAAGGTCGATCTTCGCGATGCTTACAAAGTCTCACAAGGGATGACTTTGCTTTGCGTTGGGCACTCGGGAATTCTTCCGTGAGTGGGAGCGGGCGTCGACAGCGCACCAACGATAATCGGGCACGTCAAGCGTTTGCTGGCCGCACCGTGTAGGGTCTGACGTGGCCGCGAATTCGACAGCCGGCGTTCAGTCGCATGTCTCAAGTGCAAGGGTATAGATGTAGATGCTGGGGT